>NZ_JAFCVO010000002.1:0-387065 GCF_049897085.1 Pseudomonas sp. PSPC3-2
AGTTGGAAGGAATAAACAATCGAATAAAGGTGATCAAGCGTATGGCGTATGGTTACCGGGATAGCGAATTCTTTTTCATGAAGATCAAGAGCGTCTTTCCCGGTAATCCGTGAAGAACCAAAAAAAAGCCCGCTTGTGGGCGGACCTAAAGGGAATTCTTCAAAGGAGTAGGGCAACTTTGCACTCTGTCCTGTAAATGCCAGGTGAAAAGGATGTCGCAAAAGCAGAAAGCCAGCTCAATGGCGGCACGACGATGGGCAGATACAAGAAACCCGATGCACACTCATTTGTCTGTAACCTGCAACACTAAAGCCCTGTAAAGCGCTACAAACCAACCGATGCCAGTCCAGCCAGCAAGCAGGTTCAGCTTGAATATCGATACACGGGCTTTCTTGACATGGCCGATTGCACATATCGATGGGTAGAAGTACAGAGCTATAGCGCTGAATAAAAAAAGAATGTTGGCAAAAAGCGCAACCTCATTACAGCCGCCTCTACCTAAATAGCTGAGTCCGCATAGAGGAATCAGAATGCCAAGACCAAAAACTTTCACTGAAACGCCCTCTGCCCATAAATGTAATCACGCCGGCTGGCGGCGTAATGACATCAATGTACGTAGGTACATATGAATTGGGTAATGCGGAAAAACTATCCGTTCGATAGGGTGGCACAAGAAGCCCTGGCCGGAAGCCCGCGCGAAGGTCGGTATTAGAATGAAGTTGCTATCGCCTGGGCCAACTGCATGTCGGACATCGGTGGCGCTTGGAATAGGTTGTTGTTTTCGGCGGCCACGACCTGAGTGCTGATCGATACCCTGAGGGCGCCTGCCAGGGTCTTCCATTAGTTCATTCTTCGATGCTTCCATTGCGACCGGAGGGCGTCACTCTAGCAGAGTAGGGCGCGCGGAGTTCGCGGCCAATAATCCAACACTACCGCGTTGGTTTCCCGATGATCGTACCGATCTGACACATCGGTTGGCAGTTGAAACGTTTTCGATGGCTTGTGTTCGATCGGCAGGGCGCCGAAGAAAGGGAATTGCGGAACAAAAAAATAAGGGCCTGCATGAAGTTCATCATGCAAGCCCTTGATATCTATGGTGCCCGAAGCCGGAATCGAACCGGCACGCCCTTACGAGCGGGGGATTTTAAGTCCCATGCGTCTACCAGTTTCGCCATTCGGGCGGTAGCGCGGTGCAGCAGGGTTGGGAATATATAGATCCGGGCGCTTGGGCGCAAGGTCGAAGGCGCCTTTGTTGTACAAAGAGGGGGATGAAAAAGCTCGATAGATCAGTGATCTACATAGGTGCCCAGGGAGAAACCGAAGATTCCGAGGGTTGGGGAACAGGCCTCAAAAATGACAAGTGCGCCGATACGCTGTCTCTGCACTTCAGCGTGGATGCTCAGTAGTAAGCAGGCTGGTGTCTGAGTGTAGGGCACTCGCACTTCGCCCAGCAGAACAAAGCCCCAGCGCAACCGGGGCTTCTGCATGTTGGCCTATACGAAGGGCTGGCCACTGAAACCGCGTGGCAGGCGTTGCAACCCGGGCAGGTCGGTCAGGCGTTGTGCCCAAGCGCTGCGCCAGTCGCTGGAGGTGTGGGTCCTGGCTCGCCGCGAGGCACGGCGCGCGGCGTTGCGTTGGGTGCGTCGCGCTTCCTTATAGGCTTCGGTGTTGCGGCAGGTACGGCATTTGACGCGGTTCAGCTCAGTACTGGAGGGGAGGTTGCCGCCGTGATGGCCGCAGGCTAAGTGCCCGGCGACCTTGAAGTGAATGACCATGTAAGCGTCTCCTTCTTGGGGGGGCGCGCATCGGTAGACCCACAATGCACGCGGGGAGGGCGGGCTGCGATTAATCCCGACACCTTCAATTACGACCCCGCGCCGGTCGCAGCGTTCGGTTTGTGCCCTGCAGCCCTGTTCAACCCCTGGGCGCGACGTTACCCTGGCTTGAGCCTAATCATAAAAAGGAGTGAGTGGATGAGCGTCGAAAACCTGCCCCATGAAGGCAGTTGCCGTTGTAACCGAGTGCGCTTCAGTGTGAGCCAGGCCCCGGTGATCACCATGGCTTGCCATTGCACCGGTTGTCAGAAGATGACCGCCAGCGCGTTCTCCCTCAGTGCGCTGATTCCCGCCAGTGCGTTCACCGTGACCCAAGGGTGCCCCGTGGTCGGCGGTATGCATGGCGCCGACCGCCATTACTTCTGCCCCCATTGCATGAGCTGGCTGTTCACACGCCCCCATGGCATTGATGAATTCGTCAATGTGCGCGCGACGTTGCTGGATAGCGCCAGGGATTACGAGCCTTTCATGGAAACCTGGACCAGCGAGAAACTGCCTTGGGCCACGACGCCGGCGGTCGAGGGCTTTGCACAATTGCCCGCGCCGCAGGATTTTCCGCGCTTGTTGCAGGCCTACGCCGAGTTCCGCGCCCGCTGAGTTCAGTCGATCAGCGCGAGCAGGTCGGTATCGCCCACATCGTGTCCCGCTTGGGTCAGCAGCGTTGTCACCTGGCCCCGGTGGTGGGTCTGATGATTGAAAAAGTGCAGCAGCAGGCTGAAAAACGGTTTGTCCGCCGCGATGCCGCGCATGTTGTGGTACTGCAGGCGCAGGTCGAGGTCGGGCTCGCGCAGGCTCTGCGCCCAGTCGATGATCAGTCGATCCAGCCAGGCGCGGTGCGTGGTCAACTCGCGCAGGTTGGCGAAGGCCAGGTGCTTGAGGTCGGTGGGGGTGGCAATCGCGCTTAACGGTGCCAGCGCCGAATGGCCGGCGGGATGCTGGGCAAAGCGCTTGAGCCACACGGTGTCACCCAATGTCAGGTGGTTCAGCGTGCCGAGGATCGAACCGAAAAACGCACGGCGATCCATTCGTAATTCGGCGTCCGTCAGCTTGGCGGCCGCGTCATAGACTTTGCGGTTCATCCACTGGTTGTAGGTCGCCATCAGGGCAATCTGTTCGAGACGGTTCACGTGCGTGCTCTCTGGCGGTGCGATGGCGCCATCATAAGACGTGTCCGCCCGGCGGTCATCGGGTTCCGGTAGGGGCGGCGCCGCAGGCGCCACCGATGCGAAGGGGGGAATCCCTAGAAACGCAGCGTGGCGCCGGTGCTCAACCATTGTGCGCGCTCAGCCACCAGGCTGCGCCCGACCACGACGTCTACGTCGACCAACGGCCCAATGTGGAATCGCGGGCCCGCTTGCCAGGCCTGCTCACTGCCTTTCTGGCCGTAGCGCTCGACTATCAGTGTCAATGAATGCGCCACCTGGTATTCGACGCTGGAGCCCCATGTGAGGCGATGGTTTTGCTCGCCGTCGTCATACGTATGGGTCCAGCCGGCATTCAGGTTCAGTCGCAGGGCCCCCAGCGGTTGCCACGTCAACGGCACGTTGAAATCCGCGCCGTCAAACGCGTGCCGCCGGTCGAGGGCAACGTGGGCACCGACGGACACGGCCATCTCCAGACCCAAGTCCTGGCGTGACATCATCTGTGCCTTCACTTGCGGGCTTACTTGAGTCTCGCGGTTGGCCCGTGACAGTGTCGCGCCCCACTGTATTGCAGGCAGGGCGTTGAAGGTGCAGGCAGGCGACAGCGTCTCGTTGTGCGTACTGCCGTCGTGTCGCTGGGCGCTGTACCAGGCGTCGACGTTGCATTCGCCAGGCGCATTGATTGCGCCGTCGTCGACCACGTAGGCGCCCCCCGCTGCGAAGGCCTTCGACAATAGGCTGATGAGGAGGATGACGCTGAGCGTCAGCCCGATAAACATCAGATTGCGCCGCAGCGCGCGTCGTTTGGCGGGCGGTAGCAACAAGAGGGTATGGCGAGCGCTGCGATAGCGGGCAACCCCGTTCGAGTGTTGACGGTGTTTCTTGTGCATGGTGTACCTCGCTTGAATTCAGCTTTCTACGGTCAGCACCGAAATTCCGCTGGCTTTGGCCTGGCAGACCAGCTCGGATGTGTCATCACCGCCTGGCAGGGCGATGACCACATTGGGGCGGCTGTCGGTCAGCATGAATTCGTTGCGCTGGCGCTCCGCCTGCTTGCCGTGGCGTTGCCAATTGGGCGGGTAACGCACCACATAGATACCGATTTCCCGCGCCCATTCCTCGATGTCGCTGCCTAGGAATGGGTTGCCGCCGTGGATCAATACCTGCACCGGCCGCAGGCGGTGGTAAGCGTCCAGCACTTGGCGGGACATTTTCGTGTCGGCGTAATGACGACCTGCACAGATCAGCACGCGCATCGTTGAAATCCTTTTAGTACACGGTGGCCGCCGGGCGGCCACCACCGTTTAAACGGAGGGAGTGATCAGTACCACTGCTTGAAGCGGCGGATGTAGATCGTCTTCATCAGTTGGGCCA
Organism: Pseudomonas sp. PSPC3-2; assembly: GCF_049897085.1. Lineage (NCBI taxonomy): Bacteria > Pseudomonadati > Pseudomonadota > Gammaproteobacteria > Pseudomonadales > Pseudomonadaceae > Pseudomonas > Pseudomonas sp. PSPC3-2. The sequence goes on from NZ_JAFCVO010000002.1 coordinate 4,352, forward strand.
CACAGCAGTAGCTGAGCAAGGTGCCCACCAGCCACGGGAAGTACGCCAGCGGTAGCGGTTGCAAGCCCACCAGGGTGCCGAGCGGTGAAAACGGCACGTAGATCCCCAGGGCGATTACCACGCAGGTCATCAGCAATACTGGCCATGCGGCGGTGCTCTGGAAGAACGGGATCTTGCGGGTGCGCAGCATATGCACCACCAGGGTTTGCGAGAGCAGCCCCTCGATGAACCAGCCGGATTGGAACAGCGTCTGCATCTCCACGCTGTTGGCGGCGAACACGTACCACATCAGTGCGAAGGTGGTGATGTCGAAGATCGATGAGGTTGGCCCGATCCACAGCATGAAGCGGCCGATGTTCTTCGCGTCCCACTTGCGCGGCTTGGCCAGGTATTCCTTGTCCATCTTGTCCCACGGCAAGGCCAGTTGGGAGATGTCGTACATCAGGTTCTGCAGCAGCAGGTGGATCGCCAGCATCGGCATGAACGGAATAAACGCACTGGCCACCAGCACCGAGAACACGTTGCCGAAGTTGGAACTGGCGGTCATGTTCAGGTACTTCATGATATTGCCGAAGGTCTCGCGGCCCTTGAGCACGCCTTCCTCCAGCACCATCAGGCTCTTTTCCAGCAGGATGATGTCGGCCGATTCCTTGGCAATGTCGGTGCCGCTGTCTACCGAGATACCCACGTCGGCATCGCGCAGCGCCGGTGCATCGTTGATGCCGTCACCGAGGAAGCCGACGGTGTGGCCGTTGGCTTGCAGGGCCTTGAGCACCCGCGACTTCTGCAGCGGTGTCAGCTTGGCGAACACCGTGCGTTCTTCCACGCGGCGCAGCAGGGTTGCGTCGTCCATTGTTTCGATGTCCACACCGAGCAGCGGCTGGCCTGGGTCAAGGCCGACCTGACGGCAGATCTTGCTGGTGACCACGGCGTTGTCGCCGGTCAGCACTTTCACCGCGACGCCGATCTGTTGCAGCGCCGCAATCGCCGGGCCTGCGGTTTCCTTCGGTGGATCGAGGAAGGTCAGGAACCCCTGGATCACCAGGTTGCGCTCATCGGCGGTGGTGTACTGCCGGCGCGCCACGGCGTTCGGGATATTGCGGGTGGCGACCACCAGTACGCGGAAGCCGTCTTCGTTGTAGTCATTGGCAATCGCCAGTAACTCCTGGCGACGTCGCTGATCCAGCGGCACGGCGGCGCCGGCTTCGAGCACATGGGTGGAAATGCTCAGCATCTCTTCCACGGCGCCTTTGCACACCAGCAGGTGGTCGTCGGCGGCGTCCTTGACCACAATCGACAGGCGACGGCGTACAAAGTCGAACGGCAATTCATCGATCTTGCTGTAGGCAAACGGCACCTGGAACTTGGGGTTCTGTGCCGAGAACTGCACCACGGCCTGGTCCATCAGGTTCTTCATGCCGCTCTGGTGATAGCTGTTGAGCCAGGCCAGGGACAGCACCGCATCATCCCGCTGGCCAAAGGTGTTGACGTGGTGCTCAAGGATGATCTTGTCCTGGGTCAGGGTGCCGGTCTTGTCGGTACACAGCACGTCCATCGAACCGAAGTTCTGGATCGCGTTGAGGCGCTTGACCACCACTTTGCGCTTGGCCATGGCAGTGGCGCCCTTGGCCAGGTTGGCGCTGACAATCATCGGCAGCATTTCCGGGGTCAGGCCCACGGCGACCGCCAGGGCAAACAGGAAGGCATCGCCCCAGTCCCCCTTGGAGAAACCGTTGAGGAAGAACACGATCGGCACCATCACCAGCATGAAGCGGATCAGTAGCCAACTGACGCTGTTCACGCCGCGATCAAACGCGGTCTGCGCCCGGGAGCCGACAATCGCTTTGGCCAGAGAGCCGAAGTAGGTGCGCGGCCCGGTGGCCACCACCACGGCTTTCGCCCGGCCACTGACCACATTAGTGCCCATGAAGCAGATGTTCGGCAGGTCCAGCAAGTTGCCCCGGTCGACGGCAAGGGGGCTGGCGGATTTCTGCGTTACGTCCCCCAGCGTGTCGTATTTCTCCACCGGCAAGGCTTCGCCCGTCAGCACGGCCTGGCTGATAAACAGGTCGTGGGATTCGATCAGGCGGATGTCGGCCGGGATCATATCGCCGGCCGATAGCTGCACGATATCGCCGGCCACCAGTTCACGCATCGGCACTTCGCGCAGTGTCGGTTGGGCGCCGACTTGTGCGCGGCGTAACACGGTGGCAGTGGTGCGCACCATGGCTTTGAGTGCTTCGGCGGACTTGGCCGAGCGGTGCTCCTGCCAGAATCGCAGCAGGCTGCTGAGCAGGACCATGGTCATGATGATGATGACTTTGGTCAGGTCGACTTCTTCACCGGCCTGTAACGGCAGCCAGTAATCAGTGACGAAGCTGATCGCGCCCAGCGTCAGCAGCACGTAGATAAACGGATTGTTCAGTGCCTGCAGGAACTGGACGATGGCGTGAGGCGGCTTGTCATGGGCCACTTCGTTATGGCCTTGCCGTTGCAGGCGCGCGGCGGCGTCCAGTTCGGTCAGGCCATCCTGGGTGGCCCGCACATTGGCCAGGGTGGCCGACAGACCGTTGTGGGCCTCGCGGGCGGCACGCATCGACAGGCGGGTGTCGGCGTCGGTGCGGTTTTTCTTGTGCTGTGGTGGTTTTTTTACGGCGCTCATGGTGTGTACTCCTGTCGCCAATTCTCGACAAAACATACCCGGTACTGACCTGATGACAGGCGAGCGAAAGCATGCCGAGCCGCGGACTTCGCGATCGGTTCAAATAAGGTGTTGAATAACTTTCAAGGGGCCCGAAAATAACGCGTTAGTTACTACTCGCGCAGCGGGATACTACTGGACAGGTTCATAAAGAACTCCAGGGTATTAGTCGGAAAGTTGCTGTTTCAGCCGATTTATGCGGCGCGAGTGCTCAGGGATAGATCGAGCATCCGGCGTGCTTCAGTCAGGCTGGAAACGATACGCCTCTGTGGGTCCTGAGGGTAGGTTTGAGCCCAATGCTGTTGCAGGCGTCCGGTCGTTGGGCAGACACGCCAATGCGCCAGCGGATGGGCCGGACGTACTTGAGGGGAGGGTGCAGCAAAGGCCGGGCGTGCAGCAGAAAAGCCTGCGGGCGCGCGGCACAGCTTGGCGCGCAGGACGGTGGCCAGCATTCGTAGATCATTTACAACAAAGGTTTGGAAGGTCATAACAACACCTCGGGACCGGACGGGCGACCGGCGAGGCAGTTACGATGGAGCACAAGCTCTAGCGCAGCTTACCGGACCGGGAAGGCAAGTCCTGTCATATTCTGGATTTGGCGCCCGATGCCCGCCAACGCGGTGCTCGGACAGCGACTAGATACTGTGTCCATTGGCTTCTTTTGTGAGGTTTAAAAAAGGCCCCAGTTGCGGGCAGGGGCAATCTACTTAGCCCGTTACAGAATGTCAACGCATGATTAATCAAATGGCGAAGTGTTCAGAGTCTATTCAGATAAAACACACTCGCAAGTTGTCGACCATATATAACTTCATACCCCTTGCGCGGCGAGAACGGCGAGATAGATCAAGACCACACCGCATGCCCCATAACTGATGCGCTGCCAGGTCGGCGAGGCATTCTTGCGCAACAGATTCACCAGTGCAGCAGTCAGAAAACACGACAACACCGAGGCCAGCATGAAACCGGCGAAAAACATCAGCGTCTGCGCGTGGCTGGGCGTGGCTCCGACGATGCCCGACAAGGCGCTGCCCAAGGCGCCCCAGTACACAATGTTTTTCGGGTTGGCCAGCGAAATGGCCGCGCCCACGGCCAGCGCATTCTGACCGGAGCCGGCCGGTGCGCTGTCGGCTTCGGGCAAACGCCAGGCGTCGCCCAGGCTGCGCACGCCGAGCCAGGCGAGGTACAGCGCGCAGACGATGGTCAGCGGCACGCGCACGGCGTCATGTTGGATCAACAGCGCGATGCCGGTCAGGCCGATCACGGCCCACACCGCATCGCCGACCAGCGAGCCGACCTGCACCAGCAGCGCCGGAGTAAAACCGTGCTGTAAGCCACGGCGCAGGGTCTCCGCCAGCACAGCGCCGGGGGAGAGGCAAAACACAAAACCCAATACCAGTGCGTAGAAGAAGATCGCCAGCATGCCTGTGCTCCATCAAATGATGGCGGGCAGTGTGCTGGTGCACGCAGAGGTTGTCTTGGACCAGATTGTGCTATTCAGCGTTTCGCCACACTTTGATAGCGGCCAGGCGTGATGCCATAGGCAGCGCGAAAATGCCGGTTGAGGTGGCTTTGGTCGACAAAACCGAGCTGATGGGCGACCTCGCCGGCCGCCATCCCATTGCGCAATAGGCCTTTGGCGCGGCGCGTGCGCAATTGCATGGCCCACTGACGAGGGCTGAGCCCGGTCTCTTTTTGAAAGGTGCGTAGCAGGTGGAATTTGGACAACCCCAGCGCCTCGCCGAGGTGGTCCAGGGGCAGCGATTGATGCAACTGTTCGGCAAGCATTTCCTGGGCGCGACCGATCAGGCTTTTACCGGCTGTCGCGCTGGCGGGCACGCGCACGCCGCTGAGGCTGACCACTTCGCCCAGCAATACAACCAAGGCGTCTTCGTTCAACTCACGGACCCGCGCGTCGCCGCTAGATGCGCCCTTCGCCACAACCGCCAGGCGCCGTGCGAGATCCGGCTGGAAACACAGCGATCGATCGAACTCTACATGCGCCAGCCCCAGGTCGCAGGCCAATTGGTTCGCGCTGACGTAGAGGCTGACAAACTGCCAGGGCGCTCCGTCCGCCGCACCGCCGCCCTGAATCTGCCCTGGGTTATACAGGGTGATGGACCCTGGCCCGGCCGCGAACTCCTGGCGGTCCAGCCACACTTTTTCCTCGCCTACAAGGTTCACGCCGATCACGCATTCGTCATGGCTGTGGCGGGCAAAGGTCAGGCCGGTGCAATGGACGCTGTTGATTTCGTAGTTGCCCAGCCAGGCGTGTTGCAGGGTGCTCATGGGGTCGGCTCAGTCACGGGATGGACGTGAGCATACGCCGTCAGCAGGGCTCAGATCGACCGTTGATTGACCCGTTGCGACAGTTCATCCGCGCTTTCCTTGCGCTCCGAGTAGCGGTCTACCAAGTCCGGGCGATCACGCAGCAGCACGGTGAACTTCACCAGTTCTTCCATCACGTCGACAACGCGATCATAGAGCGCCGAGGGTTTCATGCGGTCCTGATCATCGAACTCCATGAACGCCTTGGGCACTGAGGATTGATTGGGGATGGTGAACATACGCATCCACCGGCCGAGTACGCGCAGTTGGTTGACCGTGTTGAACGACTGGGAGCCGCCGCACACTTGCATCACCGCCAGGGTCTTGCCTTGGGTCGGGCGGACCGCGCCCAAGGACAGCGGCACCCAGTCGATTTGTGCCTTGAACACCGCCGACATCGAACCGTGTCGTTCAGGGGAGCACCAGACCTGGCCTTCCGACCATTGCATCAGCTCCAACAGCTCCTGCACTTTGGGATGCTCACGCGGAGCATCATCGGGTAATGGCAAACCGCTCGGGTTGAAGATGCGCGTTTGCGCGCCGAAGTGTTGCAAGAGACGCGCGGACTCTTCCACCAGCAGGCGGCTGAACGAGCGTTCGCGGGTCGATCCATAGAGCAGCAGAATGCGCGGGGGCTGACGCGTTTCGACAGGGCGTGAAGTGATTAACGACGCGTCCAGATTGGGCAGGGTGGTCATGCTTGCTGCGCCTGCAACAGCGCAATGCGTTCGAGTTCTGCTTTCAGTTCGTCAGGGTCGAGATCGGCGAAGGGCAGGGCGAAAAACGCCCGGCAGCGCGTGGCGATGGTGCGCAACGTGGCGTCGAAGGCGGCTTGGATGTTTGCCTCGTCACCGTCGACATCCGAAGGATCTTCCAAGCCCCAATGTGCCTTCAGCGCCGGGCCGAAATACACGGGGCAGGCTTCACCGGCAGCCTTGTCGCACACCGTGATCACCACATCCGGCGGGCTGCCTTCAAAGGCGTCGTTGCCCTTGCTGTACAACCCCTGCGTGCCGATGCCCGCCGCCTGCAAGGTGCTCAGGCTGCGGGGCAGCACCTGGCCCTTGGGGAAACTGCCGGAGCTGACCGCCTGAAACCCTTGCGGCGCCAGGTGGTTGAACATCGCTTCGGACAAAATGCTCCGGCAGCTGTTGGCGGTACACATGAACAAGACTTTCATTGACGGATGTCCTTCAGAGGCTAAGGCGCAAGGCGAGGGCGGCGAGCGTGATCAGCAGCACCGGCAAGGTCAGTACAATCCCGACCTTGAAGTAGTAACCCCAGGTGATGGTGATGCCTTTGCGCGCCAGGATATGCAGCCATAGCAGGGTCGCCAGGCTGCCGATGGGCGTGATTTTTGGGCCCAGGTCGCTGCCGATTACGTTGGCGTAGATCATCGCGTCCTTGACCACGCCGACGGCATGGCTGGATTCGATGGACAGCGCACCGATCAACACCGTCGGCAGGTTGTTCATCGCCGAGGACAGCAACGCCGTCAGCACCCCGGTGCCCATGGCCGCGCCCCACACGCCGTAGGTGGCGAAGGTGTCGAGCCAGGTCGCCAGATAGGTGGTCAGTCCGGCGTTGCGCAGCCCGTAGACAACCAGGTACATGCCCAGGGAAAAAATCACGATCTGCCAGGGCGCGTCCTTGAGCACTTTGCGCGTGGAAATCTTGTGGCCTTTGGCGGCGATCACCAACAGCAACACCGCGCACGCGGCAGAGATGGCGCTGATGGGAATCCCCAACGGCTCGAGGGCAAAACACCCGACCAGCAGGATGCCCAGCACCCACCAGCCGGCGCGAAAGGTGGCGCGGTCGTGAATGGCGCTGGCCGGGTCAGCCAGGTCGGCCGGGTCGTAGGTCTGCGGAATATCGCGGCGGAAAAACCACAGCAGCACCGCCAGGGTGGCGGCGACGCTGACGAGGTTTACCGGCACCATCACCGCCGCGTATTCATTGAAGCCGATCTTGAAATAGTCCGCCGAGACAATGTTCACCAGGTTCGACACCACCAGCGGCAGGCTCGCCGTGTCGGCGATAAACCCTGCGCCCATGACGAACGCCAGGGTCGCCGCCGGGGAAAAGCGCAGCGCCAGCAGCATCGACATCACAATAGGCGTGAGGATCAGCGCCGCGCCGTCGTTGGCAAACAGCGCCGACACCAGCGCGCCCAGCAGCACCATATAGGCAAACAGCCGCCGGCCGCGCCCACGGCCCCAGCGGGCCACATGCAACGCTGCCCAGGCAAAGAATCCAGCCTCATCCAGCAACAGGCTGATGACGATCAGCGCGACAAAGGTGCCGGTGGCATTCCAGATGATGTGCCACACCACCGGGATGTCCGCCAGGCTGATCACGCCGAAGGCCAGCGCGAGGATGGCGCCCAGGGTTGCGCTCCAGCCGACGCCCAGGCCTTTGGGCTGCCAGATGACCAGGACGATGGTGAAGATAAAAATCGCTATTGCGACAAGCATGGATAAACGCTCCGGTGGTTCAACAGCAGGTGCTGGCTCGTTGTGGTCTGTCGCCCATTGCATCAAGACGCTGCGCGTCGTTTTGCAACCAGGGCTGGTTGGCTTGCAGGGTGGTGTCCAGCACCTGAGTTACCCAGGCGGGCAGTGCCGGATTGAGGCGATAGTAGATCCATTGCCCCTGGCGCCGATCCTGCAGCAATCCGCTGCTGCGCAGTTGCGCGAGATGGCGGGAGATTTTCGGCTGGCTATTGTCAAGTGCATGGATCAGTTCGCACACACAAAGTTCGCCTTCGCGCAGGACCAACAGGGTCATTCGCAAGCGCGTGGCATCGGCCAGGCATTTGAACAGCGCGGGAGGGGAGAAAGGGTCTGACATGGCCACGGCCTATGCTTATATGTGTATTCGAATATACGTATTTCCATATATTTCAGTCAAATCCTGTTTCAACTGATATGGATCAAATGTCTGGGAACACGCCACAAGTGATTGAAATTAAAATGAAACACAAATGTCCTAAAGTGCCTGCCCATAGCTGATGAAGGAAGACCACGCGTGACCCGTGCCACTCGCAACCTGCGCAAGACCCTCGATTCCGTCGCGGAAAATAATGAAACCGCGGCGTTTGATCTGATGCGCGCCGTCGAAAAACTCGGCGATGAAGTGCTGCGCCAGCGCTTGCTCAATACCATCCACCGCCTCAACCAGGATGCCTATGAGCTGCGCGAAGCGCGAGACTCGGTGGAGCAGGTGTCCGTCAAGCTGGCCTGAGCAAGATCGTTCAAGACAACCTGCACAGGGCGCTGGCATGCTTGTCGACTGTCTGTCGATGAGCGGTTCCCATGCCTACTGCCTTACCTCATTACGCATTCGCCCGTGGCGCGATTGCTGTCATTCCGCTATCCCTGGCGTGCGCGCCCTGGGGCTTGCTGGCCGGTTCAATGGCTATTGATGCGCACTTTTCCCCGCTCGAAGCCCAAGGCCTTTCCGCCATCGTCTTTGCCGGCGCCGCGCAATTGGTGGCAATCGGCATGGTCAAGAGCGGCGCCAGCCTGGTCTCCATTTTGCTCACGACCCTGCTGCTGACCTCGCAACATTTGCTCTACGGCATGCATCTGCGTCCCACCTTGTCGACGTTCAAGCCGCGCTGGCGCATGAGCCTGGGTTTCCTGATGACCGATGAGTTCTTCGCCCTGGTCAGCCAGTACGACCGCGAAACCTTCAACCGTTGGTACGCGCTGGGCGTTGGCCTGACGTTCTATATCGCCTGGAACCTGTTCACCCTCGCCGGCATCGTCCTGGGCAAGAGTATTCCAGGGCTCGAACACCTGGGCCTGGAGTTCTCGATCGCCGCGACCTTTATCGCGTTGATCACGCCCGTGGTGCGCGATGTGCCCACCGTGGTGTGCGTGGCGGTGGCGCTGTTGGGCTCGGTGGGCTTGAGCTTCTTGCAATGGGAGTCGGCCGTGGTGGTGTCGGGTGTGTTGGGCATGAGCGCAGGGTTTGCCTGCAAGCGACTGGGAGTAGGGCAGGCATGATCTTCGTGATGATTGTTGGCATGGGACTGATTGTGTTTCTTAACCGCTACCTGTTTATCGAACCGCGCCTGCCCGTGCGGCTCAATCGCGGTGCGCGGGAGTTTCTCGGGTTTGCGGTACCGGGCATGCTCACGGCGATCTGCGGGCCGATCATTTTTTTCGCCGACCACCGGCTCAACCTGAGCCCGGCCAACCCCTACCTGCTGGCCGGGATCTGTGCGGTGGCGCTGATGTTCTGGACGCGCAATGTGCTGCTCACCGTGCTGTTGAGCATGGCGTTGTTCTACCTGTTTCGCTGGTGGCTTTAAACGCGCAGGCGAAAAAAAGCCCGCGGGAGGGCGGGCTGAAGGGAGCTTCTAAAAATGAGCCTGGCCATTATCCATGGCGCGTTCCCCCGTCACAGTGAAACTAAATTCATTCGGCGGCCGGCGCCGGCTTCTTTTTCGCCTTGGCCTCGGCCGCCAGGCACTCCAGCGCAAACTGCTCGGTGTAGGTCATCTGGATCGGAGTACTTTCGCCTTTCACCGTGCGCTCGCCGTCGAGAATGTAGCGAATCCGCTTGTCCGTCACGCCAATGCGCTTGGCGATCCACGTGGGCGTCTGGCCGATGCGGCTGATCAGCTTGTCGGCATAGTCGGTGGATGGGTTGTAGTGTTCGGCATTGGGTGTCATCGGTTTTCCAGGTAGAAGCGAGCTCGTAAGTAGGCGACAGGGTGACGTAATAATCCGTGAGTGTCGCCTGCTAATGGTAGAGTCGCGTTTTTTTTCCAAGGAGCGATGGCATGCGGAAACTGGTAATTGGCGCATTGGTACTGGCTGCACTGGGCGGTTGCGCGGGCTCGAAAATGAACGCGGCACGCTCCGGCACGCCCTACAAGACCTTGGCTTCGGACAAGGCTGCGCTGGTGGTTGCCCAATGTGTCCAGTTCGGCTGGCAGGACGAGACGGTGTTTGGTGTCGACGCCGGCGGCTTCAAGGAGCCGATCGAGGCGGGTGGTTTCACGGTGTACACCACCGGCGGCGACTACTTTGTCGACGTGCGCAGCACAGGGGCCGGTTCCTCCGTGCATTACTACGCCGCTGATGACTCTATGGTCGCCAAGCGTCGTTTGGCCGCACTCGCGACTTGTCTGTAATCCGTTGCCTTAGTGGTTTTAGGACATGCCTGGCGGGACAGACGCTGGACATTGTCTTATGATTCACCCGCTCGCTCGACGTGATGGCTCTTTACCAGTACACGGACGTCGAGGCCGTAACGTCGGGCGAGCACCCCTGGTTATCAGCGCGGCATGTACCCCAAGTGCCAGCGCCGGGGGATCTTCAGTGACACCACGCCCAAAACTGCAGCCAGCGCCCCGCTGACCAGCAGCGCACTCAAGCCCATCCGATGCTCCAGCAGCGCACCGATCACTGCACCGATAAACATCCCCGTCCATGGGATCAGTTGCACGCGCCACCCATTGCGACGCTCCCCCAGCAGCCAGCGCCCCAGCCCCCGACCAAAGCGTGATAGCGCTCCGGTGACATAGGTGAGCCCCACCGGCAATCCGTTCACTTCTTCGACGGCGGCATTGAGCATGCCCATCGCCACAATTGCCGCCAGCAAGGCGGGCAGCATGTCGTCGAACGGCCACAGCGCGCCGGCGCAGAGCAGCGTCGCGATGCACAGCAGCAAGGGCAGGGCGTGGCGTCGGCTGATACGGCTGACCATGACACCCAACGCGTTGCCGACGATGAAGGTTGCGACCAGCAACAGCAGGCGCCCGGTCAGGCCCAGGTCGCCTTCGCTGATCGCCACCGCCAGGCGCGTGGTGTTGCCGCTCATGAATGAGACAAAGTCGCCGCTGGCCATGAAGCCTATGGCATCGGTCATCCCCGCCAGCACCGACAGGCTGGCCACCAGCAGCATACCGACACGGCCACGCCATCGCTGTTGATGGGCGAGCCCGGCGTTGGCGTAGGACTTTTGGGACGAAGGCAGCATGGGGCCGGGTTCCTCGGTGAGATTATCTGGCCACCACCGTAAGGCGCTTTGATGTCCGGCGCAATGATCTCACACAGCTACCAGCCGCCAGCCAGTGCTCTGCCAGACTAAAGTATGAGTCGGCTCGATCGCCTGCACGAACCCCTCGTCATGTGACACCACCACCATTGCGCCGGTAAATCCCTTCAGCGCCTGTTCGAACGCGACGATCGACTCCAGATCCAGGTGATTGGTGGGCTCATCCAACAGCAGCAGTTGCGCCGGCGTCTCGCGCCACAAGGCGATAGCCATCGCGGCTTTCAAGCGTTCGCCGCCGCTGAGCCGGCCCGCCGGTTGCGTGACCCGTGAGGCGTCCAGTTGCAGCAAGGCCAACCGGGTACGCAACGCGGCCTCGGCCAGTGGCGTGTCGAGCAGGTTGAGTTGCTCGACGATGGAGCGTTGGTTGTCCAGCAGGGCCAGGTGTTGATCGATATAGGCGCTGGGCACATGCACCGAGCATTCGCCACTGACGGCCGGCCATTGGCCCGCCAACAGCTTGAGCAAGGTCGACTTGCCACAACCATTCGGCCCCCGCACAGCGACGCGCACGGGGCCGATCAGGCTGAGCGTGATGGTTTGAGCGCCCAGCCACGGAAGCTCGGCATCGACCAGGGTCAGGACCTGTCGGCCATTGGGCAACGCCGAGCCGGGCAAGGCCAGCAGCGTCGGCGTCTGATCCGCCACGCCTTCGTAGGCTTGACGCACTTGCGCCTCCAGCCGGGCGTTGTGTTCGCGATGGGCACCGCGCACCGTGCCGACGATTTGCGTGGCGGCGCCTTTCCAGCGGGCCTTGGTGAAGCGGTCGACATTCGCGGTTTCAGCGTGCTTGCGTGAACGGGCAGCGCTACGTTGCAGGCTGTCGTGGTCTTTTTGCAGGCGCCGACGCTCGCGGCTGCGCTCCAGGCGGGCGTGCTCCCAGGCGGCGATAGCCGCGTGCTGCTGCGTATCGCGCTGTTGTCGATAGGTTTCGTAGTTGCCGCCATACGCCCGCGCGCCAAGGGTCGACAGTTCGATAATGCGACCCATGGCATTGAGCAGTTGCCGATCATGGCTGACCACCACCAGGCCGCCGCGCCAGTCACCCAGCACCTGCAGCAGCCAATCACGCCCGGCGCTGTCGAGGTGATTGGTCGGCTCATCGAGAATCAGCAACTGAGGACAGGCCAACAACGCACCTATCAGCGCAACCCTGGCCAACTGACCACCGCTGAGGTGATGGGCTGGGGTGTGCGCATGAAGTGCTTGCAGCCCCGCCACATCCAGCGCGGTGCGCAAACGCTCGGCCAGGTCCCAGCGATCGTCGATCAGTTCCAGGTCGTCGGCCCGAGCGGCGCCGTGGGCCATGCGCTCAAGCGCGGCCAATGCCTGGGCGATGCCGGTGACGTGGGCGATGCTGTCGCCAGGCTCGATAACCAGGGTTTGCGGCACATACACGACGCTGGCAGAACCCTCGCGGCTGCCGGAAGTGGGCGCCAGCCTCCCGGCAATCAACCTGGCCAGAATACTTTTGCCGCGCCCATTGCGGCCGACAATGCCAGTGGGCGTGTGGTCAATGGACAGGTTCAGGTCGTCCAGCAGGGTTTCGCCATCGGCGAACTGGAAGGACAGGTGTTGCAGGGAAACCAGTACGGGCAGCCGGTTGACGTCAGTCATCAGCACCTCCAAAAAAATGTCGAACAGGCCAACAAGCACGCCAGGCGGCCCGTTGCAGATACATTTTGGAAGGCTTAGCGGTTCACGTCGGCGGTCGTCCGGTAAATCAGAAGGGATGCAGAGGCTAACCCACCTTGGTTTTGTTCAGCAAGTCGGCGGCCGATGCAAAATCGGGCATGGCGCGCGTTCCTTGGCAACAAATCAGGCCGGTATGCCTGACTGATCGCAGCGGGGCGCGCTCGTGCCAAAAGGGTTTCGTGGCTTACGCCAGCACCGCCACTGCTTTTATTTGTGCCCATAGCGTCTGGCCGGGGTGCAGTTGCAACTGGTCGCGGGAGAAGCGGGTGATCCGTGCCAGCAGCGGCGTGCCGCCCGCATCGAGGCGCACCAGCACGTGGGCGTTGTTGTCCGCCGCAATCTCCTGGATGACCGTCACCGGCAGGCGATTGAGGATGCTGCTGTGTTCTTCCGCCTGCACATTGAGGCTCACATCCCGCGCCTGGACCTTGATTCGCAAGGCTTTGCCCAAGGCCAGCGGGGCATGGGCGACACGCATGTGTAAGGCGCTGCCGGGCAGTTGCAGGCTCAGCAACTGATAGTGCGCGTCGTAAGCGCTCACCGTGCCACTGATGACCACCCCCGCGTCGTCGCCCAACGCCAAGGGCAAATCCAGTCGCGCCAGAGTTTCACCGATGGGGCCGCTGGCCAGGGCCTTGCCCTCGCGGAGCAACACGATGTGATCGGCCAGGCGCGCCACCTCGTCCTGGGCATGGCTGACGTAGAGCACCGGGATGTCCAGTTCGTCGTGCAGGCGTTCCAGGTACGGCAGGATTTCGCTCTTGCGTTTACTGTCGAGGGCGGCCAGCGGCTCGTCCATCAACAACAGGCGCGGGCTGGTCAGTAACGCGCGGGCGATCCCGATGCGCTGGCGCTCGCCGCCGGACAAGTGCTGCGGATGCCGCTCAAGCAGGTGACCGATGCCGAGCAGTTCGGTGGCCTGGGCCATGTCGACGCGAAGTTGCGCACGCGGGATGCGCTTTAGGCCGAATTCCAGATTGGCCCGCACCGACAGATGGGGGAACAGGCTCGCCTCCTGGAACACATAGCCCAGCGCACGTTTATGCGGCGGCACGAACAGCCCGCTGCGGCTGTCTTGCCAGACTTCATCGTTGACCTGGACAAACCCGTCCGCAGCACGTTCCAGCCCGGCAATGCAGCGCAGGCAGGTGGTCTTGCCGGAGCCGGAATGCCCATACAGGGCGGTGACGCCACGCCCGGGCAGATGCAGGTCCACCTCCAGGGCAAAGGCGGAATACTTAAGGTGCAGGCGCACGTCAATCATCGACATCAGCTCCAGCCCATCTTGGTGGTACGGCGGGAGTAGAGCGCCAGCAACACGAGGAACGCGAACACCACCATGGCGCCGGCCAACCAGTGCGCTTGGGCATACTCCATCGCTTCGACATGGTCGTAGATCTGCACCGAGACGACCCGGGTCTTGTCCGGGATATTGCCGCCGATCATCAGCACCACGCCGAACTCGCCGACGGTATGCGCAAAACCGAGAATCGACGCAGTGATAAACCCCGGGCGGGCCAGGGGTAGGATCACGCTGAAGAATGTGTCCCAGGGATTGGCGCGCAAGGTCGCGGCCACTTCCAATGGGCGTGTACCGATGGCGGAGAAGGCGTTTTGCAACGGCTGCACCACGAACGGCATGGAATAGATCACCGAACCGATCACCAGCCCGGCGAAACTGAAAGTCAGGGTGCCCAGGCCCAGCCATTGGGTGAACTGGCCGAAGTAACCATGGGGCCCCATCGTCAGCAGCAGGTAGAAGCCGATGACCGTGGGCGGCAGCACCAACGGCAGGGCGACCACCGCGCCGATAGGCCCGCGCCACCACGAGCGGGTGCGCGACAGCCACAGGGCAATCGGAGTGCCGATGACCAGTAGGATCACCGTGGTCAGTGACGCCAGTTTGATGGTCAACCAGATCGCGGAAAAATCGGCACTCGATAGCGGCATTTAGAGCTCGTAACCGTAGGACTTGATAACGGCAGCGGCTTTCGGTCCTTTTAGGTACTCGACCAGCGCCTTGGCAGCGGCGCTGTCTTTGCCCTTGTTGAGGATCACCGCGTCCTGCTTGATCGGGTCGTGCATGGAGGCTGGGACGATCCACGCCGAACCGCTGGTGACTTTGCCGTCTTTGTAGATCTGCGACAAGGCCACAAACCCCAGCTCGGCATTGCCGGTGGACACAAACTGATAGGCCTGGGTGATGTTCTGGCCCTCG
The DNA here is from genome assembly GCF_049897085.1 of Pseudomonas sp. PSPC3-2. NCBI lineage: Bacteria > Pseudomonadati > Pseudomonadota > Gammaproteobacteria > Pseudomonadales > Pseudomonadaceae > Pseudomonas > Pseudomonas sp. PSPC3-2. The sequence continues at coordinate 19,363 of NZ_JAFCVO010000002.1, forward strand.
ACGAGCTTGTCCTTGACCTTGTCGGTCAAACCTTCCTTCGCCAGCACCTGGGTTGCTGCCAGGCCGTAAGGCGCGGCTTTCGGGTTGGCGATGGAGAGGTGCTTGAATTCATTTTTCTTGAGGACGTCGCCCTTCGCGTCGACGTAACCTTCCTTCGCCGACCACAGCGCTAAGGTGCCCACGGCGTAGGTAAAGCGCGACCCCTTGACGGTGTCGCCTTCGCTCTCGAGTTTTTGCGGGGTGGTGTCGTCGGCGCTGAGGAACACTTCGAACGGTGCGCCGTTCTTGATCTGGGTGTAGAACTGCCCGGTGGCGCCGTAGGCGGCGACCAGCGTGTGCCCGGTGTCCTTCTCGAAATCGGCGGCAATCGCCTGGATGGGTGCGGTGAAGTTGGCGGCGACGGCCACCTGGACTTCATCGGCGTGGGCCGGACCCAAAGCGCAGGCAGCAATCAGGGTGGCCAGGGCGGTAGGGGCCAGGCGTGAAGCGCGAATCGTCATGAAGCAGCTCCTTAGGAAATGTACGGCTTGTTATAGGTAGAAGGCTCAACCGCTATGTAGGGGAATATATAGCGGTTGGCCATTGCCGGTACAGTGCAAAGTTGCCACAGCGGTTGGGTCTATTTGAGCTTCGCCAGCGCTTGTTTGGCCAGTTCGCGGGTCAGCTCATAGGTGCCTATCTCTTTACCCAGGCGCAACGCCTGGCCTGCCCATAAGTTGCTGAAGCCCGCTTCATCCTTGGCCTTGAGTGGCATTAAGGCACCGCCGGCCCTGGGGAATGCCGGGGCCAATGGGTTGATCGCGCCCAACTCACGCATCACCCGGTTGACGATGCCCCGCGCCGGTCGGCCGGTAAACAGGTTGGTCAGCGCGGTTTCACTGGCCTGGGCATGGCGCAATGCATGGTGGTGCGAGGGGCTGACCGTGGCTTCGGGGGTGAACAGGTACGCCGTACCTATCTGCACGGCGCAGGCGCCCAAAGCGAAGGCGGCGGTGATCCCGCGCGCGTCAGCGATGCCGCCGGCGGCGATCACCGGCACGCTGACAGCGTCGACGATCTGCGGCACCAGCGCCATCAAGCCGATCTGGCTATTGAGGTCGTCGCGGAGAAACATGCCGCGGTGGCCGCCGGCTTCAATGCCCATGGCGATGATCGCGTCGCAGCCATGCTGCTCCAGCCAAATCGCCTCTTCGACGGTTGTGGCCGACGAAAGTACCTTGGCGCCGGTCGCTTTGACGCGGTCGAGCAGGGACTTTTCCGGCAAGCCAAAATGGAAACTGACCACCTCAGGGCGAAATGCTTCGACGACTTGGCAGGCGTCTTCGTTGAACGGTGCACGGTTGGTTACTGGCGTCGGCGCATCAAAGTCGGCGCCCAGTTCGCGGTAGTAGGGTTGCAGCAGGTCCTTCCAGCGCCGATCACGCGCTTCGTCCGCTTCGGGCGGTTGGTGGCAGAAGAAATTCACATTGATTGGCCGCGTGCTGGCCTTGCGGACAGTGGCCAAAGCCTCGCGCAATTGCTCGATACTCAGCGCCGCTGCCGGCATCGAGCCAAGCGCGCCGGCCTCGTTGGAGGCGATGACCATTTGCGCAGTGGTCGCACCGGCCATGGGCGCCTGGATGATCGGCACATCGATGCCCAACAGGTCGAGAATGCGCGTGTCTGGCCAGGTGCTCATGGGATGCGTCTCCAGCGGTAGTAAGATTTTTCGTTGTTTTAGCAGGGCACTTGGCACCCGGCCAGTCTGTTTTATTCACTGGACGCAGCCTGAGTTTCGTGCAGTGGCGCCCCGTTGTTTTAGACGTCGCGCTCGCGCTCCAGTAACAGGCGTTTGCGTTCCACGCCCCATCGGTAGCCCGACAAGTCGCCGTTACTGCGCACTACCCGGTGGCACGGAATGGCGACTGCCAGGCGGTTAGCGCCACAGGCCTGGGCCACGGCACGAAAGGATGTGGGCGCGCCAATTCGTTCGGCGATCTGCGCATAGCTGGCGGTGCTGCCCACCGGGATGTCGCGCAAGGCCTGCCACACCCGTTCCTGAAAGGCCGTTCCGCGCAGATCCAGCGGTAAGTCCAGGCCCAGGGCGGGGGCTTCTATAAACCCCACCACCTGGGCGACCAACTGTTCGAAGGCCGGGTCGGCGCCGAGCAGTTCGGCCTTGGGGAATTGGTCCTGCAGGTCACGCACCAGCGCGTCCGGTTCGTCGCCCAGGAGGATCGCGCACACGCCGCGATGACTTTGCGCCACCAGAATCGCGCCGAGGGAACACTGGCCGACGGCAAAATGGATGTGAGTATTCGTGCCGCCGGCTTTGTAATCGCTTGGCTTCATGCCAAGCAGTTGATCCGCCGATTCATAGAAGCGGCTGTTGGAATTGAAGCCTGCGTCATACAGCACGTCGGTCACCGTGTTGCGTCCCTTGAGCCCCTCACGCACTTTGCGTGAGCGCTGGGCGCTGGCATACCCCTTGGGGGTGAGACCGGTGACTGACTTGAACACCCGATGGAAATGGAACGGACTCAACCCGGCTCGCAGGGCCAGTTGGTCGAGGCGGGGCGGGGTTTCGGCGTGTTCGATCTGCCGACAGGCGTTGGCGACAAGCTCGGCGTGTCGCGCCGCGCGCTGCGTCTGGTCGCCGGTTGCGCGTTTGCTTGGGCGGTAGCCTGCCGCCTCGGCCTGCCGGGGCGTATCAAAGAACTCGACGTTTTCCGGGCGCGGCAAGCGCGAGGCGCTGCTGGGACGGCAATACACGCCGGTGGTTTTCACCCCATAGACAAACAGCGCATCCGCCTGGGGATCGCGGGCGAGGATTGCCGCCCAACGGGGGTCATGTTCGTTATTCATTGGCTGTTCTCATGACGGGTCACGGCCAGATTAGTCGTGTCGCAGTGGCCTGGCACTCTGAAGTTTGCGGTCAAATCAGCCGGCGGTACGAAAGGTCAGGTTGATGCGTTGCGCGCCCATGATCGGATGCGTGCCGCCCTTGACCGGCATGACGCCATGAAAACGCAGGCGATCGACCCCGCCCCACACCACCACATCGCCATGGAACAACGAGATTTTTTGCGGCTTGTCACTGCGTGCATGGCCGCCGAACAGGAAGACCGCCGGCAGCCCCAGCGACACGGAAACCACCGGCGCGGTGTAGCAGCGTTCGTTCTTGTCCTGGTGCAACGACATCTTCGCCCCCGGCACATAACGGTTGATCAGGCAGGCGTCGGGTACAAACTCGCTGAACCCGGCGTCGGCCGCTGCGTGTGCCGCCAGTTGGCGCAAGGTCTCGGGCATGGCTGGCCAGGGTTGACGGCTGCGCGGGTCAAGCGCGGTGTAGCGATAGCCGCGGGGATCGGTGGTCCACCCCAGCTCACCGCAACTGCTCAGGGCAGCCGACATGGTGAAACCACCGGGTGTGACCATTTGCCGAAACGGCGACTGAGCCAGCACACGCCGCAACGCTGGCAGAAGATGTTCAACGTAGGGCAGGGCATAGCCCCTCAGAACGTGGGACTGTTCGCCAATCTGCTCGCGCCCTGCGGGTTGTTGCAGGGCGTCTTCGGCAAACAGGTCGGCGGTCGGGCCGGGCATGGGCTTACAGCGCCTTGCTCACGTTGATGTCAGTGATCTCATCGCTGGCGTCGTGAATCTTCGCCAGTACCTGCTTGGCTTCTTCGACGCTGTTGCTTTGCAGTTGAGCAAACTCAAAGCGGCGTTCGCCGTTGAGCTTGTACTTGATGACGTATTTGGTGGTGGTCACAGCTTTTTTCCTGTCGAGTGTTCGGCTCAGCTCAATTTGGTGTTGGTGCGACGAACGATGCGGATCTTGTGGGACAGCGCAGGTGTGCGGGTGACGCTGATAGCGCGGCGTGTCACAACGTCCAGGGTGATGTTCCAGAAACCGGTGCTGGGCGCGGTGATTTTCGCGGGGAACTTGTCGAATGCGCCGCCATGGTAGGTATGACGACCGCCATTCTTGAAGCTGCGAAAATTCGCATCGCTCATCAGACGAATATTACAAGTCTGCGAGCATTCGATGACAACAATGTCTCCCTCGTTGAGGTGCTCACGCTGGTGGATGAATTTCATGGGGGGTGTCTCCAGAAGGGCTTTTTCTGAAAAATCAGAACGATACGTAGGTTAAGATAGAGTTTATCAGCCCCAGCGCGTTTATTATCGGGCCGTCGTCGACGACGTCGACAATTTAAAACAGTTATTTGCCGAGTTATCAGAGATAAATCCTACGTGGGCGGGAGAAAATTACCATCCCCGCTGTCGTAGGATCTTTATCGGAGGTTTTATATGAAGTGGAGTGTGTTGGTTCTGGCCTTGGCGATAGCTGGGTGTGCTTCGGTTGCAGATATCAAGCAGACCCCCCCGACCTTGGCGGTCATTTCAGGGAAAAAACCGCAGGAATATGCCGCCTGTGTGGTGCGTAAATTGTCGACTACCCGCCGGCCGCCGCAGATTGAGCCTCATAAAGACGGCGTGCAGGTGATTGTGCCGCAGAAATTCTCCACTGGCCCGTCGGCTATTTTCGAGATTGAAGAACGCTCCAGTGGCAGCAGCATAAAGCTCTACGAGAGCATGTCCAATGTGCCGATCCGTCCTGGCGATGTGAAGAAGGCCGGGGAAGACTGCATTTCCGGTTGAGGCGGTGCATTTCACACGGCACGCTTGAATCCGATAAATAAGCCTGACCTGCCATTGCGGTGTCAGGCTTTTTTTGCGTGTTGTCCCGTCGTGCATAAGTTCACGCCAATGACGGGGTCAATCTCTATGGTCAAACAGTAGACGGCGTGCTCATCGGGCAGGGTATCCGTTAAACTGTCGGCCATGCACTACAAAAAATGCCGCTCAAACCCTGGGTTTGCGCGGCATTTGTCTTTTTCTGGAACTCTGTCATGAAACGTGAACACGTCAAAGCCCGCCATGCCGAAGGTCAGATCTCGGCCACCCATATCATCCAGAATCCCGCTGATCTGGGAGAGTGGATCGTATTCTTCAAGAAAAGCGGCGGTCGCAGCTTTTTCCTGGTGGATGATCAGGATGAAGTGGAGTCGTTCCAGCGTCTGGATGACCTGATCGAGACGATTCGCAGCCTGGGTATCAAGTCTGCCGAAATTCACATGTAAGGCCGCAGCGCTTACTTGCAGACCACGACCACGCTGCGGCTCTTGAAGTTGCCCACGTCTTTGCCCAGGGTCTTGTCATCTTCGCTCAGGGCGGGCGTGCCCTCGGTGCCGACGATGCGATAACCAGTGCCGGCGCAGGACGCATCGGCCTTTTCATAGCAACCGGCCCAGGAGTTGGCTTCACCCGAGCAGTCGATCGTCAGCCCCTGTTCACCGTTTTTCAGATAAACGTCAGAGGTGGTGGTGCAGCCGGTGAGCGCCAGTACCGCGGTGAGTGCCAGAATCTTGTTCATGTGGGGTCGTCGTCAGGATGTTGGAGGGGTGCGCGGACACTGTCGTGGGGCGTTTGCGGAAGATTATAGCGAACGGCCATGTAGGTACATGACAAACACAAAAAAGCCCCGGTCACCGGGGCTTTGTGCGCAGGGCTTGCAGGCTTACTTGCCCTTTGGCCGCTTGCTCGACGCGTGACCCGCTTCATCTACAAACACTTCGGCTACCGCAACAGCTTCGCGTTCGGTCGCGAACGAGCCGGCAACGCTGTCTCCGTGGAAGTTGATCAAGTGCCAACCGTCCGCACGCTGCGTGATCAGGTAGCCGTTTACGCCTTTGGGTTCTGACATCTATTAACAATCTCGTGGTCTGGTTCAAGGGCGTAATGATAGCGCCAATTGTCGCGCCCCCGCCCAAGTTATTCCAGGTCAATGTTTGAGGCGCAAAAGCGTGCTAAAAGGGTCTCAGCCCATTTTAAACCAGAGGGCAACGTTGTTTTTGTCGTGCCGTTTGTGCCGCTCTTCGTAGGATTAGCGGAACTTACGCGGACATTTTTTCTCTATGATGACATCGCAACGCCAGCAGGACCCATTGTAAGGTGACTGCGGCCTGATTAGACTGCGCCGAATTCCGTACGCACAGCCCTTTGTAAGGACCCATATGATCAAGAAATGCTTGTTCCCAGCAGCCGGTTACGGCACTCGCTTCTTGCCAGCGACCAAAGCCATGCCCAAAGAGATGCTGCCGGTGGTGAACAAGCCACTGATTCAGTACGGCGTCGAAGAGGCACTGGATGCCGGCTTGAATGAAATCTCTATCGTTACCGGCCGTGGTAAGCGCGCGCTGGAAGACCACTTCGACATCAGCTACGAGCTGGAAAACCAGATCAAAGGCACCGACAAGGAAAAATACCTGGTCGGCATCCGTAAGCTGCTCGACGAGTGCTCGTTCTCCTACACCCGTCAAACCCAGATGAAAGGCCTTGGCCACGCCATCCTGACCGGCCGCCCGCTGATCGGTGACGAACCGTTCGCCGTGGTACTGGCGGATGACCTGTGTGTGAACCTGGAAGGCGACGGCGTGCTGACCCAGATGGTCAAGCTGTACCAGAAGTACCGTTGCACCATCGTCGCGGTTCAAGAGGTTGATCCTCAAGAAACCAACAAGTACGGCGTTATCGCCGGCGACGATATCGGCGATGGCCTGATCCGCGTGCGTGACATGGTCGAGAAGCCAGCGCCTGAAGATGCCCCGTCGAACCTCGCGATCATCGGTCGTTACATCCTGACCCCGGACATCTTCAAGCTGATCGAAGAAACCGAGCCGGGCAAGGGTGGCGAGATCCAGATTACCGACGCCCTGTTGAAGCAGGCCAAAGACGGTTGCGTGATCGCCTACAAGTTCAAAGGTCGTCGTTTTGACTGCGGTGGCGCCGAAGGCTACATCGAAGCGACCAACTTCTGCTACGAGCACTTCTACAAGACCGGCAAGGCTTACTGATTCACGGTTGCCCGTCTGTTGTGAGAGAAAGCCACCTTCGGGTGGCTTTTTCGTTTTTCAGCCCCAACTAAGTCGGTATGCTGATTGCCTGCCGAGGAGAGTGAAATGGCCTACGATTTTGACCTGTATGTGATTGGCGCCGGTTCCGGCGGTGTTCGTGCTGCGCGCTTTGCCGCTGGTTTTGGCGCCAAAGTGGGCGTGGCGGAAAGCCGCTATCTGGGCGGCACGTGCGTGAACGTCGGCTGCGTGCCGAAGAAGTTGCTGGTCTACGGCGCGCATTTTGCCGAAGATTTCGAGCAGGCCAGCGGTTTTGGTTGGTCCCTGGGTGAAGCGAACTTTGACTGGGCGACCCTGATCGCCAACAAGGACCGCGAGATCAACCGCCTCAACGGCATCTATCGCAACCTGCTGGTCAACAGCGGCGTGACCCTGCACGAAGGGCATGCGCGACTGGTCGATCCGCATCAGGTGGAAATCAATGGCGAGCGCTTCACGGCCAAGCACATCCTGATCGCGACCGGCGGCTGGCCGCAGATTCCGCAGATTCCGGGGCATGAGCACGCGATTGGTTCCAATGAAGCGTTCTTCCTCAAGGCATTGCCCAAGCGCGTGCTGGTGGTGGGCGGTGGCTATATCGCCGTTGAATTCGCCGGAATTTTCCATGGCTTGGGTGCGCAGACGTCTTTGCTGTATCGCGGCGACCTGTTCCTGCGCGGTTTTGACGGTGCGGTGCGCAAGCACCTGCAGGAAGAACTGACCAAGCGCGGCCTGGATCTGCAGTTCAATGCCGATATCGAGCGGATCGACAAGCAAGCCGATGGCAGCCTCAAGGCCACCCTCAAAGACGGGCGCGTGCTGGAAACGGACTGTGTGTTCTACGCCACCGGCCGCCGGCCGATGCTGGATAACCTGGGCCTGGAAAACACTGGGGTCAAACTCGATAAGCGCGGTTTTGTCGAGGTGGATGACCTGTACCAGACCGCCGAATCGTCGATCCTGGCGATTGGCGATGTGATCGGTCGCGTGCAGTTGACCCCGGTGGCCCTGGCCGAAGGCATGGCCGTGGCGCGCCGCCTGTTCAAGCCGGAGCAGTATCGCCCGGTGGACTACGCGATGATCCCGACGGCGGTGTTCAGCCTGCCGAACATCGGTACGGTCGGCCTGAGCGAGGAGGACGCGAAGAGCAAAGGCCATAAGGTGACCGTGTTCGAGAGCCGTTTCCGGCCAATGAAGCTGACATTGACCGACTGCCAGGAGAAGACCCTGATGAAACTGGTGGTCGACGCCGACACCGACAAGGTGCTGGGTTGCCATATGGTCGGCCCGGACGCCGGGGAAATCGTGCAGGGCTTGGCGATCGCGCTCAAGGCGGGCGCGACCAAGCAGCACTTTGATGAAACCATTGGCGTACACCCGACGGCGGCGGAAGAGTTCGTCACCATGCGCACGCCCGTGGCCGACTGATCAGGTGCTGGCCGTTGCCTCGGCGGTTGCTGCAATGGCGACCGTCAGGCGCAACGCCTCAATGCTGGTCTGGGCCTTGATCAGGTCCAGCTCCAGTGTCTTGTTGGTCTGCTGAAATTCGCTCAGCGCGGCTTGGCGCGACTGGCTCTCCTGCACCGCGACCCGCAGGCGCTCCTGAAGCAGGGCACGTTCGCTGTCGATCTGCTTCAATTGTTCGCTCAGTTTGAGTTGCTGCGCCTGGTCCTTGCGCACTTGCTCCTGCAATGCCGCCAGCTCCTTCACGGTTACTCGATGCTCGATCAGCAGGCGCTCGTTGTCGCGGTGCAACTGGGTGATCTCGTCCTGGCGCACCATTGCGCTCTGCTGGGCCTGGCGCAGTTCCGCCTGAACCTGCTGCACCTGGCCTTCGTGGCGTCGTTGCTCCTGTTCGCGCTGCTCTTTGATTGCGTTGCGGTAATGCTCCAGTGCATCCCGAGCGTGCAGGTGTTTATCTTCCAGCGAGCGAATCTGTTCGTCCTTGTCGCTGATGCGTAACTCGTAGTCACTGCACGCCTGGCTTAGCCCGGCGTTACGGGTTTGCTCGGTCTGCAGGCTGGTGCTGGCGGTTTGCAGGGCCGCGCTTTCGTCGGCTAGGGCCGCGGCCTGGATATCGAATTGCTGCTGCAGTTGCTTATGGGCTGTTTGCAGCGTTTCGAGTTGGCCGAGCAGGGCGGTTTTCTGTTGCTCAAATTTCGCCACGGCCAGGTCAATCGGCTCCTGGGCTTTGTCTTTAAGGCGCTGGGCGAGCCGCGCCACCAGTTCGCCCAGTTCGTCGTCGATGGGCGCTTCGGTGATGGTTTGCCGCGTTTCACTCTCGTCCAGTTCCTTCAAGTAGCGATGAATCGTGGTTTTCGAGCCGGTATTACCCATTTCGATGCGTACCGCATCAATGCTGGGGTTTTCGCCGCGGGCGAGGATCGCCAGGCGTGCCGTTTGAACGACTGCTTTGTTTATGCCGCCACGAGCCATGGGGTCTCCGTCGATTTAGTACTGTGGTACATGGTATGTATATACATACTATAACACCAATAGTCATCGGTTAAAAATCATGATCTAACAGATGGGATATTGGCGTATTATCCCGTGTCAGTGCGGTTTTAGCCGTGAGTACGCCCCTCAGCAGTACGGAAAGGCCTTCATGAGCGATCTGGATCGTTATCTCAACGCCGCTACCCGCGATAACACGCGCCGCAGTTATCGCGCAGCCATCGAGCACTTCGAGGTGAGCTGGGGCGGATTCCTGCCCGCCACCAGCGACAGCGTGGCGCGTTACCTGGTGGCGCATGCGGGGGTGTTGGCGGTGAATACCCTGAAGCTGCGGCTTTCAGCGTTGGCGCAGTGGCATACGAGCCAGGGCTTTCCCGACCCGACCAAGGCGTCAGTCGTGCGCCAGGTGCTCAAGGGGATTCGCGCCGTGCACCCTGCGCGAGAGAAGCAGGCAGAGCCATTGCAGCTCAAGCACCTGGAGCAGGTGGTGGCATGCCTGGAAGGGGAGGCGCGAGCGGCGAGCGAAGCCCGTGACCCCGCCGGACTGCTGCGCGCCAAACGTGACCGCGCGTTGATCCTGCTGGGCTTCTGGCGAGGTTTTCGCAGTGATGAGTTGTGCCGATTGAGCATCGAGCACGTTCAGGCCGTGCCCGGGGCTGGCATCAGCCTGTACCTGCCGCGCAGCAAAAGCGACCGCGACAACGTTGGCAAGACCTACCAAACCCCGGCATTGCTGCGGCTATGCCCGGTGCAGGCCTACAGCGAATGGCTCAGCGCCTCGGCGCTGGTCCGCGGCCCGGTGTTTCGCGGGATTGACCGTTGGGGCAACGTGGGCGAGGCGGGGTTGCACCCCAACAGCGTGATCCCGCTGTTGCGCCAGGCCCTGGAGCGCGCGGGCATCCCGGCCGAGCAATACACCAGCCACTCCCTGCGCCGGGGCTTTGCCACTTGGGCTCATCGCAGCGGTTGGGATTTGAAGTCGTTGATGAGTTACGTCGGCTGGAGCGACATGAAATCCGCCATGCGCTATGTTGAAGCGACGCCCTTTCTTGGCATGACCCTGGCCACCCAGCCGCTGATTTGAGGTTTCTTCTATTAATACTGTCAGTTGATAGAGAAAGCCAATCGCGAGCATCAGGTTTGCCAATGAGCCATCGGCCGCAAGAGTGGGTAGGATTCATCTCATCAACTTACTAACCCCTGACGGAGAGTCAACGATGCCTATCATCAACAGCCAAGTAAAACCGTTCAAAGCGACCGCCTACAAAAACGGCAACTTCGTAGACGTGTCTGACGCTGACCTGAAAGGCAAATGGTCGGTAGTGTTCTTCTACCCGGCCGACTTCACCTTCGTTTGCCCAACCGAGCTGGAAGACCTGGCTGACAACTACGCCGAATTCCAGAAGCTGGGCGTCGAGATCTACAGCGTTTCTACCGACACCCACTTTGCCCACGCTGCCTGGCACAACACCTCGCCAGCCATCGGCAAGATCCAGTACACCATGATCGGCGACCCAACCCTGACCATCTCCCGCAACTTCGACGTGCTGATCGAAGACGCCGGCCTGGCAGATCGCGGTACTTTCGTGATCAACCCGGAAGGTCAGATCAAGATCGTTGAACTGAACGACGGCGGTGTTGGCCGTGACGCTTCCGAGCTGCTGCGCAAAATCAAAGCTGCTCAATACGTCGCTGCCCACCCAGGCGAAGTGTGCCCAGCCAAGTGGAAAGAAGGCGAGGCCACCCTGGCTCCGTCTCTGGACCTGGTCGGCAAGATCTAAGTCTGTGACACATCAAGGGCGGGATTCCGCACCTAAGTAAGCTGCAGCCGCCCTCAAAAACGCCCGGGCGAGATTCGCTCGGGCGTTTTTTTTACCGAATCAAAAGGAATCGCCCGTATGTTGGACGCCAATCTTAAAGCTCAGTTGAAGTCATACCTGGAACGGGTCACCCAGCCGATCGAGATCGTCGCCTCCCTCGATGACGGCGCGAAGTCCCAGGAAATGCTGGCTCTTTTGCAGGACGTAAGCAGCCTCACCACGCTGATTACCCTGAAAACCGATGGTGACGATGCGCGCAAGCCCTCGTTCTCCATCAACCGCCCGGGTGCCGATATCAGCCTGCGTTTTGCCGGCATCCCCATGGGCCATGAATTCACTTCGCTGGTGTTGGCCCTGCTGCAAGTCGGTGGCCACCCGTCGAAGGCCAGTGTCGAAGTGATTGAACAGATTAGCGCCCTCAAAGGCGAGTTCAGCTTCGAGACGTACTTCTCGCTGTCCTGCCAGAACTGCCCGGACGTGGTCCAGGCGCTGAACCTGATGGCCGTGCTGAACCCGAACATCCATCATGTGGCCATCGACGGCGCGCTGTTCCAGGCCGAAGTCGATGAGCGTCAGGTCATGGCTGTACCAAGCGTCTACCTCAACGGGGTGAACTTCGGCCAGGGCCGCATGGGCCTGGAAGAAATCCTCGCCAAGCTCGACACCAGCGGCATCGAAAAAGCCGCCGAGAAGATCAGTGCCAAGGCGGCATTCGATGTGCTGGTGGTCGGCGGTGGCCCGGCCGGTTCGGCGGCGGCTATTTATGCTGCGCGCAAAGGTATCCGTACCGGTGTCGCGGCGGAGCGTTTTGGCGGCCAGGTGCTGGACACCATGTCCATCGAGAACTTTATCTCGGTGCAGGAAACCGAAGGGCCGAAGCTGGTCAGCGCGCTTGAAGCCCATGTGCGTCAGTATGACGTGGACATCATGAACCTGCAGCGTGCCAGTAGCCTGGTGCCGGCGAAGAATGCCGGTGACTTGCACGAAATTCGCTTTGAAAGCGGTGCGACGCTTAAGTCGAAGACCGTGATCCTGGCCACCGGCGCCCGCTGGCGTGAAATGGGTGTGCCGGGTGAGCAGGAATACAAAGCCAAGGGCGTGTGCTTCTGCCCGCACTGCGACGGCCCACTGTTCAAGGGCAAGCGCGTGGCGGTGATCGGCGGCGGTAACTCCGGCGTTGAAGCGGCCATCGACCTGGCCGGTATCGTCAGCCACGTCACCTTGCTTGAGTTCGACAGCAAGCTGCGCGCCGACGCTGTGTTGCAGCGCAAGCTGTTCAGCCTGCCGAACGTCGACGTGATCACCAGCGCGCTGACCAGTGAGGTTAAAGGCGATGGCCAGAAAGTCACTGGTCTGGTGTACAAGAATCGCGACAACGGCGAGTTCACGACCATCGACCTGGAAGGCATCTTTGTGCAGATCGGTTTGTTGCCGAACACCGACTGGCTCAAAGGCACGGTCGAACTGTCGCCCCGTGGCGAGATCATTGTCGACGCACGTGGCGAAACCTCACTGCCAGGCATCTTCGCTGCCGGTGACGTGACCACTGTGCCGTACAAGCAGATCGTGATTGCGGTGGGCGAGGGCGCCAAGGCGTCCCTGAGTGCTTTTGATCACCTGATCCGTAGCTAGGCGCCAGCATAAAATCCGGCCCGGAAATGAAAAACCCCATGTGTAAACATGGGGTTTTTTATGGCGTGGGATGTTTACAGTGGCGCTGGCTGAATGATCTCAACCCAGTAAGCGTCCGGGTCCTTGATGAACGCCAGGCTCTTCATGCGGCCATCGTTCAGGCGCTTCTGGAAGTCGCAACCCAGGGCCTCGAAACGCTCGCACGCAGCCACGATATCCGGCACCGAAATACAGATATGGCCAAAGCCACGTGGGTCGGTGTTGCCATTGTGATAGGCGAAGTCGGCGTCGTTTTCGGTGCCGTGGTTGTGGGTCAGTTCCAGGATGCCTGGGATCGATTTCATCCACTGGGTACGCTCGGCGGCGTCCGCCGGAATCTGGGCCTTGTCCACCAGCGCCAGGAAGTACAGGCTGAATTCCGCTTCCGGGAAGTCGCGTTTTTCTACCAGCGAGAAACCCAGGACACGGGTGTAGAAATCCAGGGACTTGGTGATGTCCTTGACCCGCAACATGGTGTGATTGAACACGAAGTTCGAGGTGGCGGTGTCAGGTTGGGCGGTGACGCCCGGGAAAGTGTTCAGATCGTGCAGGCTCATGGACCCTCCAGAAAAAATGGGGCAAACGCGGTTTGAGATGAGAGGTGCGTTCCCTTGGCTTGCGGCAAGCATTCGTGCAGCTGGGCCATGATACGCAAGGCCCGCCCACTGCGCCAAATGAAAAAGGTCACGCAGGCCTTGCGACCCGCAGGGGCTGGGCCGCAAACTTTGGCGCTTGAACCTGGGGTGTTTTTGCAATGATCGAATGTCGTACACCGCTGTTGAACGCGTTGTGTTTGCTGTTGAGTAGCCCCTTGGTGCTGGCGGCCGAACCGGAAGTCCTCTGGCCCAGTGGCTGGCAAATCGAAGAAGTGGTCACTGATAAAGAGGCGCCAGCCAGCACTCAAAACGTGTCTCGGCAGCGGGCAATAAAGAATGATGAAAATGGCGCGACAGTGATGGTCATGGAGTTGACGGGTACCCCGATCGAGGCCGGGCATGCGGTCAATCTTGAGGGCGTGTTACTGGAAATGCGCAAGTCCATCCAGAAAGATTTTGCCCAGGGCGGCTATCAAAGTGTGTGCAGCAAGATGCGTCCTACAACATTGAGCCGTCTTGAAGCGCTGGAAACTACTTGCGTGATTACCGAGAACGGCCGGCACGTACTCTCGCAAACATTGGTTGGCGCTGTTGATACCGATAAAGCCTTTGTTTTTTCATACGCGGGCCAGGCGCAAGCATACGAAGCGAGCAAGGATGAAGTCCGTTCGGTGCGCGACAGTCTGAAACTTTGAAAGGCGCTGTCCCCAACATTTTTGAACGAAGTGAAATGTTATTTAAGTTCGCATTCGAACCGTTAAACAAAAAAGCCCCGCTATTGCGGGGCTCTTTGTAAATGCCTTTTCGATCAGCTGCGAAGCCAGGAATCTACAGTGGCGGCGCCATACTGTTCTTTCCAGGCTTTCAGGCCGCGGTGGTTGCCGCCTTTAGTCTCGATCAGTTCGCCGGTGTGCGGGTTGTGGTAAACCTTGACCACGCGCGCGCGGCGCTGTTTTGGTGCGGTCGCGCTCGCTGCGGCCTTGCCTGGGTTAGGATCAAGGATGGAAATGATGTCGCGCAGGCCCTTGCCGTAGCTCTTCATCAACGCTTGCAGTTTTTCTTCGAATTCGATTTCTTTCTTCAGGCCAGCGTCGTTCTTCAGGGATTCCAGCTGGGCAAGCTGCTCTTGAAGGGCTTTTTCTGCTGCGCGAAATTCGGCGAGTCTGGACAAAATATTTACTCCAATAGTGTATTTGGCTGATATCAACTGCAGATAACGCTATAAGCCAAGAGCGGTAAGGCGACTCGAGAAAGAGGCCTTCCTGCGAGTTCTGCACAGGTATGAAAAATTGTAGTAGTTAATCCGCCACGAGTAAATCATGTCTTTAGCTAATTAACACTCTTTCATCGGCGCGGTAGATGGCTATTCAATGGCTGGTCAGAGATTTAATGAACTCATCGCAGGGTAGCGGGCGCCCGAACAGGTAACCCTGCAGGAAATCTACGCCTTGTGCTGCCAGGTATTCACATTGCTCGATTGTTTCCACGCCTTCGGCAACGATGCCCAAGTCGAGCTTGCCGGAGAGCTCTATGATGCTGTCCAGAATATGCCGCGAGAGTGCATCTACACCGATCATGGCGACAAAGCTCTGGTCGATCTTTAAGTAGTCGACATTGAAGTTACGCAAGTAGGTCAGGCTGGAGTGACCGGTGCCGAAGTCATCGATTGCAATCATCACCCCCAGTTCGTGCAGCGCATCGAACAGGCGGCGGGTGATGTCGGTAGGCTTGATCAGTTCGCGTTCGGTCAACTCCAGCACCAGGATCACCTGGCCAGGCGTGAAGGCAGCGAGAAACTCCCGGCAGTCCTCCACCAAGGCCAGGTCCTGACAATGACGGGCGGTGATATTCACGCCGATATGGAAACCGCGGGCGAAACGCTCGGCATGCGGCGCCAATTGCGCCGCCGTCTGGCGCAGCAGCGCGCGAGTCATGGGCACGATCAGGCCACAGTCCTCAGCCAGTGGAATAAACAGGTCCGGCCGCACCAGGCCTTCCTTGGGGTGGTTCCAGCGCATCAGGACTTCGCAGCCAGCCCACTCGCGCGTATCGCCGCGTACCACCGGCTGGAAATAGGCGATGAACTCATTGGCACCCAAGGCCCGGTGCAGTTCGTGGGTCGGGGCTGACGAGCGTTTTTGCAACCAATGAGCCGACGCACCCGCCAGTGCGCCAAAGAATCCCACCAGGATGAACAGCGCCGGGTAACGATCCTGCAGATAGCGCCAGACTTCCCCGGCCGGCATGCCGGCGTCGACGCTGTAGCCATAACGCGTGGACGCCAGGTGGTGGTGGGCCACGGCAAACACCGGCAGCGCACTGTCGCGCACCTTGCCGTCAGCGCTCATCCAGTGAGGCCCGACCTGTAGGACGAGCTCTGCGTTGTGGCTGATCAGGCGCAGGGCGTTGCTCAGGTGATAGCCGTCAATCGATGCAAATGCGCCTTTATCGCCGTCGACCAGGCGGTATACCAACAGCGCGGTATCCGGTGTGACCGGATTGCCATTCATCAACCATAAGCGCCCATTGACATAATCTTCCGGGTTGACCGGTGATTCGTAACCACCGCCGAACAGGGAGCTGCAATAGATGTTTTCCTGCCAGGACAAGGTGGTCGCCCTTACAAATGGCCGGCGCGTGACCTGTTCACGCAGTGCCAGTTTTACCCCGTTGTTACACGGCTGACCGGCCAGCGGCAGTAACGCCTGGGCGGCGAGGGCGGTGTTGTCGAGCATCAGGTCGAACTGGCGCACCGCCTCCTGGGCCGTCTGCGCGGTACTTTGTTGCAGGGTGTGTTCAGCTTGCCAATGCAGGATGACCACGCCCACCCCGATCGGTAGCAGTGCGCTGAGCGCGGTAATCAGATAGCGCGTGGCGCGCTTTCTCGGGGCGTTGACGGTCAGGGGCATGGGGCGGACGGTCTGTCGTGGGATGGGGCGTGCCGGGCGGCACACGATTAACTCGATGATAGATGGCCGGGCCCGATTAAGCTCGCCGCAGCTGAGAAATCTACGCTCTGCGCTACGCGAATGAAGGCCAGGGTCGCAGGCGTCGACTGGCGTTGATCCAGCACCGCCAGGCCAATTTCGCGGCTGACCGGCGGAGACAGCGGACGCACGGTGTAGCGCGCATCCGGCGTTTCGGGCAACGACGCCTGGGCCACCACGCTGACGCCGTCACCACGGCTCACCGCCTCCAGGGTGCTGAGCAGTTGCGAGCAGCGATATCGCACCTTCGGGCTCAGCCGAGCCGTGTCGAACAGTCGCGAGACCAGCTCCAGCGAACCGGCTTCAGTGAGGATGAACGGGTCAGCGCACAGCGCCTTCAACGCCACGCATGAGCGTTCGGCCAAGGGGTGGGCTGCGGGCAAAAGGGCGACCATCTGGTCTTTGAACAGCGCAAACGTATCGAATCGTTCGTGCTCCAACACTACAAACCCTACATCGATACGCCGCTCATCCAGCCATTGGATCACCTGGCGATCCGGGCCTTCGTCGACATGCACTTCAATGCCCGGATACTGCATCCGGTAGCGCTTTAGAATGCGCGGCAGCAGGCGATTGGATGAGGTGGGGCCGAAAGAGCCGATGCGCAGGGTGCCGCGCTTCATCCCGCGCGCGTCGCAGGCTTCCTGCTGCAAGGTGTCGGCCACGCCGAGCAGTGTGCGGGCGCGCATCAGCAGTTGCCGGCCGATGTCGCTGAGTTCAACTTGGGACTGATGGCGTCGAAATAGCTCGACGCCCAGCTCTTGCTCCAGGGCTTTGATGGCGTGGGACACAGCGGACTGGCTGATCCCCAGGCGATGGGCCGCGCTGGTGAACCCCTGCAGTTCTGCGACCCGGGAGAATATTTCCAATTGCGTGAGTGTCATGAGTATTTACTCATTTTACGATGATTGATCATTAGCTGGAGGATACGCCAATCCCGCAAGCCACAGAGCAACCCACCGATGACCTCTTCTCCGGACCACTCGACCTACCTGAAGCTCGCCGCTGTGACCATGATCTGGGGCGGGACTTTCGTGGCCGGCCGCTATCTGGCCACCGACCTAGAGCCGCTGCTGGCAGCGACACTGCGTTTTCTATTGGCGAGTGTTGCGCTATTGGCCTTTATGGCCTGCGCACGCGTGCGCCTGAGCCGCCCAGACGCCAGGCAGTTCGTGCGTCTGGCCGTGCTGGGTTTTTTCGGCATCTTTTTCTACAACCTGTGTTTCTTTTACGGCCTGCATTACATCAATGCATCGCGAGCCTCCTTGATTGTCGCCTTGAACCCCGCGGTGATCGGCGTGGCTTCATGGTTGCTGTTCAAGGAGCGCCTGGGTGCAGCCAGGTGGCTGGGGATTGCCTTGTGCCTGGCCGGCGCGGGCACGGTGATTGTCAGTCGCAACCCCCAACTGTTGCAGGCGGTAGACAACGCCTGGCGCGGCGATTTGCTGATCTTCGGCTGCGTGGTGGGGTGGGGCGTGTACTCGTTGTGTTCGCGTGAGCTCAACCAACGCCTGGGCCCCTTGCAAACGGTTACCTGGTCGATTCTGCTGGGCACGGGGATGCTGATGATCACCACCCTCATCAGTGGCGGGATCACTCTGAATGCGCTGGCCGCCGTCCATCTGCCGCAACTGCTCGGCCTGTTGTATCTCGGGGTGGTGGGCTCGGCGGTGGCCTATATCGGCTGGTATGACGGTATTCGCCGAATCGGCGCGACCCGCGCCGGTGTGTTTATCGCCCTGAATCCGCTGACCGCGGTCATTTGCGGCGCGGTGTTGCTGGATGAGCAACTGACCCCACCCATGTTGTTGGGCGGCGCGGTGATCCTGCTTGGCATCTACCTGTGCAACAAACCCCTTGCTGCGGCCAGGCCAATGGGGATTTGATAAGAGGGCGGACAAATACTGTTACGCTGTGTAGAATCGGTTTACGCATACAAGAATATGGACTTGCGCTCACGCAAGCCTCAGCCGTCAGAGACTGATGTAACCATGAAGCTACTCGGCTCCCCCCTGATCTTTGGTGACTTCCTCGCCCGTAGCGTGCGAGGTCTCTCGTGTGCGCCTCCCTCCTGCTTCATCCTTGCTGGCAATTGACATCCGTTCATCACAAGAATGAAGAGGCGCCGAACATGGCTGACCAATACGAAAACCCAATGGGCCTGATGGGCTTTGAATTCATCGAGTTCGCATCGCCCACACCCGGCACCCTGGAGCCGATCTTCGAGATCATGGGCTTCAGCAAAGTCGCGACCCACCGCTCCAAGAACGTTGACTTGTATCGCCAGGGTGAGATCAACCTGATTCTCAACAACGAGCCCAACAGCATCGCCTCCTACTTTGCGGCCGAGCACGGCCCATCGGTGTGCGGTATGGCGTTTCGCGTGAAGGATTCGCAAAAGGCCTACAACCGCGCCCTGGAACTGGGCGCCCAGCCGATCCATATCGAAACCGGGCCGATGGAGCTGAACCTGCCGGCGATCAAAGGCATCGGCGGTGCGCCGCTGTACCTGATCGACCGCTTCGGCGAAGGCAGCTCGCTCTACGACATCGATTTCGTCTACCTCGAAGGCGTGGAGCGCAACCCGGTCGGCGCCGGCCTCAAGGTCATCGATCACCTGACCCACAACGTGTATCGCGGGCGCATGGCCTACTGGGCCAACTTCTACGAGAAGCTGTTCAACTTCCGTGAAGCGCGTTATTTCGATATCAAGGGCGAGTACACCGGCCTGACCTCCAAGGCCATGAGCGCTCCGGACGGCATGATCCGCATCCCGCTCAACGAAGAGTCGTCCAAGGGCGCCGGGCAGATCGAAGAGTTCCTGATGCAGTTCAACGGTGAAGGTATCCAGCACGTGGCGTTCCTCACCGACGACCTGGTCAAGACTTGGGACGCGTTGAAGAAAATCGGCATGCGCTTCATGACTGCGCCGCCGGATACCTACTATGAAATGCTCGAAGGCCGCCTGCCGAACCATGGCGAGCCGGTGGACCAGTTGCAAGCGCGCGGCATCCTGCTCGACGGCTCGTCCATTGAAGGCGACAAACGCCTGCTGTTGCAGATCTTCTCGGAAACCCTGATGGGCCCGGTGTTCTTCGAGTTCATCCAGCGCAAGGGCGATGATGGCTTTGGCGAGGGCAACTTCAAGGCACTGTTTGAGTCCATCGAGCGTGACCAGGTGCGTCGCGGTGTATTGACCGCCGACTGATCACGTTGTCGTCACCACAAGCCCGGTAGAGGTCGCCTCTGCCGGGCTTTTTTTGTGCGGAACCGTATCTCGACCAGCGCCCACAAAGATGACAGGACTGCAGGAAACAGCCTGCCCCTTGATGCAGGGATGCCGTACTTCAGTGTTCATGCCGCAGAGATCCTCTTTATGATCAATACGTCCTATGCAAACCCACAGACGTCTACGCCTTACACGCACAGTCAGCCCGTCGCGTCCACTCGCAGCACCCGCTCGGTCAGCGACTCGGACCCAGTCGACCTGGCGTTTCAAACCTACATGGACCGTGTGCAGTCAGAGTTCCAGAACGGTTCGCTGAGCACCGGGGGGCGCGCGCTGGCTTATGCCGCCGTCAGGCCCGACAAGCCGGGAGCGCCTGGGGTGCAGGTGTCTACCTTCGCCGTCGATGGCGCGCAATCCAACGACCTCGTAATGGTCAAGCGCACGCCGGCGACCGCCGAAGGTCCGAACTTTTTGATGTATTTGCCGGAGAAAGAAGGCCAATCGTTTCACGCATTCAATACCCCTGAGCAAATGACTGCCTGGCTCAAGGCGTCGCTCAGCGATCCAAAGGCGCGGGACACGTTTGCCGCACACTTCGCCAGTGACGCGGCGCCAAAGCAAGTGGAACGGGTCAAGCAGGTGCTGGAAAAATTTGCCGCCGGCGATCCCGATACGGTGGTCGGCAGTTATGCGCATGAGAAGGGGGACATCTTTACGCGCCTGCACAAAGACGCCAGCACCCCGCCGGTGCCCGTCAATGGCTTAACCAATACGCAGCTCTACAACCTGTCGCCGGACGGCAAGGCCACCTACGTCGGGACGCGCGCGGATGGAAATAAGGTGCTTTACAATTATGATGCTTACGGCAACCTGCATGGCGGTGCCGCAGACGGACAGTACTTGGTGCGTAACGGGCTGAACAATAACGAGCCGCTCGTAAAGATGACGCGTGAGAGATACAACGCGAATCTGCGCAATGTTGCCCTGGACAATGTGGGCGCCAATAATCGAAGTGGGCTCTACGATGAGTTCCTCAAACAGCTCAGAAACCCTGGCCATGGCCTGGGGACGGCGCTGAAAGAGTTGGGCGTTCCTGAAGACGTGGCTTACTCGGTCGAGAAAATCGCGAAGAACCCGGTCACGGGGACATTGCTTGAGCTGAACCAAAACAATCGGCTTGGCAATCTGTTTGGCGTTAAGAAAGAAGTGATGGATGCCGCCTTGGAAGATATAGGCAATGAGGTGCAGAGCAGCATCCCGATTTACGGCAAAAGGAGGGAGCAACTGAATACCGTGGCCGACTTACTGGAAAAGCAGTTCGGCACGCCTG
This sequence comes from Pseudomonas sp. PSPC3-2, assembly GCF_049897085.1. NCBI lineage: Bacteria > Pseudomonadati > Pseudomonadota > Gammaproteobacteria > Pseudomonadales > Pseudomonadaceae > Pseudomonas > Pseudomonas sp. PSPC3-2. The sequence continues at coordinate 40,388 of NZ_JAFCVO010000002.1, forward strand.
AGCAACCAACGGCTCAGGTGCGAATCGGTTAAGTCGCCACATAGCCTCGGAGGGAATGGATGCCCCCACCACCGACATCCGCTCGTTCACTCATGGCCTGCGCTGACGCACCAGGTGCTTGAAGCCCTCGTACACCAGTACCATCACCGCCAGCCAGATCGGGATATACGTCAACCATTCGCCCGCCTTGATACCTTCCCCCAACAACAACGCCACCCCCAGCAACAAGACCGGCTCCACATAACTGAGTAGCCCGAACAGGCTGAATGCCAATAAACGGCTGGCAATGATATAGCTCACCAGCGCCGAGGCACTGATGACGCCCAGCATCGGAATCAATGCGTACAACTTCGGGTGGGCCTCCATCACCACAAAGCCCTGTTCACCGCTCTGCACAAACCACCACGCCACCGGCAGCATCAGCGCCATGTCCAGCCACAGCCCGCCCAAATGGTCGGTGGTCAGGTATTTACGCACCACGAAATACACCGGGTAGCCGATGATCACCACCAGCGTGGCCCAGGAAAAACCACCGGCCTGATACAGCTCGTTAAGTACCCCAAGGGCAGCAAACAAGACAGCGATCTGTTGCAGCCGCGACAGGCGTTCGCCATACACCAGGCGTCCGGTCAGCACCATGGTCAGCGGCAGCAGGAAATAGCCCAGCGACACATCCAGGCTGCGCCCATTCAGCGGCGCCCACATGAACAACCACAATTGCGCGCCGAGCAGCGCCGAGGACACCACGATGCCGCCAATCAGTCGCGGCCTGGCCGCCAGCATCCGCAGCACGTCCCATGCCCGTCGCCATTCGCCGCTGACGAGCATGAACACCGTCATGCACGGCATGGTGAGTAACATGCGCCAGCCGAAAATCTCCAGGCCACTCAAGGGGGTCAGCAGCGACGTGAAGTAATACATCACGGCAAACAGCACCGAGGCCAAGACCGATAACACAACACCTTTAGACACGCTGTCCTCGCGAAAACCGTTGGATACAAAAGAGGGGGATTTCAGCAGGGGAATATAGTGCTTTTAGCGTGAGAGCGGCGCTCTGTTTTGGGGCGTTTCATGCAGGTATTTTTCACTGCCCCCGGCGGGAGGGCAGTGAGCCGCGATCTTCCGGGGGTTACGTAAGCGACATGCGGCCGGAGACAAAATGGCCGACATCATTGAAGCCGGGAGTGGACGAGTGCCCTGGCGTCACCAGCGAGTCAATAAATGCCTCATCCTCAGCCGTGAGCTTCACATCCAGCGCGCCGGTGTAGGCATCCCACTGCGCCTCGGTACGTGGCCCGACAATCGCAGAGCTGACGGCCGCGTTGTTCAGTACCCAGGCGATTGCGAACTCGACAATCCCCACGCCACGCCCTTGGGCATATTGCTGGATCTGCTGGGCAATGCGCAGCGACTCCACCCGCCATTCGGTTTCCAGAATGCGCTTGTCCTGGCGTGCGGCACGGCTGCCGGCCTCGGGTGTCACATCGGGTGCGTATTTACCGCTGAGCACGCCACGGGCCAGCGGGCTGTAGGGCACCACGCCCAAGCCATAGGCGGCTGCGGCAGTGATTTGCTCGACCTCGGCCTGGCGATTGACGATGTTGTACAGCGGCTGGCTGATCACCGGTTTGTCCACGCCCAGGCGCTCGGCCACGCGAATCACTTCGGCAATGCGCCAGCCACGGTAGTTGGACAGGCCCCAGTAACGGATCTTGCCCTGGCGAATCAGGTCGCCGATCGCCGACACGGTGACCTCCAGCGGGGTGTTGTGGTCTTCGCGGTGCAGGTAGTAGATGTCCAGGTAATCCGTGTCGAGACGGGTAAGGCTGGCTTCCAGCGCGTTGAAAATACGCTTGCGGCTCAAACCGCTGCGGTTGGGCAAACCGTCCGGCGGGCCAAAGCCGACCTTGGACGCCACCACCCAGTCCTGGCGCTGACGGGCGATGGCTTCACCGACCAGCTCTTCCGAGCGTCCGCCGGTATAAACGTCGGCGGTGTCGATGAAGTTGATGCCCTGGTCCCAGGCCTTGTCGATGATGCGCAGCGAGTCTTCGGCGTTGGTCTGTTCGCCAAACATCATGGTGCCCAAGGTCAAGGCACTGACCTTCAAACCGGACTGGCCCAATGTGCGGTAAATCATGGAAAGCTCCTCAAGGCAGGAAAACGTGTGCCATGCAATACCAGACTCGCAGGCTCTGGAACAAGCCCCCGGGCGTGTTTCTTCATGTGCTCAGCAGCCTCTGGCAACGTGCCTGGAGGAAGCGATGCAGCACTTTCACCCGTTCCGACACTTGCAGGCGATGCGGGCACATCAGGTTGAAGGGTGTGGGTTCGCCCTGCCAGTCGGTCAACAGCGGCACCAGGCGTCCGGCCTGGATGTCGCTGGCGATATCCAGGTTGGCTTTATAGGCAATGCCATGCCCGGCCAATGCCCAGCGCCGCACGATTTCCCCGTCGTCGCTCAAATAGTCGCCCGTCACGTCGACCTCCTGCAGCTCGGCGCCTTGGCGGAAGTACCAGGTGTTGTTGGCCCGTCCCTGGCGCATGTAGCGCAGCGTGTTGTGTTGCGTCAGCTGTGCCGGCGTGCTCGGTGCGCCATGGCGCGCCAGATAGGCGGGGCTGGCGCAGGCGATGCGCCGGTGGCCTGGCACCACCGGCAACGCCACCAGGCTGGAGTCGCGGGGTACGCCGAAGCGCAGGGCGATGTCGACGGTTTCGCGGAACAGGTCGGCGTTACTGTCGTTAAGCAACAACTGAACGCGGATGTTCGGGTGTTCCAGCTTGAATTCATCCAGCCAGCCCAACAGCACGTTGCGCCCGAAATCCGAAGGCGCAGCCAATTGCAGCCAACCACTCAGGCTTTGGCCGTGTTGCTTGATCGCCTGCTCACCCTCAGACAAGGCTTCCAGCGCCACGCGCACACTGTCCAGGTAGCGCCGGCCTTCCTCGGTCAGGCGCATGTTGCGGGTGGAGCGCGCCAGCAGCCGTATGCCCAGGCGGGTTTCCAGGCGTTTGAGCGCAATACTCGCGGCGGCTGGCGTGAGGCTGAGGCTGCGCGCGGCCGCCGACAGGCTGCCGGTGTCGGCGGTGCGCACGAAGATTTCCAGGTCGAGAATCGAGCTCATTTGTAAAAATCCTTTAAATATCTTGTCGTTTTACCGGGATTTTTCGCCGATTGCCAAGCTGGGAAGATGAACCTTCACTTTCTGACGCAGGACATTTCTTCATGACCCATTCTCTCAGCGGCAAAACTGTCGTCGTTATCGGCGGCAGCAGCGGCATTGGCGCAGCGGTGGCCAAGGCGGCAGCCGCGCATGGCGCACAGGTGGTGCTGGCCGGACGGCGTGTGTCCTCCGGCGTCGAGAACGGCGTGCGCAGCGAACCGGTGGACGTCACCGACAGCGCCTCCCTGCAACGCCTGTTCGACGCCGTGGGGCGCTTTGATCATCTGGTCTATACCGCCGGCCCGTCAGTGCGCGCCAAAAACCTGATCGACACCGACCTGGACGAAGCCCAAGACAATTTCAACGTCAAACTCTGGGGTTCATTGCGCGCGATCCAACGGGCGCTGCCGTTCCTCGACGAGCACGGCAGCATCAGCCTGACTTCCGGCCAACTCGGCCGCAAATTTGCGCCCGGCCAGTTCATCAAGACCGGCATCAATGCCGCGACTGAAGCCCTGGGCAAGCAATTGGCCAAGGAGTTGGCACCGCGTCGGGTCAATGTGATCTGCCCTGGCGTGATCGACACGCCGGCGTATGCCGGGTTGGACGAAGCGCAGCGCCTGGCGATGTTTGCCAGCGTGGGGGGCACATTGCCGGTAGGGCGCGTCGGGCAGGCCGACGAAGTGGCGGAGGGGTATGTATTGGCCATGGAGAATGGCTTTATGACCGGCGCCGTGATTGATATCAACGGCGGCGGGCTGTTGTAAACACCGCATGACAGGTGGGAGCAGGCTTGCCCCACCTGTACGCCCGTGTCAGACCTTGAGGGTCCGGGTCATACGCAATGCCAACACACTGCCGGCGACGATCACCGCCGCCAGTAGGTACAGCGCACTATCCGTGGACCCGGTGGCATCTTTCACAAAACCGACGATATACGGGCTGAGGAAGCCAGCCATCTGGCCCATCGAGTTGATCAACGCCAGGCCACCTGCCGCCGCGCCCGCACTGAGCATCGCGGTGGGCACCGGCCAGAACATCGGCAGGCCGGTGAGGGCGCCCATGGTGGCGATGGTCAGGCCGAGAATCGCGATAGCCGGGGTGGTGGCGAAATTCACCGCGATCACCAGGCCCAGAGCGCCCATCAACATCGGCACCACCAAATGCCAGCGCCGCTCCTTGCGCAAGTCAGCCGAGCGGCCCACCAGCAACATGAACACGGCGGCCAGCAGGTAGGGAATCGCGCTGAGCCAGCCGATCATCAGGTTGTCGCTGAAACCCAGGTTCTTGATGATCGACGGCAGCCAGAAGTTGATCGCGTAGACGCCGCTCTGGATGCAGAAGTAGATCAGGCCGAACGCCCAGATCGCCGGGTTCTTGAACACTTCGGCGAGGGAGTCGGTGGTGGTTTTCGGCTTGTTTGCCAAGTCAGTGGCGTGGTCGGCTTCCAGCACCGCACGCTCATGCGGTTTGAGCCACTTGGCGTTGGCAAAGCTGTCGCTGAGCAGGAAGTAGGCGAGGGCGCCCAGAATAACGGTCGGAATGCCTTGCAACAGGAACATCCACTGCCAGCCAGCGAGGCCGCCTTGGCCGGTGCCGAAGTGGTTGAGAATCCAGCCGGAAAACGGGCTGCCCAGCAGGCCGGACACCGGAATCGCCGACATGAACAACGCCATGATCCGCCCGCGGCGGAACGTCGGGAACCACTGCGAGAGATACAGCACCACACCGGGGAAGAAACCGGCTTCGGCGGCACCGGTAAATAGGCGCAATGTATAGAAATGCGTCGGCGTGGTGACGAACAGCAGGCAGGTGGACAGCGCGCCCCAGACGATCATCATCAAGGCAATCCAGCGCCGCGGACCGAACTTGGTCAACGCCAGGTTGCTCGGCACGCCACACAGCACGTAGCCAATAAAGAAGATCCCGGCACCCAGGCCGTATACGGTTTCGCTGAACTTCAGCGCATCGAGCATCTGCAACTTGGCGAAGCCAACGTTTACCCGGTCAAGGTAGTTGAACAGGTAGCAGATGAAAATGAAGGGGATCAGGCGCAAGGTAATGCGCTTGTAGATGGCGTTTTTATCGTCATCGGTGGCCAGTGGGGCAGCGGCGCTCTGTGACATGGGAGTCTCTCTTTATTATGATTTTTCGCGATGCGCGGGTAACGTTGATCGCCCAATGAGTCTCGGCCACCTGGCGGGGTGCTGTCTTTGTGCTCGCGCACAGTGAAGCATCCTTTGCGCTGTGCCGATGAACAACCTTCGCTTTCAAGGAAATTAGCCCCATGTTCGAGCTGGATCATGACCTGGCGCAGGATATCGTCGATCGCACCATGGCGATCCTGCCGCATAACGTCAACGTCATGGACAGCCAGGGCCTGATCCTTGGTAGCGGCGAGCCGGAGCGCATCAACACGCGGCATGAAGGCGCGCAACTGGTGTTGGCCAATGGTCGGGTGGTGGAGATCGACGGGCAGACCGCCAAACACCTCAAGGGCGTGCAACCCGGCATCAACCTGCCGCTGATGCACGACCAGCGCCTGATCGGTGTGCTCGGCATTACCGGCGAACCGGAGGGGCTGCGCACTTACGCCGAACTGGTGCGCATGACGGCAGAAATGCTGGTCAGTCACCGTCATCAGCAAGCCGAGCAACAATGGCGACGCCAGCGCTGCGACGATTTGCTGGCATTGCTGCTGGCCGAAACCGGCGACTCGCCGCGTCTGGTGGATGAGGCGCAGCAACTGGGGCTCAAGCCGCAGATGGCGCGCACGCCGTATCTATTCGAGTTGGGTGCGGGGCAGACGGCGGAGGCGTTGAGTGCCTGGTTGACGTCGCGCTATCCAGACAGTTGGTGCGTCAGCTCCGCGCAGTATTCCTTGCTGTGGTGCCGACCGGCGGCGGTACAGGTGGACAATCCACGCCTGCTGGAAAAGCTCCAGGGCCTGGGCTGGAATATCCTGCGGGTGGCGGTCGGTGGGCAAGCCGATGGTTTGGCGGGGTTGCGTCGTTGTTATCGGCGTGTGGGCGACTTGCTGGCCTACGGTCGTGACGTACTTCCGCACTCGCGCCTGCTGACCCTCAACCGCTATCGCCTGCCCGTGATGCTCTGGCGGCATCGCAACGACGACGCCCTGGACGAATTGCTCAACCCACTGCGTAAAGTGCTGGCCAAGGACGGCAACGGCCAACTGCAGGCCACCTTGCGCAGTTGGTGCGAACACGACGGGCAAAGCCAGGCGTGTGCCGATGCGCTGGGCATTCACCGCAACAGCCTGCGCTACCGCATGGAGCGCATTGCCGAACTCAGCGGGGTCGACCCGTTGACCCTGGATGGCATGCTCGCGCTGTACCTCGGCGTCCAGTTGCTGCCCCAGGTTTTGTCGGAATGACCAACAAGCCAGGTTCGTACTTGTGCATCGGACCAGCGTCATTGCCGCTGGCAACTGGCAGCATGGGCGTCATAAAAACCGGAGAAAGCCCATGAAAATCATCATCGCCCCCGATTCGTTCAAGGACAGCCTGAGTGCCGAAGGCGTCGCCAAGGCCATTGCCGAAGGCTTGGCACAGGTCTGGCCGGAGGCGCAATTGGTCCAATGCCCGATGGCGGACGGCGGTGAAGGCACGGTGGAGTCGGTGCTCGCCGCCTGCCAGGGCGAGCTGCGGCGCCAGTCGGTGAAAGGCCCCTTGGGCGCCACAGTGGATGCGCATTGGGGCTGGCTGGCCGATAGCCACACCGCACTCATCGAAATGGCCGAGGCCAGCGGTCTGCAATTGGTCCCGCCGGGGCAGCGCGACGCGTGCTCCACGACTACGTTTGGCACCGGCGAACTGATCCGCGCGGCCCTGGACGCCGGCGCCCGGCGCATCATCCTGGCGATTGGCGGCAGTGCCACCAACGATGGCGGCGCAGGTGCGATGCAGGCGCTCGGCGTGCAGTTGTTCGATGCCGAGGATAACGCCCTGGCACCGGGTGGCCTGGCCTTGGCGCGCCTGGCGCGGATCAGCCTGGAACACCTCGACCCGCGCCTGGCCCAGGTGCGCTTTGAAATCGCCGCCGACGTGAATAACCCGCTGTGCGGCCCCCATGGCGCCTCCGCGATTTTCGGCCCGCAAAAAGGCGCCAGTGCGCAGCAGGTCGAGCAACTCGACGCGGCCCTCGGCCACTTTGCCGACCACTGCGCCAAGGTCCTGCCCACTGACGTGCGCGACGAGCCAGGCAGTGGCGCTGCCGGAGGCCTGGGGTTCGCCGCCAAGGCCTTCCTCGGTGCGCAGTTCCGTGCGGGGGTGGAGGTCGTCGCCGAACTGGTCGGCCTCGACGAAGCGGTACGCGGCGCCGACCTGGTGATCACCGGCGAAGGCCGTTTCGACGCTCAGACGCTGCGCGGTAAAACGCCTTTCGGCGTGGCGCGCATCGCCCAGCGACACCATGTCCCGGTGATCGTCATCGCCGGCACGCTGGGTGAAGGCTACGAGCAGATGTACGCCCACGGCGTGGATGCGGCCTTCGCCTTGCCGTCCGGGCCGATGAGCCTGGAGCAGGCCTGCAGCGAGGCGCCGCGCTTGTTGCGCGAGAGAGCGGTGGATATTGCGCGGCTGTGGCGCATCGCAGCGGGGTGCTGATAAACGCGCCGTAGCCATGTCCCGACCGTGCCGCCTACACTGGCCTGCCACGTGTCTTTCAAAGGATGAAACACAATGCACGCACCTGAACCCCATATCGTGATCCAGCGCTTTACCGAGGCCCATCTTGAAGGCGTCGCTGCGCTCTACAACGAGCCGGCCGTGTGCCGTCAGGTGCTACAGATGCCTTTCCAGTCCGTCGAGGCGTGGCGCAACAAGCTGGTGACAGATAATGAGCGGCGCCTGCAACTGGTGGCGCTGCATGGTGGGGAGGTGATCGGCCAGCTCGGCCTGGAACAGTACCTGCGCGTGCGCCAGAGCCACGTCGGTTCGTTCGGCATGGGCGTGACGCCAGCCTGGCAAGGCAAAGGTGTGGGCTCTCGTCTGTTGGCGGCCGCGCTGGACGTGGCCGACAACTGGATGAATCTGCACCGCGTGGAACTCACGGTGTATGCCGACAACGAAGCGGCCCACAACCTGTACCGCAAATTCGGCTTCGAAGTGGAGGGGCGGCTGCGCGACTACGCCCTGCGCGACGGTGTCTTCGTCGACACCCTGAGCATGGCGCGCCTGCGCCGCTCGGCTTAGTCCTGTAGTGCGAACGCCACCGCAGCCTGCGCATGCAGCGCGGTGGTGTCCAGCAGCGGCAGGTCGCTGTGCTCGGGTTTGATCAGCAGGCCGATTTCGGTGCAGCCCAGGATGACTGCCTGGGCGCCGCGTGCGGCCAGGGACGCAATCACGCGCTGATAGACCTGGCGTGACGCCTCGCTGATCACGCCGACGCACAATTCCTCATAGATGATCCGGTGCACGGCCTGACGCTCCTCCGCGTTCGGCACCAGCACGTTCAGGCCCTGGGCGGCGAGGCGTGACGTGAGGAAGTCCTGTTCCATGGTGAACGCCGTACCGAGTAAACCGACGGTCAGCGTGCCGGCGGCTACGGCCGCCGAACCTGCGGCATCGGCAATATGCAGAAAGGGAATCGACACGGCCGCTTCGATCCGCGGCGCCACCAAATGCATGGTGTTGGTACACAACACCACACACTCGGCACCCCCGGCTTGCAGGCGGCGTGCGGCATCTTCCAGGATCAGCGCGGCGTCGTCCCAGCGTCCGGCATGCTGGGCCTGCTCCACCGGACCGAAGTCCACGCTGTACATCAGCAATTGCGCCGAACGCAGCGGGCCGAGTTGGTCGCGCACGCGCTGGTTGATGATGCGGTAGTACTCGGCGCTGGACTCCCAGCTCATGCCGCCGATCAGGCCGATAGTGCGCATGCGATGCTCCTGACAAGAAATATCGCATCACCTTACCCATCGGCCACCGATTAGTCATACGCAGTTGCGCGCCAAATCACCGGAGCAGTTTCACATATCCCGAATGACCCAGCCCGGCCTGGCTTGCTCCGGTGCCACCTCAGGCCCTGGGTAATGCCGTTGACCCACATCGAGGCGATGTACAGCACGGTGCCGATGGTCGCCTGCCAGAAGTGCAGGTTGATCAGCGTCACGCTGTGCATCTGTTCGCGGCCGAATACCTCGGGGATCATGTGGTACAGCGAGCCGAAGGTGATCATCGCCACCCAGCCCAACGCGCCGGCATGGACGTGGCCGATGGTCCAATCGGTGGAGTGGGAGAGGGCATTGACGGTCTTGAAGTGTGGGTAAAACAAAACAGACTCAGAAAAAGCTCGTTACTACGGATCAATTTATTCGGCTTAAAAGCAAGACTTGCAGTCCATCTGATCTGCTTTTTATGCCGGCACCTGAATCTTTAATGACCTGCGCCGAAGGTGCACAGTCGCCCCCCTAGAAGTCGCGCCCTGGGACGCGGCCAACCCTGATGAGGCGGTGATATGTACCAGTACGACGCATACGATCGGGCGCTGGTGTTCGAGCGCGTGGCGCAATTTCGTGATCAGGTCGAGCGGTTTATCGCCGGTGACTTGAGCGAAGACGAGTTTCTGCCCTTGCGCCTGCAGAACGGCCTGTACCTGCAAAAGCATGCCTACATGCTGCGGGTGGCGATTCCCTATGGCACTTTGAGCGCCGAACAGATGCGCACCCTGGCCAGCATCGCCCGCGACTACGACCGTGGCTACGGCCACTTCACCACCCGCCAGAACCTGCAGTTCAACTGGATCGAGCTGCACCAGGTGCCCGACATCCTTGAACGCCTGGCCCAGGTGGATATGCATGCGATCCAGACCTCCGGCAACTGCGTGCGCAATATCACCACCGAAGCCTTTGCCGGGGTGGCCGCCGATGAGCTGCTGGACCCGCGCCCCTTGGCGGAGATCCTGCGCCAGTGGTCGACCATCAACCCGGAATTCCTGTTCCTGCCGCGCAAGTTCAAGATCGCCATCTGCTCGGCCCGCGAAGACCGCGCGGCGATCATGATGCACGACATCGGCCTGTACCTTTACCGCGACGACCACGGCGACATGCTGTTGCGCGTGATGGTGGGCGGTGGCCTGGGACGCACACCGATCCTAGGCTTGCAGATCCGCGAGGGCTTGCCGTGGCGGCACCTGCTGTCCTACGTCGAGGCGGTGTTGCGCGTGTACAACCGGCATGGCCGGCGGGACAACAAGTACAAGGCGCGCATCAAGATCCTGGTCAAAGCGCTGGGGATCGAGGCGTTTTCCCGGGAAGTTGAGGAAGAATGGCAGTACCTGCGCGATGGCCCGGCGCAGTTGACCGATGCCGAGTACGACCGCGTGGCATCGGCCTTCGTGCCGCCGGCTTACGCCTCGCTCAGCGATACCAGCCTGGCCTACGGCACCGAGCTGGCCGACAATCCGGGCTTTGCGCGCTGGGTCAGCCGCAACGTCATGCCGCATAAAGTCGCGGGCTACACCAGCGTGGTGCTGTCCACCAAACCTGGCATCAGCGCGCCGCCCGGCGACGTTACCGCCCAGCAAATGGAGGCCGTGGCCCAGTGGGCGGAGCGGTTTGGCTTTGGTGAAATACGCATCGCCCATGAACAGAACATCGTGTTGCCGGATGTGCCCAAGGATCAGTTGCATGCCTTGTGGCGCCTGGCCTGTGAACACGGCTTGGGCGCGGCGAATATCGGCCTGCTGACTGACATCATTGCCTGCCCCGGCGGCGACTTCTGCGCCCTGGCCAATGCCAAGTCGATCCCCATCGCCCAGGCGATCCAACAGCGCTTCGATAACCTCGACTACCTGCACGACCTGGGTGATATCAGCCTGAATATTTCCGGCTGCATCAATGCCTGCGGCCATCACCACATTGGCAATATCGGCATCCTGGGCGTCGATAAGAATGGCAGTGAGTGGTATCAGATCACCCTCGGCGGGGCCCAGGGAAAACACAGTTCACTGGGCAAAGTGATCGGCCCCTCGTTCAGCGCCGCTGAGATTCCGGATGTGATCGAGCGCGTGATCAGCACGTTTGTGCGCTACCGCGAAAGTGAAGAGCGCTTTGTCGATACCGTGCAGCGCATTGGCCTGGAGCCGTTCAAAGAGCGGGTATACGCGGAGCAGCCGGCATGAACAATCTGTTGAGACTTGAGCAGGGTGAAGCGCGTCTGGTTGCGGATGATCCGTGGGTATTGGTGCGTGATGACGTGCCGGCGGGCGGTGCGCTGATCCTGCCGCTGGCGTCCTATGCGCCGGGGCATGGCGTGTGGTTGGGCCCGGATGATGAGGTCGAACAGGTGCTGCCCTGGCTCGCCACGCTGCCGCTGATTGCCCTGGATTTCCCCAGCTTTCGCGACGGGCGCGCCTACAGCCAGGCCTATCTGTTGCGTATGCGTATGGGCTGGCGAGGCGAGTTGCGGGCGATCGGTGATGTGCTGCGCGATCAGCTCAGTCACATGCGCCAGTGCGGGTTCGATGCATTTGCGGTGCGCGCGGACAAATCGGCTGAAGACGCCCTGAAGGGGCTGGCGGGGATGAGCGTGCAATATGGGCGCAGCGCGATCGAGCCACGCCCGCTGTTCCGTCGGCGTTAATCACACGGTGAGTCGCCGCATCTGCCATGATCGTGGTTCGCACTACGGCTCACCCAAGGAAAACCGCAATGGATGATGTACAGCAACTGGGCGAGATGCTTCGTCATTACGCCGACAGCGAAGCCCATAAAAAACAGCAGTTCGAGCTGCAATCGGCGCGCTGGGCGCTAAAGCTTGGCGAGTTGTTCCAGCAGATCGAACAATGGCTGGAGCCGGTCAATACCGCTGGCTTGCTTGAAGTCCACCGCGAAGCGTATGTCGCCAGCGGCCCGAGCATTCCGGTGGAGACGTCGCCCTTCAAGAGCGAAAAGCTCACCGTGCTGATCACCGGCAAAAACGTCGAGTTCGTGCCGGACGTGATGGGCGTCGCCGGCTTGATTTCGGTGGCGGTCATGGGCCTGACCGCAGCCCGGCACGGCAGCGTCTCGCTGGTGCTGCCGGCGGATAAAAACGACTGGTTGTGGAAAAAAACCAACGGCCTGAAAGACCCGGACACCTTCGCCTTCAACGCCAATTTCCTCGCCGCGCAGTTGCAGAGCCTGATCCCTCGCGAGCGCGGCTGAGTTTTTCAACGCTGTTTTTTACAGGATTGGCTATACCTACAGCTCAACGTTCTGATGATGACTGCCAAGGAGTTCGAGGATGAAACTAAGGCTAATGATCAGCACGCTCTGCATCGCCACGATCGGGATGGTGGGCTGTGCCAGCCAAGTCACGCAACCGGATGAGTATTCAGGATTCCTCTCCGATTACAGCCGTCTCAAGCCGGCCACGTCGCCTTCGGGCGTCAAGGTGATGCGCTGGGTCGCCCCGACACTGGATCTGGGCCGCTACAACGCGGTGTATATCGAACCGACCCAGTTTTACCCCAGGCCCCAAGCCACTGCGAAAATTCCTGAGAGCACGTTGCGCGGCATCAACGACTACTTCAACGAGGCCCTCAAGCGCGAAATCGGCAAGTCATTGCCCCTTGCACAAGGGCCAGGTAGCGGAGTGTTAGTGGTGCGTGCAGCGATCACGGCGGTCAGCAGTAAAACCCAGGGCCTGAAACCTTATGAGTTCGTGCCGGTCGCCTTGGTGGCTGCGGCGATGAGTGCCGGCACCGGCATCCGCGACCAGGACACTGTGCTGGGCACCGAGGCGCAGTTTCTCGACGGCGCCAACGGCAAGGTGATCGCTGAGGTGGTACGCAAGGGCACCGGCAAGCCGCTGGAAAACGACTCGCAGGTGATGACGCCCAATGACGTAAAAAGCGTGGTCGACGGTTGGGCGTCGGACTTGCACCAGTCCTATGTGAAACTGAAAAAGCAGTAAATCGCGCAGTGCCTGGGACTATTTCAGTGGAGTCAGCGGCGGCAGTTTCCACTGACCGTTATTCGCCTCGGGCTTTGGCAGGTACATCCGCAACACGGCGTAGAACGGGCCGGGCGGTGCCGGCAACCAGTTGCTCTGCTCGGCTTTTGGCGGTTCGTGGTGCTGCAGCGCCAGGGTCAGGCCGCCATCGGCGTCCAGCTTGAGGTGGGGCAGCATCCGCGAGTTGATCACGTAGCGTTTCTTGTGGTTGGGCACCAGCAACTTGGTCTTGGTGTCGTACAGGGTCAGTGACCAGAACGCATCGGCCGGCGGCAGTTGGTCCTTGGCGAAGTGCACGGTGTAGCTGTGGCGAGCGCCGTTGGCGGGCTTGCCTTCACTGTCGACAACGTAATTGAAGTAGGTGGCTTCATCGGCGGAGTTGCCGAAAAGCCCCACGTCGGCACCGGCATAGCGGTACAAGTAGTTGTTGTTCAGGTGATCGCGGTTGCCGAACAAGTCGCCTATGGCAACCTGCTGGGTGTCGAGTTTGTCTTTTTTGAACGCTGCAAACTCGGCCTTGGCGTCGGCGATCCCGTCTTCCAGCGCTTTACGCTGTTCGGCGCTCAACTGGTTGACCTTGAACGGCGCGCCCGGTGCGATGCCGATGGTGGCAAAGCGTGCGAGCAGGTCTTTCTCGCTGTCCTGGGGCGCAGCGAAGGCGAGCATGAAGTTCAAGTAGCGAAACAGTTGCGGGCCTTCGCTCATGCCGGCCAGCGGCTTGGGCCAATCGATCTTCGGCGCCTTGGCCGGGGCGGCCTGTTTCACGTAGCTGCTGAGCGACTGCACTTTGTAGCCATTCTGGATCTGCTTGACCTTGTTCAGGTCCTTTTCATCAAACAACTGCGTGCGGTACAGGGCGTAGGCAATATTGCTTTCGCTGTACACCACGCGATCCACATCGACCGGCTGCTGACCTTTCCAGTCGGGCCCGGCGATCATGTAGTGGCCGCCATTGTTGCCGGTGCTGCGCGTGCCGAGGTACGCGAAGTTCTGCGTATAGAGGTCGATCAGTTGTACCGAGTAATAGCGGTTGTCTTCAATCTTGGGCAACGTCAGCACCAGTGGCTCGCTGCGCAGGTCCATCCAGACGAAGGAGTAGGGCGTGTCGGGGTTCGGCGTGGCGAGCGCGGTGTCCTTGGGTGTGAAGACCTGGGCGGTATTGCCGATATGGTTAAACGGTGCCTTGAAGTTGACGCCGCCCTTGTCGACCGCCTGGGTGTAGAGCGTCTTGTACATTTCCACGACCGGGTAGCCATACAAATAGGCTTCCTTGGCAATCGCCCGAGCCTCAGAGGGGGTGGCCGTAAAGTCGGCCCAGGCACCAGTGCTCATGAGTATCGAGAGGCTCGCCAACAGCAGGCGCGTCGGTTTTCCAATCATGTTGTTGCGTCCTTCCAGAGGTCTTGTGAGGAGTGCTATTGAGTGGCGTGGCAAAGCGTCGAGTTTCCAACTTTATTGGTCGAAGGTCACGTTAATCCCGGCATGACGCTCTGCTTGACGCAAAAATGCCGCCCAACTGGGCGGCATTGGAGAGGAGCACCAATGTCAGGCGGCGCCAAGCATGGCTTTGACCTTATCGCGCAGTTGATCGATGGAGAACGGCTTGGCGATCGATTGCATGCCGGGCACAGCCTCGATGCTCTCGGCATAACCACTGGCAAACAGGACCGGCAGTTGCGGGCGCCGTTCGCGCACCAGGAGGGCCAAGTCCCGACCATTCATGTCCGGCAGGCCGACATCAGTCATCATCAGGTCAATGACATTGTCCGTCTCTTTTACGAATTTGAGCGCCGATTGGGCGTCTTTAGCTTCAAGTACACGAAACCCCAGCTCTTGGAGTACGTCGACGATCAGCATGCGCACAATCGTGTCGTCTTCGACTACGAGAATGGTTGAGGTGAGGGACGACATAGTGAACATTCCTGAAAAAGTGAAGGTGCTGGGCGTGACAGGTTTAAACGCAACCCAGTAGTGAGTGGCGGCAATACCAGCAAGTTCCGAAAAGCTGCTGGCATTGTGACCTTGGCGAAGCAGAATGTCCCGTCAGGTTTTTGCGAATACTCACAACGGTGCAGTTGCCATACGGCTGACCTGTGCGGAATCGCGGTAAGCGGCCATATCACCGACATCAAAATAGCTCACCTGATACTCAGGTGAGCCCGGATTGGCGCCAAACGCCCTGTGCCGAAACGGGCTGGTGCCTCGGTTCAAGGTCCGCTCCAGGCCATTTTTCATCGCCTCGGCCGAGTCAAACTTGGCCAGCCCGAAATTCGGATCGAAGTAAAACCAGACAGGCTTGTCGTTCCTGACGGTGACGCCGGCAAGCAACGCGTGATCCGTCGTGGCAATCCTGAGGCTCCTTGGCGGCGCCGCATGTGTCAGTTCTTTAGTGATTTGCTGATAGGGAATTTGCCTGGGCTGCTTGCCCATATGGAAGGTGTCGTGGTGTTTGACCTGGTCATGAAAAGCCTTGAGGTTGTGGATGAACTGTGCAGCCGAGGGGGCTTGTGAATTGGCGGCGGCTTTGAACATGTTTCCCATGTAGGTGGTTTCTTCGCCGGAGTGCATTGCCAGCGCCAGGGTATTGGCCATACCCGCACACTCGCCTGGCGACGCAAGGTCGACCTGGCTGAGGTAAAACTCCTGGGGCATTGGGGTCAAGGAGCCGCCAGCGGCGTGGATGTCCCGCTGGAACAGCATAAAGCCTTCCTGGATAAGCTTTACTTTCTTGCGCTCAATCTGCCTGCTCAGGGTGCCAACGTCGCTGGCGCTCATCCACCCATGGGAGACCATGGCCTGTAGCTCAATGACATTCAAATCGGATGAATAACCAGGCACCTTGTGCGGGTCCCCGTTCGTATAGCCTACGTTGAAGTCGAAAATATTTTCGGGACGTTGGGCGCGTCTCAACGCATCTTCAAACGCCTTGGGCACATATTGACCGAGTACACTCGGCGGGGCCTGCAGCGGTAATGCATCGCCCACCAGTTTCTTGTAGAGCCAGTCGGTAAAACTCTGGTTGAGCTGACCCTTCGCCGACACGGTGGCGGGTGTGAAACCCTGGAGCGGCCCACCGTATGCGCGCATTTTTTCGGTGTCGAAGGCGTGCCATTGGCCATTTTTCAGGACGGCGGCCCCGTCGATACTGTGCTCGCCGATTTTCAAGGTGCCCGTTGCGGCGACCACATTGTCTTTGCTGGCGGCTTTTAACAGGTCATAGCTGCCCGAAGCGCCGCGCAAGGCATTCACGCTCTGGAGGCCTTTGGCGCCGAGGAACTTGAGCCCGCCACCGGCCAGGCGGGCCCCGCCAACCGCCAAGTCGCCCGCGCCGCCCAGCGGGTTGAGCGCGCTGACAGTGGCCATGCCGATGACTTTTGCCGACCGTGCCACCCTGGTTGCCGTCGAAGCGGCGGTGCCCGCAATCTTGACCACCTTTCCAGCCGCACCTGCACCTGCGGTCACAAAACCGAATGCGTCCAGGCTGAGATCGATCAAGCCGTCAACAACATGGCCGTTGCGGAAATGGCTGATAGCCGAGCGCAAAGGGATCAGGTTTAACAGGAAGTTCTCAACCGTCTCGGCCCTGTCCCGGTTTTTGTCGTCCGTGGTGAGGCCGCGCGCCTGTTGCTTGATAGCGGGATCATCGAGATTGAGGTGCTCAACAAAGGCGTCGGCGATCAGGTGAACACGCGGCGAGGCAAAGGTATCAGTGGGTGATCGACCAGACGCGGCCTGTTCAGTGCTGAGCAGGGATTGACCAGCGCTGGGCGAGAACTCTTTTGTTTCGTAGACGATATTCGCAGTCCTTGAAGAGTCAGGCGTTGCTTGCCACTGCGGAATACTGCGGATAGCGCCGGCGTTGAAGTTGATCTCATACGCGCGGGTCACCCCGTCGCGCTCAATCCTTACCAACAATTGTTCGCCTTTTGGTAGCTCCGTTTTGTCGTTGAAAAAGCCCAATCCCAGTTTATGGGAATGTTTTTGAAAAAAACTAACCTTGCCCTCTTCAAAGTTCTTTCGGTCGTCGGCAGGTAATTGGCCGATCAAGTGCTTTACATAGGTGTTGATCGCGCTCTTTTTTTCCTCAATGACGCTGTTGAATTGCGACTCGAACGCCTCCGCCACACCAAAGCTGGGTTTGGCGTTCAATGCCGCCAGAGGCACGCGGCTGTCGCGAGTGCTGTAAACCGCGTCGGGTCCCACGTCCATCATGGCGATATCCAATAGCGAATGGGGGCCCACTATCAGGTTGCTGCGGCGGATATCGCCACCGGGGACGCGGCTCACATGAATCAGTTTTTCTTCAAACAGCGCTTCCTGATCGGGAAAGCGCTTTCGCAACTCGGCCAATGCCAACTCTTTGCGCGACGGGATGTCTTTGTCGAATGCCTCTGACGCTGACGACATCAACGATCGGCGCTCATTGAAACGGGTCACCAGGTCGTTCAAGTCGTCGGAGGTGTATAGGCGGTCGGCTTTTTTTTCCAGCATGCCATTGGTCACGCCCCAGTCGGTCAAGGCGTTACGCTGCGCGGCGTCCGTCACGTTCTCGTCTGCGCCGCTTGCGTGTTCGGCCTCCAGCATGACCTCGGCGAAGGTCATATTGGCGACCCGGCCAGGTGTGCTGGTGTCGATTGTCGTCGCGGCCACCGCGAGATTGACCCAGGCCGGACTGCCATAGGTCACGCTGCTTGGAATGTCCTTGATCAGGAGTACTGGCGCACGACCCGCCAGTAGCAGGTGGGCGGCTGCGCCTGCCAGTTCAGGACTGGTTTTACCGTCTGCCACCAAGTGTTGACGCAGCGCAGCGACTATCTCGGCGGCCGACTTGCCCTTGAGTTTTTCGTCGGCCAGGTCAAAACCGGCAACGCTGTTGCGTTGGGGGGCGGCGATGGACTCAGGGTCCAGTTGCAGTATCACGGCAGCGAGGAGGTAGTCGAGCGTGCTGCTATCGGTAGCAATACCCTGCATCTGTTCCTGAAGCGCGCTGCCCAACGATTGTGCCTCTGGCGAACCGATGAGGGCGTTCAACGTAGCGACTGGGGTCGTCAGCGCTTCTGGCGGGAGAGGGGTTTGATGCCGCAAGAACTCCAATATCCCGCCTGTGGTTTGCTTGAGCGGTTGTTTTTGCCCAAGGGGGTCAGTGTAATTCTGGGTGCTGGCGCGCAAGCGTTGTTGCACGTCGGCGCTCGGGGGGACCTGCCAACTGAGGGCGCCGCCCAGGTTACCCAAGGGGTGTGCCAGGGATTGGTGGGTCACGGCGTCCGAGAGACCGGTCAGGGATAAATGGCTATAGGGTAAAAGCAATCCCCCCTGACGATTGATGAAGGTCTCCAATGTGGTGCTGCTGCCGACTTCGGCGTAATAAACCGAGTCGGGGTGAACGTCCATAGGTGTTGTCTTGAGGGCCGCCAGCACCGCCGAAGGGGAGGCATCAGGCCCTAGCCGCCGGGCGATTTCGTTAAGTTTGTCTCCGAGTGTTTTGAAGTTGTGATGATGCCCCAGCTTCGCCTTGAGGCTGGAGCTTTGCTCGACGGTGACGCTGGCGGGCGGCAGTGTTGGCACCGGTGAGTCGTGGCCGGATGTGAGCGTCATGGCAGGCCGGGTATCGAGAGGTTCTGGCGTTTGCGCGAAAAGGGATGTCAATGAAGCGCTGGGTCGGGTTTGCAAAGAAGAAATAGTCATGCGAGCACCGTTTTTTGAAAAGAAGGTGAACGTCTTTTTCGCGGAGCTTCCCTTTTCCCAAGACGCTTTCTTCTGTGTGAAACCTGACCACCCAGGTTCCGGATCAGGGCGCGCAGAGTGTGAGCAACTGAAACGACGACGGAAGTTGCACGGTGCTCAGGGCACTTTTGCTGCATTTTTTTTCGGATTGCACCCGTTCATGGCAGAAAAATAGCGTTCAACGGCAACTTTGGGGCAAACTCCGGGTTTTTCCGTATTTGGCCAAGGTATGCCCATGACCCCCTCGTCGTCCGTCGATGAAAAGAGTTTTCGTGCACTGTTGAGCCGCAACGTGGCACTGCCCCTCGGTGTGGGCGTTCTCAGCGCGGTGTTTTTCGTGTGCCTGATCACTTATTTGTTGTCGGTGATCCAATGGGTAGAGCACACCGACCGGGTCATCAATAACCTCAATGAAACGTCCAAGCTGACGGTTGATCTGGAAACCGGCATGCGCGGCTTCCTGATCACGGGCGACGAGCATTTTCTCGACCCATATGAAGTGGCCAAGCCGCGGATCATTGCCGATTTGCGCAATTTGCAGGAGCTGGTAGCGGACAACCCCCAGCAGGTGGACCGCCTCAAGCGCCTGGAAGCCCTGCAAATCGAGTGGAACAAATACGCCCAGTCGATGATTGATATGCAGCGCGAGAGCGGTGATTACCGCAGCGCGGTGAAGGCTGGCCGGGGCAAACGCCTGACGGATGAGATTCGTAACGAATACGACGAAGCGGTGGCGATGGAGCAACAGTTCCGGATCGCGCGCAACGCAGAAGTCACTCGTACTACCGTCATCAGCGTCACCCTGTACTTGGTGTTCGTGCTGGGGTTGAGTGGCTTCCTGGCCTACATTGGCCGTAAAAATTTACTTTCTCTATCAAATAGTTATAGTGAAAACCTCGCGTCACAAGAGAAGATTGCGCGACGCTTGGAACAGCAAGCCTGGCTGCGCAATGGCCAGACTGAATTGGCCGAGCAGGTGCTCGGTCAACTGACCCTGAACCTGTTGGGGCGCAATATCCTGCAGTTCTTTGCCCAGTACATGGGCTCGGCGGTCGCGGCGCTGTATGTGCGTGAAGAACACGGCGGCCTCAAACGCGTTGCCACCTATGGTTTCTCCCGCGAACAGGAGCAGCAGGAGCAGGCGATCTATAGCGACGAAGGCATCGTTGGGCAGGCCGCCCAGCTCGATCGCCTGATTCGCCTGGACGATGTGCCTGTCGACTACTTCAAGGTCAGTTCCGGCCTGGGTGAGGGGCCGACGCGAAGCGTACTGGTGATGCCCACCAGTGATGACGACCGGGTCAACGGCGTGGTCGAACTGGGCTTCCTGCGCCCGTTGGAAGACCGTGATGTCGAGTTGCTGGAACTCATCGCCGGCAATATCGGTACCTCCATCGAGGCCGCCCGCTATCGCCAGCGCCTGCAGGAAGTTCTGGCCGAGACCCAACAGCTCAATGAAGAGCTGCAAGTGCAGCAGGAAGAACTCAAAACCGCCAACGAAGAACTGGAAGAGCAATCGCGCATCCTCAAGGAGTCCCAGACCCACTTGGAAACGCAACAGGCGGAACTCGAGCAGACGAACGAGCAATTGGCCGAGCAGGCCCAGACCCTGGTCGAGCAGCGCGATGCCATGGACCGCAAGAACGTCGAGCTCAACCAGGCTCAGCTCGAACTGGAAGACCGCGCCGAAGAGTTGCAGCGCTCCAGCAAGTACAAATCCGAATTCCTCGCCAACATGTCCCACGAACTGCGCACGCCGCTGAACAGTTCGCTGATCCTGGCCAAGTTGCTGGCGGAGAACCCCCAGGAAAACCTCAGCGCCGAGCAAGTCAAGTTTGCCGAATCGATCTATTCCGCCGGCAATGACCTGCTCAACCTGATCAACGACATCCTGGATATTTCCAAGGTCGAAGCCGGCAAGCTGGAAATGCGCCCGGAAAACTCCAGCGTGGCGCGCCTGGTCGACGGCCTGCGCGGGATGTTCGAGCCGCTGGCGGCCGACCGCAAGCTGGGGTTCCAGGTGGAGGTGCAGGAAGGTACGCCGACCCTGCTCTTTACCGACCGCCAGCGCCTGGAGCAGATTCTCAAGAACCTGCTGTCCAACGCGGTCAAGTTCACTGAGCAGGGCCAGGTCAGCCTGTCGGTGTCCCGCGCACCGGGTGAGGGCATTGCCTTTACCGTGCGCGATTCCGGGATAGGTATCGCCCCGGATCAGCAGGAAAGCATCTTCGAAGCCTTCCGCCAGGCCGACGGCACCACCAATCGCCGTTACGGCGGCACCGGCCTTGGGTTGTCGATCTCCCGTGACCTGGCCGCGTTGCTCGGCGGCTATATCAGCGTCACCAGCGAACCCGGCCAGGGCAGCATTTTCACCCTGGTCGTCCCGGAGCAGTACGTCGAACGCGATGAAGACGCTGCGCCGGCCGAACAACCGCGCCAGGTCGTTGCCGCCCCGGCGCCTAAGCCCATCGCTGTCTCGCCGCTGCCGGTGGCCGATGCCACACAGATCCCGCAGTTTGCCGACGACCGCGAAAAAGCGCCGTTCACCACGCGTTGCATCCTGGTGGTGGAAGACGAACCGAATTTTGCGCGCATCCTGTTCGACCTCGCCCATGAGCTGGGCTACCACTGCCTGGTGGCCCATGGCGCGGATGAGGGTTACAGCCTGGCCGAGGAATACATCCCCGACGCCATTTTGCTCGACATGCGTTTGCCGGATCATTCCGGGCTGACGGTGCTGCAACGCCTCAAGGAACACGCCAATACCCGCCACATCCCCGTGCATGTGATTTCTGTGGAAGACCGCGTCGAAGCTGCCATGCACATGGGCGCCATCGGTTACGCGGTGAAACCCACCACCCGCGAAGAGCTCAAGGACGTGTTTGGGCGCCTGGAAGCCAAGCTGACCCAGAAGGTCAAGCGCATCCTGCTGGTAGAAGACGACGACCTGCAGCGTGAGAGCATTGCCCGCCTGATCGGCGACGATGACATCGAGATCACCGCCGTCGGCTTTGCCCAGGAAGCCCTCGATCTGCTGCGCACCAACATCTACGACTGCATGATCATCGACCTCAAGTTACCGGACATGCTCGGCAACGAGCTGCTCAAACGCATGGCCACCGAGGATATCTGCTCGTTCCCGCCGGTGATCGTCTACACCGGGCGCAACCTGACCCGCGACGAAGAGGCCGAGCTGCGCAAGTATTCGCGCTCGATCATCATCAAGGGCGCCCGTTCGCCGGAGCGCCTGCTCGACGAAGTCACACTCTTTTTGCACAAAGTCGAATCGCAGTTGTCCCATGAGCGCCAGAAGATGCTCAAGACCGCGCGTAGCCGCGACAAGGTCTTCGAAGGGCGCAAGATCCTGTTGGTGGACGACGATGTGCGCAACATCTTCGCCCTGACCAGCGCCCTGGAGCACAAAGGCGCCGTGGTGGTGATCGGGCGTAACGGCCATGAAGCCATCGCCAGACTCAATGAAATCGACGATATCGACCTGGTGCTGATGGACGTGATGATGCCGGAAATGGACGGTTACGAGGCCACCGCCTTGATCCGCCAGGACCCACGCTGGAAGAAGCTGCCGATCATCGCAGTGACGGCCAAGGCGATGAAGGACGATCAGGAGCGTTGCCTCGCGGCCGGCTCCAACGATTACCTGGCCAAGCCAATTGATCTGGATCGCCTGTTCTCGCTGATTCGCGTATGGCTACCGAAGATGGAACGTATTTAAGTGGAGCGCAGTTTTTTGGAAAAAAGCAGTGATATTGAACTGCGCTTGCTGATTGAGGCGATCTACCTCAAGTACAGCTATGACTTTCGCGACTACTCCGGGGCGTCGGTCAAACGCCGTGTGGCCCATGCCCTGCGCCAGTTTGACTGCGCGACGATTTCGGCGCTGCA
The DNA here is from genome assembly GCF_049897085.1 of Pseudomonas sp. PSPC3-2. Lineage (NCBI taxonomy): Bacteria > Pseudomonadati > Pseudomonadota > Gammaproteobacteria > Pseudomonadales > Pseudomonadaceae > Pseudomonas > Pseudomonas sp. PSPC3-2. The sequence goes on from NZ_JAFCVO010000002.1 coordinate 63,138, forward strand.
GGAGCGCGTGCTGCACGACCCGGCGGCGTTCATGCAGTTGCTGCAGTTTTTGACGATCCCGGTCAGCGAGATGTTTCGCGACCCGTCGCACTTCCTCGCGATCCGCCAGGAAGTGGTGCCGCTGCTCAAGACTTACCCGTCGATCAAGATCTGGATCGCTGGTTGCAGCACGGGGGAGGAGGTGTACTCCATGGCGATTCTGCTGCGCGAAGAAGGGCTACTGGAACGCACCATCATCTACGCCACGGACATCAATCCTGCGTCGCTGGATAAAGCCAAGCAGGGGATCTTCTCCCTGGAGAATGTGCGAGCCTATACCGCCAACTACCAGCAAGCCGGCGGGCAGCGTTCATTTGCCGACTACTACACGGCAGCTTACGATTACGCGATCTTCGACAAGACGTTGCGCGAAAATGTCACGTTCGCCGACCACAGCCTGGCAACTGACAGTGTATTCTCAGAAACTCAATTAATTTCGTGTCGCAATGTACTGATTTACTTCAATAAAAAGTTGCAAGATAGGGCCTTTGGATTGTTTCATGAGTCGTTGTGTCATCGTGGTTTTCTTGTGCTTGGCAGCAAGGAAACCGTGGATTTTTCCGCCTACAGCACGCAATTCGAGCCCTTGGTCAAACAGGAACGGATCTACCGAAAATCATGAACGACGCTGCCGCCAACCCGATTTGTGGGATTGAAGCCATCGTCGTCGGCGCGTCCGCCGGCGGCGTTGAGGCGTTGCTGAGTATTTTTGGCGATCTGCCGGAGACCTTCAGCCTACCGATCATTGCCGTGCTGCACCTGCCGGACCAGCGCCGTAGCCAGTTGGCAGAAGTGTTTGCGCGGCGTTTGCGGATTCCGGTACGCGAAGGGCAGGACAAGGAAGTGATCCAACCGGGCACCTTGTACTTCGCCAGCCCCGGTTATCACCTGTCGGTGGAGCATGACCGCAGCCTGTCTTTGAGCCAGGAAGACCGGGTACACCACTCCCGGCCCGCCATCGATTACCTGTTCGCTTCGGCCGCAGATGCCTATGGCCAGGGCTTGCTGGCGATTTTGCTGACCGGCGCCAACCAGGATGGCGCCCAAGGGCTGGCCCACGCCAAGCAATCCGGCGCCACCACCGTGGTCCAGGACCCCAAGGACGCCCGGATTGCCGTGATGCCCCTGGCGGCCCTGGCCTTACACTCTCCTGATCATATTCTGAGCTTGAGCCGGATTGGCTCATTGCTGGCTTCCCTGGAATCTTCCCCATGTTAAGTACTGTCCAGGCCAAACTGCTGATCGTCGATGATCTGCCGGAAAACCTGCTGGCCCTCGAAGCGCTGATCAAGCGCGAGGACCGTCAAGTCTTCAAGGCATTGAGCGCCGACGAGGCCTTGTCCCTGTTGCTGGAGCACGAGTTCGCCATGGCGATTCTCGATGTGCAGATGCCCGGCATGAACGGTTTCGAGCTGGCCGAGTTGATGCGCGGCACCGAAAAAACCAAGAACATTCCGATTGTGTTCGTCAGCGCCGCCGGCCGCGAACTCAACTATGCCTTCAAGGGCTACGAAAGCGGCGCCGTGGACTTCCTGCACAAGCCGCTGGATATCCATGCGGTGAAGAGCAAGGTCAATGTGTTCGTCGACCTGTACCGCCAAAGCAAGGCGATGAAGCTGCAGGTGGAAGCGCTGGAGCACAGCCGTCGCGAACAGGAGCTGCTGCTGGCACGCCTGCAGGCCACTCAGGCTGAGCTGGAGCAGGCGGTACGCATGCGCGATGACTTCATGTCGATCGTCGCCCACGAAGTGCGCACGCCGCTCAATGGGCTGATCCTCGAAACCCAGTTGCGCAAAATGCACCTGGCCCGGGACAACGCCGCAGCGTTTACCCTGGACAAGATGCACGCCATGGTCGACCGTGATGAGCGGCAGATCCATAGCCTTATCCGCCTGATCGAAGACATGCTCGACGTCTCGCGCATCCGCACCGGCAAACTGTCGATTCGTCCGGCACGCTTTGACCTCACGCAATTGGTGCGCAACCTGCTGGAAAACTTCGCGCCGCAAGTGGCCGCCGCCGAGTCGTCCATACAGTTGGAGGCCCAAGGCCCGGTGGAAGGTAGCTGGGATGAGTTTCGCATCGAGCAGGTCGTGTCCAACCTGCTGACCAACGCCTTGCGCTATGGCGCCAAGAGCCCGGTGGAAGTGCGGGTGTATAGTGAACAGGGCATGGCACGGATCGAGGTTCGAGACCACGGCATCGGCATCAGCGCAGACAACCAGAAGCGGATTTTCCAGCAGTTCGAGCGGGTGTCCGCCAGCCATGTTGCCGCAGGCCTGGGCCTGGGGCTGTTTATTTCCGAGCAGATCGTCGCGGCCCATAGCGGCACCATCGAGGTGGAGAGCCAGATAGGCGAGGGCGCGTTGTTCCGGGTGTGCCTGCCTCTGGAAGCGTCGCTGTGAAAACAATCGTCACTTCGACGCAACCTCTACATGACTGCATGGTCGTAATTGCAGCAATTGACCGGACAAAGGCTTCCCATGAGTGAAGATGCACAAGACGTTGTTCTGATCGTCGAGGACGACGAATCCATTATGTTTGTGCTGGACGAATACCTCAAAGGCCTGGGCTATCGGGTATTGAAGGCGATCAATGGGGAGGAGGCGTTTGAAATCCTCGCCAGTAAACCGCACCTGGACCTGATGGTGACTGACTATCGCCTGCCTGGCGGCGTCACAGGTGTGCAGATCGCCGAGCCGGCGATCAAGTTGCGCCCGGAACTGAAAGTGATTTTTATCAGCGGATATCCTCAGGAAATCCTCGACTGCAACAGCCCGATCACCCGCAAGGCGCCGATCCTGGCCAAGCCGTTTGACCTGGATACGCTGCAAGAGCATATCCAGCGCTTGTTGGTGTGACACGTCCGTGTGTCAGTCAACCCTCGAATAGGCTCTGACGCTCCTGACCGGCGAGAAGTCAGGGTTACCAGGCAAGCACCTCGGCCTTTGCTTGCGGATCAAGTACCCGAGCTGGGTTATTCCCCTCGAAGAGCTCAAATGATCCATCGGGTTTTATGTCAATGCGGTTGGCCGTTGCGATCGTAGTGGAGGCCGGGTATTTGTTTGCGATATTGAACACCACTTGTTCACTGGCGTGACTTTGCTTCAGTGCGATGCCTAATCCCGGGATGCTCCGGACATTATCGCCGCCCACATAAATCACTTTGCTTCCCTGATCCAATTTCCCCTCCAGTTGTTTAAGCACCCTATGTTGTTCAGTCGTCGGCGTGCCGCCAGGGAAGTGCATCAATGTTCGTTTCCGGTAGACACCGTCGTTCAAGTCGGTAAGCACTGCCAGTGTCGAACAGTCACCAATACCTCGGGTGCTGATGATTGACGTCGGGTCAGTGACGGTGACGTCCGTATACTCCGACATATGGACGTAGTGGGTCTGAGCGGGGGGCTTCACGTTAGTGGTAGTCGTCGGGATAGGGTCTTCATAAAGCCGTTTGATAGGTCTGTCATGAAGACTCGCGGTGCCTATCCACGACTCGTTATGGTCACTGATCTTGAATTCAAGTTTTTTGGGGGCATTGCTATAAGTTTTGTATTGGACCGGCAGCTTCTTATCATTGAATATTTTTTCGAGGCCACGCTTCATCATGGCCTCGCTTGAGAACTCGGCCACTCCAAAATTTGGGTCGTAAAAAAAGAACTTCTTAGCGTCGCCATCCGGCACGGACCCTGCCAGCATTGCATGGCCAGGGGAGTCGATCATCACTGTCTTGCCGCCCGGTGCGTTGGCCAGTTCCGTAATCATGTCCTGGTACGTTACCTGGCGCTGCGGATTACCGGCGTGAAACATCGTCGGTGTGCTGATGCTTTTTTGCACCTCACCTAATGTGCGAGTAAATACTCGCGCCGCCTCGCTCCGTGGATTAGCGGCGGCGATGTACAGGTTGTCGATGAACACCCGCTCTTTTCCTTGAGCCTTGGCTGACGCGAAGGTACGAGCAAGGGCGGCGCACTGGCCCTCGGAAAGACGGTTGACCTGGCTAAGGTAGAAGGCCTGAGGTACGGGGGTGAACGTTCCTCCGACAGTATTTACGTGGGCGTTGAAATGCTGTGTGCCGTTGAGCCCGTGCTGCACAGCCAGCCTTTCCTGCTGCCGGACTAATGTGCCCACCTCTCTTGCGGTTCGGTCCGGACGCAGTGCCAGCTTCATCACGTCTTCTGATTTCATGCCCTTGACATAACCCTTGATCCGTTCCGGCGCGCCCTCTTCATAGCCATTCTTAAAGGCTGCGCTGGGCATCCCATCTCCTTGGTGACGATCAAGTAACTTTCCCCAGTCTTTGCGGATTTGAATCGACGCCGGTGAGGGAGGCGTCAGGACGTTTTGCCACGCACGAAGCGCCGGAGTGCCGCCTCGAATGGACGCTTGGAAATCGTCCAGTGCCTTGCCGAACGGGCGCTGGGTCGCAGTATCAAAGGCATACCATTTACCTTCCTGGAGCACAGCGGCACCTTGCTGCGTCTCGCCGGAAGTCTTGAAGGTGCCCATCGCGGCGGCGTCGTACTGTTTGCTTGCGGCGACCAAGTCGTAGCCAGTGTGCGTGCCTCGCAGTTGCCGGATGTCTTGAATCGCGTCGCTGATGACGCGTTTGCCTGCACTTGCCACGCCGCGACCTGTAGCGCGCAGCAAATCCGCCGCACCGTCCAGCGGGTTGACCAGGCTGATCGCCCCAAGCCCCAGGGTTTTTCCTATGCGCAAGGCCTTGCTACCCGCAGAGAGAGTGCTGGTTACCACTTTCGCTGCTTTGCCCACGGTCGCCGCCCCGGCCGTCATGACGCCAAATACGTCGAGTGACAGGTCAACGATGCCGTCGCCGATATTGCCATCTGTGAAGTTTTTGATCGCCGAGCGCAGTGGGATCAAGTTAAGCAGAAACGTGTTCAACTTCCTGTAGAACGGAACCTCGGACTCAACCGTCGTGACCCCTTGGGCCTTGGCTTCCAGCGCTCCCCATACACTGCTGACCGTGGCCACCGTGGCACCGATGGCCACGCTTCTGGCGCTGGAGAAACTATTCAACGGCGCCCCGGTGTCGGTTTTTTCTTGTACGAGCTGTTGCCGTACAAGCGGGCTACCTTCATCGGGGATGGACAGTGTGACGGGGACCATGTCCGTGTAAGGCGTCCTGTTATCACGCGGTTTTCCGTCTTCTATATGAAACCCAGGCTGATAACCGGGCTGGAAATCGCCGAGATCCCGGCGTTTGGTGAGCGTGTTCTTTTGGACATTCAGTTCATAGGTGTGGGCAATCCCGTCGCGCATCACTTTCAATAGCACAGGGTTACCCTCGGCAGCCGGTACCCGGACGATACCGCTGGCCTGATATTCGCCCTTGAACTCCGTGAAGATCGAGAGGCTCCCGTATTCGATATTCTGGCGGTCTTCCAGCGGCAACTGGGCGATCAAGTGCTTGACTTGCGTGGCGACGCTGCTGTCCAGAGCGCGGCCAAACTGTTTGAACTCACTCACGAATTCCCTGCTGATGTTCTTCAGCGACTGGGTCTTGCTCAAGACTTCTTCGAGGGTGAAATTGGGCGTGTTGGCGGCAGAGCGTCCAGGGCCTCTGCGTGGTGCTGTGTAGGGCTCAATCACCCACTGGTTGGGGGGTTGTGAGGCGCCGTTGCGCCTGGCGGGGTGGTAGGGCACCTTGGGCGGGTTGTGCAGCATGTTCTCCATGTATAAGTCCAATATCGAGTAAGGCCCTGGTCGATCTTTGTCGTAGGTGCTCAGTACGATGCACTTCAGTTCCAGGCGTGCGTCATTGCCCAACGTCTTGCGCAATTCGGCCAGGGCCATCTCTTTGCGAGACGCAGGCGCAGGCGTGCGCTGTGCTTCGGAAGCGGCTCTCAGTTCGCCGACCTGTTGGTTAAAGGCATCGGTGATGGTTTGCATATCCGCAGGCGACATCACACGCGCGACGATACTGTTGGTCAGGCCCCATTCCTTCAGGGCGTCATGCTGAGCGACATATTCGATCTGACGCTGAGCATGGGAAACCGGGGCGATATCGGCGTACACCATGACTTCCCCGTAAGTCATCGTTGATGCCCGGCCCGGGGTCTCTGCCTCAATGCGGGCCACCGCCGTACTGAAGCTGACGTGGGCAGGGGAGCCATGAGTGACCACGGCTGGGATATCCTTTACCAGCAATTCCGGCGCCTTGGATGCCAGTTTCAGGTAGGCCTGGATACTGGCTTTTTCCGGTGACGAAGCCTCTTTTGTGATGAAGTACAAATGGTTGGCCACGCGCTGGTCCGTCTCTGACAAAGGCTTGCCTTTAAGCTGCTGGCCGGCCAGGTCAAAGCCTGAAATATGCTTCTGGGGCAAGGTCGCCCGGGTAAATGCATCGGTGTAATTCAGGTTCAAGGCAGCCATTAACCAGTCATTGACACTGCCTTTGACTGACAGTGTGTTGAACTTGGCCTGGATGGCCGCCCCCAGCGCCTGGCCCTTGGGCCATTGGATGAGTCGATCGAGCAGTTCCCGCGGATTGCGAAACTCGTTGGCTTCGATCACCACACCTTGCATCAATGCTTCCAGCACATTGCGGTTGGATCCCAGGTTCAGATCGCCAACATTGCCGTGCTGCAAGAATGCCAATAGTTGGCGCTGGGTGTCCGTGTCAATCGGCTGCGGCCAGGACAGCGCGCCACCATAGTTGCCATTGGCGGGACTTCGCGATGTGGGAGTGAGGAGAGATAGCCTGAGGTTCTCCACTTCTCGCGCAGCGCCGGGTTTATCAAAGCCGTGGTGTTCAAAAAAGTCAGCCAGGCTGACGACGCCTCCTTCCTGCAAGCCTTGGTCCTGTTGGTATGAGGAATGGGGGTTCAGCTCGAAGGTGTTTTCCCGCAGATACTCGGGGATCTGCGACGACGCAAGGGTGCCTGAGGCAAGCGCTGTCCCCAGATGCTTTAACAGCACAGCGGCTTGATGTCGGTTATTGATATTCCCCAGCAGCGCCTTCTGAGTGTCGAGTGCGTGCTCGCTGCGCTCGTCATAGAGGCCAGGGAACACCGCCGTATCAAGCTGTGCAAAGGTTTTATCGCGCTCTAGTTCGGTGGCGCGTTGCTGGAATTCAGAAGGGGAAATTCGCGTCGGCTCTTGGTAGAACTGCCCAACCAGCCAGGCCGGCGCGCGGTTGGCGCTCTCGGGCGAAGGGAGCGGGAACGGCCTATTCCTGCCGGATATGACCCGTCCGGCATCCATTAACGGCCCTCGCACCGCCGACCAGTGCTTGTCCTCGCTTGCACGCATCTGTAATGGCGTATCGAGCGAAACATCCGGGGTCACGCGGTAGGTGACTTGACCGCTTTGCGGCAGGATTTTGATCGACCCAGGCAGGGCTCTGGCGTGGCGCCGCCAGTCAAGGAACTCGGGGGACTGAGTGGCCTCGCCCAACAGCTTCCACCACTGGCCAAATGTTGAGTCTGGTGGAATATCCACCAAGATGGCGTTGTCGTTGGTGGGAACACCGGTGAAGCCCAGCAAGGCCTTGCCATAGTTTTGCGCCAACGCGCTGTCGCCGCTGGCCCTCGGGGAATCGCCAGAGGCAATGAGGGGGGCGCTTTCGTGACCGGACTCCACATGCCCCCGCGCAGCGGGTTGGAGCGCGTCGGCGGCAACGTGAGGCGGCGGGGGGGTGTGCAGGAGGCTGCTGGAAATCGTCATAGGCTACGGCTCTATCATCAGGATTGAAGTCCACTGGGTGCAAATTCCGAGTCCCAGTGATAATCCTTCGTACCGAAGCCCCTCGACTGATTCCATTTTCGCGCCGTGGCTTTATTGCCTGTTGTTACCTGTTACTGGCTATAGGTTCGCCGTTGTAGCGTCTGAACGGATCATTTCTCTGACCTTTGCCGTCAATAGGTCAAAGGTAAACGGCTTGGTAATCAACTGCATCCCCGGGTCCAGAAAACCGCCGCGCACGGCCGCGTGTTCGGCATAACCGGTGATAAATAGCACCTTGAGTTCCGGCCGAATCTGCCGGCCGATTTCCGCCAGTTGCCGGCCGTTCATACCCGGCAGACCGACGTCACTGATCATCAGGTCAATGCGCTGGTCGGACTCGATGATCGGCACGGCCGTGTTGGCATCGCCGGCCTCGACATAGGCATAGCCCAGCTCCTTCAGCACGGCGCAGACCAAGACCCTGACCGCAGGGTCATCCTCCACGATCAGCACCGTTTCGCCGGCATCGGCAAATGGCAGCAGGGCGGGGTTTACCGCTTCGGCCACCACCATTTCGCCGACGAAACGTGGCAGAAACAGGCTGACCGTGGTGCCTTTTTCGACTTCGCTGTGGATCGTCACGTGGCCACCGGATTGCCGTGCAAAGCCGTAAATCATCGACAGGCCGAGGCCGGTGCCCTGGCCGATCGGCTTGGTGGTAAAGAAAGGGTCAAAGACGCGACCCATGACGCTTTCCGGGATACCGCAGCCGGTGTCGCTGACGCTTAATTCAACGTAGTCACCGGGTTGCAAGGTGCCGTAGGCGGCGGTGAACACGCTGTCGAGATGGCGGTTGCTGGTTTCCACGGTGAGATTGCCGCCGTTGGGCATCGCATCGCGCGCGTTGATCACCAGGTTGAGCAGGGCGCTTTCCAGTTGGTTGCGGTCGGCCTCGGCGGTCCAGAGCGGGTCGCTGAAGCGCATGTCCAGCGCAATGCTTTCATTGATACTGCGTTGCAGCAGTTCGCCCATGGAGGTCACCAGTTGGTTGATCTCGACGGGTTTTGAATCCAGCGATTGCCGGCGGGAGAACGCGAGTAGGCGGTGGGTAAGGCCGGCGGCACGGTTGGCGGAGGTGACGCCCAGGTCGATCAAGCTGTCCAGGTCGTCCAGCTTGCCGCGCGAGACGCGCCTTCGCAGTAACTCCAGGCTGCCGATTATCCCGGTGAGCATGTTGTTGAAGTCATGGGCGATGCCGCCCGTCAACTGGCCGACGGCCTCCATTTTCTGTGATTGGCGCAGCGCGTCTTCATTGCTGCGCAACTGCGCCGTGCGTTCTTCCACTTGCTGCTCAAGGGTCTCCAGCGTGCGCTGCAAGCGCAGTTCGCTTTCGCTCAAGTCGATCAGCCGGTCGCGTGCATCGTATTGCCGGCGCCGACCGCGCAGTGCGGCACTGACCAGGCTGATCAACGTCACGGGATGGAAAGGCCGCTCGAGGAAGGTGACGTTGCCCAATAACCCGCTCAGGTGCGAGGAGCCGTTCTGCTCGTTGCCGCCGTGATGGGTCATCAACACGATGGGCAAATCCGACCACGCAGGCTGCTGGTGCAAACGTTCGAGCAGCGGCTCCAGGTCCACGCCGCGCAAGGCTTCGGCCGCAATAATCAGCAGGCCGGCACCGTCTTCCAGTGCGCCGCACAAGGCCGTCAGGCTAGTGGCGATCATGCCGCTGTAACCGGCCTCGTTGAGCATCATCAACGCCAACGCGCCGTCACGGCCCATCGGCGCAAGTACGATTGCACGCTCGGAGAGTGGAGATAAACCCGTCACTAGCCCTCATCCTTGAGCAGAGGCGAGCCGGCGCCCATGTACGTCGGGATACCGCGCAGTACGCCCTGAAAGTTATCGAGCGGCTCGCCGACGGTCATGCCCTGGCTGCTGATCCGGTATTCGCGAATGGTCGACTCATGGGGGCCGGTGCGTTTCTTGATGATGGAAATGGCGCGGCGCACCTTGCCCAGCGCTTCGAAATAGCGCAGCAGAATGACCGTGTCGGCAAGGTAGGTAATGTCGACGGGCGCTTGCATGTCACCGACCAGGCCGTGCTGGGCGACCGTCATGAAGGTGGCGGCGCCACGGCGGTTGAGATACAGCAGCAGTTCGTGCATATGCAGGATCAGCGCATTTTCTTCCGGCATTGCGGCCTGATAGCCGTTGATGCTGTCGATGACCACGGTCTTGATCCCGCCCTCATCCACGCAGCGCCGCACGCGGTGTGAGAACTCGCCGGGAGTCAACTCGGCCGCGTCGACTTGTTCGATCAGCAGGTTGCCGGTGGCTTGCAGCGTGGCGAGGTCGATGCCCATGTTTTTCATGCGCTCGAAGAGCAGGCCCAGTTCCTCATCAAAGATGAACAGTGCGGCTTTTTCGCCCCGCGCCACAGCGGCGGCGGCAAACACCATCGAGATCAGCGACTTGCCGGTGCCCGCCGGGCCGAGGATAAGGCTGCTGGAACCGGTCTCGACTCCGCCCCCCATTAAGGCATCCATTTCGCGAATGCCGCTGCTCAGGGTCTCGCGCACGTAGCCGCCGCGATGTTCGGCCGCCACCAGGCGCGGGAAGACATGCACGCCATCGCCCATGATGGTGAAGTCGTGGAAGCCGCCCCGGTACTTTTGGCCACGGTACTTCACGACGCGCACGCGGCGGCGTTCGGCACCGTAATTGGGCGTCAGTTCTTCCAGGCGAATCACCCCATGGGCCACGCTGTGTACGGTTTTGTCGAGGGATTCGGTGGTCAGGTCATCGAGCAGCAATACCGTGGCGTCGTAGCGCACGAAGTAGTGTTTGATTGCCAGGATCTGCCGTCGATAACGCAGGGAGCTTTGCGCCAGCAGGCGGATCTCGGAGAGGCTGTCGACCACCACGCGGGTCGGCTTGACCCGTTCCACCACTTCAAAGATCTGCCGCGTGGCCTCGCCCAACTCGAGGTCGGAAGAGTACAGCAGGCTTTGCTGATGGTCGGCATTGAGCAGGCTTTCCGGCGGGGTCAGCTCGAAAATATGGATATTGTCATCCAGATCCCACCCGTGGGATATCGCACCTTCGCGCAATTCACGCTCGGTTTCGGACAAGGTGATATAGAGCGAGCGTTCACCGTTCTTCGCACCCGCCTGCAGGAAGTGCAGGGCAACGGTGGTTTTGCCGGTCCCTGGCTCGCCTTCGAGCAGAAACAGATGGCTGCGGGACAGACCGCCGGAAAGAATGTCATCAAGACCTTCGATGCCAGTGGCCGCTTTTTCGGTTAATAGCGCGTTGGATGTAGACAAGAAGTGCCCTCAGGTCACATACGAGTAGAGGTGCGCGTTCGTTCGAGCGCGCCATAGCTTCTTGACCATGGCGTGTCAGCGGGGTTCCACCTTATCGGGATTTGTACGTAGTGTCGGCGCTGGGGCCAGCGCTGCCGTTGGCCTACAGCCCCTGCTGCAGCGCCGGATCATCCGGGTTTTGTTGTTCCAACTGCGCCAGCAGCACTTGCACGTTCTGCAATTGGCCGCTTTCTGTCCAGTAGGTGACGAGCAGCACCCGCGCCTTGCGATTGGCCGGGTGGCGCTGGATGATTTCTTCCAACTGGCGCTGGGCAGCTTCGAGTTCCTCCTGGGCGTGAAGGGTCGTGGCCAGGTCGTAACGGTAATCTTGATTGTTCGGTTCCAGCTCCACCGCCTTCGACAGGCCGAGCAACGCGTAAGCGCGCTCACCGTGGTGCAGCAACCACATGCCCAGGGCGTGTTGCAGGTACGCGGATTCGGGATGCGCCGCCAACTGGCGGGCCAGCAGTTGGCGCGACTCGTCGGTCTTGCCCTGTTTGTCCAGCAGTTCGATTTGCGCAACCACGGCTTGCAGGTTGTCCGGCTGCAGGCGCATTGCTTGCTCCAGGGCGTTCTGTGCCTGCGGCAACAGCGCGCTGTGGATATACAGGCGCGCCAGTTGGAGCCAACCTTCGGCGGTTTCAGGTTGCGCCTTGAGCTTCTTCACAAACTCATCGAGCACTTGCTGCAAGGGCCCGAAATACAGGCCGAGGGTGTCGGGCGAGAGACCGAGCAACGCATTGGCGGCGGTAAAGCGCACGTCTTGTTGCGGATCGTCGAGTAATGGGCCGAGCAACAAGGTGCGCTGGCCCGTAGGCACCAGGCCGACGATGCTGTGAATCGCCGCTTCACGCACGTGCGGTGAGTCATCGGCCAGATCCTTGTCGGCGAGCTTCAGTGCCTGAGGGCTCGGGTAATTGGGCAGTTCGGCATGCAAGGCGATGCGGCGCTCGTCGGAAAGGTCCGGCCGGGCCAATTGCTGATACAGCACGCGGGCGGCGCCAGGTTCGCCGTTAAGCGCCTGTTTCAAGGCTTTCGCGTAGCCATGGGCAATCGCGGGCGGTACGGCCACCGGGGTGGAATGGGAGAAATACCAGGTGATCAGCACAATCAACAACAGGGCGCACAGGCCGATGATGGAGTAACGGCGTGACTTTGACATGCAGGCGTCCGAGAGCTTAGGCAGCTATGGCAAAGCCCTCAGCTTCGGTCAGACCACGGCGAGTGTCAAACCCGCATCAGGTCAGCACGTATTCCACCGGCTCCAGGGCAGGCGGCAAGGCCGTTTCGCCGAGGGCTGCGAGGATCTCGCGTTCCAGCGTCCGCACGATCGCGTTGCAGGGCAGGTCGTTCTCATCGAAGCCGAAGGGATCTTCCAGATCGTCGCCGATTTCGTCGAGGCCAAAGAAGGTGTAGCTGACGATTGCGGTGAACACCGGCGTGAGCCAGCCCAGCGGTTCGGCCATGGCAAACGGCAGCAGGATGCAGAACAGGTAAATGGTGCGGTGCAGCAGCAGGGTGTAGGGGAAGGGCAGCGGTGTGCTTTTGATCCGCTCACACGCCGCCTGCACCTGGCTCAGGCTGACCAGCCGGGTTTCCAGTTGGGTGTAGCGCCATTCACTGATCACGCCCCGTTCGGCCAGCCCGGAAAACCGCGTGCCGAGCTGTTGCAGTACCTGGTCAGGAAGGTTGGGGTGGCCTGGGTCGACTTCGATCCAGGGCTTTAGCGCTTGGGCTTCATCTTCCAGGCGCAGGCGCGCGATCAACCCATGGGCAAAACCGCAGAGGCCGCGCAGTAGGCTGGCCCGTTCCAGCGGGTCGCTGAGCACCTGGGTTTCACGGATCAGTGAGCGCACTTCGATGATCATCTGCCCGAGTTGCTTGCGGCCTTCCCACCAGCGGTCGTAGCAGGCGTTGTTGCGAAAACTCATGAAGATCGACAACGACAGCCCGAGCAGGGTGAACGGCGTGGCATTGACCTTGGAGAAATACGCCGGGTGCAGGGTTTCCACCAGCACGATCACCGAGGCCAGCAACGTGACCAACAGGCTGCGCAGGGCGATCCGCTTGGCGATCGAGCCCTTGAGCGAGAACAGAATGCCCAGGAGGTTGGGTTTGGGGCGAACAATCATCGGGAGGGGCTTCGTAGGTGGCGCGGCCATCAGGTTAGAAGCTGGCGGCCGGGGCGTCCAATCGCTTGGGCCGACTGCTTGATCGGCGGGGTCTATGATCAAGAAGCATTGGCCAAACCAGTCAGGCATGTTGGTGGCTTTGACTATTGCTGCTGCAGCGCTCTAGAGCCACTATTTCGGCGGTTCTTGTCCGAAAAAACGTCCTGAAAATAAAAATACCGAAGGATTTGAAGCGATGCGTGACTATTTGGCTGCCACTACCGAGTTCGATTACCAACACACCGTCGACAGCACCTTGGCCGGAAACCTGCTAGGCCTCAATGCCTGCGTGGAATGCTGCGACCGGCATGCATTGCCAGGGCGCATTGCGCTGTTCTGGGAAGGCAAGGATGGACGCAGTGCCACGTTCACCTTCAGCGATTTGCAGGACCAGGCTTCACGCTTCGCCAATTTCCTGTTGGCCCAGGGCGTCAAACGCGGCGACAAGGTGGCCGGCCTGTTGCCACGCACCGCCGAATTGCTGGTGGTGGTCCTCGCGACCTGGCGCATCGGCGCCGTCTATCAACCGCTGTTTACGGCCTTCGGCCCCAAGGCTATTGAACACCGCCTGAGCAGCTCTGGCGCAGCCGTGGTGGTCACCGATGCGGTGAACCGGCCCAAACTCGCCGAAGTGGAAGGCTGCCCGACGATCGTGACAGTCACTGGCGCCAAAGGCGAAGGCCTGGTGCGCGGTGATTTCAGTTTCTGGGCCGAGCTGCCCAATTACTCCAACCACTGCGAGCCGGTGCTGCTGGGCGCAGACGAGCCGTTCCTGCTGATGTTCACCTCGGGCACCACCGGCCCTTCGAAAGCGCTCTCGGTGCCACTCAAGGCCATTGTTGCGTTCCAGAGCTACACCCGCGACGCCATCGACCTGCGCCCTGAAGACGCGTTCTGGAACGTCGCCGACCCGGGCTGGGCCTACGGCATCTATTTCGGCGTGACCGGGCCTTTGTCCATGGGCCATCCGATTACCTTCTACGATGGCCCGTTCACCCTAGAAAGCACCTGCCGGGTCATCAATAAATACGCGATCACCAACCTGGCCGGCTCGCCGACCGCATATCGCCTGTTGATTGCCGGCGGCGAACAATTCGCCCGCTCGATCAAGGGCAAGCTGCGTATCGTCAGCAGCGCCGGCGAGCCGCTGAACCCGGAAGTGATCCGCTGGTTTGCCGATAACCTGGGGGTGACCATCCATGACCACTACGGCCAGACCGAGCTGGGCATGGTGCTGTGCAACCACCACGGCCTGGAACATCCGGTGCATGTCGGGTCGGCGGGTTTTGCTTCGCCGGGGCATCGCATCGTGGTGCTGGACGACGATCACCAGGAGTTGCCTGCCGGCCAGCCGGGGATTCTCGCCATCGACCGCGAGCAATCGCCAATGTGCTGGTTCGCCGGCTATGACGGCGCACGGACCAAGGCCTTTGTCGGCAAGTATTACCTCAGCGGCGATACCGTCGAACTCAATCCGGACGGCAGCATCAGCTTCGTCGGACGCAGTGACGATGTGATCACCACCTCTGGCTACCGCGTGGGCCCGTTCGACGTGGAAAGTGCGCTGGTCGAACACCCGGCAGTGGTGGAAGCGGCGGTCGTCGGCAAGCCCGACCCGGAGCGCACCGAGCTGGTCAAAGCCTTCGTGGTGATCAACGAGCAGTTCCGCGCCACCCCCGAGCTGGCCGAGGAACTGCGCCTGCATGTACGCCAGCGCCTCGCCGCCCATGCCTACCCACGGGAAATCGAATTTGTCAGCGACTTGCCCAAGACCCCGAGCGGCAAGTTGCAACGCTTTATTTTGCGTAATCAGGAAATCGCCAAGGCGCAAGCCGCGTTGGCCTGATCCACTTTTCAAGGAAACAATGATGCAGATTGAAAACAAGGTTTTTCTGGTCAGCGGCGGCGCGTCGGGCCTCGGTGCAGCCACCGCTGAAATGCTGGTCGCTGCCGGTGCCAAGGTGATGCTGGTGGACATGAATGGCGACGCGGTCGCGGCCAAAGCCAAACAGCTGGGCGACAACGCCCGCAGCGCCGTGGCGGACATCAGCCAGGAAGCCGCTGCCGAAGCCGCCGTGCAAGCCACCGTTGCCGCCTTTGGTGGCTTGCACGGGCTGGTGAACTGCGCCGGTGTGGTGCGCGGCGAGAAGATCCTCGGCAAAAACGGCCCTCACGCGCTGGCCAGCTTTGCCCAGGTGATCAACGTCAACCTGATCGGCAGCTTCAACCTGCTGCGCCTGGCCGCTGCGGCCATTGCAGAAACCCCGGCGGATGCCGACGGTGAGCGCGGCGTGATCATCAATACCGCGTCGGTGGCGGCGTTTGACGGGCAGGTCGGCCAGGCGGCGTATGCCGCGTCCAAAGGTGCGATCGCCAGCCTGACACTGCCCGCCGCGCGGGAGCTGGCGCGCTTCGGCATTCGGGTGATGACCATCGCCCCCGGCATTTTCGAAACCCCGATGATGGCTGGCATGACCCCGGAAGTCCGCGACTCGCTGGCCGCCGGTGTGCCGTTCCCGCCGCGCCTGGGCAAACCGAGCGAATATGCCGCGCTGGTCCGGCACATCATTGAAAACAGCATGCTCAATGGCGAGGTGATCCGTCTCGACGGTGCCTTGCGCATGGCAGCCAAGTAAGAGAGGAAGCGTCATGACCGATCCCATCGTAATTGTCAGCGCCGCGCGCACCCCCATGGGCGCGTTCCAGGGCGATCTCAAAGGCCTGACCGCACCGCAACTGGGCTCTGCGGCGATTCGCGCCGCCGTCGAGCGTGCCGGTATCGCCAGCGATGCCGTGGATGAAGTGCTGTTTGGCTGTGTATTGCCGGCCGGTCTCGGCCAGGCCCCCGCACGCCAGGCCGCCCTTGGCGCCGGGCTGGACAAGGCCACCCGCTGCACCACCCTCAATAAAATGTGCGGCTCGGGCATGGAGGCGACGATGCTTGCCCATGACTCGCTGCTGGCCGGCAGCGTCGAGGTGGTGATTGCTGGCGGTATGGAGAGCATGTCCAACGCCCCGTATCTGCTGGACCGCGCACGCAGCGGCTACCGCATGGGCCACGGCCGCGTGCTGGACCATATGTTCCTCGACGGCCTGGAAGATGCCTACGACAAAGGCCGCCTGATGGGCGCCTTTGCCGAAGACTGCGCACAACATAACGGCTTTACCCGCGAGGCCCAGGATGCGTTTGCCATTGCGTCCCTGACCCGTGCGCAAGCGGCGATCAGCAATGGCAGCTTCGCTGCCGAGATCGTCCCGGTGCAGGTCACGGTAGGCAAAGAGCAAAAAACCGTCCTGCATGATGAGCAACCGCCCAAAGCCAAGCCGGACAAGATTGCCAGCTTGAAACCGGCGTTCCGCGAAGGCGGGACAGTGACGGCGGCCAATTCCAGTTCAATTTCCGACGGCGCGGCGGCCTTGCTCCTGATGCGTCAGTCCGAGGCGCACAAGCGCGGCCTGCAACCCTTGGCGGTGATCCGTGGGCATGCGGCGTTTGCCGATGAACCGGGCCTGTTTCCGGTGGCGCCGGTGGGGGCTATACGCAAGCTGATGAGCAAGACCGGCTGGAACCTGAACGAAGTGGACCTGTTCGAAATCAACGAAGCCTTTGCCGTGGTCAGCCTGGTGACCATGAGCAAGCTGGATATCCCCCACGACAAGGTCAACATTCATGGCGGCGCCTGTGCCTTGGGTCACCCGATCGGCGCGTCCGGTGCGCGGATTCTGGTGACGCTGCTGTCGGCCCTGCGCCAGAAAGGTCTCAAACGGGGCGTCGCCGCTATCTGCATCGGCGGTGGTGAAGCCACGGCCATGGCCGTCGAATGCCTGTATTAAGGATTGACCATGCTACCCAATGACGAACAACTGCAAATCAGCGAAGCGGCCCGACAATTCGCCCAGGAGCGCCTGAAACCGTTCGCGGCCGAGTGGGACCGCGAGCACCGCTTTCCCAAGGAGGCCATCGGTGAAATGGCCGAACTGGGCTTTTTCGGCATGCTGGTGCCGGAACAGTGGGGTGGTTGCGACACCGGCTACCTGGCCTACGCCATGGCCCTGGAAGAAATCGCTGCCGGCGACGGGGCTTGCTCGACCATCATGAGCGTACACAACTCGGTGGGTTGCGTGCCGATCCTCACGTTCGGCAACGACCAGCAGAAAGAGCAATTTCTCAAGCCGCTGGCCAGTGGTGCGATGCTCGGCGCCTTCGCGCTGACCGAGCCCCAGGCCGGTTCCGATGCCAGCAGCCTGAAAACCCGTGCACGCCTCGAAGGCGATCACTACGTGTTGAACGGCTGCAAACAATTCATCACCTCCGGGCAAAACGCCGGCATCGTGATTGTGTTTGCTGTCACTGACCCGGCGGCGGGGAAGCGCGGCATCAGCGCGTTTATCGTGCCGACGGATTCGCCGGGCTACACGGTGGCGCGGGTCGAGGACAAGCTGGGGCAGCATGCGTCGGATACCTGCCAGATCCTGTTCGAAGACGTCAAGGTGCCGGTCGCCAATCGTCTGGGGGAGGAGGGTGAAGGCTACCGCATCGCCTTGGCCAACCTCGAAGGCGGGCGTGTCGGCATTGCCTCGCAATCGGTGGGCATGGCCCGCGCCGCCTTTGAAGCCGCGCGCGACTACGCCCGGGAGCGCGAAAGTTTTGGCAAACCCTTGATCGAACACCAGGCCGTGGCCTTTCGCCTGGCGGACATGGCCACGCAAATCGCCGTCGCACGGCAAATGGTGCATTACGCCGCCGCCCTGCGTGACAGCGGCAAGCCGGCGTTGGTCGAGGCGTCCATGGCCAAGCTGTTCGCCTCGGAAATGGCCGAGAAAGTCTGCTCCGCCGCCTTGCAAACCTTGGGCGGTTACGGTTACCTGAGCGACTTTCCCTTGGAGCGGATCTACCGCGATGTGCGGGTCTGCCAGATTTACGAAGGGACCAGCGATATTCAGCGCATGGTCATCTCACGCAATCTTTAAGGAGCCACTACATGAGTTACGAAACTATTTTGCTCGACGTGCAGGGCCGTGTCGGGTTGATCACCCTTAACCGTCCGCAAGCCCTGAACGCGCTGAACGCACAATTGATCAACGAGTTGAATCAGGCGCTGGATGACCTGGAACGCAACCCTGAAATCGGCTGCATCGTGCTCACCGGCTCGAAAAAAGCCTTCGCCGCTGGCGCCGACATCAAGGAAATGGCCGAGCTGACCTACCCGCAGATCTATATCGACGACCTGTTCAGCGACGCCGATCGCGTGGCCAACCGTCGCAAGCCGATCATCGCTGCCGTCAACGGCTTCGCCCTGGGTGGCGGCTGTGAGTTGGCGCTGATGTGCGACTTTATCCTCGCCGGCGACAGCGCCAAGTTCGGCCAGCCGGAAATCAACCTGGGTGTGCTGCCGGGCATGGGCGGCACCCAGCGCCTGACCCGCGCCGTGGGCAAGGCCAAGGCTATGGAAATGTGCCTGACTGGTCGCTTTATCGACGCGGTGGAAGCCGAGCGTTGCGGGGTTGTAGCGCGCATTGTCCCGGCCGATGAACTGCTCGAAGAAGCGCTGAAAGTCGCCACGCTGATTGCCGGCAAGTCAGTGCCGATCAGCATGATGGTCAAGGAAAGCGTGAACCGGGCGTTTGAAGTGAGCCTCTCGGAAGGCGTGCGCTTTGAGCGTCGGGTATTCCATGCGGCGTTTGCGACGCAGGATCAGAAGGAAGGCATGGCGGCATTCGTGGCCAAGCGCGCGCCTGAATTCAAGGACAAATAACCCGCCCTCACAAACACTGCAGATCCACTGTGGGAGCGGGTAAGCCAGCTCCCACAGTGGGTTTGTGGTGTGTCAGTCAGAGCGGGTAGTTCTTCAGCTCCCGCGCAATCACCATCCGCTGAATCTCGCTGGTGCCTTCGTAGATCTGCGTGATCCGCGCATCGCGGTAGTAGCGCTCCACCGGATAATCCTCCAGATACCCATACCCGCCATGAATCTGCATCGCCGAGGAGCAGACCTTTTCGGCCATTTCCGAAGCGAACAGCTTGGCCTGGGACGCTTCCGACAGGCACGGCTTGCCCGCACTGCGCAGGCGTGCGGCGTGCAGGATCAGCAAGCGTGCGGCATTCAGCCGGGTTTGCATGTCGGCCAGCAGGTTGGCCACGCTCTGGTGTTCGATGATGGCCTTGTCGAACTGCACGCGGTCACGGGCATACCCCAGCGCCGCTTCAAACGCGGCACGGGCGATGCCCAGGGCTTGAGCGGCAATGCCGATACGCCCGCCTTCCAGGTTGGACAGCGCAATCGCCAGGCCCTTGCCGCGCTCACCCAGCAGGTTGGCCTCAGGCACGCTGCACTGGTTGAGGGTAACGGCGCAGGTGTCCGAGGCACGGATGCCCATCTTGTGTTCGGTACGATCAACCACGAACCCCGGCGTGTCCGTCGGCACCAGGAAGGCGGAAATACCGCGCTTGCCCAGTTCCGGATCGGTCACCGCAAACACAATCGCCAACTTGGCGCGCTTGCCATTGCTGACAAACTGCTTGGCGCCATTGATCACCCACTGGCCATCGCGCAGTTCGGCACGGGTGCGCAGGTTGTGGGCCTCGGAGCCGGCCTGGGGTTCGGTCAGGCAGAAGCAGCCGATGGCCTGGCCGCTGGCGAGTTCCGCCAGCCAGGTTTGTTTCTGCTCTGTTGTGCCGTAGTTGAGGATTGGCCCGCAACCCACTGAATTATGGATACTCATCAGTGCGCCCGTGGCACCGTCACCGGCGGAAATCTCTTCCACCGCCAAGGCATACGCCACGTAATCGACATAGGTACCGCCCCATTCTTCCGGTACCACCATGCCCAGCAACCCCAGCTCGCCCATCTTCGCCACCAGGGCGTCATCGATCCAGCCAGCTTTTTCCCAGGCCTGGGCGTGAGGGGCGATTTCGCCACGGGCGAAGTCACGCGCCATGTCGCGAATCATGATTTGTTCTTCAGTGTATTCAATATCTTGCATGGCTTATCTCGCAACCTGCGTGAAGTTGTGGAAGAAGCTTTCCACGTGGCTCGCGTCCAGCCCATGGAGTGTCGATGGGTTCCAGCGCGGGTTCTTGTCTTTGTCGATGATCAGCGCGCGGACCCCTTCAATCAGGTCGCCACGCTCGAACCACTGGCGATCCAAGTGCAGTTCCAGGGCGAAACACTGCTCCAACGGCAAACGGCGCCCGCGCCGCAGCATTTCCAGGGTCACGGCCATGGCCAGCGGTGAACGGGTTTGCATCAGGTTGGCCGTGCTCAAGGCCCATTCATGGCTGTTGGCGACGGTCACTTGTTGCAGTTGCTCGACAATGCTGCGCACGTCCGGCAAGGCAAAAAAATGGTCGATTGCAGGGCGCAAGGCGGCGAGCGGGGCGTCCGGCAGTTG
This sequence comes from Pseudomonas sp. PSPC3-2, assembly GCF_049897085.1. Lineage (NCBI taxonomy): Bacteria > Pseudomonadati > Pseudomonadota > Gammaproteobacteria > Pseudomonadales > Pseudomonadaceae > Pseudomonas > Pseudomonas sp. PSPC3-2. Next base: position 83,794 of record NZ_JAFCVO010000002.1, read on the forward strand.
CTGCACGGCCAGCTTGGCCAGCACGCCTTGCAGGTCCTTGAGAGGGGAATCTTGCCATGACAGTTGGTCGAGTTTCTGGTCGAGGTCGGCCAGTTTGGTGCTGTCCAGGTACCAGTCCGCCAGCCCGCAATACAACGCATCGGCCGCACGAATCTGCACGCCGGTGACGCCCAGGTAAATGCCCAGCTCGCCAGGAATGCGCGGCAGGAAATAACTGCCGCCTACGTCGGGGAAGTAACCGATCGCCACTTCCGGCATCGCCAGTCGGCTGCGTTCGGTGACCACACGCAGATCCGCGCCTTGCACCAGGCCCATGCCGCCGCCGAGGACGAAGCCGTCCATCAGCGCCAGTACCGGTTTGCGGTAATGGTGGATGGCCAGGTCGAGGGCGTATTCCTCGACGAAGAAATCCTCGTGCAGGGTGTCGCCGTTCTTGAAACTGTCGTAGAGCGAGCGAATATCGCCGCCCGCACAGAAGGCTTTTTCACCGGCACCGCGCAGGACCACGGCATATACCTGGGGATCATCTGCCCAGGCCTGAAGCTGTTGGGCCAGGCCGCGAACCATGTTCAGGTTGATGGCGTTTAAGCCGGCGGGGCGATTGAGGGTGAGGTGGCCAACATGGTTGCGGACGTTGGCCAGTACCTCTTGCTGAAGAATGTCGGCGTGGCTTGCCTCGGATGAAACCTGAGCAGTCATCTGTAACTCCCTGCTTTTATTGTTCTTTAAACAAGATGTTCGCGGACGAACCCTCTCGCGATCGTACCAGTGCAAATTTGCCCAGTACAACCTTGAATCATGCAGGTCGTTTTTGCATTTATGCAGAACAGGCGATCAGCCGTCCGGAAGGTGAAAATAGCCGGCCAGGGCCTCGCTACAGCGCAGCACGGCACGCCTGGCGGCCGGCTCAGAAGCGGGGTAGTTGATAAAGCCGTGGCGCATGCCCGGGCACTCTTTGTGCCCCTCGTCGTTAATGCGGGGCGCTCGCTATACCGCTATTCGACGCGAGTTGCCAGCACTTGCCCGATACTTCGACGACGGGCATGACTCTCGGCGGCGTGGATCAACTGTTCCAGCGCCGTGGGCTCGATATCGTAGAACTGCTCCATGTCGGCCAACGCCAGCTTCAGGTCCGCCGCCGTGATTGCCGGGTCTCCTGCTGCCTGCGCCTTGCTCACGAAGGTGTTCGGTGCCTCGGTCGCGCCCTTGGGATAGCGCGTGCGGGTGGCATTGTTATAGGCCAGTGCACAGGTCACCAACGCTCCCGCGCCGAGCATCACCGCGGGCAGTTCCTGCCAGCCGAGAGCCGTCGAGGCCGGATCGGCCAGTACCAGCGTCATCGCCAGGCCTCCCGCCGGCGGGTGCAGGCAACGCAGCCAGCAGATCAGGACCACGGTCATGCCCGCCGCCAGGCAGGCGCTGCCCAAGGTGCGCCCCAGGACCCGTGCGACGAGCAGCGCGACTACGCCGGCACACAGGTAGCTGCCGATGATCGACCACGGCTGTGCCAGCGCGCCGGATGAAACGGCAAACAGCAACACTGCCGACGCACCCAGAGGGCCGAGCAGGTGCAGGGCGACCTCCATGCCAAACACTTGCGCGCAGACCCACACGCTGAGCAGAGTGCCCAAGGCCATGCCGATCGCGGCGCGGCTCCATTCGGCAGGGCGGGTATTGATGGCAGCGGGTAACCAGCGAGCGAGCATTCACAATTTCCATAAACGGCGGGCAAAAAAAGGCTTGTCTGGTTTCCCGGACAAGCCCTTGAAAGTTCCTGCATTTGGGGGAGGAACCCGCGTAGTGTGCCGACCGCGATGCAGGGTCGCCAATGCATATTAATGTAGGTTAAATACAAAAATAATGGACTCAACTGGCCGGCCGCCGCCGGCGCGGTCAAGGTTGAATGGTTTTGTCCAAGTGCAGCAGCACGTAGGGATTCTTGTCGAACGTGCCAGTGAGCGTCGGAGTGATTGCGCGCAATCGTGGGTCCTGCAACCCTTCAAAGTCATCTTGGCTCATGACCAGCCACGCCGGACCTTGCAATGTTGCCAGGTCGGCGGGCTGCTGGGTGAACACCGGCACCCGGTCGTAATCGAGGTTGACCATGAACTTGATGGCTTTGGCATCCTTACCCAGCGCATGCAGCACGATGGGCGCCGGTTGCTGGCGGACCTGCGCCTGGACTTGCAGGCTGAAGGTGCGAGTGTCATAGAGGCTGCGCTCCACTGGCTCGACCACCACAATATACGTCGTCCATACCGCCAGCACGGCGGTCAGGGCCGGTACCAGCGTGCGCAGGCGTGCCTGGAACACCGCCACCAGCGCCAGCACTTGAAGCGCGCCCAGCACGCCCAGCACCCAGCCGATGTGCGCCATCTGCTCCGGGTAACGCCGGCGCGCCAGCCATAGCCCGACGATCAGCAGCGCGGGCAACACGGTCCACAGGCTCAGCATCAAACCGCGCAGCCAGCCATACAACCGCCCGTGGGCGACTTGAAACGGATACGCCGCAATAATGGCCGCCATCGGCAACATCGGCAGCACATAACGCGCCTTCTTTGCCTGGGGAATCGACAAGCCGAGCATCACCAACAAGCCCGCCGCTGCGCAGTACAGCACCAACTGCAACGCCGGATCAGGTGGGCGTCGCCCGCCAATCGCTATCACCAGCAGCACCAGCAGCGCCAGCGGGTAAGCCAGCGCGTAATTGCCCACGGAACTGGTGAAGTAATACAGCGCACCGCTGGAGCCTTCGCTGCCATCCATACGCCCGAGGAACTGCATGCGGATCACGTCCTGCATGAACGCTTCGCCGCCGCTGAGCTTGGCCAGCAGCAACAGCAGGCCAACGCACGCCCCCAGCAGTGCCAGGGCCAACAGGCCGAAGCTGAACAGCTGGCGCCATTGGCGGTTGAGCAGGAAGTAGCTGCATAGCACGCCCGTGGGGATCACCAGGCCAATCGGCCCGCGAATCGTAAAGCCCACGATCAACAGCAGGTACACCCAGTGCAGGCGCTTGGCGGCGCCGAAGTGATCATGCGCATAACCCAGGTAGAACACCGTCAGGGCCACTGCGGCGAGCATCTGGTCGAGGGACACCGCGCGGGTTTCGCTGATAAACGTGCTGCTGAGCAACAGCAGCGCAACACTCAGCAGGCCCCAGCGCTGGGAGTAGGGCGCCGTCAGGCGGTACACCAGCATGACGATCAGCGCCGAAGCGATGGACGTCGGCAACCAGGCCGTAAAGCTGTTGACCTGGCCCAGGGGCAAGGACAGCAGCCACGTCATAAGCGTCGTGGTCGCCAGGTAATCGGCATAAGGTTGCCCGTAGGTCGTGGGGAAAAAGCTCGGCCCATGGTGCAACATCTCCTGGGCAAAGACCACGAAGCGCGAGTCGAAACCGATGATTGCCTGGTGCCAGTTGCCGGCAATGAATAACAGCAACGCCAGTAGCGCCAGCCCCAACGACTGGCGCCGGATCGCTGCGTTCATCAGCTGGGGCATTTGATCTTTCACCGGTCAGGCTTCCACAACTTGTGGCACCCACTGTTGCTGGGGAATCGGTAACTGGCAGGAGTCGCCACGGCCCATCGGGAAATACTGGAAGCCTTTGCGCGCCAGGCGCTCGCCGTCATACAGGTTGCGACCATCGAAGATCACCGGGGTGTTCAGACGTTCGTAGATCAGGTCGAAGTCCGGTGCCTTGAACTGCTGCCATTCGGTGCAGACGATCAACGCATCGGCGCCGCTCAGGGTGGATTCCGGAGTACCCATCAACATCAGCCGTGGGTCGTCACCGTAAATTCGCTGGGTTTCCTGCATGGCTTCCGGGTCAAATGCGCGCACGGTGGCACCGGCAGCCCACAGCGCTTCGATCAGCACGCGGCTCGGGGCATCGCGCATGTCGTCGGTGTTAGGTTTGAAGGCCAGGCCCCACAGGGCGAAGGTCTTACCGCGCAGGTTGCCCTTGAAGAAGGCGTTGATGCGTTCATACAGCTTGCTCTTCTGGCGCTGGTTGATCGCTTCGACGGCTTCGAGCAGGTCGCTCGAGCAATGGGCCTGCTTGGCGCTGTGGATCAGGGCGCGCATGTCTTTGGGGAAGCACGAGCCGCCGTAGCCGCAGCCGGGGTAGATGAAGTGATAGCCGATGCGTGAGTCGGCGCCGATGCCCAGGCGTATCGCTTCGATGTCCGCCCCCAGGTGTTCGGCCAGCTCGGCGATCTGGTTGATAAAGCTGATCTTGGTGGCCAGCATGCAGTTGGCGGCGTACTTGGTCAGTTCGGCGCTGCGCAGGTCCATGAAGATGATGCGATCGTGGTTGCGGTTGAAGGGCGCATACAGCTCGCGCATGACTTCACGCACTTCTTCACGCTCGCAGCCGATGATGATCCGGTCCGGGCGGCGGCAGTCGGCAACTGCCGAGCCTTCCTTGAGGAATTCCGGGTTGGAGACGATATCGAACTCCAGGGACCGCCCGGTGCCGTGCATGGCCTTTTCGATATGGGCACGCAAGGTGTCGCCGGTGCCGACGGGTACGGTGGATTTTTCCACCAGGATCACCGGCTCGATCCGATGGCGGGCGACCGCATCGCCTACCGACAGCACGTATTTCAAGTCGGCCGAACCGTCTTCATCCGACGGTGTACCCACGGCGATAAACAGCACCTCGCCATGTTCGACGGCGAGCTTTTCATCAAAGGTGAAGCTCAGCCGTCCGCTTTCAAGGTTCTCCTTGACCATCGCCGCCAACCCTGGCTCGAAAATGCTCACATGGCCCTGCTGCAACAGCTTGACCTTGTTTTGATCAACGTCCATGCAGATGACATCGTGACCGACTTCGGCCAATACAGTGGCTTGTACCAGACCGACGTAACCACTACCAAATACACTGATTTTCATGGGGCATTCCTGGGGCTTGCTGCGCTAGCACGACGAGAGTTAATAACCAGTACACCGAGGATGACCAAGGCCACCCCCAGGGTTTTTGAAAGCGAAAAATGTTCGTTGAACACCGGCAGGCTGGCGGCCAACAGGTAGACCAGCGCGTAGCTGATACTGAGCAGCGAATAGGCGCGGCCCAGGGGCAAATCCTTGAGCGCACAGAGCCAGCACAGCATCGACAGCGCATAAGCGAGGATCGCCAGGCTCACCACGCCGAGGGCGCCCAGATCGATGGCGTTGCTGCTGAACGCGCCGAGCCATTCGTCAGGCAGGGGCAGGCGCGTCATGCTCCAGCGCATCCCCAACTGGGCGGCGCTGACCAGGCCGACACTGCCCAGGGCAAAGGTAAACCCGCGCACCCGGCTCATACTTGGCGCCCCAGCAGCACGACGCCAGCAATTACCAGCGCCACGCCCAGCCAATGCCGAGTGTCGATGTGCTCCTTGAATACGAAGCGCGCCATTAACGTGACCAATACGAAATTGAGGCTGAGCATCGGGTAGGCAATCCCGACTTCGAGGCGCTGCAGCACCAGCAGCCAGACCAGCAGGCCGAAACCCAGGCACAGCAGCGCTGCCCATAACCAGGCTGAGCGCAGTTTCAGCGCCCAACCGTCAGGCTGGTCGCGCCAGCTTTCCACGGCAAACTTCTGCGAGACCTGGCCCATGCAGGTGAGCAGGCAGGCGGCTAACAACAAGAACAGGGTGATCATGGCGCAGCCTGCGGGAAAACCAGGATCACCAGATTGCCTTGCTCAAAGCGCTTGCCGTCCTGGGGCAGCAGGTTCACTTCGGCGATCTCGTCGTCACCTTTGACGCGCATCACCACACCCACCGCGCCTTTTTGGCGGGCTTCGCTCATCCATTGCTGGACCTGGGTCAGGTCCACCTTACGCTGGGCGGCGTCCGGGTAGGCGAGGCCGTATTTCACTTCACCGACGGTGTTATAGAGGGTGACGTCAGCGCGTTGCAGGCGCCATGCCAGGGCCGATGCCGCGCCCAGGTCATTGCTGAGCAGGGCGGACGTCGGCTGCAGGTCCGGCAGGTGGTCAATGATGAATTGATCCGGGGTCTTGTTGTACACCACCGAATGGGGCAGCGCGGCCGGGGCCAACGCCACCAGCAACCAACTGCCCAGCGCCGGCGCGGCCCACCATTTCAATGGGCGTGCAGCCTGCAGCAGGTTGACGATGATCCAGCCGAACAGGCAGGCGAACACCAGCACCAGGCCGAGTGTTTCCTGGCCGTGCTCGTACAGCGGTGTTTTCAGTTGGAACCACGTCAGCGCGAGCAAGGCCACAACACCGAGGGTCAGGTTCAGCCAACCGTTGATGCGCAAGGCGCGGCCTTGGGCCTGCGCCAGTTTGTCGCTCAGCGCGTTACCCATGAGCAACGCCAGCGGCAGCAGGCACGGCATGATGTAGGACGGCAGCTTGCCCTTGGCCAGGCTGAACAGCGCCAGCGGCATCAGCAGCCACAGCAGCAGGAAGGCGATGTTAGGCGTGCGCTTGTGCTGCCACGCCTGCTTGACGGTGGACGGCAACAGCGCCACCCACGGCAGGCTGAATGCGACCAGCAGTGGCAGGTAGTACCAGAATGGCTCGGCGTGTTGCGCGTCTTCGCCGGCAAAGCGCTGGATATGCTCGTGCCAGAAGAAGAAGTTCCAGTAATCCGGCTCCTGGCTATGCACCGCAAGTGCCCAGGGCAGACTGATGGCAACCGCCACGGCGACGGCAACCAGGCCATAACCCAGCAAGTCGCGCAGGCGCTTCTGCAAGATCGCGTAGGGCAGGGCGATCAGCACCGGCAGCAGCCACGCGAGGAAGCCTTTGGTCATGAAGCCCATGCCACAGGCAACCCCGAGCAACGCCCAGGACCAGACGCGACCGCTGCGTGTGCTGCTGTCGAAGCAAAACCACAGCGCCACGCCGGTCAGGTTGACCCAGAAGGTGAACTGCGGGTCCAGGTTGGCATAACCGCCCAGCGCCGCGACGCTGACAAAGCTCATGTACAGCACCGTACTGACCAGGCTCTTGTGCGGGTCATTCCACAACCGGCGCGACACCAGGTACACCAACAGCACGCTGAGCCCGGTGCTCAAGGCCGACGCAAACCGCACGCCGAACAGGTTTTGCCCGAAGATCGCCTGGCCCAGCGCGATCATCCAGTAACCGGCAGCCGGCTTTTCGAAATAGCGAATGCCCATGAAATGCGGCGAAGCCCATTTGCCGGTCAGCAGCATTTCCTGGCTGATCTGTGCATAGCGGGTTTCATCCGGAATCCACAGGCCATGGGTGGCCAGTGGCAACAGATAAAATGCGCCGAATGCCAGCAACAGCAGGGGCAGCGCCCAACGGCGGATCATGCCTGCTGCACTCCGAGCCAACCCTCACGGCCGCTCAGGGCGCCACGCACCAGTTGTTGCTGGGGCAGGGTGGAGACGTCCGCCGGTAACAAGTCGCCCAGCGGTTTGAAATCGATGCCGCGCTGCCCTGCCTGGGCTAGCAACTGGCGAAAATCATTGGCCATCAGAATCCCTTCTACTTCTGCATGGATCGTGTACACGTTCAGCTTCGACTGCGCGAAGCGGTCGAGGATGAACCCGTTGAAATCCTTGGCAGCCACCACCGGCCCGACGACTTCGTCGAAGGTCGGCAGGTCTACCGGAATCTGTGGGGTGCCCGCGCTGCCGTCGGCCAGGGTTGGACGAAACAGGCTGGTGCCCCGGCAATCGCTGTTGTAGCGAAAGTTGAAGCCTTGCTTGGCTTGCACCACGCGTTCATCGGCGCGCCAACCGGCGGCCGCTGAACAGTCGATACGTTCACCGAGGATGTCGCTCAAGGTGTCCACACCGCGTCGAATCTGCTCGATCAACTGTGCGTCGCTCCAACGTCCGGCGTTGGCCTGCCAACCATGGTGATCCCAGGCGTGCAGGCCGACTTCGTGCCCGGCGGCCTTGGCCTGGCGCATCAAGTGCCCCAGGTCACGGCCGATCGGCTTGCCCGGCCAGGCGGTGCCGGCCAGCAAGATATCCCAGCCATACAGGCCGGCAGCGTTGGAACGCAGCATCTTCCACAGGAATTGCGGGCGGATCAGGCGCCACAGGTGGCGCCCCATATTGTCCGGCCCGACACTGAAGAAAAACGTCGCTTTCACCCCGGCTTCATCCAGGGCCTCGAGCAACCGTGGCACGCCTTCGCGAGTGCCACGGTAAGTGTCGACGTCGATGCGAAGACCTGCCTGCATCAGCGCTTGTCCGCGATTTCGAGCATGGCTTCACGCAGGAAGAAGTCCAGGGTGTTGCCGATGGTTTCGCTCATCTCCACGGTTGGCTCCCAGTTCAGCAGGCGCTTGGCGTTTTCGATGCTTGGTTTGCGGTGGGCCACGTCCTGATAACCGGTGCCGTAGAACGCCTTGCTTTCTACGTCGCGGAAACCGGCGAACGGAGGGAAGTTGCTGCGCAGTGGGTGAGCTTCGAACTGACGCAGCAGTTCTTCGCCCAACTGGCGGATGCTCGCTTCGTTTTCCGGGTTACCGATGTTGATGATCTGGCCGTTGCACACGTCGTTGTCGTTATCAATGATGCGCGCCAGGGCTTCGATGCCGTCGGCAATGTCGGTGAAGCAGCGTTTCTGCTCGCCACCGTCGAACAGGCGGATCGGCGTACCTTCCACCAGGTTCAGGATCAACTGGGTGATCGCACGGGAGCTGCCGATACGTGCCGAGTCGAGGCGATCCAGGCGCGGGCCCATCCAGTTGAATGGACGGAACAGGGTGAATTTCAGGCCCTTGGCGCCGTAGGCCCAGATCACGCGGTCCAGCAGTTGCTTGGAGACCGAGTAGATCCAGCGTTGCTTGCTGACCGGGCCGACCACCAGGTTGGAGGTGTCTTCATCGAAGTACTGGTCCTGGCACATGCCATAGACTTCTGAAGTCGATGGGAAGATCACGCGCTTGTTGTACTTGACGCAGTAGCGAACCAGCTTGAGGTTCTCTTCGAAGTCCAGTTCGAACACACGCAGCGGGTTGCGGGTGTATTCGATCGGCGTGGCGATGGCCACCAGCGGCAGGACCACGTCGCATTTCTTGATGTGGTACTCGATCCACTCGGTGTGGATGCTGATATCGCCTTCCACGTAATGGAAGTTCGGGTGGCTGCGCAGGCGCTCGATGGCGTCGGAGCCGATGTCCAGGCCGTAGACTTCGTAACGGTCGTCACGCAGCAGGCGCTCGGACAGGTGGTTACCGATAAAGCCGTTCACGCCCAGGATCAGCACGCGGGTGCGACGTGGCTTGCGGCCAGACTCGGCGCCGCGCAGGACCGAACCGTCCACCAGGCCCAATTCGTTGGCCAGGGACGGACCGGCCAGGTACAGGCCGTTGTCGTTGCGCTGACCGAACTTGATCACCAGCGAGTCTTCAGCGCACGCGATGCGCAGCGGGTTGACGCTGATCACGCGGCCAGGCGCCAGGCCTTCGTTGCCCTGGACCACTTCGGCTTGCCACACGATCAGCTTGTGCTCGCCCACGGCGCAGAAAGCGCCCGGGTACGGTTGAGTCACGGCGCGTACCAGGTTGAACAGCTCTTCAGCCGGTTTTTGCCACTCCAACTTGCCATCTGCCGGGGTGCGACGGCCGAAATAAGTGGCCTGGCTTTCGTCCTGGGCGGTTTCGGTCAGTTTGCCTGCGGCCAGTTGCGGCAAGGCATCGCGCAGCAGGCTGCTGGCGGCGTCACGCAGTTTGGCGTGCAGGGTCAGGCCGGTGTCGGAGCGCTCGATCACGACTTTCTGCTGGGCCAGGATCGCGCCGGCATCGGCACGCTTGACCATACGGTGCAGGGTCACGCCGGTTTCGGTTTCGCCTTTGACCAGGACCCAGTTGGCGGGTGCGCGGCCACGGTATTTCGGCAGCAGCGAGCCGTGCAGGTTGAACGCGCCTTTGCGGGCGGTGGCCAGCAGGGGTTCGCTCAGCAGGTTGCGGTAGTAGAAGGAGAAGATGAAGTCCGGGTTGAGCTTGGCAATGCGCTCGATCCACAGCGGGTGGTTGGCGTCCTCCGGCGCATGCACCGGGATGCCTTTGCGGGCGCACAGTTGCGCGACTGAACCGTAGAAATTGTTTTCCTTGGGGTCATCGGCATGGGTGAATACGGCGGCAATGTCGTAACCGGCAGTCAGCAGGGCTTCAATGCCAGCACAGCCAATATCGTGGTAAGCGAAGACAACAGCTTTTGAATTCATGACGAAACCTGATCGGAAGGGGAAGTAGTGGTGGTATGGGAGGACACCAGGCCGTCAACGACGACTACGGGTGCCGGTGCTGCCGGTTGGTTGCGCAGCACTTTTTCAATAAAGAATCGGGGGCGGGCGCGCACATCGCTGTACATGCGGCCCAGGTATTCACCCAAGAGGCCCATGCCGATGAACTGGCCGCCGGTGAACACGAACAGCACCGCGAACAGCACGAAGGTGCCGTCGCCGGCCCATTGAGCGCCAAAGGCCAGACGCAGGACGATCAGCGCAAACGCAAACAGAACGCCCAGGCCCGCCAGGCCGAAGCCGACGATGGACAGCAGGCGCAGTGGGGTCGTGGTCATGCAGGTCAGCAGGTCGAACATCAAGCTGATCAGGCGCATGGCGCTGTATTTGGATTCGCCGTGTTCGCGCTCGGCATGGTGTACGAGGATTTCCGTGGTGTGACGGGCAAAGCCGTTGGCCAGGATCGGGATAAACGTGCTGCGTTCGCGGCAGGCGAGCATGGCGTCGACGATGGTGCGGCGGTACGCGCGCAGCATGCAGCCGTAGTCAGTCATGGCGACGCCGGTCGAGCGCTGCACGGCCAGGTTGATCAGGCGCGACGGCCAGCGGCGAAAGGCCGAGTCCTGGCGGTTGTTGCGCACGGTGGCGACCACGTCGTAGCCCAGCGCGGCTTGTTCCACCAGGCGCGGGATCTCTTCCGGCGGGTTCTGCAGGTCGGCGTCGAGGGTAATCACCACGTCGCCTCGGCACTGCTCGAAACCGGCCATGATCGCCGCATGCTGGCCATAGTTGCGATTGAGGATCACCGCGACCACGTTGCTGCCGTCTTCGGCGGCAGCGTCTTCGAGCAATTGGGCGGATTTGTCGCGGCTACCGTCATCGACCAGGATGATTTCGTATTCGTAGGCCAGTTGCTTGCAAGCTGCCGTCGTGCGACGCAGCAATTCAGGCAGGCTTTCTTGTTCGTTGTAGACCGGGATAACGATCGACACACAATGAATAGGGTAGGGTTTCAAAGATTCATGACCTCGGGGGTTGAGCAACTTGGAGCGTAAAGACAACAGTCACTGGCCGAAAAGGCAGGTGCGTGGTTAAACCTGGTGTGGAATTATGGTGTTCATCCGACCATCCTGGTGGGTTATTGAGACCTTCCATGTGTATACGAGAGTAAAGACCAAAAACCACAAAGGTAAAGGGGAATCAACAAGTTAGTCGGCACAGTGCGGCTCGTTCTCAAGTCCTGCGGCCAAGATTAAGCGTAAAAATGTTCAACGAATATGAAAGCCTAATGAAAAAATCGTTTATTTGACAGGTAGACAGCTAGGGTTCAGCTAAATGACTAACGTACTGAGGACGTTGCTAATTTGGCGGAATAGGAACGTTTTGCATGGCGCTGGGCTCAACGGAGCGGACCCGGATCGGCGCTGCACGTAATAGCATCCCCCGTTACTGATGTTTATTGAAGAATCTTCTCTGCATTGCCCCTCAAGTGCCGGTAAAGTAAGCCATCTCTTGCCAGGGTACTCGGATGAATAGCGTGCAGCGTTTAGGCGGCCAATGGCGGCCCGTGTTGATGGGATTGTTGATGAGCGCAGCCTGCGTCACCCCCGTATACGCTGATGAGGGCGTGCCGCTGACCACGCTCGCTCAAGTGCCAGAGGGGGTTGAAGTGCAAGGCAAGCAGGTCGCCGCCTATACCTGGGACGACCGCCAGGGCAAGAACCTACTGGTGCTGGCCGAGCAAATCAGCCAGCGCGAGGATGACGGCACCCAGTCGGCGCTTGTCTATGCGGCCCAGTATTTGATCGACGGTGACCGCCCCAAACGCCTCTGGATGCTCTACGACGACGTGCAGCGCTGCGAATTCGATGCCGCGATGCGCTTCGACATGGCGGCGACCAAGGTCACCGACCTTGCCGGCGACGGCACCACCCAGGCCACTGTGGGCTACACGCGCACCTGCACCAGTGATGTGAGCCCCAATGAATTCAAGCTGATCATGCATGTCGGCAAGTCGCAGAAGTACCGCCTGCGTGGTGTCGACCGGGTCGGCGCCGCCTGGTGGGACGAAGAAGCAGGAGCACTGCGTGGCATGCCGCTGCCCAAGGATTGCAGCATCGCCGGGCAACAGGCACTGGTCAGCCAGTACAAGGAACAGGGCACTGAATTGCCTTTGCCAGGTTGCTACAGCGACGAGAAGGATTTTGCCAAGGCACCGCAGGCCTACCTGATATTCATGCGCCAGCACTGGTTCGCGCTGATGCAGAAGCAGGATGCTGAATGGAGCCAGGCGCAGACCCCGCCTCAGGAATCGAGCGGGGATGAAGAGACCGCCCCGTGATTGGGTGCCAGGGCCGATGGTGCGTTAGACTCGGCCCTCGTCAATTCAATGAATATCTCGAATAAACAAAGGCTTGTTCGAGATATTTAATCCAAAGGCTTATCTACTTTGACTGAGTCAATCCGCAACCCGCTGACCCTCTACCTCACCCGCCTGGCGCCCTCCAGTCAACTGACCATGCGCTACGTGCTGCAGGACGCCGCCGACCGCTTCGGCTTCGAGGATATCAACCTTGAAGACATCGACTGGCACCTGCTGCAACCCGAACACGTGATCGCTCTGGTTGCGGCCTTGCGCGAGGACGGCTACGCGCCCAACACCTCGTCGCTGTATGTAAACGCCGTGCGCGGGGTGATGAACGAAGCCTGGCGCATGAGTCTGATCAGCCAGGAACACCTGCTGAAAATGCGCACGGTCAAGGCCGCGCCCGGCACACGCCTGAGCCAGGGGCGCAACCTGCGTCGCACGCTGATCCGCGAAATGATCGACGTCTGCGCCGCCGACCCACGGCCCCAGGGCCTGCGCGATGCTGCAGTGATCGGTATTTTGTACGGCTCGGGCATGCGTAAGTCGGAGTCGGTCAACCTCGACCTCGCACAGATCAACTTTGACGAGCGCAGCCTGCGCGTGATTGGCAAGGGTAACAAGGAACTGATCAAATACGCGCCGGGCTGGGCCTTCGCCAAATTGCAGGCCTGGCTCGAATTCCGGCGCGAACAACTCAAGGAAGGCGAGCAGGACGATTCCTTCCTGTTCAACCGCATCCGCAGGGGCAGCCATATCACCCGCGAACGCATCACCAAGCATGCGATTTACTACATCGCCCGCCAGCGCGGTCAGCAGGTGGGGGTGAAGATCATGCCCCATGATTTCCGGCGCTCCTTCATCACGCGGGTGATTGAGGAACATGACCTGTCCATCGCGCAGAAACTGGCGCACCACACCAATATCCAGACCACCGCGAACTACGACGTGCGTGACGACAATGAGCGGCGGCGAGCGGTGGATCGGTTTGATCTTTAGCCGGCGGCGACCGGTGAAAAACGCGCGGTCGTCGCCGGGCTTGGCTCAGGAGGAGGGCGGCGCACCGGCCAGCAAGTGCGCCGGCAGACGGCGCAAGGTCCACAGCGTGGTCAGCAGCGCCGCAACGGCACACAGCGCGATGCCGATCAGCATCGGCGCCGGGGTGTGATCGGCAAAGACGCCCACCAGGGTCATGGAGACGGCCGCCGTGATCATCTGGATCGCCCCGAGCAACGCCGATGCGGAGCCGGCCACCGCGCCGTGGTCTTCCAGGGACAACACGCCGGCCGCTGGCAACAGCAAGCCGAGGAAACCGAAACCGATAAACAACAGCGACATCATCAAGCCTAGGTGGCTGCCCCATAGCGTCGTAGCGGCCAGTAACACCATCACCACGGCCACGCCCACCACCGACCAGCGAATCAGCGGCGCCAGGCCCAAGCGTGCGCTCAGGCGGGCGGTGAGCTGGCTCATGGCAAAAAAAGACGCGGCGTTCAGCGCAAAGCACAGGCTGAATTGGGTGGGGGTCAGCCCGAAATACTCGATGTATACGAACGGCGCGCTGCCGATAAATACAAAGAACGTCGCCAGGCCAAACCCGCACACCACCGACAAACCGATGAACACCGGGTCGCGCAGCAACGCCCCATAACTGCTGAAGGCATTACCCAAGGTCTTGCCCAATCGGCGCTCGGCGGGATGGGTTTCAGGCAATTGCACGATGGTCATGACCAGGCACAACACGGCCACCACCGCCAGCACGACAAACACTTCACGCCAACTCCATAGCGTAATCACCAGGCTGCCCGCCAAAGGCGCGAGGATCGGCGACACACTCATCACCAGCATCAGCAACGCCATCAGCCGCGCCGCTTCATGGCCGGTATACAGGTCGCGCACAATCGCCCGGGGAATCACCATCCCCGCGCACGCGCCAAACGCCTGCACGGCGCGAAAACCAATCAGCACTTCGATGCTCGGTGCCAGCGCGCAGCCGATACTGCCCACGGCGAAGATAAGCAACCCGGCGTAGATCGGCGGCTTGCGCCCGAACACATCGCTGATCGGGCCATAAAACAACTGGCAGACGCCGATGATCATGAAGAACACCGTGAGGCTCATCTGTACCGCTGCCGGCGATGCCTGCAGGCTGGCGCCCAGGGTCGGTAGCGCCGGTAGGTAGATGTCAATGGCGAAGGGGCCGACGGCAGTGATCAGACCAAGCAGCAAAGCAAGGTGGGCGATACGTTTAGGCATAAGCAGTTCCGCGTGAAGCAAAGGTTGGCCAGCTTAAAGAACCGCTCCCACGCAAACAAGCTGGGGAAGACTTCGAGTTCGACTGCGCAGATCTGTGCAATTGAGCTTCAATACAGAGAGCCAATTCCGATAACAATATCAACGACGGTCAAGTGGTTGGGTTCCCAACCGACTGTAAAGTCTACGGGGATGACTAGCATGACGATCAAATTACGCTTATGGCTATTGATTGCGACTGGATTGATCACCGCCTTGATCATGAGCCTGGCCGGTTACCTGGGAAACACCCGTATGGCCGATGCGGTGCAGGACAATCAGGTCATCATGACGGTGCTGCGCAACCACATGGAAGCCGACATGATGCACGACGCACTGCGCGCCGACGTGTTGTCGGCGATGTTAGTCGGGTTGGGGAAAAGCACTAGCACCAAAGCCGAGGTCAGCAGTTCACTCAAGGAGCATGCCGAGCACTTTCGGCAGGTGCTGGAGGACAACCTTAAGCTGCCGTTGGGCGAAACGTTAAAGACCAGCCTGGGAAAAATCAAACCCAGCTTGGATACCTATATCAACGCCGGTGAACGTATTGTCGCACTCGCGCTGGACAACCCGGAGGCCGCTCGCGGCGAACTGGAGACCTTCAATACAGCGTTCAGCCAGTTGGAGGGTCAAATGGCTACCCTCAGCGAACTGATCGAAAACAATACGCAGCAAACCAGCATTGGCACCCGGCTAACCATCAGCAACGCCAACTTCACCTTGGCTGTGGTGTTGATCGCAAGCCTGTTGTTGCTCCTGGTGCAGGGCCGATGGGTCTCCCGGAGCATCATGGGGCCGTTGCAGGCCGCGAGCCGAATCGCTGACAGTATTGCCCATGGCAATTTGAGCGAGCCGATTGTCGTGCCCCATCGCAAGGACGAGGCCAGCGCGCTGATACGCAGCCTCGCCACCATGCAGGGGGATTTGCGCGGCATGATCGAAGTGGTGCGCAGTAATGCCCACGGCGTCAATGGCATGAGCGAGCAACTGAGCCAGGGTTGCCATGAAGTGGCGGGCAGTAGTCAGCAGCAAAGCGCCGCCGCCAGCACCATGGCGGCGGCCGCCAGTGAAATGACCGCCAGCATCGAGGAAATCACCCAACATGCCGCACGCGCACTGAATATGGCCAACCAGGCAGAAGCCTTGGCCAAGGACGGCGGTCGGGTGATCCATCAGGTGGTCAGTGACATGGACGGCATTGCCCGCTCGGCGCAGCAATCAGCCCAGGTGATCCGCACGCTCGACAAGGAATCCGAGGCGATCTACAGCATTATCCAGGTTATCAAGGGCATTGCCGATCAAACCAACCTGCTGGCCCTGAATGCCGCGATAGAAGCCGCCCGCGCCGGTGAACAAGGACGCGGTTTTGCGGTGGTCGCCGATGAGGTGCGCAGCCTGGCCGGACGCACCAGCGCGTCGACCGAGGAGATTGCCAGCATGGTCGGTCGCATCCAGCAAAACACCCGGGAAGCGGTGACCAGCATGGAGGAGGGCGTCACTCAAGTGGACAAGGGCATGGCCGTGACCGCCGAAGTCGAGCGCGCCATCCGCGAGATTCTCCAGGCCACCCTCAACACCACCGAATTGGTCAACGACATCTCCCGCACCATCAGCGAGCAAAGCCTGGCCAGCAACGAAATTGCCCATCAAGTGGAGATGATTGCCAGTATGTCGGAGCGTAATAGCCAGGTGATCGGCACGACAGCCTCGACGACGGACGAGTTGTCTGCGTTGGCGGGGAAATTGTCGCAGTCGGTGGATCGATTTCGGCTTTGAGCATCACAGCTGATTTATATAACTCAACTAAATACCTATTTAGTTGAGTTATAACTAACAGTCATGTGAGAAGGACTGGAATAGGGCATACGCTCACTTTAACGAGGACCTGAACAACGATTTTATATGCTGTAACGAGGCCTGGTCTGAGGGGTCAACTGTCACGAAATGCTGGAGTTGCCACCGCTGAGTCTGTAACGCTTGCTTGGCAATAGGTCGGCTCCAGGGCGGATACACACGTAAAGCACGCTTGCCACCGACGCCATTTATGGACATCACGCCATGGGACAGCAACGTTGCACGGTCAAATACAAACTGACCACTTTGTTCGGTGCCAGTCGCGTGGATCACAACGAAGTCGATATTATCGTTGCTATCCAGCGGAGCAATCACACTCGTTGCATAGGGTCGTTTCCACAGCGTCACGAACTGACCAATCTTGGTCGGGGTGGTTTTGGCGACACGGAACACAACCTGGCGAGTTCCCAGCATGAATCGACAACCGCCGTACTCTCTAGCCTCAACGTCAGGAGAAATATCTTCCGAGCATTTCAAGCCAGCCGGCAGATAAACCGCATCAATCGCAGCAAACAAACAACTCGGTACGACTGACGTGCCCATGGATTGAACCTTGATGGATTGGATTGCAGCAGATGCGAGTGTAGCGAGAGGATGTGTGTATTGCAGCGAACACATCAGCAGACTCCACAGAGGATATGTTTAAGGCCTTGAAATTTGACCTCCATAGGGCCTGACATCCAATTGGCGTGGTTCGCATAATGTATATTATGTTAAATGATGGGGCATGTCATGGATCTTCAATCGAGTAGCTCGCGGGGTACCCGGAAGTGAAGATCGAAATTTCAGAGAAGTAAAAATCTAAATTGCGGAATGGTTCCCGCATTTGGATATTTTCTTCCATCTCAGCGCTACCGAAGCCTCCTGAGACTCAGACACGATTTATACGGTTATCTAGTGACACTGTTAGAGCAGTTGGGCGAGCGACCGGCCTGCTGAGTCAACCCGACCTTCAGCTTTGATTCGACAAATTGGCTTCAGCACTATCGATCTTTCGACCAACTCGATGCTTAAGAAATCACCCAAACCGACGCCCATTGCCGCTAGTCTATCCGGTGGGATATCTATGACGATGTCCCCGCTGCTATCACCTGCATCCCGGCATATCAACGTAGTTGGCAATGCATCACTCATTGGGCGCTAGCTCCGTTCTCGACCGAAATATTTTAGACAATATCGTACACCCACATGTGCAGAGGTTTCCGGCTTCACCGTAATACCACCGTTGAACCTTCTGCGAGACGTGTTGCGATGGGCTTTGACATGATCAAACCCGCATTTCATCGGGATTTCTCACACTCTACGCCCAGTGCCCCTCAAGACTTTGAGTGCATGAAGGAGTGCTCGCTCTACCTACGGCTGCTGCTAGAGGACCGCCACGTCAGTCGCTCGAAGCTGGTCAGCTGAGGACTAATGACTGCCCTCCTCCTTAGGCCCGATTTCCGCCTTTGAGGATTGTCGGAAATTGCTGAGGATACTTTGAGAGCTGGGATTTACGGTTGTCAGTGTCGATTAGCTGTAAGCGTCTGGCGAAGTCACCTTGACCCATCAGGGGCAGTCCCGCGTCGGCAAGCGGGTCAAATCGGCATCAGCCTCAACACAGTGTTTTTCACCAAACCTCGGAAACGCACTTTCGTATAACCAAACTGACGCTTGATCACTCGAAATGGATGCTCAAGCTTGGCGCGAACCTGGGCTTGGGCTTTCTCGATCTTGCGCTTCGCGCTTCTCGACACCGGTATAGCCTGCATCGGCGCAGACCACGTTCTCAGCACCGTGTAGCAGTTTGTCGACTGGGGTTATGTCGGCGACGTTGGCAGCAGTGACCACCACGCTGTGCACCAGCCCTGACTCATCGTCGACACCAATGTGAGCTTTGGCACCGAAGTAATACTGGTTACCTTTCTTGGTTTGATGCATCTCAGGGTCGCGTTTGCCGTCCTTGTTCTTGGTCGAACTGGGCGCATGAATCAGCGTGGCATCGACGATGGTGCCTTGTCGCAGCGACAAGCCACGGTCGCCCAGATAGCCATTGATCACGCCGAGAATACCAGCGGCCAACACGTGCTTTTCCAGCAAGCGACGGAAGTTGAGGATGGTAGTTTCATCTGGGATCCGCTCCAGGCTCAGACCGGAAAACTGGCGCAAGATCGTCGTCTCGTACAGTGCGGCTTCCATCGCAGGATCGCTGTAACCGAACCAATTCTGCATGAGATGAACCCGCAGCATCGGCATCAAAAGATAGGCCGGACGACCACCTTCGCCCTTCGGGTAATGAGGTTCGATCAGGGCAATCAAACCCTTCCAGGGTACGACCCGATCAATCTCGATCAGGAACAATTCCTTGCGGGTCTGCTTGCGCTTACCGGCGTACTCGGCATCGGCGAAGGTCATTTGCCTCATTGAAAAGCTCGGCGATTGGTGCCCGGAGATCTTGCCAAATCAGGAAGTTTTTTTCAGGATTTCCTTAGATAAATCGTGCAAAGGTGGCCTTTAGCCATTACTGTATAAACGTAATGGATTCTATAGATGATCAGTGTCGTTCGCCTGGTAGCGTCCACGACGGGCTGAGAAAAATAGTTGAGTTTTTAGTTAACTTAAACTGAGATTCAAGGGGGAACCATGCGGCTAAATCTACCAGTTACAAATCGTAATCACGAGCTACCTCCTAATATAAATATTCTATCCACTACAAATGATCAAAGCCGCATTACTCACGTCAACCCTGACTTCATTGAAATTAGTGGCTTTACCGTGGAGGAGCTCCTGGGCCAGCCGCATAACATAGTTAGGCATCCTGACATGCCGCCCGCCGCATTCCAGAATATGTGGAAAACCTTAAAGGCTGGGTGTTCATGGATGGGTTTAGTGAAAAATCGTTGCAAAAATGGCGATCACTATTGGGTCAGTGCTTACGTTACTCCCATTACCAAAGATGGTTCAACAATCGAATATCAATCGGTGAGAACCAAGCCTGAACCTGAGCATGTTAAAGCAGCAGAAAAAGTCTATTCAAAATTGAGAGATGGAAAACCTCTATCTCGAAGATGGACCATAGGCCTAAGCCCAAAGCTGATCATATTGGTGTGGACAAGCATTCTTATAAGCATGGTGGAGCTAAATCTAACCACAACAGTACCATTTTTTAACTTGATCTTAGCAGAGCTTACGAGTGGGCTGCTTATTTCGGTTGCAATAGCGGCATTACTTTTCCCAATGAGGCGACTAGTAAAAATGGGGAAAAACATATCTGAAAATGCTCTTAGTCAAGTTCTATACACAGGACGCAGCGATGAGTTTGGTGAAGTCGAATTTGCTCTAAGAATGGCACAAGCTGAAACTGGTGCTGTTATTGGGCGTATCGGTGATGCATCAAATCAAATTAGCGAATATATTGCAAGTCTGCTTGATGATATAGAGTCAAGCAAGGCTTTGATTAACAAACAACAAGCCGAAACTGATCAAATTGCCACCGCCATAACACAGATGACCGCTAGCATCCAAGATGTCGCCAATAACTCACAACACGCTGCCGATGCTGCCTCTAAAGGTTACGAAGAGACGTTGTTAGGGCAAAGTAAGGTTGCCGAAACAAGTCAGTATATCGCTGAGCTTGAGCAAGAAATAAAAAAAGCCACAGAAGTTATATGTCAACTAGAAACTCAGAGCGTTGAGATATCAAACATTTTAGATGTCGTTAGGTCAGTAGCCGATCAAACAAACTTACTGGCTCTAAATGCGGCAATTGAAGCAGCTAGAGCTGGGGAGCATGGCCGAGGGTTTGCAGTAGTCGCAGATGAGGTTCGAAGCCTCTCATCTCGAACTCAAGACTCAATCACCGACATACAAAATATTATTGCCGCATTACAAGCGAGTTCGCACTACGCCGTTACCATAATGGAAAGCAGTAGTCGGCAGGCACACTTAAGTGTGAGTCTTGCTCAGCAAGGTGCAGACGCTCTCACTGACATAGGTTTAAGTGTAAACAAGATCGTCGAAATGAATACCCAAATAGCTACCGCTGTCGAACAGCAAGGGGCTGTCAGTGAGGATATAAATGTGAGCATAAAGCACATTCACGACACTGCCATCGACAATGTACAGATAGCTCAGAACAACTCTAAAAGTGTAATGTTAGTGGCAAAGTTATCCAACGCGCTAAGCGAACTGGCCGGGCAGTTTTGGGAAAAACGCAATAAATCCGGCGCTTAGTAGAGGAGGTAATCAAGCCATGTCAGTTCAGCGATACGTCTGCACTATCGTAATCTCTGGGACGCTATGGCTTCTA
Organism: Pseudomonas sp. PSPC3-2; assembly: GCF_049897085.1. Classification (NCBI taxonomy): domain Bacteria; kingdom Pseudomonadati; phylum Pseudomonadota; class Gammaproteobacteria; order Pseudomonadales; family Pseudomonadaceae; genus Pseudomonas; species Pseudomonas sp. PSPC3-2. The sequence goes on from NZ_JAFCVO010000002.1 coordinate 104,788, forward strand.
GCGTCCTCAGCCTGTGCGGCTGAGGACGCGCAACTGACACTTGAGAAAGGAACCAGTCCATGGCTGCTACGGATGATGGTGTTGGAGGTCACTCCTGTCGATATGAGGTCGGAGATTTCTACCATTGGCGGGAAGGTAGAAACACCACGGCAAGCGATAATAGGGATGGACCTCAGCTATTTCATGACAGAACACTGGGCCGTCGAGATCCAGGGCGGCCCATTTAAGCGCGACTATCGGATCAGAAGATCGCGACTGGGCGATTTCGATGTAGGTACCATTTCCAATATCGCGCTATCACTTACGCTGCAATACCACTTACACCCTCAGGCACAATTTAGCCCCTATTTCGGACTAGGCATAAATCATGCTTGGACTCGAGATGTGAAGCCGGCTGCCGGGATTCCCAACTTCAATGTCCATGGCATTACAAGTGGAGTTTTGAGCGCCGGGCTTGATTACAGCCTGAGCGCGAACTGGTCATTCAGCACCAGCCTGCGCTACGTGATCAGTCCAGAATATCGATTCCAGGGACAAGGTTTCAACTCCGTCGTCTCTATGAACACACTGATAGCCGGAGTAGGACTGGGCTACCGATTCTGATGCCGGTGAGTTAGCTGGCCTTCATTTGAGCGGTACGCTCCATCGTTAGTTTACGCAAGGTATAGCCGTCATGCTAAGCATCGAAACGCTTTACTTCAGCAGTACAATCAGTCGCGTTACCATTCTATTGATTTTCGGAGTGTTGCTGATCAGTCAACGTAACGCTCGTTATCTGTGGCATTGGAGCGTTGCGTTGCTTAGCTCGGGCCTTGGTACCGCACTCACTTTTTACTATGGTAATAAGTCGAATTCATCACCACTTCTCAGTCTCATAGTGACGTCTCTGTTCCTGACAAGCTTGGTGACCTCATGGTCCGGTCTACGACTGTTTTATGGTCGATCGGTCCCTATAGTTTGGCTGGCCCTGCTCCCCCTTCTACCGAGCGCGCTCTACACCTTTGCCGTCTATGTGGGCGTAACAATAAAGGTTACGCTCCCCTTCATTTACTTAATTTCTGCAGCGATATCAGCACTCGCTCTTTATGAGATATTGTTATCCGCCAATCGGCGTATCTTCTCTCAATACTTGGTGGCGATGGCTTTCGCGGGCTACATCGTGATACTCGGAATCTCCGCCGTTCTGATACTAGCAGGCATGCTCATGGCGAATGCTTACGATAGTTCCATCGTGTCCATGGCTTTCGACCAGATGGCCAGTATTCTGGTCTACTTCGGTTATATCGCGATGACTGGCGAACGGGCAGCGCTGGACTTGCAGCGCCTCGCCGAAACCGATCCTCTGACTGCACTAGGCAATCGTCGGGGAGGTCGCCGGATATTGGAACGAATTCATGCCGACGCCAATAGGGAAGAGTGCTACAGCTTACTAATAGGCGACATTGATCACTTTAAGCAGGTTAATGACACTCTAGGACACGAAACAGGAGACGCCGTGCTGACTCTGCTCTCGCGGCGCTTGACAAGCGCCATACGCAAACATGACAGCGCGTTACGCTGGGGGGGGGAAGAGTTCCTGATTGTTTTACCCGATACGGATATCAACGAGGCAGAGCGACTGGCGGAGCGACTGAGGACGAAAGTGGCGGGCGAGCCTTTCATGATCGGGCAGCTACAACTGAACGTGACGCTTAGCATAGGTATAGCTACGTACCGAGTAGGAGATTCGACTTTCGAAAACACTCTCCTAAGAGGAGACCAGGCACTTTATTGTGCCAAACTGGCAGGTCGTAACAGGTCCAGTCGCCAATTGGAGGCCCCCTCATAGGTACGCTTAGAGATAAAGCGAACCGCGCAGGTAACCGTTGTAACGTAGACCCGTGCAATAGTAGTGCCTCTTCTTTAACCTGAGCACTTAGACTAGTGGACTGAGCGGTTAATTCATTTTTGGCTACAGGGTGTAAGAGATCCCCACTTGCACCGTCCGGGGCTCACCGGGGTAAGCATAGAAGTTCAGGAACGAGCCTTCTTCGTACTCACGATTGAACAGGTTCTTCACGTCGAGATTGAGTCGGACCTTTTCGTTGACCTTGTAGGAACTAAGCAAGTCGATGACGGTGTAAGCGTCCATCGAGAACGTGTTATTGGCGGTCTGCCCGGCACGCTCGGCTACGTATTTCCCACCTGCGCCGAGGCCCAACCCTTTGAGCGCGCCATCCTGAAACTCATACACGTTGAGCAGGCTGAAGCTATTGCGCGGAATGTTTGCCAGACGCGTTCCAGTACGCACTGCAGTGTCCCTGGTCACCGCGGCGTCCACATAGGCATAGCCGCCGATCATGCGCCACTCGGGCGTAAGGTTGCCGGCCACATTCAGATCGAAACCACGGCTGCGTACCTGACCCGTGGCGACATTGAAATTTGAGTCAACGGGATCGACACTCTGGACATTTTTCTTCTCTATCTGGTAGATCGCCGCGTCGACGCTCAACTGCTGATCGAGCGCTTCCCACTTCACACCCATTTCGTAGGATTTGCCCTTCTCCGGCTCAAACCCGCCGCCTTGCCGGCTGGCGCCTGTGTTGGGCTTGAACGAGCGAGCAGCATCAGCGTAGATCGCGACAGTGTCAGTGAGGTCATACATCACACCGACGCGCGGGGTGACGGCATTGTCGGCAGCGTTCCAGGGTTTGACGCCTGACACGTAGGATTCGTACTCATGCTCGAAGCGCTCAAAGCGCGCACCGGCGAGGACTTTTAAGCGCTCGGTCAGCGCGACTTGATCCTGGACGAAGGCCGCGTAAGTCTTGAGGTTTTCTTTATCGTGGGTCGGTGTACGAGTCAGCGCCGGACGTGGCTGGCCATAGACCGGGTTGAAGATATCGATTGGAAAAGCACCCGCTGCGGCGCTGGAGCGCTGGATGATCGACTTGTAGTCATAGTCTTCATATTCGACGCCAGTCAGCAATGTGTGATCAAGGCCACCCGTGGAAAAGTGCCCGGTCAGGTTGAGCTGATAGTCTTTGTCGGTCCATTCCAGATTGCGGTAGTTGAAGTTACGCTGAAGTGTTCGACCGTCGGCATTCAAGCTGGCAGCACCGTTGGCCTCAACAGCATTACCCTTCATCGTACCGTCCAGCCATTGGAAACCACCGCCCAGGGTCCAATTGTCGTTGAGCATATGCTCGAAACGCAGCTGAGCCATGTTGTTATCGTTGTGCAGATTACCGGCGTATTTTTCACCCCAGAAGGTATCGCGGGACGGCGTACCGCGCTGGTTGGCGAAGCGGGTCAGGCCGCGATCAAGCGGATGGTTGTTACGCATGAAGTCGCCTTCGAAAATCACCTTGGTGTCGTCACTGACCTGCCAGCTCAGCACAGGCGTTACCCCATAGCGCTCGGTTGAGACATGGTCGCGGAAGGTGTCGCCGCCCTCGCCTACCACGTTCAGGCGATAGGCCAGACGCCCTTGCTCATCCAGCGGACCGGAAGCATCCAGGGTGCCACGCTTCATACCCTGATCATCCAATTGGCTACCCAATGTGACCTTACGCTCAGGCAAAGGCTGCTTGGAGACCACGTTGAAGGTACCGCCGGGATCGCCACGTCCATAGAGCATGGTCGCCGGCCCGCGCAGCACTTCAAGGCGCTCAATGCTGTTGGCGTCCGGCATGCTTGGATAGCCCCGGTTAATCGGAAAACCGTTGCGGTAGAACTCTGCGGTTGTAAAGCCTCGCACAGTGAAATTGGTAAGCCCTTGCCCGCCAAAGTTGTTCGCTCGGCCGACGCCACCGGCATAGTCCAGGGCCTCCTGCAAACGAGTCGCACCGATGTCCTCGACCACGTCTTTGGGCACTACGCTGATGGACTGAGGCGTCTCATGAATTGAGGTGTCAGTGCGCGTCGCACTGGCAGAACGTGTGGCACGATACCCTTTGACCGGCCCTTGAGCCGTCTCAGAGTCCATATCGCCCGTGACATTGATGGCTTGCAGTTCAAGGCTGGCATTTTCGGTGCCAGCAACCTGCGCCCAGGTAAAAGGGGAAAACGCCTGAAGCACGCAGAGAGAAATCAGGGTACGACGCATGGATTTTTGACCTGATGGATGAGCGGACGGTAAGGCGAACCTGCCAAGAATTCGCGGGGCATGATATACCAGTCATTCCTATTTGCCACTAATTCTCATTCGTGATCTTTCGAGTATCTACTTTGTATCAATCGAAAAGCAGACAACACGGGGGCCCACATGGCGCTCGTTCACTGTGGTCATTACATCTCGTCTCTAATGACCCTGAGGCTGCCATTTCCCGCTGTGGTGAGCGGGGAACGCACGCTCACCACAGAAGCCACAGCGGTCGATTTCTCCATAGGTTTTTTGATGTAGGTCAGCGACCCAAAAGACGATACGATCACGCCGGATCATGGGCGCTACGCACTACCTTAGCCCCACGGTCCTTCGATCCCATCATGGAAGATAAAAACAATGAGAACGGCTTTCTGCGCGATATTGCTGCTTTGCCTGACCTCCCCTGCATTCGCTGACGAAAACCCGATCGGCTTTAAAACCGCCACCCTGCCCGATGTCGAGAACCAGCGCACACTGCAACTGGCCGTCTGGTACCCCGCCGCCACCACGGCCAAGCCCGAGCTGATCGCCGACAACGCGGTGTTCATCGGGGCTCTCGCCGTGCCCGACGCACCGCCGGCTGCTGGCGAGCATCCCTTGGTGGTGCTGTCCCACGGTTACGGCGGTAATTGGCGCAACCAGGTGTGGCTGGCCAGTGCACTGGCCCATCAGGGTTACATCGTGGCAGCGGTCAACCATCCTGGTACCACCAGTAAGGATCGCAGCCCCGCCGCCGCCGCGCAGTTGTGGCAACGGCCCAAAGACCTCAGCCGTGCCATCGACGCGGTGCTTGCGCAGCCCACGCAATTTGGCACGGTCAAGCACAACCAGATTGCCGCCGTGGGCCACTCACTCGGTGGCTGGACCGTGCTGGAAATCGCCGGTGCCCGTTTCGATCCAGACCTGTTCAATCGAGACTGCAACGTCCACCCGAAGCTTGGCGGTTGCATGGGCTATCGGCAGATGGACCCTGCAGGCACAACCGCCGGCAAGGTCCAACTGGCCACTGACCTGAGCGACAAACGCATCACCGCCATTGTGTCGTTGGACCTGGGCCTGTCGCGCGGTTTCACCCACGCCAGCCTGGCGGCATTGCCAGTGCCGGCGCTGGTAATCGCGGGGGGTGTGCCGTCGGAGGAGATGGACCCTAACTTGGAGTCCGCCGCCTTAGTCAAACGCTTGCCGAAAGTGTCGACGCAATACGTGGAGCTCGCCGACGCCACTCACTTCAGTTTCATGGCGATCTGCAAGCCGGGCGGCATGGCGTTGATTGAAGCGGATTCGCCGGGCGACGGCATGATTTGCCGGGATGGTGAGGGGGCTCGGCCACGGGCGGTGATTCAACAGCAGCTGGTGGGGCTGATCAGCGAGTTTTTGGAGCGCTCGTTTCGACATTGAAGCAGGCATCGACCTTAGAGCACGTGGCGCGCCACGGCTGGCTGTCTACCGTGAAAACTTTATTGAACTGCGGAGCGAACATGCAAAAAAGTAAACAACTGAAGGGATTGGGCGGTTGGTTGGTCGTGGTTGGCTTGGGGCTGTTTATAGCCTTGGCGCGTCTGAGCTATGCCATTATCACGGTGTATTACCCGATATTCGCAGATGGCTCGTTTAGTACCATTACCTCATCCGGCACGACGATGGATAACACCCTATGGGGCGCGATCCTGATTTCAGAAACACTCATGAATGCAGTCTTTATCGCGGCCTTTGGTTATTTGGTTTACCTGTTCTTCTCCGAACACTATTTATTTCCCAGGATTTATATCGTCACGCTCATCACCTCGGCTATTTACGTTCCATTTGATGCCTGGGTTTGCTCGTTTGTTCTGGTGGATGAACCCATATTCGACTACAGCACGGCCAAGGAAACCCTCCGCGGATTGGTGTCCACCGCTATCTGGGTCCCCTACATACTGGTCTCTAAAAGGGTCAAGGCAACGTTTGTACAACACCGGCCGGTTGAGGCAGAAGCGCCTAGTGGACTGAGCGGTTAATTCATTTATCTAATGGTAACGATATACTGTGCGTCCAATGTCATGGATTGGTTATACGCATGGCCCGGCCGACTTCCCCCTTCGCTTTAATGCCTTCCGATCTCATCGCCCTGCAAGGTTGCTTGCGTATGAGTACGCTGGAGCAGAGCCTCGTCCAGCGAGCGCGCATCCTGCTTCTACTGGCTGACGGATTGACGCCCAAGGCCGTCAGCGAGCAGTTGCAGGTCACGCCGCCGACGGTATTCAAGTGGCGAAAACATTATCTGGAGGCAGGAATCGAAGGGTTGAGCGATCTGCCGCGCAGCGGCCAGCCACTCAAACTTGGGACCGATAAAATCAACGAAATCCTGACACTGACCACCCGGCGTGTACCCCAGGAAGCCACTCACTGGAGCGTCCGTTTGATGGCCAAGTATGCGCGGGTTACCACGTGGCAGGTTCGGCAGGTCTGGGCCGCTTCCGACCTCAAACCCCATCGTCTGAAGACCTTCAAAATCAGCAACGACCCTCATTTCGCCGACAAGGTAGTCGACGTGGTCGGGCTCTATCTGAACCCACCGGATAATGCCCTGGTGTTGTCGGTTGACGAGAAAACCCAGATCCAGGCGTTGGATCGCAACCAACCGATGCTGCCGCTACGCCCAGGTCAAGTTGAACGCAGGACGCATGATTACAAGCGCCATGGTACGGCGAGTCTGTACGCGGCTTTCGACATCCTGACCGGCCAAGTAATCGGACGGATTACCCAGCGCCATCGAGCCAAAGAGTTTCTGGCTTTTTTGCAACAGAATGCGTAGCACCAAGGGCGCAATAGCGCACCACAAGCCTTGACTGTGCTCGTGCAGCGGTGATCGCTGTGCGGGCACCAACGACGAATCAAACGGCCGGCATATTCTTGGTCACGCAGTGAATTCCACCACCACCGGCGGCAATCGGGTCGATGTTGACCTGCACCACCACGCGGCCCGGATACAACTTGGTTAGCAGATCCTTGGCGTATTTGTCTGCCGCGGCATCACCAAAATGTGGAACTATCACCGCGCCATTGATCGTGATGTAGTTAATATAGCCGGGGGCGAAATCCAGGCTCTCGGTGTAGACGTTGCTGCGCAACTTCAACGGTGGCGGCAGGGTGTACACCTGCAACTTGTTGCCATCGGCGTCGGTGGCGGCCTTGAGAATTTCCAGGTGCTTGCGGGTGATCGGGTACTCATAAGAGTCCGGGTCGTTGTCGAGTTGCGCCACCACCACGCCTTTTGAAGAAAAACGGGCGTAAAAATCGACGTGACCATCGGTGATGTCTTTGCCCTTGATGCCCGGCAACCAGATGATTTTGCGCAGGCCCAAGTTAGCCTTCAGTTCCGTTTCGATCTGCGCCTTAGTCATGTCTGGATTACGGTTGCTGTTGATCCAGGAACTCTCGGTCAAGATCGCAGTGCCATTACCATCTATTTCGATACCGCCGCCCTCGCCCGTCAGCTGGCTGGCGATGTAGGTGGCGCCCGTCAATTTGCTCAGTTTGTCGGCCACGTTAGCGTCATTGGCGTGAGCCTGCTTATCGCCCCAACCGTTGAAGTTGAAATCCACTAGCCCTCGACCGCCTTGGTCGTCGACCACGAAACAGCCACCCATGTCACGCATCCAAATGTCGTCCAGCGCCATGGTCTGAAATGTGATGTTGGTAGTACCGCATGCCGCCGTGGCCTTAGCCAATTCATTGGGGCGGCACAACACGGTAACCGGCTGATATTTGGCGATGGTTTTGGCCAGCAGAGCGATATTATTATTCACCGGCGTAGCCCAATCTTGGTGGACCGCTGACGAGGCACCAAAGGATAGGAACATCCGTTCCTGTAACTCGTTTTCATCCGGCATATACCAGCTTCCCTTGATGGCTGCTTGTACCCAAGAGGCATTCATGCCGAGCCCCATGGATGCCGCTGCGCCGAGACTAGAAACTAACGCTACCTGCTTAATGAAATTACGACGTGTTGACATGTGTTTATCTCTCAATTCTTGTCGTTGCATTGTTTTGAAGGACAATAACTGCGGCCATGGGTTAAGACCGCTTTCAAAGCCGACTATCTGGATGGTCGACTTGCCATCACTTAGTGGAGGCTGTCTTGAACTTGGTCCACGCACGCATGCGCGCACGCATATTGGACTGGGGAATGTCTTGACCCGGGATCAGTCGTGCATAAGCGGCCTCATCAAGGTAGATATCCGGGTTGTTACGCATCACTGAGTCGACACTCGGACGTGCTTTGGCATTGGAGGTGGGGTAGCCGGTGAAGTTGCTGATGGCGGCCATGTTCTCCGGGCGCATGACGAAGTTGATGAACGCATAGGCATATTCCGGATGTTTGGCGTCGACGGGGATCGCCATGGTGTCCATCCATACCGTGGTGCCTTCGCGCGGGACGTGGTACTGGAACGTGGCTTTCTTGCCTGCTGCATCTGCGGCACGTTGCGCCTGAGTCATATCCCCGCTGTAACCGAGCGATAGGCACAAGTTGCCGTTGACCAACTCGCTCACCGGCTGCGACTGGAACTTACGGATAGACGGTCGCAGCTTGAGCAGCAACTCACTCGCTGCGGCCAGGTCTGCAGGCTTGGCACTGCGCGGATCGCGGCCGAGGTAATTGAGTGCTACCGCCAGCACCTCGTCCGGCGAGTCGATCATCGAGATGCCGCAGTCTGCGAACTTGGCGGCCAGTTCCGGTTTGAACAGCATGTCCAGGCTATTCACCGGCGCATCTGGCATGCGCTGTTTAATCTGCTCGGCGTTGTAGGTCAGGCCGATGGTGCCCCACGTGTAGGGTACGGTGGCCTTGTTCGAGTAGACATAATGCGTACGTAGCTTCTGCAGACCTGGCTCGATGTCATTCAGGGCCGTGAGCTTTGACTTGTCCAGCGGCTGCAGGCTGCCGGCGCGCATCAGACGTTCGCCAACAGTGTCGCCGGGGAAGATCAGGTCATAACCACTGCCGCCGGCCATCATCTTGGCTTCCAGCGTCTCACTGCCATCCATGACGTCGTAGATCACCTTGATCCCGGTTTCGGCGGTGAACTTGGCGAGGGTGTCCTCGGCGAAGTAATCCGCCCAGTTGTACAACTTCAGGGTCTTTTCCTCCGCCTGCACCGACGACAAGGTACAACTTAGTGCCAATCCTAAGGAGCAGAGCAACGGCTTGTTGGTAATGTTCATGTCAAACCCCTTGAGTATTCCAGCGTGCGTTAGCGTGGCGACCGTCCAGACTTAACAGCGCCCCGTACATCTCTGGACGGCGGTCGCGGTAGATGCCCCAGGTCAGACGCTCTTCGCGCATGGTGGCCAAGTCCAGGCTGTGTACCAGCACGCCGGCGCTGTCGCGGTCAGACTCGGCCAGCAGCTTGCCCTTGTGATTGCAGATAAAGGACGAGCCGTAGAAGTTCATCTGCAGGGTCGGATCGGTGGTCGCCGCTTCTCGGCCAATGCGGTTAGCGGCCACCACCGGCACGATGTTGGCGGCGGCATGGCCGCGCATGGTCATCTGCCAGTGATCACTTGAATCCAGCGTCGTGCAACCAGGTTCAGAGCCAATGGCGGTGGGGAACAGTAAGACTTCGGCGCCCATCAATGCCAGGCAACGTGCGGTCTCGGGGAACCACTGATCCCAACAGATGCCCAAACCTATGCGCCCAAAAGCAGTGTCCCAGACACGAAAGCCGGTATCGCCAGGGCTGAAATATTCCTTCTCCTGATAACCGATAGCGTTGGGGATATGCGTCTTGCGATACACACCCAGGAGGCGCCCATCAGCATCGGCCACGCTCAGCGAGTTGAAGTAGGCATTGCCCGCCTTCTCGAACCAGCTCAGCGGCAGCACCACACCCAACTCCTTGGCCAGCGCGGCAAAGCGCTTGAGTACGCTGCTGTCCTGATATTCCTCGGCCAGCGCCAGGTGTTTATGATTCTGCTCGATGCAGAAATACGGGGTTGCAAACAGCTCCTGCAGCAGGATGACTTGGGCGCCTTTAGCGGCCGCCTCACGCACCAATTGCTCGGCCTGATCAACGTTGTGTTTCAGGTCCCAGGTGCAGGCCATCTGGGTTGTGGCAATCGTCAGAATGGTCATTTCATTAACCCTCCAGTGGCCCGGCTGGCTGTTGCTGGGTGATGCAATGCACACCGCCACCGCCATGAGCCAGGTGATTGATCCGAACCGGTACTACTTCGCGTCCTGGGAAGGTCTTGCTCAACACTTCGGCAGCCACCTTGTCGGCATCAATGCCATAGGCCGGCATGATGATGGCGTTGTTGGCGATGTAGAAGTTGGTGTAGGAGGCACAGAACACTTCAGCCTCGGTGTCCACCGCATCGGTGGCTTCATAAAGCTCGATCAGCTCAAACTTGCGACCTTGGGCATCGGTTGCCAGCTCCAGAGCGCGACGGTTTTCACGTACCACTTCGGCATACACCGAGTGTTGGTCGCGCGTGGCGTCTACCAGCAAAACCCCAGGACGGGCGAACGCGCACACACCGTCGACATGGCCATCGGTCATGTCGCCGGTCACATAGTTTGGGTCTCCCGGCAGCCAGACAGTCTTCTTCACACCCAGCAGGCGAGTGAAGATCTCCTCCATCTCGGCCTTGTTGATGCCCGGATTGCGATTGGGGTTGAGCAATACCGATTCGGTGGTGATCAGCGTGCCCTCGCCGTCCACATGAATGGCCCCGCCTTCATTGCTCAGCGCAGTACCAAAGCACTCCACGCCCAAGTGATTGAGCGCGCGCCGGGCCAGGCTTTCGTCCAGATCGTGGGCCGACTTACCGCCCCACGCGTTGAAGCGCCAGCTCACCCCGGCCAGGCCTTGTTGCGGATGGCAAACGAAGCTCGGACCGGAGTCCCGGCACCAGCTGTCGTTCACCGCCAGCTCGATCAATTCAATGTTCGGCCCACAGAGCGCTTTGGCACTGGCGACGGCAGACGGGTCGACGACCAGTTTCACCAGTTCGAAACGAGCGATGGCGTTGGCCACGCGAGCGAAGTCCTCTTGCACTTGCGGCAATGTCACGCCCCAACCGGCCTCCCAGAGTGCGGTGTTGTGGGGCCAGACCATCCAGGTCGCGGTGTGCCTGACCCACTCGGCCGGCATCATCCAACCACTGTTTCGAATTTCATTCTGCTGCATGACAAGTACCCTTGAGTTAAGTCATTGTGTTCAATGAAAAACTGCCTATTCGGTTATGGCATGCATGCTAAGCCTGAAAAATATGGCAAACAAACGATGAATTTTGCAGGCAAATGATTAGGAGAGCTTATCAATATGCTCAAGCACTGGCCGCCCTTGAACACGCTGCGCGGCTTCGAAGCCGCCGCCCGACTGGGTAGTTTCCACAAGGCGGCAGAGGAGTTGCACCTCACCCAATCGGCAATTAGCCAGCAGATTCGTAGCCTGGAGACCTACCTCGAACAACCACTGTTCTTTCGCAACGGACGCAGCGTTAGCCTGACCGACGCTGGTTACGATCTACTTAGCACCACCCAGGCACTGCTACAGCAACTGGCCGTCGGCATTCGCCGCCTGGGGCAGTACCACAAACCCAACCAGTTGGTGCTCAACACCACCCCAACGTTCGCCCGTCACTGGCTGCTTCCACGCCTGGGGGATTTTCGCCGCCAGCATCCGGAGGTTGATCTGTGGATTTACAGCACTGATGAAGTCCCGGAGATGACCACCCAGACCATCGACCTCGCGGTGCGCGATGACATCAGTTCCCAGTCCGAGTGCAGCTTTAAAGTGCTATACGCTGACCGCCTGTACCCGGCTTGCCATCCGAGCCTGTTGGCAGTGCCGAGCGACCAGCGCACAACCCTGCATGGCGAGCGGGAAATGGACTGGAGCCACTGGGCGGTGGAGGCAGGGATAGATGTAGGCCAGAAGGATCACGGGCTCAACTTCTCCGATCCCGGCCTACTGTTGGATGCCGCTTGTGCCGGACTCGGCATCGCCTTGGTTAGCCAGTTACTGAGCCGCCAATCGCGCGCCAGCGGACTGTTGCAACCCTTGGTTGAGGAAACTATTCGTGGCCCCAGTTGGGCCTTGCTGACTCATCGCGACAGCGAGAACAGCCCGCTGGCGAGAAGTTTTATTGAGTGGTTACTTAGCCACCTGGTAGCGGGAAGCTAGATAACGTAACGGTTCTGGTTCAAGGCTTGAATGGGGCCCTTGCGCTTAGGATATATCAGGCACTTTGATTTGAAGATGTACGAACGGCTGCTTGGATGGGTAGCAGGGGCCTGCGCTAACATCGCGCAAGTCGCCTGGGGCAGGCGCTGGAAGGCGCGTTCAAAGGCAAGGCGCAGTACTGCTATGGCGATACTCAGTACGTCATTGAAACGGGCAGTACGACGCAAATGCTCAACCTTTGAGTTTCGAAGTCTTCTCGACCGAGTTTGGATACCACCCTCCCCCTAAAGCCTTGTACAAGTTGACCTCGCTAGTCAGCTGGGACAACTGGTCACTGATGAGGGACTGTTGTGCGCTGTACAACGAACGCTGGGCATCCAGAAAGGTAAGATTGCTGTCGATCCCGACACGGTATCGCCACTCGGCGAGAACGTAGTAGTCCTGACTGGCCTGAACATAGTCACGCTGCGACTGAAGCTGATCGACGTAGGTTTTGCGCGACGCCAGGCCGTCAGAGACTTCCTTGAAGGCAGTTTGAATGGCCTTCTCGTAGTTAGCGACGCTGATGTCTTTCTCTATTTTCGAATAGTCCAGACTGGCCCGCAGGTTGCCGGCGTTAAAGATCGGCAGGCTGATACTGGGGGTGAATAGCCAACTGCCGGAGCCGCCCTTGAACAGGCCGGACAGCTCGCTGCTGGACGTTCCCGCGTCGGCTGTCAGGGTAATACTCGGGAAAAACGCTGCGCGAGCTGAACCGATGTCTGCGTTGGCAGCCTTCAGCGTATGTTCGGCCTCGATAATGTCTGGACGACGGGTCAGCAGATCCGACGGCAAACCAACCGGTACGGTGGCCAGCAGGTCAGTCCCCAAGGGCTTGGCTAGCGGAAGATTGTCGGGCAAGCCTGCGCCCAGCAGTGACACCAGATCATTCTGATCCTGGGCGACCTGTCGCTGGTAGGTCGCCAGACTCACGCGAGCGCTATCTACCGATGTGCGAGCCTGTGCCAGATCCAGTGCGGAAGACACCCCCACTTTGCTGCTGCGCGTGGTGAGGTCCAAGCTTTGCTCATAGGCGTCAAGGGTGTTTTGGGTCAGCGCCAGCAGTGCTTGATCCGCCTGCCAGGTGAAGTACGCATTGGCAACGCTTGCCACCAGGCTGATTTGAGTCGAGCGACGGGCCTCTTCGCTGGAAAGGTAGGTTTCCAGCGCCTCTTGGCTGAGGCTGCGCACGCGGCCGAACAAATCCAGTTCATAAGAACTGATGCCCAGTGTCGCCGAATACTGGCCTGACGTAGTTGTACGCCCTGTCTGCGAAAGATCGGCGGGTGTTCGCTGGCGGGTCCCGCTGGCATCGGCGGAAATCGATGGCAGCAGGTCGGCACGCTGGATCCGGTATTTGGCGCGGTACGCTTCGATATTGAGTGCGGCGACTCTGAGGTCTCGGTTGTTTTCCAGCGATAGCTGAATCAGTTGCTGAAGCCCAGGCTCCTTGAAAAACTGGCGCCAGCCCAGGTCAGCGGCCACAGTGTCCGCAGCGGTGGCTGGCGAATACGACTGGCCCGTTGGGTACTGTGTAGCCGTAGGTATTGCGGGCCGTTGATAGTCAGGGATCAGTGAGCAGCCGCCCAGCACAAACGCGGTTACTGCAAGAGACAATAGAGATTTCTTCATTGCGCAGCCCTATCAAGTAAATGGCGTTTGAGTGACCCCCGCCACCAGCGGCTGGGGACCCATCAAGTAATCGTTTCGGTTTCTGTTGCTGTTTTTCCATCCCCCCCGCCGTAACCACCGAGGAACACTTCAACAGCGCGGTCAACAGCCCCTTTGATCTCGGCACTGGATAGCTCGGACCTGATGCCCATCAGGCAAGGAAATATGGTCTCTGACTCGAAGAGCGCGATGAGGTGTCGAGCTGCCACGTGGGGATCAGCCTGACGCAACGTACCTGCGAGCATTCGGGCCCGGAAAAAATCAGCCAGGGCATGCATGGCGATCTGTGGCCCGGTTTCATAGAAGAGCTTGCCGATGTCACTGCGACCTGACTCGCTGATCACTGTGCGCATGGCTTTGATCGCGGGTTCACTCGCGACAATCGCCAGTGCCGTCTCCCCAAAACGTCGAAGTACGCCACCCAGTTCCTGATCCGTGCTTGCCAGCAATGTTTCCAGGGTTGGAAGAATCTGGTCTTTGGCAGCCTGATGACTCACCGCAACAAACAACTCCTCCTTGGAGGAAAAATAGCGGTAGAGCGTCGACTTGGAACCGCCCACTCGCGTGGCGATGCCTGCCATGGAAGCCCCTTCAAACCCTTGCTCATGAAAAATGTCTGCGGCGGCCTGAAGAATCGCATCCCGCTTGCTGTCCGTAAGTACCCGCACAAGAAATCTCCTATTTCGATACCGATGTGTACCATTATTACTTGACCAAATGCTTCTGTCAAAATAGATTACCGTACAGTTCGGTATCGTTAATTATGTCTTTTGTCCTTGGAGCACGCCATGTGCCTTGCATACCCGAAGCGCCTCATGTCAGTGGTGGTCATCGCGTCAATCAGTGTTTTGGCGGCCTGTGGCAAACCGCCAGGCGGCGCACCACCGGCCGCAGGTACGCCTGAAGTGGGTACGCTCTCTGTACAGCCACAACGCGTGGTGTTTACCACCGAGCTTCCTGGGCGGACGGTGCCGTTTCTGATCGCAGAGGTGCGGCCTCAGGTCAACGGCATCGTGCTTAAACGCAGCTTCACCGAGGGCAGCGACGTCAAGGCGGGCCAGGTGCTCTACTCAATTGACCCCGCCACCTACAAAGCCACCTATGAAAACAATGTCGCGGCATTGGCCAAGGCCCAGGCAACCCTCATCTCCACACGACTCAAGCGTGATCGCTACAAGGAGCTGTCCGCCGTCAATGCCATAAGTCGACAGGATTACGACGACGCTGTGGCTTCCGTGGGCGAAGGCGAGGCGGATGTTTCATCGGCCAGGGCCAATGTTGAAAGCAGTCGCATCAATCTGGCCTACACCCGCGTCGATGCCCCGATCTCAGGACGCATCGGCAAATCCAGTATCACCCCAGGCGCATTGGTCACGGCCAGTCAGAGCACGGCCATGGCAACCATCCAGCAGCTTGATCCGATCTACGTGGACGTCACGCAGCCTAGCGTCGCACTCCTGCGCCTCAAGAAAGCAATGGCCCAAGGCGATCTGGAAAAAAGCGGTGCAAGCGCGGCTAAAGTCAGGCTGCGACTCGAAGACGGCAGCTTTTATCCCCTGGAGGGCTCGCTTGAATTTTCGGATGTGACGGTGGATCAAGACACCGGGGCCATCACCCTTCGCGCGATCTTTCCCAATCCCAACGCCACCCTGCTTCCGGGGATGTATGTCCGCGCGGTCCTTGAAGAGGGTGTCAAGGATCAAGGCCTGCTGGTTCCCCAGCAAGCGGTATCAAGGGACAGCACAGGCAAACCCCAGGCTTACGTGGTGGGCAAGGACGACAAACTCGAGCGACGAGATCTGGAAACCGACCGGGCTATCGGGGATCAGTGGCTGATTCGTAGTGGGCTGAATGCCGGTGATCAATTGGTCATTGATGGGCTGCAGCGCGCGGCCCCTGGTGTGACGGTCAAGACCGTACCGTGGCAGGCGCCGTCCGTGACGCAGGCACCTGCACCTTCCGACCTTCATTGAGCAGCGGGTAAATACCATGGCACGTTTTTTTATTGATCGCCCGATTTTTGCCTGGGTGCTGGCCATCATCGTCATGCTTGTCGGTGTGTTGTCCATCCTGACGCTGCCCATTGCGCAATACCCGACTATTGCACCGCCCGCCATCGCCATTACCGCGACCTACCCAGGTGCGTCGGCAAAAATCCTGGAGGATACGGTCACTCAAGTCATCGAGCAGAAAATGAAGGGCCTGGATCGCCTGAGCTACATCGCGTCAACGAGCGAATCCAATGGCTCCGTCACGATTACGCTGACCTTTGAAAACGGCACGGACCCTGACACTGCGCAGGTACAGGTGCAGAACAAGCTCGCACTGGCGACTCCCCTACTTCCCTCGCAGGTTCAGCAACAGGGCGTGCAGGTCGTCAAATCGTCCACCAACTTTCTGAATATCCTGGCCTTCACCTCCGAAGATGGCCGAATGAATGGTGCCGATCTATCGAACTATGTCTCGGCCAACATCCAGGACGCGATCGGAAGGGTCGATGGGGTTGGCGATACCACGTTATTCGGTGCGCAATATGCCATGCGGATATGGCTCGATCCCGACAAGCTGGAAAACTTCAGCCTGACGCCGCTGGATGTAAAGGACGCGATCCAAGCGCAGAACGTGCAAGTGTCATCCGGGCAACTCGGCGCGCTGCCGGCGTCCGGCAACCAGCAACTCAATGCGACCATTACCTCTCAGACTCAACTTCGCAGTGCCGCCGAGTTTGAGGACATCTTACTGCGCACGCAGACCGACGGCGCCCAGGTGCGTTTGCGTGACGTCGCCCGGGTCGAACTGGGCAGCGAAAGCTACAGTAACGCCAGTCGGTTCAATGGCAAACCGGCTGCCGGTCTGGCCATCAAACTCGCTCCGGGAGCCAACGCACTCGATACGGTCAAGGCCATCGATGCGCGGATTGAGGAGTTCAAACCCTTTTTCCCGCAGGGTGTTCAGGTACAGAAACCGTATGACACGACCCCTTTCGTGCGCATTTCCATAGAAGAAGTCGTGCGCACGTTGGTCGAAGCGATCGTGCTGGTATTTCTGGTGATGTACCTGTTTTTGCAAAATTTTCGCGCAACCCTCATTCCCACGATTGCCGTTCCGGTGGTGTTGCTCGGCACGTTCGGCGTACTTGCGGTATTCGGCTTCAGCATCAACACCCTGACGATGTTTGCGATGGTGTTGGCGATCGGGCTGTTGGTCGACGACGCCATCGTGGTGGTGGAGAACGTCGAGCGGGTCATGAGCGAAGAAGGCCTGTCGCCCAAGGAGGCAACTCGCAAATCCATGGGGCAGATCACCGGGGCGCTGGTCGGCGTCGCACTGGTGCTGGCCGCGGTGTTCATCCCTATGGCGTTCTTCGGCGGCTCGACGGGGGTCATTTACCGCCAGTTCTCCATCACGATCGTGTCGGCGATGGTGTTGTCCATTCTCGTCGCAATGATTCTGACGCCCGCACTCTGTGCCACGCTGCTCAAACCGATCGATCGTGGACATGAGCTGACCCAGCGCGGTTTCTTCGGCTGGTTCAACCGGACCTTCGAACGTGGCAGCCGCCATTATCAGGGTGGCGTGAACCATATGTTGAGCAGGCCCAAACGCTATATGCTCATCTACGCCGCGCTCCTGATCTTGGTTGTCGGCGCCTTCCTCAAAATCCCGGTGGGTTTTCTGCCCGACGAGGATCAAGGCACGCTCTTTGCGCTGATACAGCTTCCACCCGGCGCGACTGCAGCCCGCACCAATGACGCGCTCAAACAAGTCGAGCAGCATTTTCTCGTGGATGAGAAAGAGGCGGTTGCGGGCATTTTCACCGTCTCCGGATTCAGTTTCGCAGGCAATGGCCAAAACACTGGCCTGGCATTCATCAAGCTGCGGCCATGGGACGAGCGCCGTGACGAATCCCTTAGCGTCAACAGCGTGACGGCCAGGGCATGGGCTTATTTCGCCAAGGTCAGGGATGCGCAGATCATCCCGTTCGCCCCACCCGCGGTATCGGAACTGGGCAACGCAACGGGTTTTGACCTCATGCTTCAGGATCGCGCAAACCTTGGCCATGAAGCCTTGATGAAAGCCCGTAACCAACTGCTGGGCATTCTCAGCAAAGACCCGCGATTGGTCGCCGTTCGGGCCAACGGGCAAGAGGACGCGCCAGAGTTTCGTCTGGATATCGATCACCACAAAGCAGGCACGCTAGGGCTTTCGATGTCCGATATCAACGATACCTTTTCAACAGCTTGGGGGAGCACTTACGTAAACGACTTTCTTGATCAGGGTCGGGTCAAAAAAGTCATGCTCCAGGGGGATGCTCAGTTCCGTATGTTGCCTAAGGACATCGGTCGCTGGTATGTCCGCAACAGCGCAGGAACCATGGTGCCGTTCACCGCGTTTGCCACGGCGCACTGGGCGTCGGGATCGCCCAAGCTTGAGCGCTACAACGGTTCGCCGTCAGTGGAGATACTTGGCATGGCGATGCCGGGGAAAGCGTCAAGCGGCGAGGCGCTGGCGATTGTCGAAGACGCCATGGCCCAACTGCCAGCAGGCTTTGGCTACGAGTGGACAGGTTTGTCGCTCCAGGAAAAAGCATCAACGGGCCGCACCGGGCTGCTCTACGGCTTGTCGATCCTGATTGTGTTCCTGTGTCTGGCAGCGTTGTACGAGAGTTGGGCGATACCGATGTCGGTGATTCTGGTTGTCCCCTTAGGCGTACTCGGCGCACTGGTCGGTGCCATCCTGACGTGGAAGATGAACGACGTGTATTTCCAGGTCGGCTTACTGACCACCATCGGGCTAGCGTCGAAAAACGCCATTCTCATCGTCGAGTTCGCCAAGGAGATTCACGAGCAAGGCAAGGGGCTCATTGAGGCAGCGCTTGAAGCGGTCAGGATGCGTTTACGCCCCATTCTGATGACGTCGCTTGCCTTCATTCTGGGCGTACTGCCCATGGTCCTCGGCAGTGGCGCCGGCGCCGGGGCACAGCACGCACTCGGAACGGCGGTGATTGGCGGCATGCTCTCTGGGACATTGCTTGCGATTTTCTTCGTGCCGGTGTTTTTTGTCGTCGTCTACAAATTGTTCAAAATTGATGCTTCGTCATGATGTTGTTCAGCGCGCGGGCTGACTTACGCCGGTGTCCCCGCGCCAATCAAAAAGCCAGCCGCCGTTGCCCAACACGGGTTATTGATCCTCGCCAAGCAGGCCAAGCCGATAGGCCCATTGGGTCATATCGGCAGCGTTGTGTGCGTCCAGTTTTTTCATCAGGTTGAGCCGATGGGTCTCTACGGTTTTGAGGCCTATACACAAGATCTCGGCAACGTCTCGATTACGCGCGCCTTCGGCGACCAGCTTCAAGACCTGGCGTTCTCGTCCGGTCAGGCTGACACCGCTGGCCGCGTGCCCGGCGCCGCGTAGCGCCATGACTTGAGCGGCATCGAGACCGGAATCGATATAGATTTTCCCTGCGCGCACCTGGGCGATGGCCTGGAGCAGGTCTTCGCGCCGGCTGCGCTTGAGCACATAGCCGACCGCGCCGGCCTCCAGCGCCAGCGCGGCGTTATGTTCGGAGACCGTCGAAGTCAGGGCGATGATCAGGATGGCCGGCCAGCGCCTGGCGATCAGGGTCAGGGCCGAGACGCCATCGAGCAACGGCATATTCAGGTCCATCAACACCAAGTCAGGTTGCAAGGCGCGGCACATGGCAACGGCTTGCTGACCATCTTCGGCCTCGCCCGCCACGCTCAGCTCAGGCACATCGGCCAGCAGCGCACACAACCCTTCGCGAATCATTGCGTGATCATCCACCAGCAGTAAACGGCACTCAGACATCGTCAGGCTTTCCAGTTTTTTCAGAGGGGCCGGGCTGACGCGCAGCCAGGGTCAGACCCTGCATGTCCAGTTGCAACAGCGCAGCGAGCATCGTGGCGATATCCGCGTCAGCGGCGGCCTGTTCCATCAACGCCGCCGACGCCTCCAGCGCCGCTTCACCGAACTGCCCGGCGCTCCCCTTGAGGCTATGGGCGATACGCGCGGCCTCGGCATGATCGACCTGCGCGACCGCCTCCTTGAGCCGAGCCAGCAAGGCCTGGCAGTCCGCCATGAATAAACGCTGCAGACGCGGGGCCCGGAGTGGGTCCTGTTCCTGGAGTGGCATCAGGGTCGGCACGGGCTTCGCCAGGCTCGGTGCCGAGGGCTCTGCGCTGCGCAACTCCATCCCCCGTGCCTGCTGCCGCACAATCACTTGCGTGATCGCATCGAACAGCTGCATCGGTAACACGGGCTTGGCGAGATAGTCGTTGGCGCCGGCTTCGATGAAGCGCTCCCGGTCGCCGCTCATGGCGTTGGCGGTCAAGGCAATCACGTAAACCTCCTCATCCAGCACTGAGCACTGCCCCGAACGCAATTGACGAACAGCCTCCATGCCATCCATTCGCGGCATTTGCCCGTCCATCAAGACCGCGTCGAAAATCTTCCGACCGAGTATTTCCAGTGCCTCGACACCGTCGCGGGCATGAACGACGCGATGGCCGAAACGCTCCAGGA
The DNA here is from genome assembly GCF_049897085.1 of Pseudomonas sp. PSPC3-2. Taxonomy (NCBI): domain Bacteria; kingdom Pseudomonadati; phylum Pseudomonadota; class Gammaproteobacteria; order Pseudomonadales; family Pseudomonadaceae; genus Pseudomonas; species Pseudomonas sp. PSPC3-2. Next base: position 125,338 of record NZ_JAFCVO010000002.1, read on the forward strand.
ACAACTGAGTAATCTCGCGATTGGTGGCGATGTCATCGACCACCAGGACATCCAGGCCGAAGTCATGCCGCTCCAGACTGCGCAACGGCGATGCGGTTTCGCAGAGCGTCGGCGTTGCACCGCTCTGCACCTCGCACAAGGTCCGATAGAAATGCTGACGACGCAGCGGCCTGACAACGCACGCGGCCAGGCCATGGGCGCGCAGTTCATCGGCAGACGGCAGTGATTCCACCTGCGAGGCCATCAGCACGATACGCGCGGTGGCCAACGCCGGGGCTGCACGGCACAGGTCGGCGAACTCGACGCCATCGACCATCGGCAGGCGCCAATTGACCAATACTAAGTCGAACCTGACACCCAACTGTGCCTGCTCGTGCATCAGGCTCAATGCTTCTTCGGCAGACGCTGCGCCCTGGCACAGCATCTGCCACTGGCCGAGCATCTCCATCAATGCCCCACGCTCATCGGCGTGTTCATCCACCACCAGGGTCCGCAGCCCCCACAACCGTGGGGCGTCGGCCGCACGCGCCGGGCATTGCGGCAAGGGCAAGGTCAGCGCGAAGGTCGAACCCACATCCGGTTGGCTGTGCAACTCGATACCGCCACCCATCATCCCAGCCAGGCGCTGGCTGATGGACAAGCCCAACCCGGTACCGCCGTAGTTTCGGGTGGTGGAGGCATCGGCCTGCAAAAACGCCTCAAACACCGAACGCTGTGCGGACGGCGCGATGCCGATGCCGGTATCGATCACCTGAAATCCAAGCTGGTCGTCCTCCCCCCGCCAGACCAGCAGGCGAATCGAGCCGCTGGCGGTGAACTTGACAGCGTTACTCAGGAGATTGAGCAGAATCTGCCGCAATCGCCACGGATCACCGATCACTTGCCCCGGTACATTGGTGGCAATATGACAGATCATGCGCAGGCCTTTTTCCGCCGCGCGCGGTGCCAACAGTTCGGTGACGTCTTCCAGCACTTCGGTCAGATCGAACTCGACCTGCTCGATATTCAGGTTACCCGACTCGATTTTGGAGAAGTCCAGGATGTCGCTGATCAGCGCCAGCAGGGCTTCGGAGTTCTCACGGATGGCCGTGACAAAATGTTGCTGCTGAGCCGTGAGCGGCGTATCCGCCAGCAAGTGATTCATGCCGATGACGGCGTTCATCGGGGTACGGATTTCGTGACTCATGTTGGCCAGGAACTGCCCCTTGAGTTGGTTGGCCTGGTTGGCCATGTCCCGGGCGCCCTGCAGTTCCTGAGTGCGCACCTCCACCAGGTGCTCCAGCCCGGCCTGCTCGGCCTGCAACGCATCGAGCAAGCGGTTGTAGGCCCTGGCGAAGCGTCCCAGCTCATCGGCGCGCGCCTCTGGCAAACGACGCGACAGGTCGTCGCCGCGAGCGGTTTCTTCGATTTCCCGCGCAAACCGGGCCAGCGGCTGCGCCAACTGGCGATGCAACACCCAGAGTAAACCAAGGGCCAAGAGGATGAAGCCGACAATCGCAAAAGGTACCTCGGCTAGAATCAGGCCCAACGCGCCGGCGCGCAGTTGCGCTTGCGGATAAACCGTCAACAGATACCAATCCGGTTGCTGCAGGTGAGCGACGATCATCGGCGTGTCGGCGTCGAAGCGACCGATCTGTGGGAAGCCGGCGGCGGCCGGCAAATCCGCGATCAGTTGCTTAAGCCTGTCGCGGGAAACCGCCTCCAGCGTATTGCCGGAAAGATCGGCAATACGCTGACCTTGTGCATCCAGCAACAGGGTGGGATAGCCATTGAGCAACTGCCCGATACGGGCCAACCGCTCATCGAGCTTCAATTCATAGCCGGTCATGAACAAGGGTTTGCCCGATACATCCCGGGCGACCACCGCAACGCTGATCAACTGGCGGCCCAGCGACGGCTCGTAATAGGGCCCGTCCCAGACAACCTGAGGCCCATCTGCCGATAGTCCGTCGAACAGCGCGCGCAAATGCGTTGCTCGGGCCTGGGCGAAACCCGACGGAATATCGACTTGCGTGGAAAAAGCCGCCCCAGCGTCGGGAAAATAGAAAAACGTATCGACCGTCATCGCCTGGCCGGCCGTACCGAATGCTTCGGCAGCGGAAGCGGCGCGGGCCAACCGATCGGTGGCCGCGGCGTTGTCCGCAACGCCCGGCCCGGTCGGATTGAGCACCCAATGCAGGGTGCTGCGCTGGAAAATATTGCCGCCAAACTCGTTTGCCGCGCCGCTGTTCCAGCGCGTCATCAGTCGTCTGGCGCCCTCCTCCGCGTCGCGAAAATCGTCATTGTCCACACTGGAGAGCAAGGCCAGGCGCTGGCTGAGATCGTCCAGCGCCTTGCCTTGCAGTTGTTCATACGTGCGCCACGCGCTAAGCCCGGCGGCCACGCACCAACTCAACGCGAGAACCAGCGCCAGCACACAGGTAATGCGCAGCGCCAATGAAGCACGCCAGCTCTTCATCACAGGTCGACCTTACTGGCGGCTGCACTGTCGAGTGTGGCGCTCACGCCCATTTTGCGCAAAATGTCGCGAATCGCCCGTTGTGCCGCCGCGTCGTCACGCAGCGCCACCACCAGCAACCGCGTGGCCTTGTCGCCGGTTATCGTCTGTGCGGCTTCGCGCCGGCTGGACAAGCCCAAGGTGAGCAGTTGCGCCTCAAGGTTCTTCACGCGCGTCTCGTTGCCATAGGTGCCAAGATCCAAGCGAATCCCTTCACCTGCCGACAGCCCCGTTGCCACGGGCCTGGGCGTCCAGCACCAGGCGATCTGGGTCGGCGGTTGAATACTCGCGACCCCCTGCTCGGTGGGCGAACCGAGCGCGGCCAGACGCACATTCGTCGCGGCCGCCTGGGCATCCATCGCCGTCAACTGTTCGGCGATGCCATTCAACTGTGCATCGAGGATGGTGGCCTGGCGCTGCAATTGGTCGGCCTGGCTATACTTGTCCATCAATACCTGTTCGCCTTCCTGGCGGTAGGTCAGTTGAATGCCGATAAGATTCTCACTGCCCATCAAGTTACGCTGGCCCGGAAAATCATCAGCGCTGAAGGTGTGTTGCCCACCGTTGAACAGCCGCAGGAAGTCCACGAACGCCCGGTCCCCGGTCCAGTGCCGGGTCAGCTTGAAGTTGGCGAAGCTGATCTCCAGGGCAACATCGGCACAGGCCCCGGGGGCCCAGACGAAGCTGGCGCTGGTGGGAAAGTTGAAGTTATCCAGCACTGTCGAACGGCCACTGCATTGCAGCGTCAGGCGCGTCTGCTGGGGCAGCGAGCGAGCGCCGAGGTTGACCTGTGACGGCGCGGCGGACAATTCCACCACGGCCGCCGTGGCCTGCAGTGTGGCAATGCTTTGCTTGAGCTCTGCCCGTTGCGCCACCAGGCCTTTCTGCTCGGCTTCGAGTGCCTGCCGGCTTTGCTGCTCCGTGGCCTGCTGGGCCTGACTCTGTCGCTCGGCACCGAGCAGATCGTTGCGCGCATGCTGCATACGACTGACATAAGCGTAGAACGCACCGGTCAACGGAATTTGCACACCCAGCGCTTCCCGTCCGCTGTAGCGCTGCACATCGCGTTGCACGAAGGTTTTCACCGCCCCGCTCATAAAGGCCGGCAGTTGACCGCGTTCGCCGTACAGCAGTTCGTTAAGCATGACCGGGTCCTGCACGCCCTGGATCGAACTGAGCAACTGCCCGCTCCAGTCACTTTGCAGGCGGCAGGCCGCCACTTCGGAAGCGTAATGCGAGGCGAAATCCAACTGGCCGGTCGCCAACGACCAGACCACATCTTCACGCGGATCCGGCCCCTTCAGCGCCTGGATCAAGGCGCTGCGCACGCTATCGGCTTCCCACAGCGGCGCAGACTTCACCGAGGGATCGGCACCGAAGCCCCAAGTATCCACGGCAACCTGGAACGCTTGCGCATCGCTTTTCTGCAGATCGGCCACCACACCTTTCATCAACTGCTGAAACCTGGCCAACGCGCGGGCTTGGGTCAATTCGTCGCGCAAGCCGTTGACGCCACTCTCGATCGAACCGCCACTGGCCACGCCCTTGAGCACATCGCCCCCCAGCGCATTGGTGATTTTCAGGCTGCCCAACGCCCCCGCTTCGGCATGCAGATCGTTGTTACGGGCCAGTTCAAGCAAGCGATCGAGCGACACCGCCCGGTTCGCCCAAGGTGCGCGTTGCTCGACGGGGATCAGAGCGAACCGTTCGGCACTGCGATGCAGCAGCTTCAGGAACGGATCGTTGGGCGTACCGACGACACTCAGGGCCAGTTGCCAATCACCGCGATTTTTCAAGCGCGTCTGCGCACTGAGCAGGCTGCCCTGGAGAAACCGATACCAGGCATCCTGGGTATCGCTTCGGTACTGATCGAGGAATTTTACCCGCTGTGTCTCCCACAGCGCGCTGTCACGGCTGGCGAGGCCGAGTTCATCCATAAAAGCAAAAATCGCAGTATGTCCTTGCGACGTATAAGCACCGGAAAGACTCAGCCCCGGGTTATCGCTATCGCTCCAGTATTCAGCCAGCCGGATCGGCGGCAGATTGTCCTGCAGTTCGGCCCAGGCTTTCAGCCACGTCAGGGGGCGTCCCTCAAGCCCCATGCTTTCGAGCTGACCCAGCAAGGCCGTTCGCTGGCTCTGCATCTGCGCCATATCGGTCTGCCACTCCAGATAGGAGCGATAGCTGCTCCCCAGGGTGACCAACTGCCCGGCGCTGGTCGCTTGCTTGGAACCGTAGGTCAAGTTCAGGAAACCCACCTCGGAACCTGGCAGCGGCAGGTTATCCATCGACTGATTGTTCAGACGGGCATCGAGCAGGTTGATCCGTCGCACAAGGAATTCGGCATACGCGGCAATCAGGCGTGGATCGCCGCTGTTCAACGCGCTGCGCAGGTTTTGCGAGATGACACCATCGAATACTGGCGTGCGTATTTCGTGGTCGAACAACCTGACGTAGTCAGAGCGGTAGTGCTCCTGGACCTGTTCGATATGCCGTGAGAACGGCAGCAAACCATGCCAGCCGCCCTGCTGCTGGTCAGACAGGCTGATCAACGCTTGGCGGAAGCGACGCAGCGCATCCAGGTCGGTCTCCAGCCCGCCGTCGAAGTCCTCGGCCGCTGGCGGCTCGTCCATCGCTTCGGTAAGCACTGCCTGAGTGTGGTGGTCGGCATACACCAGCAAGGCGCCAAAGCCGACACACAGTCCCAGCCAGCCAAGCACTGCGGCATGCGCCAACAGCCTGCGCCAGCGATGCCAACTATCGATGGGCTGATAAGCATGGCGTTGCGCCGGCAACAGCTGTCCCAGCAACTCATGACTGAACCAGCCTTCACTTGTGCCGTCGGCCTCTTGCCCGTTGGCCGTGAGGAACAGCCCGCAGAGCAGCGGCAACTCGCTGTAGGGGTTGGCGTCAAACGCGGGTAACAGCAGATGCTGGAGACGCGAGCGTAGATCAACGATGCGCTCCGGCAGGCTGAACGCCTCTTCATCAGGCAGGCCACGCACGCCCAATTCGATACGCAGGTCGAACAGCCGCTGGCCAATCCCACTGAACATCTCTTCGAGAAACACCTGCGCCGCCCCCGTGCGCTGCAGGCTGAGCAGGCCGAATGGCTGCTCACGTTGGGGCGGTGTGAGAGCGGACGCCCATGGGGTGAAGCCCGGCAAGGCTTCGGCACCGGTAATAATGAAATACACCGGCAAACGGGCACCAAAGACCTTCACCAGGTCATCCAGGCGGCGGCGCAGATTGTGTCCCTGCTCGGCCAGGCGCGCATCGGAATCGCTCAACAAGCGCTGGCAGTCGATCACCAGCAGCACACCGTTGAGGGGTTCGCGGCGCCGTGAACGCAGCAGCCAGTACAGCAACCGTCGCCATTCCGGGCCCGCGTCGCTGTTGCCCTCGGCCATGCGCCCGGCGGGATCAATGATCACGCCACGCTCAAGGAACCACCAATCCAAGGCCCCAGTCGAGGCCGCCGGCTTTCCACCGTGGGTCGAACGCAAGGCCGAGGTCAGCCCGCTGTTGCCCAGCAAACGCCGGGTGCCGCTGTCACTCTCGCCCAGCGTCAAGAACCAGGGCAGCACATACAGCGGTGAACCCAATCGACTCAGGCGCGACTGGCGCAACATCTGCACACCGCTGTTCCAGTCCTGATCAAGCGCCGGCGCCTCATCGCGACGACTCTGGGGCAATTCGCTGTTCATCCGCCGACGCAAGCGCCAGGCATACCAGCGCCGCCCGATCCCACGCAGGCAAAAAACCAGCAATAGCGCAACGATGAAAATCACCGGCACGTACCACAATGGCCAGTTTTGGTAGAGCGCCAGGCCCCAGAGCAACAGCACAATGCATACCAGCAGCACCGCCCAGAGCAACAACACCCCTGCTTTCTTCAACATCAGCGCATCTCCAGCAATTGGCTGACTTGTCGACCCAGCGAGAGATCGAAACTGATGTAAAGCACGGTCAACAGAATCAAGGGCACCCCGATCAGCAGCAGCAACGAAATGCCGGGCAAGCCCCGGCGCACCACACGCAGGCGTGTTGGTAACTGCGCCTCGGGTTGTTCAAACAGATGGCTGGTGGCATCCAGCGGCACCATCTGCCGATCGAGAATGATCCGTTCCAGGCAGAGCCGGCGGTATTGCATCAGTTCGCCACCCGGACGGGTCGCGTAGCGCCCCTGGAAGCCGCCGAGCAAGGCCAGGCCGAAGACCTCGCGGGCACCGACCGCCGCCTCGGGCAACGCCTCCAAGCGCTGGAAGAACTCGACACCGGCACGACTGGTGGAAAAGTAGTGACGTTGCAACGGCGCCCGCCGCCATTCTGCCGCCCCGGGCCATTCGCCAGACATGGCCGCCTCATCGATCCAGGCGACCACCGCGAACAACGCCTCACGCACTTCGGCTTCGGCAAAATGCAGCTCGCGGGCCCGATTGGCCGCGCCATCGAGCAGCACGATGAGCGCCGGCGCAAGCGTCTCATAGGACTGTGCCGGATCAATGAAGCCGCGCTTGGCAGCCTCGAAACTCGACATCCAGCAGTCAGCCAGGCGGGGATTGATCATGTGCGCACCACCACCAGGTCGATACTCAGGTCAGCCGGCGGCTGGGGCAGGAAAAACGCCGCCTGGCGCTCCTGCTGTAGCGTGTCCCAACCATCGCTCAGCGTTTCCAGGCGGAAGTACAACGCGCCGGCCACCCGTGGCAGCCCCTGGGGCGGAACCTGCAGGTAGATCAACTCGACGCCGGGCAATGCGCGGTTGACCAGGCCTTGCATGACACTCAGCGCTCCGAGCTTGCCGTCCATCGGCAGGCACTCGGCCAGCCACACCGGATCAACCACACTGCGCGCCACCAGAAAGTAACGATGCCGTGGGCCGAAAAACGCGTCCGGTAATGTGGCCTGATAAAAACCTTCCTGCAGTTGCAGGTGCACCAGCAACTCTGAGCCGATGCTGATTTCATTGAGCTGCTGGCCGATCAGGGCCACCAGTGCAATCGTCGCGGCCCCCGCCTCCTCGTGTTTGTACGGCGGCACCAACAGACGCCCATCCGGGGTTTCGCCGAGCATGTCGCAGACATCGGAAAACAGACTCAACTCACCGACAAGTTGGCGCAGGGTGCCGTAAAGCTCCCATGGCGAAACCTGCGGTGTTTCGAGCAAATGCGTCAGCAACGGGCCATAGCGATTCAATACCGCCAGGGCCATCAGATGGTTGACCTGCGCAGCGTCGAGATCGCCGCGCCGCGACTCTCCCGGCTGCTTGTACACCGACAACTGCCGCGCCCGGCCGACCAGTTCGTCACGGACTTCACGCAAGGTTTGCAGGAGCATCGGCGATGCCGCCAGATTGATCGACGGCGGCACGTAGCGCTGGGCCGGCCGGACGCGATCACCGTCCAGTTCAAGGCGGGCAATCGGCAGCAGCTCGTAGGCGCTCAAATGCTCCAGCTCATCCTCCCAGAACAGCCGCAACACATAGGACATCGGGCGCACCCGCGCTTCCGGGGAATTGCCGAGACGGTCACCGATCACTTCCGGGTCAGCCGCCACGATAAACCGCGCTTCCGCCCGAGAACCGGCCGAGAGGGTCTCGAACACTTGCGCGTTGACTTCGCCTGGCAGCAAGCGGCGCAACCCCACAAACAGCGTGCGGCCGCCACTGAATTCGCCCAGGTCAAGGCTGCGCGATTCCAGCACCGCATTACCCGGGTACTCGGCCAACGTGCCTTCGGCGAAGCGCACCGACAATTGATCGAGCAGGCATTGTTTGGCAACCAGCGCGGGCTCGTTGATCTTCAGCGAGATCAGGCCCCACGGGTATGGATGGTTCAACCCCGTGGTACGGGCAAGACGATGCTCGATACGGGCATCGTTCTGTTGGAAATGCTGAGGCTGGAGGAACAAGCCCTGGTGCCAATACAACAACTGATCGATATTCATAGGGCTCGGTTTCAGGCAAAAAATTGAAAAAGCGTGGCCGTTGCAACGCTCACGACAAGCAGGTCAGTCCTGTGCGCCGGGCAGGCGCACCTCGCCCTCTCGGGGCTGCACCGGCTTGGGCAACGCCAGGCGACTTTCCTTGCCGCGCAACAGCGCATCGGGCCCGACGAGCAGGTCAATGGCGATGGGGCGCGGTGTGGCGGTCCAGGTCTTGCTGAAGAACCCCGTCGACGTCACATCGACGCCGATCTGGTAGAGCTTGACGCTGCGCGCCGGGTCCAAGTGCGCATAGCCGACGGCGACGCCGACCATCTTCGCGCCCTCGAGTCGCGGCAGGCTCAACTGCCGGGTCTGACCCGGCTCGATAAACAGCCGCGTAAGCCCGATCATCCCGGGCGGCGCGCTGTTCATCAGCAGCAGGCTGCTCAGTTGCTGGGAGCTGCCGGTGTAGCCGGAAAACGCACTGACCTGATCGAACTGCGTGATCACCACCAACAAGTTATGCGCCTGGCCGTCGTACTGATTGAGGTCGTTATCGGCGGTGAAGCTCAGCTCGATGGCGTTTTCGGTGTAGTCCCATTTGAGCGCGGTGAGGGCCTTTTGCTCGGGGGTGAGTTCCTGGCTGCTGCAGGCGGCGAGCAGGATGCACAGGACGAGTCCGCCCATGGAAAACTTAATGGAGGGCATGCTCACTCCATCACCAGGACAGCGGTCTGGCTTGGCTGCGAAACCGTACCCATGGTGTTATTGGCGTTGTGCATGGTCTGGCAGGTGACACGCACGGCGGGCTTACCTGCGACCATCACTTTGGCGCTGCCATCGATGAAGATCATTTCACCCTTGACCTTGCCGCTGGTGACGCCACCGGCCACGCCCGCCTCATCGCCACTGGTCATCAACACCTTGCTGGACATATTCATCGCTGGCATGCCGTCCACCAGCACTTCCATCACCAATCCACCCGGGTCCGCGGCGCTGGTATCGGCAGTGTTGGGATAAGGCAACGGCACGGGCCCGGCTGGCGGAACGGGCGTCTTGCAGATATCGGGCACGGTGGACATCGCCATCGCACCGCCGTTATTGAGCATATACATAATCGATCTCACCCCAGCTTGATGCTGTCGCCATCAATGGCAACGCTACGTTGTGCGTTCAGGTCCAGCGTGTCGGCCTGCACGCTCCACTCATCGCGCACGCGCTGGCGCAACGAGCCGGAATGAAGTTCTTCATGGCCTTCGACGCGACGGCGGCTATCAGCAAAATCCGCCTCGTGGCGCACGGCCTTTTCGCGGTGATACACGCTGTTGTCGTGGCGCTCGACCCAATGGTTCTCAAGATGCTCGCCACTCATGGCCAGGGTCCCGACCGTCAGATGCGCGCGCTGCATCTGCACACTGCCCTGTTCGGCGCACACTCGTAATGCGCTACCGGCGTCAAGGCTCACGCCGTCGCGAGCCTGAATGCTCAGCGCGCCAGCGGGCAGGCTCAAATGCAAATCACCCTCCAGATGCAGACGCGCCGGTTGAGCGATGGCGCGTTCCAGCACGCTAAGGATGTAACCGCCTTGCGCGTCCAAGCTGACCAACACCTTGTCCCCCACTGCCGGACGCACCAGGCAACCGAATGCAGGTTTTAGCCAATAGCGGCGGCCATCGCTGCTGACCACGCCGAAACGCTCGCCATCCAGTGCGTTGACCTGTGCATGACGCAATTGAGCAGCGGCATCGCAATACTGCGGGGCTTCATTCATCTCGATTTTCCTAAAGAGGCGGGCCGCCATTGCTCGGCGGCAAGGCGTTCGGTATCAACGGGCTGGATGGCCTGGGGGTTGCTCTGCTGCCAGTCGGCCTGGGTGAAGTCAGCGGCATGCGCATTCATGCCGGTCACGTCGGCGGCGACGAACGAGGCGCGTGGCGCAAGCAACGCGGTGCAATCGGCATAACGCAACAGGGCGCGGTCAAAGCGCGCGCCTGGCATCTGGGCGTCTATCAGGATGGCCATCTCCAGAACGGCATCACTGAAATCGACCGAGTCAAAATGGCTGGCATTGAACAGAGCGCCCTTGAGATTGGCACCGACAAACATCGGCGCGGCTCCCTTGCAGCGGTAGAACGACGCGCCCTCGGCCTGCACGGCATGAAAATCGGCGCCACTCAACGACGATTCATCAAAGGCACACTGCTGCAACGACGCCAGGCCGAAGCGCGCCTGATCGAGTTGGCAATCGATCAACCGTGCCTTCGCAAAATGCGCCGACTGGGCATCAAGGCCCGTCAGATCGCAGCGGCTCCATTGGGATTTGCTCAACTGGGCGGCTGCCAGGCTGATACGCGGTACGCGGCACTCCGAGAGCGTAAAAGCCTCTAGCTGCGCCCCCGACAGATCCAGATCCTCGCCGGAGCATTGCGCCCAGTAGGCCTTGTTCCAACGCACATTCGTGAACAATGCGCCCTGCAATGAACACGCGTTCATGTGCGACGAGTCAGCAGTGCTGTCGGAAAAATTGGCGCCGTCCAGGCGGCAGTCTTTCCAGTAGCTTTGGGTCAGAATGGCGCCATTGAATTGCGCGCCACGCGCATCCACTTCCTCCAGCCGCGCGTTGCTCAAATCGACACCGCGATAGTCGCCACCGGCCAGATTCAACGCGCGCAAGGGCTGCCAATCAGCCAGCAATTCCCTTAGACGCTCGACACTTAATACCTCAAGCATGAGTCAGGCTCTCCTTGAGTCGGCAACGCGTCATCAATGCCTGTTCCAGGCGCACGCCGCTGCCGTGCACAGCGTCACTGGCCAAGCCATGCAAGTTGCTGCCACTGAGGTTGGTCTGCTCCAGGCACACCTTGCGCAAGCGGCCGTTAAGCAGGTTGGCGCCAGACCAATCAGCGCGACTCAAGTCACATCCCGACAGGCAGACACCTTGCGCGACGAGCCCGACACCGTCGGAATCACTCAGGTCGCAACCGCTCAGCAGCGCGTCGTTAAACCGAGCGCCGCGCAGGCTGGCGTGATTCAGATCGGCGTCTTGAAAACTGGCAGCGGTCAGGTCGGCATCGTCCAGGCGCACACCCGGCAAAACGCAGTGAGCGGCCAGACGCAGGTTTTGCAGATTGCACTCGCGCAAGTCCAGGTCGCGGCCCACCACCTTGGCGAAATCGGCTTTGCTGAGGTTGGCGCGGCGCATGTCTGTCGCGTCCAGTGTGCAGTCGTAGAGCTTGGCTTTGTGGAGGTTGCTGTCGGTGAATATTGCGCCGCTCAGGTCGCATTTATTGAGGCGTAGTTTGCTTAGATTGGCGTTGCTCAGTTGAGCCTTGTCGAGGCTGCATTCGTTGAGTTGAGCTTGCTGTAGGTTGGCCTCGGTGAAATCAGCCGTAGAGAAATCACTTTTACTGGCTCGAATAGCCAAAAGGTTAGCGCCCTTGAATGATGCACCTGGGCATAGAACCCGTTCAAAGACCGTTTCTTGCAAGGACGCCTTGTCCAAACTCGCAGCACTCAAATCACAACCAATAAATTGACTCTGGCTCAGGTCCGTATTTGCCAGACAAGCACCTTTGAGCCGACAGTTTTCAAACAACGTTCTTTTCAGGTCTGCTTGACCCAGATCCAGCCCTGAAAGATCAAGGCCATTGAGGCTGAGGTTCTGCAACGATTTACCCGCCAGGTGTAAGGCTTGCAGCGATTCACGGGTCAGATTGCAGTATTCGGCAGGCGTGGGTGCGGGGCCGAATTTGATTCGATCAGCCGCCAGTGCCTTTTCGACAGCAGCGAGTTGCTGATCGATGGAGGCCTCCATCGCTTGTGAACGGGAAAATCCCGCTGCCACTTTTTCAACCATATCCGCCTGCTGTGCTTGAGGCAGGTCCAGTCGGGCCAGCACCCCCATGAGGTCAACCTCGGGGACGGGTTGATTCGCCAGCGCCAAAGTCTCCTCGACATCCAGACTCAATCGCGTGATCGCACTCCGGGCATGGCGCATGCTGTCGGCCTTGGCCTTAGCCAATTCCGTCTCGATTTCGGCTCGTAGCGCCCCTGGATCGAAGGGCTTGGCAGGCGACTGCGGCGCTCGCATGAACGCCGCAAAATCCAGTTTGGCCAACGGCGGATAATCTGCACGGTTGAAAGGCATGTCCATGCCTGTCGCCATGTCCTGGGCGATCTGAAGACTCTGCTCATGCGCCACGGATAATTCGGCGTGTATTGCGTCCGCCGCAGCCTGCACGCTGGCAATCATGGGCCCGGAGTCGAACACCGGCGGCTCGGTGGGCGGTATCTCGACCGGCTCCACCGGAGGACGCGGCCAAAGCCGATCAATCCATGTCTGCTTATCCAGCTCGGCATCCCCGACACGCTCAAGGGCCATCGCCAGTGTGGCGATATCCTGCGCATCGATATCGAGTACAGACACCTCTGCCCGGTAGAGCAAAAGCACACTCTGCGCTGCGGGGAACAGCCATACCGTATCGAGGTCCATTGGCGCCTCGGTGATGGCAAGGTGCTTATCAGTGCGCTCGACAAAAAGTCGTGGCCGCAGGCCAGGCAGACGCCCGGACACTTGTGCCTGGGCCGGGTGCATCCCCGTTACCGACCAGGCTTCGTCTCCCCGCCAAAATTCGGTATTGCACTGGTCCTGCGCCACTTCATCGAACCAGCGGGCATCGGTGTCGATCGGCAAGAACGGTGCACGATAGGCGGTCCAGTCCTCGTCAAGAGTTCCCATAAAGGCACTGCGTGCAGCGCTTTGCGGCGGTAATGGCATGAAGCTGGCAATTGCCGGGCGGTCCTTTGGATCGCAAACACTCAGGTTCGCGACTTCCAGTTGTGCGAGTGCAGTTCCGCCAGCGGTGTCTGTATCAGCACAATAACCTTTGCCCACTGGGTTATCCGCCCACGGGGAACCACCGTAGGCGTTTTCCAGGGTCAACGGCAGGCAATCGATCTGTCCGGTTGTAACAGGCATCCAGCCCAAGAGGCCCTTGTTCCATTGACGGGGTGGAAACACATGCAGGGTTTTCTCAAGTGTCCCCAGACTTACCCGCACTGCCATTCCAGCACGCTGTGCATCGGTCAGGGCATAGGCTTGCCCCTGCACTGCGAAGGTGCCACGGCTTTTTTTCAAACCGCTGTCCAGCGTCTGCTTGCCCATGCGCTCGGCGATCCAGCTCCAGGTCTGCTCGGCGGGCATGGTCTTGCCTTCGGCATCCACCAATAAGCCGAAAGTAACCACCAAGACATGGGTATCCCGCAGTTTGGAAGTGGCAAGCAACACAAGGCTGGCGTGTTCACATTTGAGTTGCATCAGACTCTCCGCACATGTTTAGAGCAACTGTCGCCGGTCAAACCGCAGGCGCGTCGCCAGCGCCGCCAGCAGCGACGTCACCGACGGCCTCGGCCGCAACCACACTGGCAGCACCCACAGCAACCTGAGCTTCGACATCGACCTTATTGAGGGCGGCTTCGATAATGATTTTTTTCAACTCTACCGAGGCTCTGGTTTTTAACCCTTGGATCGCCACACTCGGAATAAACGGGTCAGGCTTGTTAATTGAACTATCTACCATCCGCTCCCCTATCTGAGCCCCGCCCCCCACATAAATACTGTCAACAACAGACAGTGCCTTACCCATTAAGACGTCTCCGGAAACATGCAGATCGCCATCGATATGAACAATCCCACCGGACTTGATAACCACGCCATCGTTGGTCAATACGATAGTATTGGCGCCCACCGTAATCTCATGAGAATTGCTGGATAAATGCATGAAATAGGCAGACTTCTCCAGTTTAACCTTACTTATATCGGAGCCGACGACAACCGATTTTTCGCTATACGTTAGTTTGTCTTTTTTGGCCTTTGCCTTATCAATAATAATATCGCCATTGACAACCTTTATAGGAAACCACTGGTAGGCGACTGAGACAATCCCTACCTTGACACTCACATCCACGCCATTGAGTGCAACACTGACGTTCAAGCCAGTCGCTGCAACAGCGGCCTTAACCCCTGTTAAGTTTGCTGACAAATCAAGTGCTGTAATCGTTTTTTTGGTCCGATGACTTAGCCAGTCGTAAATGCCTGTAGCCGCCATTGCACCGGGAACAAAATCTTTAGCATCCAGGGAAACGTTCTGGCCAACGGTGAAGTTGCTGCTCAGCAGCTCTTCTTTAGAGCCATGGGCCACAAGTGGTTTCGGTGCACTCCCTCCACCAATAGATAGCGTATATACACCCGGTATCTCATGTTTATAAGAACTGGACGCCAACTGCATATGCTTGTCCGTGCGCAAATGCGCCCCACTGACATCGCCCTCGCCCAAGGTAAAACTGCAACCGGTAGACGCCCCCATCTTCATCATCGGCCCGGACGGGCTGTCTTCCATCGCAAACAAATGCCCACCGGGGGTGCTCAAGCCGCTTTGGGTCGCGTTATCGCCGGTGACCACATTAGGATTCTCGGAGTTGGGCACGCTACCGGTAATCACCGGGCGGTCCGGATCGCCGCCCAAGAACGAAACCAGCACTTCCGTGCCTTTGAGCAGCGGGAAATTCATGCCGTGGCTCGAACCACTGGACAGCGTGGCCATACGCAACCAGGCCGAACCGCGCGTTGCATTCTTCTCGCCGCGAATGAACGGGAAACTCACTCTGTAGCAACCATGCTCATTGAGCAGCGGCCGACCGGTATCTTCATCACCGTCCACTACCGCACTGAGCACGCCCTGCACATAAGGCCGGGGGGTCACGCAGGGTGCGCGGAACTGCACCTCGCCGGGCAAGGCGATAAACCGCGTGTTGATCCCCTGCCCCGGTCCTTCCCCCTCCGACCCCAGGCCCGGCAACGGCTGATAACCGTCATGGTGAACTTCAATAACCAGATAACCGGCATTGAATAGCGGGCGCGGGTGGCCGACTAACAGCATCGGATAACCGGCGCGCAACCCCGTGGCTCGACCGCTGCCATGAAACTCCCGCTGACGGCAACCGATGGCCTGGGCGCGGCGATTGGCCAACCATTGCCCCTGTTCGAGCGAACCGAAGTGCTCGCCATACAACCCTTGCCCGCCGATAAATACAGACGAACCAGAGACGGCCTCTCGTTGTTCAGTCGAGGCATCTGCGCCAAGGCTGGCAGTTGCCACCGAAGCGTTGACCTCTAACTTCAACTGCGCGTTGCTCGCGGAAAAGTCCTGGAGCGTGACCCCCGCCGCTTGCCGGACGAGTTTGCGCTCGAAGGTACGCGCTACCGCCAGGACCCGACCTACATCCAGTTCCGAATCTTGACGACGATAGGTCAGCAGACTGGGGAGTTGCGGCTGGTACAGTCGGTCGCCACAGAACACCAGCGCCTCGCCGTCAGGCCCCTGTTCAAAGAAGTAATACACGCCGAAATATTCAAGAAGACGTGAAATAAAGGCGAAACTGGTTTCTTCGAACTGGCAGGTAAACGTCGCCTGAGTCAGCGGATCATCGGCCAGCGGCAGGCGAATATCGAAGTCATACGCCGAACCGGGCAACCCGTTCATCCCCGGACCTTCGACAGTCAGGTCGGCCAACTTGAGCACGTCGCGAATCAATTCCGGCAGACTTTTGTCGAGCCAGATTTCGGAAAAACGGAAATGACGCAACTGTACAAAGCGTGGTTCCAGCACCACGCGGTAGTAGAAATACAGGGAATCGGCGTCGAGATAATCCACCTCTGTGACCACGCCCTGATAGGGATGCGGTTGCCCCAACGCATCGCTCAGGGTCAATACCGCTCGGTTGCCCAGCAGTGCTTCGTCGTCGAACAACGGATTGATCGTGGCCAGCCGAACCTCGAAGCGATAGGGCTGAGAGAGCTTTTCCTCGCCCTGCCACTGCTGCACCCATAATGTTTCGAGCAGCAGCGAGGGTGCCAGGCTGGCGAAAGTGCAGAGCGCGTGATCATTGAGAGCCATCAATCAATCCTTGTTCTTCAAACGGTAAACGAGCGGTCACTCTAGGGGTTCAAGCAGCGCTTCACGCTCGGGTAAAGACCTGATCGCATCGACTTCTTGCGCGGTAATGACCCACTCGCCGCGCGCATCCACCGCCACATGCAACCCAGCCAGCGGACGCTGATCGGCAATCGCCCCCAGCAACACGTCAGACAAACGCGGTGTCAGGCTTTTGCGCAGGATGAAATCGATATTGCGCGCCCCGCTCTCCACTTCCGTGCAGCGCGCGGCGATGGCGTCGGCGACCTCGTCTGCAAACGTCAAACGGACTTTCGACGAAGCCAGCAGGCGCTCGCTGAGCCGGCCCAGCTTGAGGCGCACGATGCCCGCCAGTTGCTCGCCACCCAGGGTGAAGAACGGCACGATGGTCATGCGCGCCAGCAGCGCCGGTTTGAAATGCCGGGACAGGGTCGGACGGATCTTTTCCGCCAGGGTGTCCGGATCGGGACGCCCGTCGACGCACAGGTTCTGGATCTCTTCGGTGGCCAGGTTGCTGGTCAGCAACACCACGGTGTTGGAAAAATCGATCTGCCGCCCTTCGCCGTCGGACAGGCTGCCCTTGTCGAAGACCTGATAGAAAATGTTCACCACGTCCAGGTGGGCTTTCTCCACTTCATCGAGCAGCACCACCGAATACGGACGCTTGCGCACCGCCTCGGTCAACATGCCGCCCTCGCCGAAGCCAACATAACCGGCGGGCGAGCCCACCAAGCGGCTGACGGTGTGCTTCTCCTGGTACTCGCTCATGTTCACCGAGATCATCGCCTGCTCGCCGCCGAACAAATGTTCGGCCACGGCCAGGGCGGTTTCGGTCTTGCCGACACCCGAGGGCCCGACCAGCAGGAATACGCCCAACGGCTGTTGCGGATCGCGCAGGCCGGATTGCGCGGCCTTGAGGATTTCTGCGATCTGCTCGACGGCGGTGTCCTGCCCGCGAATGCGCAGCTTGAGGTTGTCGGCCAGGGCCAATACGCCGCCCGCCGCATCGCGCAGCACTTTGCCCAGCGGCACGCCGGTCCAGTCGGAGACGACCTGGGCAATCGCATCGGGGCTGACTT
Source organism: Pseudomonas sp. PSPC3-2 (assembly GCF_049897085.1). Classification (NCBI taxonomy): domain Bacteria; kingdom Pseudomonadati; phylum Pseudomonadota; class Gammaproteobacteria; order Pseudomonadales; family Pseudomonadaceae; genus Pseudomonas; species Pseudomonas sp. PSPC3-2. Next base: position 142,815 of record NZ_JAFCVO010000002.1, read on the forward strand.
CGGTGAACAGCAGCGGCGCGTCGCCTTGCAGCGCGGCCAGGGTTTCACGGGCCTGATCCAGCTCGGCCTGGCGTTCTTCCAGCGAGGCCAGTACCTGCGCAACCTCGCCTTCGGCCGGAACCGGCAGATCCTGTGCTTGCAGGGTCAGTTGCTTGCGTGCTTCAAGGACGCGCAGCGCCGCGTCACGCTCGGCCAGCCAGCGGACTTCCAGCGCAGCACGACGTTCGTCGATGTCGGCCTGTTCGTCGGCGATATCGGTCAGGCGCTGGTCTTCCACGGGGAAACCATTGCCACGGTCGCGCTCCAGGGCGCTCTGTTCACGCGCCAGGCCGGACAACTGCCGCTCCATGCGCTCCAACTCGGCAGGCTTGATGCCCAGGCCAATGCGTACCCGGGCGCTGGCGGTGTCGAGCAAGTCCACGGCCTTGTCCGGCAGCAAACGTCCGGTAATGTAGCGATCCGACAATTCGGCGGCGGCAACGATAGCGTCATCACGCACGCTGACCCCGTGGACTTTTTCGTAGTGGCCCTTGAGCCCGCGCAAGATCAACACCGCGGTTTTAACGCTCGGCTCGTCCAGTTTGACCAGTTGGAAACGGCGCGCCAGGGCCGGGTCTTTCTCGAAGTACTTCTTGTACTCCGACCAGGTCGTGGCAGCGATGGTGCGCAGCTCGCCACGGGCCAACGCGGGTTTGAGCAGGTTGGCCGCATCCGAGCCTCCCGCCGCGCCGCCGGCGCCGATCAGCATGTGCGCTTCATCGATGAACAGGATCACCGGCGTGGTGGACGCCTTGATCTCTTCGATGACGCCCCGCAGGCGGTTTTCGAACTCGCCCTTGACGCTGGCGCCTGCTTCCAGCGCACCGAGATCCAGGCTGAGCAGGCGTGTGTTTTTGAGGAAGTCGGGGACTTCATTCTGGCTGATCAACAACGCCAACCCCTCTACCACGGCGGACTTGCCCACACCTGGTTCGCCCACCGCGATGGGGTTGTTTTTACGCCGCCGGGCGAGGATGTCGATCATCTGGCGAATCTCATCATCGCGCCCGAAAATCGGGTCGATGCGCCCCGCCACTGCCTTGGCGGTCAGGTCCTCGCAAAAGCGCGCGATATTGTCTTCGGCAGCGGGCGCAACACCGCCAGCACTGCCCAGCGAAGCGGAGGCCGTGCCGGTCTGCAGGCTGTCCAGCGGACCTTCACTGGAGCCGCCCAACAGCTGAGCAAACTCTGCCGTCAGGGCATCGGTGGAAATCGGCTTGAGCAGTTCGCCATAACGGGTGCCGGCGGTGTAGTAACCCAGGCGCGATACCAGCGCCAGCAACAGCGAGCCGCCACGAATCCGCCCGGTGCCGACCACCAGCGAGGCAATCAGCCAGGCGTCCTGAATCCACTCAGTGAGCAGGCCGGCGAACACCGGCCGCCCGGGGTTGCCGTTTTTCAGTTGCGCCAGGCCCTCATCCAGCAACGCACGCAGACGCATCGGATCGATCTCGAATCGAGCGAGGATGCGCGTCGTATCGGCATCCGGATCTTCCAGCAACTGGCGCAGCAGGTGCTCCAGGGAAATCTCGTAGTGAGCGCGCGCCAGGGTCTGGCCCGCCGCGTTCTCCAGGGCCTTGGTGCTGTACACATTGAGCCGTGCGAACAGCGGTTTGAGTTCTACCTGAATCATCTAGCGAGCCCTCTCTTCGAGCATTGGTCCGTGTTCGGCCGTCAGCATGAATACAACATCGTCCTGTGTGTCACCGTCGCCCAGCCAGGTATCCAGGCCCAGCCGCTGCCAGCCGCCCCCCAGCGAAGCGCACTGTTGCTTATCTGCCGCAAGCCGCATGACCAGTCGGCTGCGTAGCGGTGTCTGCAGATACAATCCCACCAACCGTTCAAGCTTTTGATACAGCGCTTGCCCCGGCAATAACCCGTGAAAAGCCGCGGTACTCAGTGACGTCAGGCGGATATCCAGCGTGCCGCTGCGGTCCATGACTTCACGACCGAGCAGGCTGTTTTCGCCCAACACACCGCACTGCATGCCCAGGTAAGTGCGCGCCGCACGGTCGACGCGCAGACGCGTCTCGACACACGGCACGACTTCCACCGCGACATCACCGAGCACGGCCTTGACCAGTTGCTGCAGACCCAGGGCCGAGCGCGGGTACTGGTTGAACAACCCGGCATACCGCAGCAAATCGTTGGATTGATCGCGCTGCTCCGGACGCGCTTCCGCAATGCCGATCAGCGCCTGCAGCTGGCGCAGGCTCTTGACGTCGCGCCGCTCGGTAATGTCGATCCAGATCCGGTGTTTTTCCCAGGCGCGGAACAGCAACGGATAGAGCGAGGCATGCAGGATGTCGAGAAAGTCACGTCCCGCTGAGTGGCCCAGCAGTTGCTCGTCGATCAGGTCTTCGGTGTAAAACGTCGGCAACGGCGAGGTGACGCCATACAGACCGAAAAAGTTCGCCTCGATCCGATAGCGACCGTCTCCGTCCTGCTCGATCCCCTCGATATCCCGCAGCGGAAACCCAAGCCCCAGACGCGGCCGGACCCGCACGTTGTCGACGAAGCCTTTTTCGCTCGGGAAACGTAACCGCAACAGGCGCAAGGCCTGGAAAAACCCGAACTCGCCGCCGTCATCGAGCAGCGGATCGATCACAACAGGCGTTGGTGCCCGATCTTCGCTGGCCATTTCAAGGTCTCGTGGTTGACGCTGTCGAACAGCGTGAAAGCGGTAAAGCTGTTGATGGCCGTACAGCCGGCGAAAAACTCATCGAGCACACAACCGAACAGGTAGAAATTGCCGGGGCTGAGAAAATAGTCGCCCCGGCACTCGACCCGGACCTCACTGCCTTCGATCGGCAGCCCACGAATAAAGCGCCGCTCGTGACTGACGGTGACGTTTTCGATGGCATCGATGCGGCGCTGGTTGGCGTCCTGGGCACCTTCGCCGACACTCGGCAAATACAGCGCGAGCAGGCCGCGCAGGTAGTCGCGATCGGCCAGGCGGAAGTGGTTGGCATTGAGCTGCGAGAGCATGCGCCACAGCAACTTGTCGTCGAACTTGGGCGGCTGGCACGGGGTAATGCCACGGATGCTCTTGAACTCGACCCTGGGCGGTGTGTTGTCGGTAGGCTGGTTCAAATCCCCCAGGCGCAGGCTTTCCGGCAACTTGCCATTGGTGCAGAGCAAGCCGATGGACAAGGTCATCTCGCCCGGCACTTTGCCTTCGCTGTAGGGCAGGCTCAGATAGTGGTCATAGCCTTGGGCATCGATGCTCGAGGCGCGGATGCGCAGGTTATACATGTCGCGCTGCGAGAAGGTATTGAACGGTTCTAGCAGCCGCTCGCCGCCTGCGGCGGAATAAGCACTGACCTTGAGCACCGAATGAATCCGCATGCTCATGCGCTGGCCATGGTCGGCAGGCTGGATGCGATAGTCGACTTGCTTGTGGTCGATGCGCAGCGGGTGCGCGTCCTGGGCGAACAGATTGATCGCTGGCGTCACCCCCAGCAAAAAGCTGTTGGCCGACAGATTCGGTGCCCAGTCCGGCAGGTTTTCGAACATCAGGCGCACGCTGAAACGCCCGTCGGCGCCTCTCGCTCGCCATTGTTTGAACCCGCAAAGCTCGATAAACAGGAATTTCTCGGGCAGCGCGAAGTATTCCTGCAGGCAACGATAGGCCGGGTGCGCGGTATCGGGAAACGGCAGCAAGGTGTTGCTCGCATCGAATCCCAGGCCACGCAAATGGCTGGCCGGCAGGATGGTCATGGGCTGCTCTTGGGCGCAGATACGAATCTCACGCAGGTTGAGCTGCAGCAGACGCAACAACTTGGAGCCATCGGCCAGGCCATCACCCAGATAGAAACGCAGGCTGTCGGCCAGCCAGCTATTGGGATCGGCGGTGGTAAAAGCGAAGTCCAGAACCAGGCTGCGCTCTTCACCGGCGGCGCCGTCCCAGCGGCTACCGAGCAATTGCAACGGCTCCAGATCGACCGCCGCGGTGCTGCGAAAGCGCACGCGCTGGCCATCGACCGGCACCGAGGCAATTTCGCATCCGGGCTCGATACGCGAGACCTCCTGCAATGCCCCACGCGGCTGAAATTGCAGCAGCGTCAGGCAGGGCAAGGGTTGCAGGTAATGGGGATAGAGCAGCTGCGCCAACTCTTGAATGAACTCGGGAAACTCGTCATCCAACCGTTGGCGAACCATCCCGGTAAGAAACGCCACGCCTTCGAGCAAGCGCTCGACATCCGGGTCATTGGCCGAGTCCACCCCCAGCAGCGGCGCCAGGGCCGGGTTGCGGCGAGCAAACTCATCGGCCAGACGTCGCAGTTGGTTGAGTTCATTTTGATAATGGCTGTTGAGCATGACTTAGTGCATCGCCAGGGACACGCGACCGTCCGAAGACACCCGCGTTGCCAGGTGAATGGGAATGTCCCGATCATCGATCGACACCACGCCTTCAAGACTGAAACTCAGCGACAACACTTCCTGGGCGCCTTCGGCGACCAGGATGCGCGGCGATTTCAAGCGAGGCTCGTAGCGGGCGATCATGCGAGTCATGTTCTCGATTATTTGCGTGGTCTCGCCGGTCGCAAACGAACCGGCCAGATTGGTGAAGTCGGGTACGCCAAACTCGGCGTCGATAGGCACGCTGCCGCGCCGGGTATTCAAAATGCGTTGCAGATGCTGGACGATCGACTGCGTCAACACTTCCGCCTGGGTCAGGTGCGTGCGACCGGTTTCGACCTGCAGGCTTGTGATGCGCTCCAGCAATCGTTTTTCTCTCAACGCGGTGTACCTTCTGCGATAGCAAGAACGCCGCCCTGGAACAGGGCGGCATTGAACAGTCGAGCCTGGCTTACGCTTTTGGCGCCAACCACGAGTCTTCGGCTTCGATACCGTCCGGAACCCAGGTCCAGACGATTTTTTCGTAGGTGATGCCGATGTCTTCCATATGGCCCATTTGCTTGAACTCAGGGTTCAATACGTTTGGCACCCAGGTGTGGGCCGAAACGAGCACGGCATTGCTCAGGGTGATGGTGTAGTACTTTTCTTCGGTGCCTTTAGGCGAGATCCGATAGAACTCCAGCACAACAGACTTGAGCTGCTCGCCGGAAGTCAGGGCTTGCAGCAACTTTGGAGAGGACTTGTCGATTTCTTTGGTCAGGGTCATGCCCTGGTGAACACGCTTACCAGCAGGCAGGCCGGTCTGCGGATTCTTCGGAATATCGATCAGGTGTTCGACGGCCTGAACAAGGATCATTCCTTCATGACCGGTAACGGTGCTGGAACCTTCGATCTTGCCTTGGTTCTGGCCTTCGATACTCAAGTAGCATGGCATTGGCATAACGTGTACTCCGGGGTTAATCAGTTAGTTTTCAGGCATCGATCAAAGCCTCTGGCCCTGTCTCGCTGCGTTGAATCCATCTTATGGAAACGCCGAGGCAATGACCCTCGGGTGAACACCTGAATGGGCAACGGCTGCGTTGCCCATTCGCGCTTCCGATCAGCTCTTGTCGAGCTTGCCCACCAGCGACAGCGTGAAAGACGCGCCCATGTACTTGAAGTGCGGGCGAACTTTCAAACCGACGCGGTACCAGCCTGGATCCCCTTCGACGTCGCTGACGGTAATGTCCGCCTGACGCAGTGGACGACGGCTGCGCACACCGGCCGCGGGGTTATCCATATCGGCCACGTACTGGCGAATCCAGGTGTTGAGTTCTGACTCCAGGTCGCCGCGCTCTTTCCAGGTACCGATGTTTTCGCGCTGGATGACCTTGATGTAATGGGCCAGGCGACTGACTACAAAGATGTACGGCAGTTGGGTGCCCAGTTTGTAATTCAGCTCGGCTTCCTTGCCTTCTTTGTCATTACCGAAGAACTTGGGCTTCTGGCACGAGTTGGCGGAGAAGAACGCCGCGTTGTCGGTGTTCTTGCGCATGGTCAGTGCGATAAACCCCTGCTCGGCCAGCTCGAACTCGCGGCGCTCGGAAATCAGCACTTCGGTCGGGATCTTGGTCTGGGTTTCACCCATGGCCTCGTAGTTGTAGATCGGCAAATCACCGACGGTGCCGCCACCCTGTGGGCCAATCACGTTGGCGCACCAACGGTACTGGGCAAAGCTGTCGGACAGGCGACTGGCGAAGGCAAACGCGGCGTTGCCCCATAGGAAGTCCTGGTTACCACCCCCGACGTTTTCGTTGTAGCGGAACGTCTTGGCGGGAATCGTGTCTTCGCCATACGGCGTGCGCAGCAGGAAGTGCGGCAACGTCAGGCCAACGAAACGCGCGTCGTCGCTTTCGCGAAAGGCGTTCCATTTGGTGAACTGCGGGCCCTCGAAGACGGCTTGCAGATCCTTGAGGTTGGGCAGGTCGGCAAAGCTGTCGATGCCGAAGAACTGCGGTCCGGCCGAGGCGATGAAGGGCGTGTGAGACATCGCCGAAATGGCCGCGACCGATTGCAGCAACTTCATGTCCTGCGGGCCCGGGTTGAACTCGTAGTTACCAATGATCGAGCCGAACGGCTGGCCACCGAACTGGCCGAACTCTGCGGTGTACACCGCCTTGTACAGACCCGAACGGGTGATCTCCGGCGCATCCTCGAAATCTTCGAGCAGCTTCTCTTTGGAAACGCTGAGGATTTCCAGCTTGTTGTTCTCGCGAAAATCCGTGCGGTCGACCAAAAACTTCAGCGAGCGCCAGGACGATTCCAGCTTCTGAAATTGCTGGTGGTGAATGATCGCGTCGACTTGCCGACACAGCTTGGCATCCAGCGTGGCGATCATGTCGTCGATCAATCCGGCGCTGACCTTCTCGGACTGCCGGGCAGGCTCAAGCAGCTCGGCGACAAAGGCTTCGAGGCCCTGACGGGTGACGGCATACGCCTCGTCGCCCGGCTTGACGCGAGTCGCTTCCACCAACTGATCCAACAGGGAAACCGACTCGACCGCCTGGCCGGTGGCGTTCGCTGCCTGACTCTTTTCTTCGCTCATGGGTTATTCCTTGTCCTTTACGCCGAGTTCCGAGAGCAAACGCTCGCGGGCACCGTCATCGTTCATCAGGGCCTGAAGCTGCTTGCGAAATTCCGGCAAATTGCCCATCGGCCCTTTCAAGGCCTTGAGCGAATCACGCAGGGCGATCAGCTGCTGCAACTCGGGAACCTGGGCCACGATGGCATCCGGCTCAAAATCGCGAATGGACTGGAAGGTCAGCGATACCGGGAGCTGCTCGTCCTCTGGCGCGTTTTCCGCCAGACGATTGGGTACCGCCAGCTGCAGGCTCAGGTTCTGGCCCTTGAGCACATCGGTGAAGTTGTCTTTGTCGACGCGGATCGGTTTGAGGTCTTCAACCGGCGTATCGTCTTCACGCAAGGTGAAATCGCCGATCACCAGTTGCTTGAGCGGCAGCTCGACCTGTTCCTGCGCGCCGCCGGTGTCAGAGCTGTAAACAATATTGACGCGCTCTTTAGGCGCGACCGAACCTTCACTAGCCATTAAATCTCACTCCTGTTTACCGGACTCGCTCAACGCAGCCGTTAGAAAACTCATGGCATGGATATGCACACGCCTGCCAGGTATTGCCTGTTGCTCATTCAACTTGCCGGCTCGCTGGCCAAACGCCAGAAAGCCGGCAAATCCATTGCTGCCAACTGTTGCCCCCACAACGCTCTCGAACCGCCGTCTTCATGCGCCAGGGCCAACTCCAATAACGGCCGGACCAGATCCGGCTCCCAACGATCGAGGCCCTGCTCCGTCGCTTCCTGGAGCAATACATCCACGGCCACACGCAACTGCGCGCGAGGGTCGAAACGCTGTAGCAAATGGCATTGGGCGGCGCGCAGGCGAAACCGCTCGCGGCCGCTGCCAGCCTCTCGCACGGCAGCCTGCAACCGCGCCAACGCTTCGTTCAAACGGCCTTGCGCGGCATCACGCCCGACCTCGTCGATCAGCGTCTGCAGCCCATCCGTGGCGCCGCTGCTCGTCGCCGGTGCCAAACCTTCGAGCCAACTGCGGGTTGCGCCATCGGCGAACGGTTGGCCGTCGGCGAATGTCAGCTCGACCAGCGACGGCAAGCGCGCCAGAAAATGCCGGGTTTCCAGGGCCAGGCTGGCGGCACCGGCCATCGCCGCCGAACCCAGTCGTGAGAGCGCGGCATGACTGGCCCGATTGAGGTCCAGCCAAAAGGGATAACTCGTCAACCGACCTTCGCAAAAGCGCACGATGTCCAGCGGCTCGCCAGCGCTTTGCAAGCGACTGAAACCTTCGAGTTCCGCGTCCGAAGGCGGCGGCAGGCGCGTCGTGTAGCCTTGCGCAGGAGGTGCTTGCTCCAGGGTCGTCCAGGCTAATTGGCGATTGAGGCGAAACAGCAACGGCAAGGTCGCTCGAGACTCCAGACAGAACCCCACCAGCGGCGCAAGCGAAGCAAACACGCTATTGACCGCGCTCTCGATGGCCTCATCGCTCTCAAGACGGCCCAATGACTGAACCGGCGCGAGGACCAGGGGCGGCACAGGGGCCGAGGGGGCATGCGCAACCGGCGTCGGGATCGCGGTAGGCGCATCGACTGCCGGCAGCACCGCCTCTGACGCAACGGCTGTCGGCTCGGCACTCGCTTGCACCGGCAGCTGCGATAGACGACGACGCAACGCAAAAAAGCTTGGGCCATCGGCGTCACGATCGCGCCAATGGCTATCGATAGCGTCCCAGTCTTCGAGCAACTGCGCCAATTGTTCTCCGGGCACCGCTTCGAAGCTGCCTTCAAGCTTCACTGCGAGCCACTCGAGCATCCACTCGGCCTGGTTGCGCCGGGCACGCAATCGCGCCGGCGGCGGGGTCAGGGTCTCCCAATACAGCTCAAGCATTTCGCGCACTATATGCACGCCGGTCGCCAGGCCGGAAACGCCTTGCAGGGTGGTCCAGGCACATAACAACCAGACCGCTGCATTAAAATCCTTGCCCTCTTCTCGAAGCACTTTTACACAGGCATCGGCGACTTTCTGCCAATCCACTCCGGACTCGGCGTGGATATTGTTCAATTTATCCACTTCAATTTGCGCGAGCGAAAAAGCCGCGCCTTCCCGCGGGTTGGCGCCAGCAGGCTGCGTCAAATTGATCGCAAACGAACCTACTTCCCAGTCGGCGCAACTCATCCGTTACTCCTTACTTCAATAGGTTGTTTGATACATCGTTGCCGCGTAAAAACTGGCTGCCGCTGCGCGGTTGATTGCTGCAGCGGTCACGATCTTCATTGATTGATCCAAGACCTGAGATTCCGCCAGTCAGTGCTGCAATCCTCTAGGCCGAAGCCTCGATCGTTGAGCTGCCGGACAAGCATGTGTCAGCCAAGACGTCGGGGCCATCGGGTGAACACCTGAAGTACTCACCGGTTGAAAGTGCCCTTTCAGATCATCGCGCCGAAAATAACAAGGCCAATACCGAGCGGACTTTGCTTGAGAAACAAGCACACGCGTTTACAGCGTGCGAAGCCCATAAACGCTGTTAAATTCGAATTCGTATCAATCTATCAAGCGCGCTGCAGATGGCTTGACCCTGCGTTGCAACTTTTCAACTATTTTCAGGCGCCCTGCCGCGGTCTTGCCGGCGCCTGAAAGTACGCAACAAGTTGGATACAAAGAGGGATTGTCATTACTTTCGGGAAAAAACCGGCTATAAGGAGAACGACACCCCATTCTGACGGGCTGCCGGTAGGCAGCGTGGACATATAGTGGGTAGATACAACGCCTGTTCACGGGTCGATAACCTAGGCTTTCCGGGCTGTAGTGAATTCATGAACAAATCAGCTTCAGTCATATACGCCCCTAAACATTTCGCCTCCAGGCATGCCCACGATCACTTTGAGGTCAGCGCCGAGCCGGTTGCCAACCAATTGCTGGCCTGGCGTGATCGGGTCGGGCACGTCATTGACGTGCTGCCTACCTCCCAGGCAACCACCACGCACTTCAACGCGAGCATTGACCGCTACACATTGGGTGATCGGGTCTTTACCGACTGCTCGAGCGACGCCTTGTTGCTGGAGCGTTCGATTGCACGCATCTCGACCGACAAGGTCCGGGACTATGTGTTTCAGGTCTTCACCCAAGGCGCAATCGAGTCCATTCGAGGCGGGCCACAGGAACAAGGCACATCCGCCATCGCGAGCATCGTTGCCATGGACATGAACCAGCCGATCAGAATGAGCCGTGGGTGTTGCCGCGTATTGACCTTCTTTGTCGCGCGCCCGGTCGTAGAGGCGGCGCTGCCACATGCCGAGTCGATCCACGGGCGGGTCTTCGAGAATACGACGCCTATGACCCAGTTGATGATCGACCATGTCGAGGCGTTTTCAAGAAAACTGCCCGCTATGACCAGCGCCGAGGCCGCGTCGACATTCGATACTGCCGTTCAACTCATGCTCGCGGCATTTTCGAAACAGGCCAAGCTGGGTGGGCACGCGCGGGCGGCAGCGCGCAGCGCGATGTTCGATAAAGCCAGGCGTTATGTGCAAAACAACCTGTATCAACCCTGGTTGACGCCAGAGTACGTGCTGATGGCCATGCAGCTACCCCGCGCCACGCTCTACCGTCTGTTCCAGCATGAGGGTGGATTGGGTCGCTATATCCTCAACTGCCGCCTACGCGAAGCGGCAGACGAACTGGTGCGCTATCCGGACCGCCAGGTGATTGAGATCGCCTACAGCCTGGGGTTTAACAGCGCATCGGCGTTTACCCGCGCGTTTCGTCGCCGCTATGACCTGGCGCCGCAGGACCATCGCCTGATGGCGGCGCAGCGCATGGGCAAAGTTATGCCGGGTAACCGTAACGTCGCCGGCTGGATTGATCAGTGAGTCGGCGAGCGGGATGGAAACTTCACTAACGCGAACAGGCTGACCAATAGCGCACCCAGCAGATACCAGGCAGGCGCCATTGGGTTCTGGGTAATGCCGATCAACCACGTCACAAAAAACGGACAGAACGCCCCAAAGATCGTCACGCCGAAGCTGTAGACCATCGACATCCCAGTGGCACGATGATGCGCCGGAAAAGCCTCCATAATCATCACGGTGGCGACACCGTTGTTGCCCATCGCTACAGCCGAATAGACGCAGATAATCAGCAAAGAGGCCAGCTCGCCAACACCATGGGTCAAGGCGAGAAATACCGGATAAACCAGCAGGATGCTGATGATCATCGTCACGTATTGGGTGGGTTTGCGTCGCGGCAGCCGATCGGCGAGCCGGGCAAACAATGGCGCGGCGATGAACAGCACCGCACTGGAAAAGCACGCCGAGAGCAAGCTCATCTTCGGCGACATGCCTAACGTGCGGACCAGATAGGTCGGCATATAGAGCACCATCAGGTAGATGCTTGCGGTGGGGGTTGCCATCATCAAAATCCCCAACAATAGCTGGGGTCGGTGGCTTTTCAGCAAGACACGCAGCGACGGTAGCTGGATACCGCGCCGTGCTGTCTCCACCATATTGCGCCGAATGAACCACCCAAACGGCGCGATCAAAAGCCCCAGCACGAAAGGGATGCGCCAGCCCCAGGCCAACAACTGCTCGGGCGTCAGCAACGAGGTCGTTGCGGCACCGACGACAGCCCCCAACAACACTGCGGCAGCCTGGCTGGCAGAGCGCCAACTGACCAGATAGCAGCGTTGATTGCGGGCCGCCAGCTCCATCAGCACCACCGACGACACCCCGATCTCCCCTCCGGTCGCGAACCCCTGCAGCAACCGCGAGACGACCAGTAACACCGTTGCGGTGACGCCGATAGAGGCATGAGTCGGCATGAAAGCGATCAACGCGGTACCGGCTGCCATCAATAAATTGGTGACATTCAAACCGGCTTTTCGCCCTTTGCGGTCTGCAAGGTTGCCGATCACGATTGCGCCCAGCGGGCGCATCGCGAAACCGATGCCAAACGTCAGCAACGCCATCAGCAACGAGGCGAAGGAACTGTCCGATGGGAAAAAAAGTTTGCCGATGATCACGGCAGAAAAGCTGTATACCGTGAAGTCGTAGATCACCAGGCCATTGCCAATGACTGTCGCCAGTATCACTTTCTTCGATTGCCTGGAGGCGACCGGACAATCGCCAGTTTCAAATTTCGACATATAAACGCAAGTCCCGTCGAATAAATCAAAGCACGCTGGGTAGCGAACAGGTGGGCAAACAAGGCCCCTCCTGGGCACGTACCGCGCTAAGAGCCGGAGAGACTGGCTATCGGCCATGTAGCGCCGTCCTGGCGCGTGCATCCTACGGAACAATGTCAGGCTTGTATGTAACCTGTTTATAACGCAAGCACACGTGTATCCCCGGTGGCTTAGCATTTTTTACAGCCGCCCCGCGAACCTCCTCGCCTTCATTTGGCGCGCCAGGCCTACAGCCGAAACAGTCAACGACGCTGATGCATGGATTGCAGAATCGCCGCAGCAATATGCTCAAGGGGCAATTCACGCTCCACCGCCCCCAGCTTGAAGGCTTCCTTGGGCATGCCGTACACCACACACGACTCTTCATCCTGGCCGAGGGTGCGGGCACCGTTATCGTGCATCTCCTTCAGGCCACGGGCGCCATCGTCCCCCATGCCCGTCATGATGATGCCCAGCGCGTTGCCCCCGGCACTGCGGGCAACCGAGCGAAACAGCACATCCACCGACGGGCGATGTCGGCTGACGGGAGGGCCGTCGACAATTTCAACCTGGTACTGGGCACCGCTGCGCTTGAGTAACATGTGCCGGCCACCGGGTGCGATCAATGCACAACCCGGGACGACTCGGTCGCCATGCTTGGCCTCTCTGACCTCGATCTCGCACAGCCGATTGAGGCGCTCGGCAAACGCCGCAGTGAAGTGTTCGGGCATGTGCTGCACAATCACGATGCCTGGGCACACCCTGGGCAAGGCGGTCAACACCAGCTCCAGGGCTTGAGTCCCGCCCGTGGACGTACCGATGGCGACGATGTTTTCGGTGGTGCGCGCCATTGCCTGAGTGCTCGCCGGCAGTATGACGTCGGCATTCAGCTTGACGGGGGCTCGCTCCCCGGACGGCACCATACGCTTCATGTTGGCCCGGGCTGCGGCCTTGACGGCACCGGCCAGTTCATCGGAACTGTCGGTCAGAAACTGGCGCAAATTGAGTTGTGGCTTGGTCACGATACTGACCGCACCGGCAGCCAGTGCCTGCATGGTGGTGGCCGCGCCCTTCTCGGTCAACGTGGAGCAGATGACCACCGGTGTGGGGTGTTCTGCCATCAGTTTCTTGAGGAACGTAATGCCATCCATCCGTGGCATCTCGACGTCCAGCACAATGACATCCGGCCATTGCTTGTTCATTTTGTCCATGGCGAACACGGGGTCGGCCGCCGCGCCGATCACCTCAATCGCGGGGTCTTGTCCCAATGTCGCGGTCAGCACCTGACGCACCACGGCGGAATCATCAATGATCAGCACTTTGATAAGGCTCATGTCGCACGCTCTCCATGAGGGCTGCTTTGGGGTTGCGGCAGGGCCAGGTAGTTGAGCGCAATGTCGCCATTGGCGAGATCGAACACCACGGTCCGATAACCCACGCCTTCCACGTGGAAGTTTTGGCAGTGCAACTGATGTAAATCGAGCAGGTACCTGGCTTGCTCGACATTGCGTTGCCCGACGTAATGATTGTCCGGACGCACAAGCCCTGGAAACATGTTGCCACCGCCAAATACGCTGATTCTGAACTCGGCTGGCTTGGCGTTGCTCGCGTGTATTCGACCGAGCAACAATTGGAACGCCTCATCGCCGTAGCGACCATCCAGGCCACCTGAATTCGCCGCTGCGCGCTGGGGCAGCAAGTAGTGACACATGCCCCCCAACAAATGCCGCGGGTGCCAGAACAGCAAGGCCACACACGAGCCCAGCACTGTACGCAGCCGAATCGCGCCTGCACCGAAAAACCAATCGCCGGGATTAAGGAAAATCTCACGGGAGTCGGGCATGTGGCCTCCGGTAGATTGAAGGCTTGACCAGCCGCAGTTCATCGGTGACGCCATTGAGGCTCTCCGAGTGGCTCACCAGAAAGTACCCGCCGGGCTTGAGGTGGCTGACCAGCCGTTTGACGACCTGGACTTTGGTATCGCTGTCAAAATAGATCATCACGTTGCGCAGGAAGATCACGTCAAACATCCCCAGTTTGGGCAACGGATTATTCAAATTGATGGCCTGGAAATCGATCCGCGACGCCAGCGCCGGGTCGACAATGAAGCAACCGTGGTTGGCGCCGACCCCCTTGAGGCAGTATTTGTTGAGCAGTGCTTCGGGTATCCCACGTATAGCTTCCAGGGGGTAACGCCCTTCGCGGGCCTTGTCCAACACGCGGCTGCTGATGTCCGACGCCACAATCTCCCAGGGCCGGCCGGCGAGGTTGTCCGCCAGGACCATCGCCAGGGTATAGGGCTCTTCTCCGCTTGAGCAGGCGCCACTCCATACGCGCAAAGGCCCGCTGCCGCGCAGTTCGGGAAGCGCCACGTCGCGCAGGAAGTCAAAATGCTTGGGCTCGCGAAAGAAGTAGGTTTCGTTGGTGGTCAGCATGTCGACCGCCACCTGTAGTTCCGTACTGTCCTTCATCAACACCTTGTAGTAAGCGCCGTAGGTATTGAGCTTGAACACTTGCAGGCGCTTGGCGAGCCGAGCGCTCACCAACTGTTTTTTGGCATCGGACAGGCTGATGCCCGCGATTTGGTGAATGAGGGTGCGAAATTGCTGGAACTCGGCGTCGGAGAGAATCACGTTCATAACGACGTGCCCGAGGACTCAAGGCTTGCCAGCGCATCGACCTGTTCCAGGGACAACACCCGACCGATGTCCAGCAGCAGTACAAAACCGCTCTCCAGTTTGCCGATACCCAACAGAAAATCGGCCCTGACATCGGTACCGAAATTCAACGAGGGTTCGATGTCCTGCTCGGCGATTTCAAGGACTTCGCTGACCGCATCCACAATGATGCCCACCGGCTTGCGCACGGCATTGGTCTGTACCTCAAGGATCACAAAGCAGGTTTTTGAGGTCTGCACCGTGCGTTCGCCGCGAAAGCGCACGCCCAGGTCCAGTACCGGCACCGCAGCGCCTCGCAGGTTAATCACGCCGCGTATGCTGGGGGGTAACAACGGCACGCTCGTAATCGGCCCATATTCGATGATCTCTCGAACATTGAGCGTACCGACGGCGAACATCTCATTGCCCAGCTCAAAGGTGAGGTATTGGCTGGGGCTTGAGGCCGTGGAATTGCGTGGACTTTCGATGGATAGCGCCATGATTCACCTCGGATCAATTACTTTCCGGTCGCGCCTGGAGGCGCGGCCGTATGCGTCACGGTCACATCAAGCCGGCCATCTCATCGACACACAAAACATGCTCAATTTGCAGCAGCGTGACAAACTCGCCTCGCACCTTGGTCATCCCCCGGATGAAGTCGGTACGAATATGGTTGCCAAAAGCCGGGGCGGGCTTGATATCGATATCGAGTATCTCGATCACTTCACTGACCGAGTCCACCACCACGCCCAAGACCTGGGACTCGCCCTCCTTCGCCGCCTCCAGAATGACGATGCACGTTCGGTTGCCCAATACCGTCACCCCCTTGCCGAACCGCGCCTTGAGGTCTACGACCGGCACCACCGAACCGCGAAGGTTAATGACCCCTCGCAGGAACGACGGCATCATCGGCACGGTTGTCACCTGGTTGTATTCGATGATTTCACGAACACTCAGTGTGTTGACCGCATACATTTCCTGAGCAGCCAGGAAGGTCAGGTACTGCAAGGGTTCATCGACTTGCAGCGCTGGCTCACTAGTGCCTGGCGTAACGGCTGAGGCACTCATGGGTCAACTCCCGAAGCGGACGAAACCGCCCTCCGCCGAACGGCTATCCTGGTCAAACGTGGACGCCGCACGGCTGACGACGGGCATCGAGACCGCCCGCCCGGCACGCTTGCTCTGTACGGTGAAAAAGCCCATCAACTCCTGCAACTGCTCGGCCTGGCCGCTCATCTCCTCGGCCGTTGCCGCCAGCTCTTCGGATGCCGACGCGTTTTGCTGCGTCAGTTGGCTCATCTGCGACATCGCGCTGTTGATTTGCTCGGAGCCGATGGATTGCTCTTCCGAGGCGGCCGCGATTTCCTGCACCAGGTCCGATGTCTTGGCAATCGACGGCACAATCTCATCAAGCAGGTTGCCCGCCCGTTCAGCCAAGGCCACGCTGTTCTTGGCCACTTCACTGATTTCCTGCGCGGCAATCTGGCTACGCTCAGCCAATTTGCGCACTTCTGCCGCCACTACCGCGAACCCTTTGCCGTGCTCGCCGGCACGCGCCGCTTCGATCGCTGCGTTGAGCGCCAACAGATTGGTCTGGTACGCGATGGAATCGACGATGCCGATTTTTTCGGCGATGGTCTTCATCGCCGCCACAGTGTCCTTCACGGCTCGACCACCTTCGGAGGCTTCTTTGTTGGCTTTGCCTGCCATGCCGTCGGTGACCTTGGCATTTTCGGTGTTCTGGGCAATGGATGCCGACATTTGCTCCATCGACGCCGAGGTTTGCTCCACCGATGCGGCCTGTTCGGACGCCGATTGAGCCATGCTTTGGGCCGTGGCGGAGATCTCCTCAGAAGCACTGGACAGCGAGTCAGCCGAGCCACGCACTTCGCCGATGATTTCCGAGAGTTTTTCCACGGTACCGTTGACTGAGTGCTTGAGCTCCAGGAACTTGCCTTGATAGTCACCGTCGATGCTACGGGTCAGGTCGCCGCCGGACATTGCCGACAACACATCCATGGCTTCGGTAATCGGCACGATGATCGCGTCCAGCGAACCATTGATACCCAGGATGATGCGGCGGAAGTCACCCTGATGCCGTGTAACGTCAGGGCGAGTGTCCAGTTTGCCGATCAGCGCGCTGTCACTGATCTGGCGGGTGTCGTCGACGAGCGCCAGGATATTAGCCCGCAGTTGCTCGATGTTCTCGTTGATAAAGGCTTTTTTGCCGGGGAATTGCTCAAGGGGTGCCGACAGATCGCCTTCGCCGAATGAACGGATACAGGCCATGGCCTTTTTCTTCACACTGATATGGCCGCCGACCATTTCATTGATGCCCCGCCCCATATCACGGTACGAACCCGAGAAGCGATCGACGTCGATCATGACGTCAATGTCACCTTTTTCGTGCTCGCTGGACATGTGCTGCATTTCATTGATCAGCGCCAGGATATTGGTGCGCAACAACTCAATATTTTCATTGATAAAGGCTTTTTTGCCAGGGAAGCGCTCAAGCGGCGCCGACAAATCACCTTCGCCGAAGGAGCGGATACAGGCCATGGCTTTTTTCTTGACCGCGATGTGGCCGTTGACCATAGCGTTGATGCCCTGGGCCATGGAACGGTAACTGCCATGAAAGCGGCCGGCATCGATCTGTACGTCGATGTCGCCCTTATCGTGTTCACTGGACATACGGTCCATCTCCACGACCAATTCATTCAAGCTCGCCCCCAACTGCTGCATGCTCGCCATCAGGCTGGTGGTGTCACCCGCCTTGAGCGTCGCCTTGGCATTCAGCTCGCCGGCGGATAACCGTGCAGCAAAGGCTCGAACCGCCGAAGGCTCAGCACCGAGTTGGCGCATCAGGTTACGCCCCAGCAAGCTTCCCATCAGTACGGTAGCCAACAGGGTCAGGCCGCTCACCAACAGGATGATGTAGCGCGCGTTTTGCTCGGTGGCGGTGGCGAGCAATTGGCCCTTGCGCCCCAGTTCCAGGTTGTAATCACGCAGGTCGCTGATCGCCGTCAGCACCGCGTTCTGCAGTGGCTGGCTCGCCTCGATCAATGCGCGGGCCGAGGCTTGATCACCGTTGTCGATGAACTTGTCGAAATGCGCCTGCACGGTGGCAAACTCACCCAGGTGGCCGCGCAGTTGCGTCAACAGTGACGCGTCATGGTCGTCGGAGGTTAACTTGGCCTGATAATGATCCAGGGCTTTGCCAATGACACTGAAGTTCTGTGCCACGCTGTCGGCGTAACTCGGCACGAGATTTTTTTCAGGACCGTTCAAACGTTGCCATTCCAAGGCGTGAAGGTTGGTGAACGCCGCTGCGGCACGGTCGATCTCCAGCAAGCTCGGCACTGTGTTGACGTTGGCATAGCTGGCGCTCGTATTGATTTCATCGGTCAGGTAAAAACTGGTGCCACCCAACACGACAACACCCAGCACTGCCGTGAAAACCAACAACATGATATTTCTGATAACGGTCATGGCGAGGAACTCCTGATGACGCTTCATTGAGTCGATAAAGGACTTTGGATTGAGCGGTGGGTGGCGTCCTTGGCAACGAGTCCTAACAAATTGGGTATATCCAGAATCAGGGCGACAGCTCCGCTGCCTAGGATGGTGAAACCACCCAGTCCATGGGCCTCACCAAACACTTTGCCCAATGGCTTGATCACGGTTTGGAACTCCCCCTGCAAGCGATCGACCACCAAGCCGGCACGCATGCCTGCGTATTGCACAACGACCACGTTTTCGCGGTTACCTCGAGGCTCTTGCACGTCAAACATGTCCCGTAACCGCAGGATCGGCAGCACATCGCCGCGCAGGTCCAGGTAGCCGGTTTCGGCGCCCTGCCCGGGCGCCAGCTCGATGCACTCCTCCACCATGTTCAACGGAATGACATAGGAGGCCTTGCCCACCCCGATCAGAAAACCGTCGATGATTGCCAGCGTCAGCGGCAGACGAATCCGCACCGTCGTGCCCTGCCCTTCTTCACTCTCCAGACTCACGTTGCCGCGCAAAGCGGTGATATTGCGCTTGACCACGTCCATGCCCACGCCTCGGCCCGACAGGTTGCTGACCTGGTCGGCCGTGGAAAAGCCCGGCTCGAAAATCAAATTCAGAATGTCTTTATCCGCCGGTTGTTGGCCGTCACCCACTAGGCCACGCTCGCGGGCCTTGGCCAGGATTTTGTCCTTGGCCAGGCCGCCGCCGTCATCCGAGACCTCGATTACAATGCTGCCGGATTCGTGATAGGCATTCAGGCGCACCGTGCCCTGGGCAGGCTTGCCCCGTTGCAGGCGAATCGACGCGGGCTCGATGCCATGGTCCATGGCGTTTCGCACCAGATGCGTCAGCGGGTCGCCGATACGCTCGACGACCGTCTTGTCCAGCTCGGTTTCGCCACCGCCGATGTGCAGCACGATGTCCTTGCCCAGCTCTTTGGAGACGTCCCGCACCACCCGCTGGAAACGCGTGAATGTCGCGCCAATCTGCACCATACGCAGGGTCAGTGCCGAGTCACGCACCTCCTCCACCAACCGCGATAACAGACTGGTGGCTTCGATCATCTCGCCAATCCCGCTACGCACCGCCACCAGGTTGGCGCCGGCACCGGCAATGATCAGCTCGCCGACCAGGTTGATCAGTTGATCCAGCTTGGCCGCGTCGACCCGAATCAGATTGCCTTCGTTGCTCGCCGCGCTCTTGGCGGCCTTGATCAGCGGCGTGATCGAATCCTGCGGTGCCTCAAGCTCGCCGTGCGTCTCGGCCGGTGCTTGCTCGCCCTCTTGAGCGACGAGCAAGGCCTGGGATTCAGTCAATGTGCCGCAACGAACCAGCAGCTCGAGCAGCTCGGCGTTGTCTTCGGGCAACGCGTCGAGATGCGCGCGACACGCTTGGACAGTCGCTTGCGGTGCGAGGATCTGTACGAGCGCGTCATCGCGAACAAAATCAAAGGCGCCGTCGATGACCTCCCGGGAGGCGTCGCTGGCCAGCGCGAGCTCAAACCCCAGGTAGTTGGTTTCCGGGTCCATTGAGGCTATCGGTGGCAACGCCTCGAACAGGGTGACGGTATGTAGCAAACGCCCCAACGTGCTCAGGTAACGCAGGAACGCCAAGGGGTCCATGCCGTTGCGCAACACATCCGGGCCAAAGCGCAGGGACAAATGCCAGTGGCCGGGACTGTCGCCGCGGTCATCCGCCGCAGGCCTATTATGTTGAGGCGCGGGCGAAGCAGTCGGTACCGAGCCTTCCAGATACAGAGCGAGCCGCTCACCCAGGCGTTGGCCCTGGACCTGCAACGGTTCGTCCAATCGATCAAGGTTGCCATCTTCGGCCAGCAGGTCGATCAATTGGCCAATATGGTCACGGGCGTCGAGAAACAGCGCACTCAACGCCTCGTCGACGCGCACTTCCAGGCTGCGGACCCGATCCAGGACGCTTTCGGCGACATGGGTGAACTCAACGATGGGCATCAAGCCAAACAAGCCGGCCGAGCCTTTGATGGTGTGGGCCACACGGAACAGGCCGTTGATGGTATCCAGGTCCTGCGGCGACTTCTCGATCTGCAGCAGCGCATCTTCCATTTGCAACAAAAGCTCGCGACTCTCCGCAATGAAGGTCTGCAGCACGTCATCCATGTTCATACGATCATGCTCCAAGCGACTGAGCGAAAGGCGGATTGGCGAAGTAGTCGTCAAGACCGCTGAGCCGTATTGCTTCGATCACGGCCACACTCGGGTTGCTCAGCAACAGCTGCGTGCTCCCTTTGAGCGACTCGCGTTTGATGAGGATCAACAGTTGCAAACCGGCGCTGTCCAGTTCGTCGACATTGGACAAGTCCAACTCGACCTCATGGGCCAGCGGAAACAACGACAACAACAGGTCTTTTTGTTCAGTGGCCGTGTAGATCGTCAGGGGGCCTTCCATGACCTGGATTCGACGCAGCATCGGGACGGTGCTTTTCATGGAAACCTCCTGGTCAGCGGTCGCTGGCCATCGCTATGGCAGGATCAACTTGGAGACGGCGGTGAGCATTTGCGCGGGCTGAAAGGGCTTTACCATCCACGCCTTGGCACCGGACGCCTGGCCTTGCTGCTTCATCGCATCACTGGCTTCGGTGGTCAGCATGATGACCGGGGTGAACTTGTAGGCTGGCAGCAGCTTGGCGGCCTTGACGAAGCTGAAGCCGTCCATGTTTGGCATGTTCACGTCACTGACAATCAGGTGGATTTTGCGTCCATCCAGCTTGCTCAGTGCATCTCTGCCATCACAGCCTTCGATCACGTCGTAACCCGCGCCTTTGAGCGTGATGCTCACCACCTGCCGGATGGAGGCCGAGTCGTCGACAATCAGAATGGTTTTGCTCATCGGAAAAGCTCCTCTAGAAAAAGGTGATTTCGCTGGCGTCAGCCTTGGCGTGCGTGTTGCCGCCATGAATGGCGTGTTGCTCCGGCATCGTGTAAGCCGTTGAAAGCTCTTGCAGCCAACGGTCACTGGCCATCGGGGTGAGCGCATGCCCACTCAGGCTCGATGCTTGGCGCTCGTCCAGTTGCTGCTCTAGCTTGCCCAGGTCGCGGGTAATCAGCGTCAACATCTGGCTGACGCGATCCTGAAACTGCAAGGCGACCAGCACCTGGGCAATCTCGTCGGCGACGTTGGCGCTCTGCTGCTGCAAGTCATGGCTGTTGCGCACGATGGTTTGGGCGGTACCGCGAAAATGTTCAATGACCTGCGAGACCACGCGCTCCGAGTCGGCGAGGGTCAAGGTGTCTTGTTCGGCGTGGTGGCGGGACATTTGCACCGTGCGGGCAATGGCCGCGTTGACGGTATTGACGGTTTCACTGATCTTGCGCCCGGTCTCGCCGGACATGCTCGACAACTTGCGCACTTCATCGGCAACCACCGCAAAACCTCGCCCTGCTTCACCGGCTCGGGCGGCTTCGATGGCAGCGTTGAGGGCAAGCAGGTTGGTTTGACTGGCGATGTCACCGACGAACTTGGCCATCTGCTGAAGTTGCTCTGTGAAGCCTGAGAGCTGCATAACTTCCTTGAGCTCGTTCTCTTTATTCGAGAGCGCGGCGCGCAGGGCCAGAACGATGGAGTTGAGGTCATGCTGGCCGACTTCCAGCAAGTCGACCAATTGCTGGGAAGCGTCTTGCCCGCCGTTGCTGGCTACGCTGTTGCTGATGTTTGATGACAGCGTGCCAAAACGTTCGCTGAGCTTGAGGATGGACGTTTCGCTGATCAGTCGAGCCGCTTCAATCTGCCTGGACCAGATCGGAAGTACGCTCAGACACACATCTGCCAAGCCGTTATCGACGGCCAATGTCGCCGAGGTCTCTGCCGGTTGATCGAGCTGCTGGCGCAGTCGGGTCCAGTGCGCCTGGTAGCCCCTGTTTGCCCAAAGGCCCAGGCCGATACACAACGCCAACAACACGCTCCCCGCCCCTACTGCCCAGGCGCTGAAACCATTGCTGTAAGCGATCGCCAGCCCACCGAGCAGACCGGCCAAGGCCACGGGAAACAGTGTCAAAGCAGCCGAGGGGGGTGTGGTCTGTTCGTTCACGGTCTGTCTCCCAGTCAAAGCCTCTCATCACCGGTTGATCGGCAGTTAGATTGCTTGAGGAGGATGATGGCTCAGTAATGGCACGCCAGCCATCAGACCATCCCTATTCTGGGGTAGGGATACCGGGAACCCGGGTAGGAAAATCCCTACCCAAGGGCGCTGACTATGAAATCCCCAGGGTCATGGCGAAGCGAACAATGTCCGCCGTAGAACTGAAGCCCATTTTTTCCATGAGCCGAGTCTTGTGGGTACTGACCGTCTTGTTGCTGATGACCAACTGCCCCGCAATCTGGTTGACGCTCATGCCATGAGCCAGCAAGCGCAGAATCTGGAACTCGCGATCGGACAGGCTTTCAACGTAGGTCTGTTGCTTCAAGCCGCTGCTCTGCAGGGCAATCTGCTCCGCCAGCCCAGGGTCCAGGTAACGTTGACCGCTGACCACGCGTCGCATGGCAATCAACAGGGTCTCGGGGTCGCGGTCCTTGGTCAGGTAGCCAAGCGCACCGGCGCGCAGTGCGCGTTGCGCGATGTGGATTTCGTTATGCATGCTCAACACCAGGATCGGCAGATTCGGGTACTGGGCATGCAGGCGGGCAATCAGAATTTCGCCGCTGATACCTGGCATATTCATGTCGAGCAGCAGCAGGTCGATCTCGACCTGGCGCAACAGTTCGATCACTTGCGCGCCACTCTCGGCTTCGGCCACCACTTGGACGTCGGCGACCAGCATGAACAACTGCTTGAGCCCTTCGCGCATGATGGTGTGGTCATCGGCAATCAGCATGCGAATCATCAATACGTATCCTTGTGCATCGGAATGAACGCCTGCACCGTAGTGCCCTGTCCGGGATGGCTGAAAATGATCACTTTGCCGCCCAACATCAGGCCGCGCTCACGCATCCCGGCCAACCCCAAGGTCTGGCGGGTGACGGCATCCGGGTCAAACCCCTTGCCGTTATCCTGGACCTCCAGCAGCCAGTGCGTTTCCTGCGGGCTCAGGGTGACGCTGACCTGTGTCGCTTCGGCGTAGCGCGCGATATTGGTCAACGATTCCTGCACGATGCGAAACGCGGCGGTGGTGTGCGTATCGGGGAGCGTCAGGGGAATCAAAGGCAGGTGCAACACGCAGGGAACTCGGGTCAAGGTGACGAATTCGGTTGTCAGCCATTCAAGACCGGAGACCAGCCCCAGGTTCAAGGCGGAGGGTCGCAGGCTGGTAGAGACATCACGCACGACCTGGATCGTCTTATCGGTCAGCACCATCAGCCGCTCGACCTGCGGGGTCAGCTCCGGTGTGGAGGCGCCGAACTGAAACCTCAGCAGCGATATCCCCATGCGCAGTGCCGTCAGGTGCTGGCCCAGCTCGTCATGGATCTCCCTGGCGATCAGTTTGCGCTCCTCTTCCCGCGCCGTTTCGCGGCGGGTCGATAGATCACGCAGTTGTGCATTGGAGTTGGCCAGGCGCCGTTCGGCAGCGCGCAGCTTGGAAATGTCGCGCCCCACCGCCAGCACACTCACGACCCGCTGGCCGTCGACCTCTGGCACAAAGTGGATCAGCACCACTTTGGGTGCGGCCTTCAACCCCGAGAGAAAAAACTCTTGCTCCGTCGCTTTATTTTCCTGAATCACTTGGGCCACCAATTCGCGAAACAGCTGAGACTGGTGGTTCAGGGGCGCCACCGCATCCATGGGCATTCCCATCAGTTCCGGCCAGGCCCCGCCCACCCATTTGCGCAGTTGCGCATTGACGTAGAGCACCTCGCCATGAGCACTCAGACGAGCGATAGCATCCGGGCTGTTTTCGACCAGGGCGCTGATATCGTGCTGGCGTCCGAGTTCTTTCTGCCTGGCCCTTGTCAACAGGGTAATGTCGCGACTGATCACCAATATCTGCGGGGCCATGCGCCCCGAATCCGCTACCGGCACCAGAGTAACGTGCAGTTGACGAACTTCGTTGCGAAGCATCACGCCCTCATCGGACTCAACCACCCGCCCGGCGCTCGTGCATTGCTCGCACAGCGCCTGGATTTTTTGCGCGCTCAACCGACCAAAGATCGGCTCCAGGGGCTCACCGATAACATCGGCATGAGCTTTGCCCAGCGCGCGTAACAACGCGGGGTTGACCTCGACACAACGCAGGCAACCGACCTCAGTCATTTCCAGCAGGCAAAGCATGTCCAGGGTGTGGTCAAAAATGTCACGATAACGACGCTCACGCTCCCGAAGTAACGACTCTGATCGCCAGCGTTCGATCGCAATCGCCGCAATGTGACACGTCTGGCGCACGCGCAGCGTGTCGCTCTCATCCGGCCCGGTGCCGGGAGACTGGGACAACTCGAAAGTGCCGAGAATGTGTCCTTGTTTGTCCACGATCGGTTCGGACCAGCCGACAGCAGACGCCTTATTCATCACAGTGCCAGTGCCGAGCTGCACCCTGCAGGACCGGTGGGGCAAGGCCAATTGCAGATAACCCACAAGGAGCCCCAGCGTTTCCTCCAGGGGGGCGCCCGTCGACATTTTTTCGAAAATGCCCAAGCGCGCATCTTCCAGGACTTGTTGCTTGCACAACTCCGTAATGTCGTGGGCCAGCGCCAACACGCCGACCACCTCGCCTGTCGGACTGCGCTCGGCCGTCAGGCTGACCGCACAACTGACAGACTCAGTACTGTCCGCGAAGGTCCAACTGTCCAGGAATTGCGCCGTTTCGCCCGTCGCGACGACATGGCGAAGTTGGTTGAGATACTCACCCGCGTCCGCGTCAGGGCTGACGCCTATCGACTCGTCATAAGACATGCCGGTCAAGAGCAAAAATGTCGGGTTGACGTAAGTGCGCAGCAGGTTGCGATCGTAACGAACAATGATGTTGGGTGAATTTTCCGCGAGGGTGAGAAATTTGAGTTCACTGCCCATCAGTGTTTCGCGAAGCTGCCAGTTCTCGGTGATGTCCTCCAGTTGGGACACAAAGCAGATTGGCTGCCCTTGATCATCGCGCACCAGCCCCACGGTCAACCGCACCCACACCACCCGCCCGTCGCGACGGATACAGCGTTTATGCAGCGTCGCGCCAGGCCTTTCACCGCGCTTGAGTTCGTCGATCAACTGCTTGCCAACCTCCCGGTCTTCGGGGTGGGTCAGTGCTATGAACGTGGTGGTTTGCAACTGCGCTTCGCTATACCCAAGCAGGCTGCAAATGACGCCATTGGCCCGTAGCCAACGACCGTCCAACGACACCAACGCCAGGCCGGTACCGGAGGAATCGAAAATCGACCTGAGCGGAATCTGCGAGTAGCTTTCGGTATCGGATTGCGCGGCTGACGGTCCCTGGCGGGCAATGACCTCGACAATAAAATAATCCTCGCGCCACAGCGTCAAGACGATGTCCAGCCCGCACGACAGCCTGCTCAGCGCCGAGAAACCAACTCGCGTTTTCCCCGCTGCCTGTTCCAGTGCCGCGTAAAAAACACCCTGGTCTTCGGACCGCAGGAGGGCGATAAACTCGCCGCCCGCAGTCGGAGAAACACCATTATGAATTTGCAGGTGTGAGAACGCGGGGTTGCCAGCGACAACCCGAGCGGCTCGGTCCAGCGCCACAACCGCAACTGACAGACAGCCGAGCACGCTCTCGAGGGTTCGCAACGTATCGTCGTCAACCATTGCCTGTGTGTCGCGAGCCATACGTCCCTGTACCTAGGTCTTTGACAGTACTTGACATTTGAAAGACGTGTAAAACGCCTAGCAACCTTCTACATAGCGCTGGAAGTCGGAAACGACTGAACATTGACCTTTTCTAGGAGAACGGAACCATTCAATCGCGATTAACCGCCAACTTGTATATATCGTTTTGAGTGTGTCTTCAGACTAACTAATAATGCTTTGCTCGAACTGTAGCTCAATCTCAAGCTTCAAAGAACTACAGCACGATAAATGCGAAGGCATTCGAGTAAATGATCCAGGTCAAAGCACTTGGACCGACGCTGGTTTTGCGTCACTTGTTGTCTATGCTGACCTGCGACGGTGCGGTGATGGGTGCAAGCCGTTGCAGGTCTTGCGCGGCATCGTTGAGCGCACCGATCCAGCGTCTGGCCAAGCGATCAACGCGCGTGTGCTTGCTGATAGCGACAGCCGGCACTGCTCGCTGGAGAGCATCAAGGGAGGCCGCCGACGCGCAGACCTTCGAGCGATCCAGCGAATGAAAAAAATGATATCATAGTGACATCACCGTCTGATACCGTTAATCAGAACCAAGCAATTGCGAGGGTCATCATGGGCGAAGGCGCTCCCATTCCGTCGAATGAAGCTGAAAGGCTAAAAGAGGTCGCGAAATTTTGCCCCGCGGGCGGCGACTCCGACGAAGTCTTCGACAAAATCGTCGCAATGACCTCTGCGTATTTCAACGCGCCGATCACGCTGATCTCAATCGTCGATGAACATCGTCAATGGTTCCGCGCGCGGGTTGGCCTGGAGGCAACCCAAACGCCAAGAGAGGTTTCCTTTTGCGCCTACTCGACGTTGGATAATTCGCGGTTGGAGGTGTTGGACGCCAGCCTTGATACCCGGTTTAAAGACAACCTCTTGGTTACTGGCGCGCCGTATATTCGTTACTACGCCGGTGCGCCACTTATTACCGAAGATGGTTTTACCCTGGGAAGTCTCTGCATCATCGACACCGCCGCCCGCACACCCATGAGCGCGCTCGACGTTGACATGCTCAATGGCTTCGCTGAACTGGTCATGATGCGTATCTGTCATATGCGATCTCGTAACTTCGTAGACCCACCCACAGGGCTATTTAATCGACTGAAGTTTGAGGAGGATATCCATCAAACGATCCGGGTGAAAAGTACGTGCGAGGTTTATGCGATCGACGTCATTGCGCCGAAATTTCTCAACGATATCGTGAAAGCGCTGGGTTATATTTTTGCACAAGACCTGATCCTGGCCATAAAGTCGCGCCTACAAAAACTGCTGCCCGATACCTGCTTGCTTTATAAAATCAGCCCAACGCGATTTGGCTTCATTCTCAAGGAGCAGCAGACGCCTGAGCACATTTGCGAAAATATTCTGCATAACTTCAAAACACCGGTTGCGTGTCACGGCATCCCCATACCCATGCAAGTAGGGATTGGCGTACTGCCTATTTTAAAATCCCAAGAGCTCCAGCAGGACTGGCTACGCCTGGTGGTAAGCGCTGCGGATGAGGCCCGTGACCGCAAGCTCGGATGGTTTCTTTATGAGCCGCAATTTGATGCAGCTCAACAACGGGCTTTTATGCTGTTGAGTGCGTTGCCGGAGGCGGTCAACGCTGACCGACAGTTCAGTCTGGTATATCAGCCAAAAATCAAACTACCCTCGGGAACATGCCATTCGGTAGAAGCATTGATACGTTGGACGCATCCGGTACTCGGCAACATCAGTCCCGCTGAATTCATCCCCTTGGCTGAAAAAACAGCGCTGATAGCCTCCATTGGGTTATGGGTGCTCAAAGCCATTATCCAGCAAGCGGCGGCCTGGAAAGCGCGAGGTTTGCGCCTGCTGATAGCGATGAATATTACTGTCAGTGACATGGAAAGCGCCGAGTTCGTAGACACCCTGATTCATGAAGTCGAAAAACACGGCCTGGAACCTGCCGACTTTGAAGTTGAGCTTACCGAAAGTATGCTCATGACCAACCCGAAAGAAGTCATCCGGCAACTGGAGCGCGTTCGTAAGTTTGGCGTAGCGGTCGCCGTTGACGACTTTGGCACCGGCTACAGTAACTGGGCGTATTTGAAGAAACTTCCGGCCAGCACCGTTAAACTTGACCAGTCGCTGATCAGTGGGCTGTGCACCAATAAAAATGATAAGAAACTGGTTAAAACCCTGATAGAGCTGGCGAAGGGCCTCGGCTACCGAGTCGTTGCAGAAGGTGTAGAAAGCGAAGAAGTTCTAGAGCTTTTAACACAGTGGGGATGCTCTGAAGCGCAGGGTTACTTGATAGCAAAACCTATGAGTTCCAAGGCTTTAGAAGCCTGGATAGGACAAAGAAGCTAGGAGGCACTCGTGATTCTTAAGGATTATCACTCTGCGGTTGCGGGCTTTGTATATAACGCGCTTCCGCCGCTGGTCGACGACCGATTATATAAATGATCAGTGCAACATTACTGCCGTTACTGAGCGCCCCTGTAAAACTGAACTATTTTGCCACTGGCCGACGACTGACCTGTTCTGCGCTCAAGTTGATCCTGGCCTGGGCCGATAGGGATGTGAGAAGGATCGAGGTTTACTGATTCAGGGAGGAACTTATGTCGTCATACGGCAACTTGCAGCCCCTTCCTCAGGCAGGCGCTTTTTTCCGATTACCGCTCATATCCGCCGCCGGTGGTGTGTGCGCCCCGCTATTGAGCGACTCACGCCCCGCTGGGGCTGGGGCTGCTGAGCCTACGCCAGAACGACGGGCGATGGTGAATGAAGTAGCGGCCATCGCCCAGCAGACGAGTCAACGTCAATCAACCCGCCGACCACCAGGAAACGTGCCCGGCGTAAACCCGGGCAGCCCGCTGTTTATTCGTTGAACGATAACAATACCGGCAATTAAGCCGACCGCACCGCACATGGAGAGGCCTTTCAATGAAATGGTTCTACGATTTAAGAATAGCCACCAAGCTCATCACGTCGTTTTTGCTGGTGTTGGTGCTGACGGCCCTGACGGGCGGGTTCGCCATCATCCAACTGGGCATGGTCAACGAGACTGCCACTGAGATGCGCGACAACTGGTTGCCCTCAGTGCGGGTTGCCTCTGGCATCCGTTTTTTTGTCGCCAACTATCGGATCAAGGAACTGCGCCATCTGATGGCCGACAGTCCGACAGAACAGACGCAATATGAACAGGAGGCCGTCGATGCTCGCAAGGAAGTCGATACCCGCATCGCGCGCTATGAAAAAGAGCTGATCTCAAGCCCGGCTGAGCAGGCGTTGTTCGATACATTCAAGAACGATTGGAACAACTACCTCAATACCAGCAAGAACCTGTTGGCCGAGTCCCGGCTGGGTGCGAAGGAACAGACCAACGCCATTCTCAAAGGGGACTCGAAACGCGACTTCGAACAAGTCGCCAGCGACCTGGTAAAAATTATCGACTTCAACGACGCCGGGGCGACGGCAGCCAATCAACGGGGTAACGAAATCTACGCGAACGCGCGACTGTCAATCATCGCCGCGGTACTCGTGGCCCTGCTGGTGGGCATCGCGCTGGCGTTGTTTATCTCACGCATCATTTCCAACCCGCTGAGAAGGGCCGTGGATGTCGCCAGCCAACTGGCCGAAGGTAACCTGGCCGTGAAGATCGAAGGGGGTTCCAGAGACGAAACCGGGCAGGTGCTCACGGCGATGCAGGCAATGGTCGGCAAGCTTTCGCAGATTATCGGTGAGGTGCGCAATGCCGCCGACGGTCTGGCCAGCGCGTCGGAGGAAGTCAGCGCTACAGCCCAGTCCATCAGCCAGACCACCAGCCAACAAGCCGCAAGCGTCGAAGAAACCAGCGCATCCATCGAACAAATGAGTGCCAGCATCAACCAGAACACCGAGAACGCCAAGATAACCGACGGCATGGCCAGCAAGGCGGCCAAGGAAGCCGGGGACGGAGGCGACTCTGTTCAGCAGACGGTCCAGGCGATGAAAAAAATCGCGCAACGCATCAGCATCATCGACGACATCGCCTACCAGACCAACTTGCTGGCCTTGAACGCAGCCATTGAAGCGGCGCGAGCCGGCGAACATGGCAAGGGCTTCGCAGTGGTGGCGGCCGAAGTGCGCAAACTGGCCGAACGCAGCCAGGTGGCCGCGCTGGAAATAGGCGAGCTATCCACCAGCAGTGTCGAAATGGCCGAACGGGCGGGCCGTTTGCTTGGCGAGATGCTGCCTTCGATCAACAAGACCTCCGATCTGGTCCAGGAAATCACGGCCGCCTCCGAAGAACAGGCAGCCGGCGTGTCGCAGATCAATTCGGCAATGAACCAACTCAACCAGGTCACTCAGCAAAATGCCTCCAGCAGCGAGGAGCTCGCTTCTACCGCCGAAGAAATGAGTACCCAGGCCGAACAGTTGCAGCAGTCCATGAGCTTTTTCACACTGGAGGCGGGTGAGCGGGCATCGAACGTCACACTTGGCAAGCCTAGCCCGGCAAGCAGTGTGTCGCGCGCGGTGGCGCGGGCACCGCGAGCGGTCCAGCAGAAAACCTTCCTCAAGAGCGCAGGCCCCGACGAAAGCGAGTTCACGCGGTTCTAAGCGCAAACCGGACGCGATGCTTTTTCATGCAGGAGAGCGACATGGGCGCGTTAACCAATACCCGACAAACGGCTGCGATTCAAAAGCAGGAGGCGCAGTACCTGACGCTCCTGCTGGGCGGCGAAATGTTCGCCATAGATATCCTGGGTATCAAGGAAATCATCGAGTACGGACACGTGACCCCGGTGCCGATGATGCCCGACTTCGTGCGCGGCGTGCTCAATCTGCGGGGTGCCGTGGTGCCGGTGCTGGACCTCAAGGCACGGTTCGGACAGCCCTGCACGAAGGTGACCCGACGCAGCTGTGTAGTGATCCTCGAAACCAGCAGTGAAGACCACCAGGCCCAGGATATCGGGCTTCTGGTGGACAGTGTGTCAGAGGTGCTGGCAATTCCGGCGGACGAGATCGCGCCGCCCCCCAGCTTTGGCGCACGCATTCGTCCTGACTTTATCAGCGGCATGGCAAAGGTCGCCGGTAGGTTCGTCATCGTGTTGCAGGTCGACAAGGTGTTATCCGTGGATGAAATATCTCAACTGGCGGACGCCGGCGACAGCCCTACCCTCTAGGCCCAGTGAGTCACGAACAAGGAGTTCGGATTGAAACAGATCAATCTTGAAGATCGCGAATTCACCCAGTTCCAGTCCTGGCTCTATGGCGCGGCAGGCATCCACTTGTCTCCCATGAAAAAGGCCCTGGTTGCTGGACGTCTGTTCAAGCGCCTGCAGTTCCATGAGCTGGAGAGCTACGGCGCGTATTTCAAAATGATAATGGGCAAGGAGAACCCCGACGAGCTGCAGTTTGCCCTGGACCTGTTGACCACCAACGAAACGTATTTCTTTCGTGAACCCAAGCACTTCGAGTTCCTGCGCGAACGGGTATTGCCCTTCGCATCGCCAGGCAAGACCTTCAGGGTGTGGAGCGCGGCCAGTTCCTCGGGCGAAGAACCTTACAGCCTGGCCATGACCCTTGCCGAACACCTGCGCAGTACGCCCTGGGAGGTTATCGGATCAGATATCAGCACCCAGGTCCTGGCCAAGGCCCGGAACGGGCATTACTCGATGGAACGCGCGAACAGGCTGCCGCTACCCTTGCTCAGTCGATACTGCCTCAAGGGCATTGGCCAGCAGGAAGGCACCTTCCTGATCGACAAAACCCTGCGCCACCGGGTCAGTTTCGTTCAAGTCAACCTGATCGAGACCCTGCCCAAATTGGGCGAATTCGATGTGATTTTCCTGCGCAACGTGATGATTTACTTTGATCAGGAGACCAAGCGAAAAGTGGTCAGCCGCCTCCTCCCATTTCTGCGACGTGGCGGCTATTTCATGATCAGTCATTCGGAAAGCCTGAACGGCGTCAGCGATGCGCTCAAGCTGGTGGCGCCTTCGATTTATCAAAAACCATGAGCTGCCAGCGAACATCAACTGACGTTGCGTGGGGGCGCTGAGGTGATAGCCCGATCGCGCGCAATTTTTCGTTCTATTCGCTAATGAGCGCCTTCGGGTTGTCACGGCCACGCAGCACATTCTGCAGGTCCAGAGCCTGATCGAGGGTGAGCTGAAGCTCTTCATCATTCCAGGGCTTGCTGATGTAGCGGAAAATATACCCATCGCTGATTGCCTGAGTGATCATGCTCATGTCGGCATAACCGGTCAGCAGGATATTCATGCATGTTGGATCGCGCTTATGCACCTCCCGGAGTAGGGTCGGACCGTCCATAAACGGCATGCGCGCGTCGCAGACAATCATGTCTATAGGGTGCAGTTCGAAAAGACTCAGCGCCTGCGCCCCACTCGTGGCCAGCAGCAAGTCGTAAGGCTTGCCGCGCAGCAAGCGGCGCAGGCTGTTGAGGATACTTTCTTCGTCGTCCACCAGCATGACGGTGTGGCGTTTTTCGCTCAAGGAAGGGGTGTCCATGATCAGCTACCTTCAACAGCAGAGGCCAAGTGGGCCTGAACCAGGGGCTGGCGCAATGGCAACCACGCGCGAAAGCAACTGCCCCTGCCCGGCTCACTTCTGACGGTGAGCCTTCCATGGTGCTTGACGATGATGCTGTACGACAGCGACAGGCCAAGGCCCGATCCCATGCCCACCGGTTTGGTTGTGAAAAACGGTTCGAATATCCGGTTCTGGATTTCCAGAGGAATGCCATGACCGTTGTCGGTGATCTCGACGAAAACGCCGCCGTCTTCCCTGCCACTGCTGATGATGATTTCGCCGTCGGCGCCGACGGCATGGCTGGCATTGATGAGCAGGTTCAGGAAAACCTGATTGATCTGTGACCCCATGCACTCGATGGGTTCGATATCGCCGTAGTACTTGATTACCTGAGCCTTGAACTTGATCTCGTTCCAGATAACGTTGAGGGTGCTATCCAGCCCCTTGTGCAGATCGGCCAACTGCCATTCGTAACTGTCGACATGGGAGAACTCGCGCAGGTCCTTGACTATACGAGTGACACGGTCCAGCCCGTCGACCGATTCGGTGAGCAATTCGTCGATGTCCTGACGCATGAAGTTGTAATCGGCCTTGTCCCGCATGGCCGCGAGCTCAGGATGAGCATGGGCATGTGTTTCGTCACTGGCCTGCTCATAGGCATCGAGCAGTGCGAAAATATCCACGAGGTAACGGCGCAGGCTGTTGACGTTGGAGCAAACAAAGCCAATCGGGTTATTGATCTCGTGGGCCACCCCCGCAGCCAGTTGCCCTATCGCCGCCATCTTCTCGGACTGCAGCAACTGCGCCTGGGCGTCTTCGAGCCGTGCGATAAGCAGTGCCTGGGCGCTCTTTTCCTCTTCTAGCAACTCGTTAAGGTGCGTCAGTTCGAGTTGGCGGGCCGC
Source organism: Pseudomonas sp. PSPC3-2 (assembly GCF_049897085.1). Classification (NCBI taxonomy): domain Bacteria; kingdom Pseudomonadati; phylum Pseudomonadota; class Gammaproteobacteria; order Pseudomonadales; family Pseudomonadaceae; genus Pseudomonas; species Pseudomonas sp. PSPC3-2. Next base: position 176,268 of record NZ_JAFCVO010000002.1, read on the forward strand.
GGTGTCGGTCGTATCACTGATGGCTAGGCCTACACCCAGACTGCCGCCATCGGCGTCCTGCACGGGGAAGAAGGTGCAGTTCTGATACATGTGCCGGACCATGCCGCTGATGGGCCGGGTGCTTTCGAAATTGAACAGGTGCGGCCGTTGCTGCCAGGAGGTAAAAGCAAAGTTTTGCAGCGTGAAGACACTGTTGATCTTCTGCCGGGTCCAGCGCTCAGGCAGCTCCGGAAATGCTTCGAACAGCGTGCGCCCCACCAGCTCCTGGGAACTTCGGCCGCTATTGATAGACATAAAGTGGTTGGAGAACAGCACCTTGCAGTCCTGATCGACCAGCAGCACGCCCATATTGATCGCCTTGAGCATCGACTCCAGGGTTTCCCGGGAAATTGCCTTGTTGTCTGTCATGAAGACGCCCTTTTCAAAGCTCGTAAAGCAAACGATCGATGGCCCGAATGACAACACCGGCTGTACGTTCGGTGATGCAGATCAGCAGGTCGCACGAGAATTGATGAGCCTGAACCTCGAAACGGATTTCTAACACCATCGCAAGGTGTTCGTTCAGGTTCAATTCATCCAGTGCGTTCGTGGGCTCTTCTCTGTGGACCAGAATCGACGGCGCGTCATAGCTCACTTGTATCGCCACCTGCCTGGCCAGGCCACTGATGCAGGCGCCGGACAGGATGTTGGTGACATCTAACATGAGCTCTTCCTGCTGCTCAGGGCCGTCGTCGTTATAGCCCAGCAGCTCGGCCAGCTTATCGGCCCCCATCGAGCCAAAGCACACGAACACCTCGCCGCGTAACTCACCCAGAAAAGACTGGCGGGTGACAATCATGAAGCGTCGGCGAAGATGCTCCGGAATCGACAGTTTGTTCTGTTCCCGAATCAGCGGGTGAATGAAAGGAACCGAAAGCGTAACCATGGTATCGGTCAGCAGGGCCAGTCGCTCGGCCGCCTGCCCCATGGCAATATTCATCAGTTCCTGCAGGGCATCACGTTGGTCTTCGGTGAGCGCGGCCAAGGTTTCCATCACAGCACTCCTATGAGATGCAATGCATCGAGTACAGCTTCAGCTGTAACGGGCTTGGCGACGAATGCAGCAGCGCCCAGCTCGAATACTCGCTGCCTGGCCAGCGGCTGGATGTCTGCGCTAATCACTACGACCACCACATTGGCGTCTTCACGCTTGAGGGCCTCAAGCGTCTGGAAGCCGTCCATGACCGGCATGGTCAGGTCGAGAAACAGCAGCTCCACCAACCCGGCGTGATACGCCTCCATCACCTCGGCACCATTACAGGCCTGGCGAATATCTTCGGTCAGTGATTCTGGCAGGGATCGCAAGACCAGCTTGCGGGACATGGATGAGTCATCGGCGATTAGAACTTTCATGGCGCACTCCACATTTATGAAGTGTCTCGCAGCGTCGGTCGAGGCCGCAGAAACTAAGATTCGTTAGAATCTTTTAACCACTCTAGCCTGAAGAATATCAAAGAGCCATCAGCCAATGCTGATACTGCCCTATTGATTGGAGACGCATGTAGGGCATTCCCTACACGCCGCTATAGACCTGGGGTGTATTTCCCGAACTGGGACCATCAGATCGCTGATTAATTTAATGACGCCTGCTGTTTCTGACCCGCCTGGGCGCCGTTGCAGCCCGGCCCGCAGAGCACCACCGGCGAGCGGGGTGCCCGCCGGCCTGAAAGGTGGCCTGGCCCAGCCCGAAAACGCGTTATCCCAAACCTCTGACCGCCTCGATCATCTTGACCAGGACGGCCTGCGCATCGCCGTACACCATGTTGCAGTTTTCTGCGTAAAACAGCTGATTCTGAATACCGGCATAACCCTTGCCCTCCCCGCGCTTGACCACATACACGTGATGAGCCTTGTCCACATCAAGGATCGGCATGCCATAGATGGGCGATGCTTTATCGCTGCGTGCAGCGGGGTTGACCACGTCGTTGGCGCCGATCACTAACACCACATCGGTGTCAGCGAAATCGGCATTGATGTCATCCAACTGGAATATCAGGTCGTAAGGCACACCGGCCTCAGCCAGTAACACGTCCATTTGTCCCGGCATACGCCCCGCTACCGGGTGTACCGCGAATCGCACAAGCACGCCGTGGGCTTGCAACAACTTCACGAACTCGTAGAGCTTTTGTTGCCCCTGCGCGACGGCCAGGCCATAGCCGGGCACGATGATGATTTTATTGGCGTAACGCATGGCGACGCCTGCATCACTCGCCGCCGTCGGCTTGAGCTCACCCACGATCGCTGCGCCTTTACGAACCGGCTGATCGCCAAAACGTGCAAACAGCACATGCGCGACCGTGCGATTCATGGCTTTGGCCATCAGCAATGTGAGCAGTACGCCAGCAGCGCCAACCAGCATGCCGGCGATCATCATGGCCGGAACCTGCAACACAAAGCCTTCAAGGCCGACCGCCAGTCCGGTGAAGGCGTTGTAGATAGAGATAACCACCGGCATGTCGGCACCGCCGATGGGCAACGTCATCAGCACCCCGAACAGCAACGCACAGCCGAAGAACACACCGATCAACCACAGGACGTCGTTTAACGAACCGTGTGCGGCCTGCATGACGACCATCAGCCAAGCGCCTACGCAGAGCGTCACCAGCATCAGCAAGGCGTTGATCAGTTGCAGGCCTTTCATGCGCAATGGCTTGTTGATGCGGCCATCCAACTTGGCCCAGGCAATCAAGGAACCCGATAACGAGATGGCGCCGATCAACGCGCCAAACAACGTGCCGACCAATGCGGAAAGGTCGAACACTCGATTCCCGAACAACTCCATGGCGGCGATCGCGGCGGCGGCGCCCCCGCCCATGCCGTTGTATATCGCGACCATCTGCGGCATGGCGGTCATTGCCGCTTTGCGCCCACTCCACCACGCTGCGCCACCGCCCAACAGCAGCGCGCCGAGCGCGAGGCTGACGTTAACAGGCAAATGTGGGCGGGCCGCCTCACTCACGGAGAATGCGTAGAGAAAACTCACGATGACGGCGGCCGCCATGCCCCAACCGGCAACATGAATGCCGCCGGCCGCCGTGACGGGCGAAGACATGCGCCACAACCCGAAAATCAGTAAAAAAGCCGCGAAGAAATACACCAGCCCAATCAGCCACTGCGACGTCATAATCAACATGATCAAACCTCAAGCCTTTTCAGGTTTCCGGGTGGCAGAGTGATGAGCTTTACGCCGCTTGGGCTCCGGCGCGCTGGTCTGGAACATCGCCAGCATCCGGCCAGTGACGGCATACCCGCCTGCGGCATTCCCCGCCCCCAGCAACACGGCGACAAAACCGGCCGTTTGTTCGGGCACGCTCGCGGCATCGAGCAGCCCGATAAGCCCGCCGATCACCACAATGCCATGGATGAAATTCGAGCCCGACATTAACGGCGTGTGCAAAATGGCCGGGACCCGGCCGATGATGACCCAGCCGGCAAACGCGGCGAGCATGAAAATATAAAGCCCGACGAAGCCAGCACTGTTCATGAGGTCTTCTCCTGGGTTGCGGCATCCGTTGGGTTCAGCGCATGCATGAGTTTGCCCGCGTGGGTGAGTACCGTTTGCGCCAGAATCTGATCGTCCCAGTCGATGCTGATGACGTTGTTCTTCAACATCAGCGCCAATAAGTTGAACTGATTTTTTGCGTATAGCAGGCTGGCGTCCTGGCTCAAGGATGAGGGCAGATTCAACGGTGCCATCAGTGTTACCTGGCCGACCATGACAGTCTGTCCGGGCACACACCCTTCGCAATTGCCGCCGCCTTCGGCGCCAAGATCAACGATCACTGCACCGGGCTTCATCCCGGCGAGCTGTGCGGCACTGACCAAGCGTGGTGAGGGCCGCCCCGGCACTGCCGCCGTGGTAATGACCAGGTCCGCTTGTTGGATATGCTCAGTCAAGACTTGAGCCACTTGCGTTTTTTCTGCGTCACTCAACTCCCGCGCATAACCGCCTTTGCCTCGCGCATCGACCCCCACATCGACAAAGTTGGCGCCCAGGGATCTGGCCTGCTCCGCGGTTTCCGGGCGAACGTCGTACCCCTCTACCACGGCGCCCAGGCGGTGCGCGGTCGCGATGGCCTCCAGCCCCGCCACGCCCAATCCCAGGACCAACACTCGCGCCGGCCCCACGATACCCGCCGCCGTGGTGACTTTTGGCAGGATGCGAGACATCTGTACCGAGCCCAGTTGGACCGCATAGTACCCAGACAACGCTGATTGACTGGAAAGCGCATCCATCGACTGAGCCCGCGTGATGCGCGGCAGGCGCTCCATGGCAAAACACGTGACTTGGCGCTCCAATAAACGCTGCACCAAGGCCGGATTCTTCTGCGCATACACAAAACACAGGAGTACCGACCCAGGCTTCATCTTGCCTACGACCTCAAGCGAAGGCGCCTGCACCGCGAGAAGCACATCGGCCTCATGCAGCCACTGTCCGCCGCTGGACACGAACAACACGTCCGAATAAGCCGCGTCCGGCAAAAAACTCGCGTCACCCGCCCCCGACTGCATATGAAGTTTTGCCCCTAAAGCACTTAACTTCGCGCAGAGGCCAGGCACGAGGGCCACACGTCGTTCGTGCGGGTGGGTTTCTTTCAGCACAGCCACATTGACGTACATCGCGCGCTCCGTTGAAGGCGCCCGCGTATCGCCGGGCACCCGGAATGTAAAAAAGACAAGGCTTCAGACGGGAGCTTGAGCCGACACGTAACGCACGAGTTTTTTATTGACGAACTGCTGGATCCCCATGTCGCCCAGCTCGCGTCCATAGCCTGAGTCCTTGATGCCGCCAAAGGGCAACTCGGCATCGCTCCAGCTGATGTTGTTGATAAACATCATCCCGGTCTCCACGCGACTGGCCACACGACGCCCCCTGTCCAGGTCGCGTGTGAACACAGAGCCGCCCAGGCCAAAGTCAGAATCGTTTGCCAAGGCGATCGCAGCGTCTTCGTCCTTGACCCGGAAAAACAGCGCCACCGGGCCGAAGAACTCATCCCGGAACGCCGGGTTTTCAGGGGCGATATCGCTGAGAATGGTCGGCGTCATAAAGGCGCCGGGGCGATCGATACGTGTGCCCCCCAGCAGAATCCTGGCACCGTGATCGGTCGCCGTGCGAACCTGCCCGAGCAACTGCAACAGTGCCGCTTCCGAAGACAGCGGACCCAGGGTCGTCGCTTCTTCCATGGGATCGCCGGGTTTCAGCGCCGCGAGCCCGGCCTGAAAGCCCTTCAGGAACGCATCGGCCACCTTATCCACGACAATGAAGCGTTTTGCCGCGCAACAGGTCTGCCCGCAGTTATACATCCGCCCCCATATCGCCCATTTGACGGCCAGATCCAGATCCGCGTCTTCCAGCACAATGAAGGCATCGCTGCCCCCCAGTTCCATGGAGGATGGCTTCAAGTTCTGCCCGGCCCAAGACGCCAGGCTGCGACCGGCGGCGACACTACCGGTGAGCGCAACGCCACGAACACGGGGGTCATCGACCACCTGTTTGGACTGTTCATGGGAGATCGACAGGTTGGTATAGAGCCCGGCAGGAGCGCCGGCTTCGAGCAGGATTTGCTCAAAGGCGATCGCACATTGAGGCACGCAACCGGCATGTTTGATCACCAGCACGTTGCCTGCCATCAAATGCGGGCCGGCCACGCGAGCCAACTGATAGAAGGGAAAGTTCCACGGTTCGACACCGAAGATCACGCCGATGGGACTGCTCTCCATATGCGCTTCACCTTGGGTCGGCTCAAGCGTTTGCGGGGCCAGGAAGCGTTCGGCGTTTTTGGCGTAGTACGCCATGATATCGGCGCTGAACTGCACTTCGCCTCGGGCCTCGTTGATTCGCTTGCCCATTTCCAGCGTGATCTTACGGGCCAGGGCATCGAAGCGCTGATGCATCAATTCACCGGCCTTCGCGATGATCGATGCACGCTGGGCATACGTTGTGTTTTTCCACGTCGCATAGCACTGCGCCGCGGCCGCCAGTTTGTGCTCCAGTTGCTCAGCCGTCAGAGTATCGAATTGTGCGAGCAACTCGCCGTTGTATGGATTGATAGTCGTATAAGCCATAACGGTTGCCTTCCAATGAGATTGAGTTATCCAACGTCTAACCGGCCACGTTCAGTCGCCGTCTCCATGAACCGGCATTACGGTGGCCCGAATGCATGCGGGTGGCTAGCGTCGGAAACTACTGATGGCATCGTCATTCAGTGCGGGCTGGCACTTTAACGGTGCTACGAGCGCACTTCGATGGTGCAAAAACCGACAATTAAAACCCAAAGGCCGCCTTATATAGACGCTTAGCGTGAGCGGTCTGTTTGTTCGCAATAAACTGAGGAATTTAGATTCGTAGAGGCTCGGTAAATACTTACATAGATCAATTAACGCGCCTTAAAAACTGCATAGGATTGCGCAACAGACAATACGACACCGTGTCTTGTCAGGAGGGCTAATCATGCAAGTCAATCAATCCTTGTCGGAAGATGTGTTGCCACATCAGGCATCAGGCCCTGCATCCGTCTACTGCCCGTCCTCCGCTGAACGGTTGTAAGGCATTGATCAGAAACTTCGCCAGACAGCACAGTTGGTTTCACTCGTTGTGGGCCAGCTTGAGGCGTGTGAATTCGACCCCACGACACCTGCGCGCAGGGTGCTCGAACAATTGGATGCCACTGTGGAGAAGTTGTTGAGTCGATTCGGACTCGACCAACCCTCCCCCCCGTCAGTCACTCAACCCTGCGCGCACAAACAGCTGAGCGCTCGAGCGTTGAGCACGGCGCGCATTTGCCTGCTGTTGATCGTGGAACCGGACGCCCTGCTGTGCGACATGCTCAGTTGCGGACTAGGTTCGCAGGGCTATCAGACGGTAGCGGTCAGCGATGGCGTCGCTGCGTTGGAATGGATCGCGCGTTCAGGCATTCAGCCGGACCTGATTTTGACGGAGCACACGCTTGACCGGTCCATGGACGGTGTCCAACTGGTGCAAAAAATCCGCGGTCAATTCAATCGAATCACACCCGCGATCATACTGACCGCCGATACGAAAAAGCAGATTACCCAATCAGCCCTGACCGCCGATTGCGTGCTCCTGCGCAAACCTGTGAGCTTGAACGTGTTGCGCGCCACCCTCGGCGCCGCATTAAGTACAAAAGCTGCAGTACCCACCACACACGCCATGCCCTCTTCGCACCCACCCGTCATGTACGTGGTGGACGAGGATGCGGTGCTGCGCAACAACCTGCGCAGCGTATTAGAGTCAGTAGGTTACCTGGTGCGTGACTATTGCACTGCTGAGCAGTTTCTCGGCAGTTATGCCGGTGACAAAAGGGGCTGCCTGATCATTGAGGCACGCCCCTCGGGCATCAACGGGCTCGAGGTGGTTGCCCGTCTTAAAGCACAGGGTGACGAGCTGCCCATTCTCATGATCAGTTGCAACAGCCGCGTAGCAGACGTCGTCGATGCAATGAGGGCGGGGGTATGCGACTTCATTGAAAAGCCGTTTCGTTATCAGCAGCTGTTAACCAGTGTGACAGCAGCGTTGGCCAATCAAGTCGATACCGAAGATTCCAAGGTGCTTCGCAAGGCTGCCATTGACCATATCAGCCACCTCACGGCACGTCAGCGCCAGATTATGGCGATGGTTCTGGACGGCCATCCGAGCAAAAACATTGCGGCTGATTTAGGGATTAGTCAAAGGACAGTGGAAAAGCACAGAGCGTCGATCATGAGCAGGACTGAAGCCAAATCGATTCCCGAGCTCGCCCGCATCGCCCTGGCAGCCGGCGAAAAAACGCCGGTTGCGGCTGCCGATGGTAAGCGCAACGGACTCATCCCATGATCAACATCAACACTGTGGGCAATCCCGCGCGGTTATATCGAGCCAGGCGTATCAGGTCGGATAGGCGCTACCAGCAGATTATCGACAACTTTCAGCACACCCGCAGTGCTCGATGCAGTCAAACGCGCCATCTCCCGTTCCGGGAGCGATCCGACAATCCCCGATAGCGTGACGTCCCCGCCCTCCACGCGCACATCAATACCATGGGCGTCGATGATGGCCTTGCGTCGAAACGCTGACTCGATATCTGTCTTGATGGTTTGTGCAGAGGCCTGCGTCTTGACCACGATATCGTTACTGATCCCCTTGATCCCCTGCAGATAGCGCACTGCATAACCGGCCGTCTGGCGCTGATGCTCAGAATCCACTTCTCCGCCGAGCACCAGCCAGCCATCCGCCACGCTGACTTTGACGCGGTGGTCTGCCAGCGAGGTGTTCCATTGCAATGCGGCAACGGCTGCCGCGACGAGATCACTGTCCGTGCGCACATGGCTGGAGGGCAGCACGACATCGATCTGGTTGATCAGATCCACGACACCGGCAACATGAGCGACAGCCTGCTCCGCGTGCCACCGCTCGGCATGACTGGCAACGTTGCCGGTGAGCGTGACGATGCCATCAGACACTTGCACTAAAACCTGATCGGCTTTCAGTGCCGAGTCCCAACGCAGTTCTTCAATCACTTGCTGCCTAAGCTTTTCATCGGTGTTCATAAAAAAGCTCCAGTGTTTTTAAAAGTCTCAATCGGCCAAAGCGTATCTCGTTGCGATAATTTTCAGCAGGTCGGAAAGTACCTATCCTTGGGTATAAAGCGGTCGTTCATTTTTGCACTGAACAACCAAACAGTGCGTGCAGGTGTCGATGCTCCAGCAAGTACTTTCTGCCGGTGACGGTGCCGGCCGCCCCCAGAAACGTCATGCGCATGGGTGCCTCCTTGAGACTTCATGGCATCGCCGGTTTCAGTCAACGCAGGGTGATGGCTTGACGATCATCAAACTGCAGGAGGTGCGGTTCAGCACGCTCTCGGCGGTGCTGCCAATCAGCCGGTCAAGCCTGTCGCGATAGACCGTGCCAAGCACCACCACATCGAAAGCATTGCGCCGGGCGAACTGGCTGATCACTTTGTGGGGAATCCCGGTCAGCACATGTTGGTGTTTCTGCTCGACGCTATAGCGTTCGGCGAGTGCGTCGAAGGCTTCCGCCTGTGCGTCGTTGATCGCGTCGCCCAAACTACTCTCCAGGCTCTGGGTTGGCACACTCGTGGTGGTATCGCCCACCACCGACCAGTTGCTGACATTCAGCAGGTGCAGTTGCGCATCGCAGGCGAGTGCCAATGTCGACGCCAGTTCGAGGACGCGCTCGTTCAGCCCGTATGTCAGCTCTTCAAGATGCGACAAGTCGATGGCCGCGAGGACTTTCAACGGTTTCGGATGCCTGGCGTCGGTGACCAGGTGCAGGCAGGCCGGACAATCGCGCAACAACAGCCAATCCAAGGGTTGATGGAAGGTCCGGTCAAGCGCCGACACATGCTCGACGTCCTTGATCACCAGGTCGGCATGAAACGCGTTCACATACGCCAGCACCTGCGCCAGGCTGGGTTTGGCCCACACCACTTCACAGCTGACCTGCAACCCCGCGCGCCGTTGAAAGCGCACTTGCTGCTCCAGCCAGTGGCGATGGACCTGCAGGTAGCCCTCCCTGGCCTGGGCCATCGCGTCATGGTCAAACAACCCCGCCATCGCCAGCGACGTGACGTAGTCAAACGCCACAATGTGCAACAACGCACCGGCGGCCCTGGCCAGTGCCTGGGCCCGGTCAAAGGCCGGGGTGCGCGTCATCTCGGAGGGTGCAATCAATAAAATACGTTTGAGTGGCAGCATTAGATACCTCGGCCTGAGCGCGTGTAACCGCCTGACTGCACCCGACTTCCTTGCGAGCAGAGTGGCACCCTGCTTTGTGACTGAAAAGCATCGGTCGAGTATCTGACGCCACGAAGCGTGCGATCTGATCTTTGTCAACTAATGGCCGGCTTTCACTCAATCAGCGAATCACTCAGGCCTTGTTGATATAGCTCAATAATTTTTCGCGGTTCGGGCGTAGAAACCAGTAAGCGGCCAGGTAAGGCCCCCTAAGCCACGCACTCGACTGAGGACACCCACATGAGCGACTTGAGTTTGCGCAAAGCCATTATGGAAGAGCTTGAATTCCAACCGCAGATCGATGCAGCCAGCATCGGTGTTGCCGTGGAAAACGGCGTTGTCACGCTCACCGGACATGTCAGTAGCTACGTGCAGAAAATCAGCGCCGAGCGTGCGGTAAAAGGCGTCAAAGGTGTGCGCGCCGTGGCGGAGGAGATTCAGGTCAGGCTGCACAAAGGCGCCGGCACGGCGGACGACACCATTGCCGCCCGCGCCCTGAGCATCATCAACTGGAGTGCTGACGTGCCTGGGAATGCCGTAAAAGTCATCGTTCAGAACGGCTGGATAACCCTTGAAGGCGAAGTCGACTGGCAGTACCAGAAGGAAGCCGTAGAGAAGGCCGTGCGCAAGTTGTCCGGCGTACTCGGGGTGGATAATCGGCTGACCCTGAGCCCCCGGGTGGACATCGTCGATATCCGCAAGCACATCGAAGATGCGCTCAAACGCAACGCTGAAGTGGACGCCAAAGATATTCACGTCAGGGTCGACGGGGACGTTGTCAGGCTCGACGGCAAGGTTCACCTATGGAGTGAGCGCAAAATCGTGGAACGGGCAGCCTGGTCGGTGCCGGGTGTCATGCGGGTGGAGGATCACCTGTTGCTCGCCTGAAATGATGAATGTCCCAGGGAGCCCACCGGGGCATATGCGTTGCGGGCCTTCTTTTTGAGTCAATGTTATGAAAAAGAACCATCAGTGGAACCTGTCTTACTTTCTGACCGCGTTTGTCGTGTTCACCGTTGTGCAGTTTCTGTGGACGGAACACCGCACGGTGCAAAGCATCCCGTACAGTCAGTTTCTGCAACTGTTGAACGATCAAAAGGTCAGCGACTTGCAGGTCGAGAAAGACCAGATCAGCGGCAAGCTGAAAGTGCCGATCGACGGCCACAACCTGTTTACAACGGTGCGGATCGATCCGGTGTTAGCCACGAACCTGGCCCAGTCGGGCGCCAGCTTCACCGGGGTCAATGACAATACGTTTTTGAGCGGTCTACTGGGTTGGCTGCTGCCCTTTATCCTGATCATGGTGGTCTGGCACTTTGTGTTTCGCGGCGTCGCGCAAAAACAGGGCTTGGGTGGGCTGATGAACATCGGCAAGTCCCGGGCCAAGGTGTTTGTTCAACGGGACACGGGGATCACTTTTGCGGATGTCGCGGGCATCGATGACGCCAAGGCCGAACTGGTGGAGATCGTCTCGTTCCTCAAGGACAAGGCCAAGTACTCGCGCTTGGGCGCGCATATTCCTAAAGGCACGCTGCTGGTGGGCCCGCCGGGCACCGGCAAGACCCTGGTGGCCAAAGCCATCGCCGGCGAAGCCGGGGTGCCGTTTTTTTCGATCTCGGGCTCGGAATTCGTCGAGATGTTCGTCGGCGTCGGCGCCGCGCGGGTCCACGACCTGTTCGAACAGGCGCGCGCGGCCGCGCCGTGCATCATTTTCATCGATGAACTGGATGCGCTGGGCAAAATGCGTGGCGTCGGCGTAATGGGGGGCAACGACGAAAAGGAACAGACACTCAACCAGCTCCTGGCCGAACTGGACGGCTTCGACCCCCGCGAGGGCGTGGTGCTGCTGGCCGCGACCAATCGCCCGGAAGTGCTCGACCCGGCGCTGCTGCGCGCGGGTCGGATCGACCGCCAGGTGTTGATCGATCGGCCTGACCGCAAGGGGCGGCAGGCGATCCTCAAGGTTCACCTGCAAAAAATCACCGTGAACGCGGCCCTCGACAGCGAGCGCATTGCCGACATCACCACCGGTTTCACCGGCGCCGACCTGGCGAATCTGGTCAACGAAGCGGCGATTGTCGCCACTCGCCGTGGCGCCGACACCGTCGGCCTGGACGATTTCACCGCTGCCGTGGAACGCCTGATCGCGGGCGTCGAACGCAAGAGCAGCGTGCTGCGTCCCGAAGAACGCCAGGTGGTGGCGTACCACGAGATGGGCCATGCGCTGGCGGCGAGTCACCTGCCGGCCATGGACCCGGTACACAAGGTGTCCATCGTGCCGCGCGCCGTTGGCTCCCTCGGCTACACACTGCAGCGCCCGACAGAAGACCACTTTCTGATCAGTTGCCAGATGCTCAAGGACCGCATCGTCGTGCTGATGGCCGGCCGCGCCGCCGAGTTTCTGATGTATGGGCAGATCTCCACCGGGGCCGCCGATGACCTGGCCCGCGCAACCGATATCGCCCGGCAGTTGATTACCCGCTTCGGCATGAGCGCCGAACTGGGGCAGTCAGTGCTGGAGCGACAAAGCATGACCTACCTGGGTGAGCAGATGCAGAGCACGGGGCAAAAAGATTATTCGCAACAGACGGCCAGAGAAGTCGACCTATGTATACGCGCCCTGCTCGACGAGGCCTACGCACGCGCCAAAACCCTACTCCAGGCGCATCGCGCCGACCTCGAGGCCGGCGCGCGTCTATTGATGGAAAAGGAAAGCCTGACGCCAGAGGACTTCCCCGCGCTGTTGCCAATGAAACCCGTACCGGTCGCCGCAGGTTGAGCGTCGCCCTGAAACCACCCACTGAGGATCGCCATGCTGGCCGTCACGCTGATTAATACGCTGGTGGTCATCATCGCCGTGATCATTCATTACGAATTCCTGTTGCGCCTGAACGACTTGCTACCGCGCCTCAAGGTCAGGAGCCGTTTAAGGATGATGATTGGCGTATTCGGCGCCCTGCTGGCTCACGCGATCGAAGTCTGGTGCTTCGCCTTGACCTACTACCTGATGATCCGCGACGGCGAATGGGGCAGCCTGTCAGGCAACTTCGATGGTTCGTTCATGGACTGCGTGTACTTTTCGTTCACGACCTACACCACCATCGGTTTCGGTGACATCTCCCCCATCGGCAACCTCAAGTTCCTGACCGGCGTGCAAGCGCTGACCGGTCTGGTGCTGATCAGCTGGACGGCGTCGTTTCTGTTTATCGAAATGCAGAAATACTGGAAGAACAAGTAACGCCGTCCATCAGCCCCTAGGTGGCCGGTGTCCATTGCCAGTTAAGTACCTCGGGCAGGTCTTCACCATGTTCGATCAGGTACAGCTTGTGTTTCTCCATCATCGACCAGTACCGCGCCTGTGCAATGTGGCGCTGTTCGCACAGCCGAGGTACACGCTCGATGACGTCCAATGCCAAGCGGTAGCGATCCAGGTTGTTGATCACCGCCATATCGAACGGGGTGGTGGTGGCGCCCTCCTCCATGAAGCCACGCACATGGAAATTGTCATGATTGGTGCGTTTGTACAGCAGCCGATGCACCAGTGCAGGGTAACCGTGGAAGGCAAAAATCACCGGTTTGTCGGTGGTGAACAACCCATCGAAGGCCGCATCCGCCAGCCCATGCGGATGCTGCGATGACGACTGCAGCACCATCAGGTCCACCACGTTGATCACCCTGACCCGTAGATCCGGTACGTACTCGCGCAGCAACGTCACGGCGGCCAGGGTTTCCAGGGTCGGCACGTCGCCGGCACAGGCCATGACCACGTCCGGGTCCTGATCATCACGGCAGGCCCAGTCCCAGCGGCCGATGCCCGCCAGGCAATGCTGCACGGCCGCGTCGATATTCAGCCACTGCCACTCCGGCTGCTTGCCCACCACGATGACATTGATGTAATTGCGGCTGCGCAGGCAGTGATCCGCCACCGACAGCAGGCAGTTGGCATCAGGCGGCAGGTAGATACGCGCCACGTCGGACTTCTTGTTCGCCACCAGGTCGATGAAGCCTGGGTCTTGATGAGAGAACCCGTTGTGGTCCTGGCGCCAGACATGGGACGTCAGCAGCAGGTTGAGCGAAGCCACCGGCTTGCGCCAGGGCACGCTGGCGGCGGTTTTCAACCATTTGGCATGCTGGTTGACCATCGAATCGACGATATGGATGAACGCTTCATAACACGACAGCAGGCCATGGCGCCCGGTGAGCAGATAGCCTTCAAGCCAGCCCTCACAGACGTGCTCGCTGAGGATCTCCATGACCCGACCATCCGCGGCCAGGTTCAGGTCGTCGGCCTCCAATGGGTCCATCCACGCCTTGGCGGTGACCTCATACACGGCGTCCAGGCGATTGGAGGCGGTTTCATCCGGGCCGAACAGGCGGAAGTTGCTGGCGCCCCGCGCGTTTTTCATCACGTCGCGCAAAAAACTCCCCAGTGCCCGAGTCGCCTCGGCGCGCTGGCAACCAGGGGCCGGCAGTGCTACCGCGTAGTCGGCAAAGCGTGGCAAGTCGAGCATGCGCAATAACAGCCCGCCATTGGCGTGGGGGTTGGCGCTCATTCGGCGGTGTCCGGTGGGCGCCAGCGCAGCGATTTCCGGGAGCAAGGCGCCGTCGGCATCGAACAGTTCGTCGGGGCGGTAGCTGTTCAGCCATTCCTCCAACTGCTGCACATGCCCCGGCGCCTGAAAGTTCGCCAGCGGCACTTGATGGGCGCGCCAGGTGCCTTCGACCCGACAGCCATCGACAAACTTTGGCCCGGTCCAGCCTTTGGGCGTGCGCAATACCAGCACCGGCCACAACTGGCGCTCCGGCGCCTCGGAGCGCCGGGGCTGGCGCGCCGCCTGCTGAATCTCGCGAATTTTCAGCAGCATGGTGTGAAGGGTACGGGCAAGCGCCTGATGCACCTGCGCCGGGTCATCGCCTTCGACGAAGTACGGATCGTAGCCATACCCATACAACAGGGCTGACAGCTCATCTTCGCTGATCCTGGAGAGCACCGTGGGGTTGGCGATCTTGTAGCCGTTGAGGTGCAGGATCGGCAGCACCGCCCCGTCGCGCGCGGGGTTGATGAATTTATTGGAGTGCCAGCTGGCGGCCAGCGGGCCGGTTTCGGCTTCGCCGTCGCCGATCACGCAGGCGACGATCAGGTCCGGGTTATCGAATACCGCGCCATAGGCGTGGGCCAGGCAGTAACCCAGTTCGCCGCCTTCATGGATCGACCCTGGGATCTGGGCCGAGACGTGGCTGGAAATCCCGTAAGGCCAGGAAAACTGCCGAAACAGCCGCAATAGGCCATTGGTATTGCGCTCCACCGAGGGATAACACTCGGTGTAGGTGCCTTCCAGGTAAGTCTGCGCGACCACCGCCGGGCCGCCGTGACCGGGGCCGGCGACGAAGAGCATGTTCAAGTCGTACTGGTTGATCAGCCGATTGAGGTGCGTATAGAGCAGATTAAGCCCCGGCGTCGTGCCCCAATGCCCCAACAAGCGCGGCTTGATGTGCGCCACGGTCAGGGGTGCCTGTAACAACGGGTTGCTCTTGAGGTAGATCTGCCCGACCGCCAGGTAATTGGACGCCCGCCAATACGCATCCAACCCGTCCAGCGCCTCTGCACTCAAAAAATCGCTCATACGTCCCTCCGCCAAGGTTCGACCAGTGGATTATCCTTCGTCGATTCTGGGTGCCTCAAATGCGCGAGGCTTGATGTACATCAAGTCTTCAGGCCGACGCTTAAGCTCAATTAGAACGCTGGGTCAGGGATACCGCGCGAAGGTGCGGGAGGCGCATGTTCTTCGTTCGTCTATTACTCACTCGGCCGCAACGTCACGAGCCTGGGCCTGAAACCGTCGGTCGACCTGGCATCACCGCTCGAACACCTGGAGATTTGTTATGCGTGCGATGGTTCTGCACACCCCCGGCCAGCCACTGCAACTTGAGGAGCGCCCGGTCCCGACACCCGGCGCCGGGCAGCTGTTGATCAAAGTCCTGGCCTGTGGCGTGTGCCGCACCGACCTGCACCTGGTGGACGGTGAGTTGCCGCAAGCGCAACTGCCACGGGTGCCGGGCCATGAAATCGTCGGTGAAGTGACGGCCGTGGGCGCCGCTGTCGACGCCCATTGGATCGGCCGCCGCGTGGGGGTGCCGTGGCTCGGCTGGACCTGCGGCGAGTGCGCTTTCTGTCGATCAGGCCGGGAAAACCTCTGCGACCGGGCGCAGTTCACCGGGTGCAATCTGGACGGCGGCTACGCTGAATACACGGTGGCGGACGCACGCTTTTGCCTGCCGATTCCCGACAGGCTGTCAGACGTTCAAGCCGCGCCCCTGCTGTGTGCCGGCCTGATCGGTTTTCGCGCCTTGCAAATGGCCGCAGACGCTCCCCACCTGGGGCTTTACGGCTTCGGTGCGGCCGCCCATCTGGCGATTCAGGTCGCACTGGGCCGGGGCCAACAGGTGTACGCGTTCACCCGCCCGGGTGACAGTGAAGGCCAGGCCTATGCGCGCTCATTGGGCGCCGTGTGGGCCGGGCCTTCGGACCAGCCGCCCCCGCACCTGCTGGATGCCAGCCTGATATTCGCCCCCGTCGGAGCGCTTGTACCGCTGGCGCTGGCTGCGACCGTCAAGGGCGGTTGTGTGATTTGCGCGGGTATTCACATGAGCGACATTCCGGCCTTCCCCTACCGCTTGCTATGGGGCGAGCGCAGCGTGCGTTCAGTCGCTAACTTGACGCGGCAGGACGGTACGGCGTTTTTTCAAACCTTGCAGCAGACGCCTGTCCACTGCGACGTCACCCGCTTCGCCCTGGAGGATGCGAATCAGGCGTTGGCATACCTACGCACAGGGCAATTTAACGGTGCAATCGTGCTGACCCCGTAGCCTGCCCGGGCTCAACGCGAGGGGTTGTCAGCTGCGCGTCGGCTTAATCGCCCACAGGCTGCACGGCGCGTGGTGCAGCAGACTTTCAGCGGTAGTGCCCAACAGCTTGTTCAAGCCCCAGTGCTGCACGGTGCCCATGACCATGATGTCGCTCTGGTGATCGCGGGCGAAGTCGCAAATATTGAAGAGCGGCGTGCCCTCAATAAAGTGCCGATGTTCGACGGGAATTCCCTGGCGCTCCGCCAGCGCGGCAAATGCCTCATGCTGGGCTTCATTCAGCGCCTCATAGAGCCCGGCGGCCAGGGGCACCGCGCCGAAGCCCATGTCTTTGGCATACACAGCAGCCCAGTCGTACACATGCAGCAACTCGAGCTGTGCCTGGCATTGCTCAGCCAGCTTGACCGCCGCTTCGACAATCTGGTCGTTGAAGATCTGGTCCTGGTCCTCACTGCGCAACACATCGACAATCGCCAGCACCTTGCGTGGCAGCGGGTGGCGCGCGTCGGTGACCAGATGCACCGGCACCGGGCAGTCGCGCAGCAGTTGCCAATCCAGCGGCGTGAAGAACACCCGTTTCAAGGCGGGCTCTTCCTCGGCATCCTTGATGATCAGGGCCAGCGACATCTCGTTGACGAAATGCAGGATTTCCTCATAAGGATGATGCACCCACACCACCTCGCTGGTGACCTCGACCCCGTGCTGGCGCATCACGTCGGCCTGCTCGGTGAGCCAGTGGCGATGAGTGTCCAGGTACGCTTCCCGCGCCCGGTTGATCTGTTCGGGCGCGAACAGCCCGGCGATCGCCAGGGCCTGCAAATAGTCGAACGCCACGATATGCAGCGGCAGCTGCATCGCGCGCGCCAGGGCGGCGGCACGATCGAACGCCGGTGTACGGGTCATGGACGAAGGGGCAATCAACAGTAAACGCTGAGTCTGCAACATGGGGCACCTCGGCACGCGGCCAACTGATTCGGTGGATAGGTCTTCAGATTGAGCGTTCCGGGTCGGCGGCTACTTGATCTTTATCAGTGGAGGCCGCAAAAGTTGATTTTCATCAACCTTCAAGCCAGGGCCACCGCCCAAGACGCCCGCCCCACAGTATGTGCCGTGGGCATACCCCATTCTGAAACGTCATAATCCTGGGTTTGGCGGCGTGGTAATCTCCTACGACTATGAATAGGCATTGATCATCAGTCGACAATCGCCAGAACCAGGAAAGATCATGCCAAAAGTGTCCCACTCAGCTCTGCGTCGTAATTTCCGTGAATTGCTTGCTGCGCCACTGTGCGTTGAGACAGCCTCTGTGTTCGACCCGATGTCTGCGCGTATCGCCGCTGACTTGGGTTTCGAGGTCGGCATCCTGGGGGGCTCGGTCGCTTCGCTGCAGGTACTGGCGGCACCCGATTTTGCGTTGATCACCTTGAGTGAGTTCGTTGAACAGGCCACCCGGATCGGCCGCGTCGCGCAGTTGCCGTTTATTGCGGATGCCGACCACGGCTATGGCAATGCCCTGAATGTCATGCGCACCGTCGAGGAGCTTGAGCGCGCTGGCGTGGCGGCCCTGACGATTGAAGACACCCTGCTGCCGGCACAATTCGGGCGTAAATCGACCGATCTGATCTCCATCGAGGAAGGCATCGGCAAGGTCAGGGCAGCCCTTGAGGCGCGCGTCGACCCCGAACTGTCGATCATCGCCCGGACTAACGCAGCGGTGTTGCCGACCGAGGCCGTGATCGAACGCACCCTGGCCTATGAAAAAGCCGGCGCCGATGGGATCTGCATGGTCGGTATCAGCGACTTCGAGCACCTTGAGCAGATTGCCGAAAAACTCACGGTGCCCTTGATGCTGGTGACCTACGGCAATCCGAAGCTCAATGACAGCCAGCGCCTGGCAAGCCTGGGCGTGCGCATCGTGGTCGCCGGCCATGGCGCCTACTTCGCGGCGATCAAGGCCACCTACGACAGCCTTCGCGCCCAGCGCCAGCTCACCCACAGCACCTCGAACCTCAGTGCCACCGAGCTTACCCATACCTACACCCTGCCAGAGAGCTACGTGGCCTGGGCCAAAGAGTTCATGGATGTAGACGAGTGAGACTGACCCAGGGCGCGCGCCTAGCCGACCCAGCCGACAGCGGCTTTCGGAACGACCTCCGACTCATCCAGCTTTGATGCAAACATGCTCACCGCTTGCACCGCATCGCTGGTGCTGGTGCGGATTTGCAGGATCACCGAACCCGCCTGGTCGGCCAGGCTGACACCCCGTTGCGCGCCTTCCTGGGTCGCGTTCATGCTGGCTACCGCGTCACGGGTTTCCGACAGAATCAAGCCGATCATCTCGGCAATCTCTGCGGTGGAACGGCTGGTGCGCCCCGCCAGTTGCCTGACCTCATCGGCCACCACGGCAAAACCACGGCCCTGATCGCCCGCGCGCGCCGCCTCGATAGCAGCGTTGAGCGCCAGCAGGTTGGTCTGGTCGGCGATACCGCGAATGGTATTGACGATGGCGGTGATCTGCTCGGAGCGATCGCCCAACTGCCCCACCAGCCGTGCGGAGGCGCCGATGCTATCGGCAATCCGGCGCATTTCACTGGCGGTTTCGTGGATCACCTGGGTGCCGTGCTCAGCGAATCGCTCGGTTTCCGAGGAAATATGGTAAGCGCGGGAGGCTCCGCGTGAATCCTCCTCGAACTTCTCGACACGCTCGCTGATGTCGCTGGCGAACTTGACGATTTTGATCAGCTTGCCGTCGCCGTCATACACCGGGTTGTAACTCGCCTCCAACCACACCACGCGGCCGTGCTTGCCGACGCGCTTGAATTGCCCGGTGAAGAATTCACCATTGTTCAAGCGGCGCCAGAAGTCAGCGTACTCAGGGCTGTTGACCTGGGTCGGTTCGCAAAACATACGGTGATGTTTGCCTTTGAGCTCCGTCAGTGAATACCCCATGACCGTGAGGAAATTCTCGTTGGCGTCGAGTACTTGCCCGTTCAAGTCAAACTCGATCACGGCCATCGCACGGTCCAACGCGGCCAGCTTGCTGCGGGTCGCCGCCTCCTGTTCGACTTTGCGCGTGACGTCGAGGGCGTACTTGACCACTTTCGAGACCTGGCCGCGCGCATCCAGCACCGGGTTGTAACTGGCCTCCAGCCAGATGATCTTGCCGTGGGCGTCCACGCGTTTGAATGTGCCCGACACGAACTTCCCGGCCCTGAGTTCCTGCCAGAATTCGGCATAGGCAGAGCTGCCGGTCAGCGCCGGCGGGCAAAAATCACGGTGGGTCTTGCCGGCCAATTGAGCCGTGTTGTAACCCAGGGTTTTCATGAAGTTGTCGTTGGCGCGCAACACCTTGCCGTTCAGGTCGAACTCGACGACGGCCATGGAGCGTTCGAGCGCGGCAATCAATCCTTGGTATTCAGTGACTTCGGCCCTCCTGGCCGCCAGTTCTGTTTTTAGTGCCTGATTGAACATGACGTAGCCTCAGCCGTGCGTGGAATCGGGGGGGGTTGCTCTCCCGCGCTATCGGCCAATAAATACGTGACTTGATACACGAAAAATAAATATTACTTGACGTCAAATACTCGTCACTCCTCGAGCATTGCAAGGCCAAAGGGTACTGATCCTCGCACCCCCTGTGTTTAAATTGGCGACCCCTTTCCCTGCCAAGAGACCTTCATGGCCAACCACGACCTGTGCTTCACCCCTGACCCGGATGCCGACTCTATTTCCTCCGACGTGATCGGCTTCAACGGCATCCTGGTCTCCACCCAAATCCCGACCCGCAGCGATGGCAGCCTGGAACTGGGCGACATCACGCTGCAAAGCGAATGCACCCTGCAAGCCCTGAAAGTCGCCCTTGAACGCGCCGGCAGTTCCATGGACCGGGTGATGCACCTGACCATCTACCTCACCGACATGGCCGACCGCGCAGCGTTCAACGAGGTCTACACACGCTTCTTCGCCAAGCCGTGGCCGGTGCGCGCCGCCGTTGGCGTGGCGGCCCTGGCGGTGGAAGGCATGCGCGTGGAAGTTACCGCGATGGCCGCCAAAGCCTGAATCCGCAGCAGCCACTGGCCTTGCACCCTGCAGGCCAAGCCCTGCGGTAGGTGCCGGTCAACCGTTTCACGGCTACAATGCGCGCTTCGACCGTGACAAGCCTGACTAAAAAAACTATGTCCTTGCCCAAGCATCACCTGGAATTGCTCAGCCCTGCCCGCGATGTCGCCATCGCGCGCGAGGCCATCCTGCATGGCGCCGACGCCATCTACATCGGCGGCCCAAGCTTCGGTGCCCGCCACAATGCCTGTAACGAGGTGAGCGATATCGCGCAGTTGGTCGAATTCGCCCGGCGCTACCACGCCCGCGTCTTCACCACCCTCAACACGATCCTGCATGACAACGAACTGGAACCCGCGCGCAAGCTGATCCATCAGCTCTACGACGCCGGCGTCGATGCGTTGATCGTGCAAGACCTGGGCGTGATGGAGCTGGATATCCCGCCGATCGAGCTGCACGCCAGTACCCAGACCGACATCCGCACGCTGGGCCGCGCCAAATTTCTCGACCAGGCCGGCTTCTCCCAGCTGGTATTGGCCCGTGAGCTGAACCTGCAGGAAATCCGCGCCATCGCCGATGAGACCGACGCCGCCATCGAGTTCTTCATCCACGGCGCCCTGTGCGTGGCGTTCTCCGGGCAGTGCAATATCTCCCACGCGCAGAACGGCCGCAGCGCCAACCGGGGCGACTGCTCCCAGGCGTGCCGCCTGCCGTACACCTTGAAAGACGATCAAGGCCGCGTCGTCGCCTTTGAAAAGCACCTGCTGTCGATGAAAGACAACAACCAGAGCGCCAACCTGCGTGACCTGGTCGATGCTGGTGTGCGCTCGTTCAAGATCGAAGGTCGCTACAAGGACATGGGCTATGTGAAGAACATCACTGCCTATTACCGCCAGCGCCTGGATGAAATCCTCGAAGACCGCCCGGCCCTCGCCCGCGCCTCCAGCGGCCGGACTGCGCATTTCTTCCTGCCCGACCCGGAAAAAACCTTCCACCGAGGCAGCACCGACTACTTCGTCAGCGACCGCAAGATCGACATCGGCGCCTTCGACACCCCGACCTTCACTGGCCTGCCGGTGGGCGTGGTGGAAAAAGCCGGCAAGCGCGACCTGCAAGTGGTCACCCATGAGCCGCTGTCCAACGGCGACGGCCTGAATGTGCTGGTCAAGCGGGAAGTGGTGGGTTTCCGCGCCAATATCGCCGAGGCCAAGGGCGAGTTCGAGGAAGACGGCGAGAAGCGCTACCGCTACCGCGTCGAGCCCAACGAAATGCCGGCCGGGCTGCATCAGTTGCGGCCGAACCACCCGTTGAACCGCAACCTCGACCACAACTGGCAACAGGCGCTGCTCAAGACCTCTGCCGAGCGCCGTATCGGCCTGTCGTGGGTCGCCCGTCTGCGCGAAGAACGCCTGGAACTGACCGCCACCAGCGAAGAAGGCATCAGCGCCAGCGTCGCCCTGCCCGGCCCGTTCGGCGTGGCCAACAAGCCGGAACAGGCGTTGGACACCCTGCGCGATTTGCTCGGCCAACTGGGCACCACCGAATACCACGCCACCGCCATCGAACTGGATGCGCCGCACGCGTTCTTCATCCCCAACTCGCAGCTCAAGGCCGTGCGCCGCGAAGTGATCGAAGCCCTGACGGCGGCCCGCATCCACGCTCACCCACGCGGTGGGCGCAAGGCGCAAACCAACCCGCCGCCGGTGTACCCGGAGGCGCACCTGTCGTTCCTGGCCAACGTGTATAACCAAAAGGCCCGCGACTTCTACCATCGGCACGGGGTGAAACTGATCGACGCGGCCTTCGAAGCCCACGAAGAAACCGGTGAAGTGCCGGTGATGATCACCAAGCACTGTCTGCGCTTCTCGTTCAACCTTTGCCCCAAACAGGCCAAGGGCGTGACAGGCGTGAAGACCAAGGTCGCGCCGATGCAGTTGATCCATGGCGATGAAGTGCTGACCTTGAAGTTCGACTGCAAGCCTTGCGAAATGCATGTGATCGGCAAGATCAAGGGGCACATCCTGGGTCTGCCGCAGCCAGGCAGTGTGGTCGGCTACATCAGCCCGGACGACCTGCTCAAGACCATCCCGCGCGCACCGCATTGATCGAACCGCGGGCGCGCTGCAATGGCGCGCTCGCGGTCAATTACTCCACTTGCATCGCGGTCTTTGCGCGCCACCACCAGCCCCTTTGCAAGCCAGCGGCCGCCAACAGGATCGCCGCCACTCCCAGCCATTGCAGCCAGCCCAGGCGATGCCCGAAGGCAATCCAATCGACCAGGATCGCCGCAATCGGGTAGATGAACGACAACGCGCCGGTGATGGCCGTCGGCAGCTTCTGGATCGCCCCATACAGCAACACATACATCAAACCGGTGTGTACCACCCCGAGCGTCAGCAGGGCCGCCCAGGCATTGTGTGCCACCGGCAAACTGTTCCACGGCACCAGGGGCGCCAGTAACAACGCGCCGGTCGTGACCTGGATCAGCGCCATCAAATGCGGCGGTACCGCCTTCAAGCGTTTGATGATCAGCGCGGCAATCGCATACAGAAACGCCGCGCAGAGGGCCAGCGCGATACCGGCCAGGTAATCCCCATCGCCGGTTGGCTGATCGCCATGGGCGCTGACAATCGCCAGCATCCCCAGGAACGCCACGCTCAACCACGCCAGTTTCTGCACGCTGATCTTTTCACCAAGGAACAGCGCCGCCAGCAGCACCAACATGAATGGCTGCACGTTGTACACCGCCGTGCTGATCGCGATGGAGGCGCGGGAATAGGACTCGAACAACAGCAACCAATTGCCGACGATGGCCACGCCGCTGAGCATCGCCAAGCCGAGCCCGGCCCAACTGAGCAAGTCCCGGCGCAGGTAACCCAGCAGTGCGCACACCAGCAATAACGTCAGCGCCCCGATCACGCAGCGCCAGAACACCACTTCGAGCACCGATACGCCCGACACCAAGACAAACCAGCCAATGGTGCCCGAGATCAGCATGGCGGCGACCATTTCCCACGACCCGCGACGGATGGATGTGTCCATGATTGAAACTCCTCAAGTGAGGCTCAATTATGGCAAGCTGACTGACGCAGGCGACAGCGACTAAGAAAGGCCAAACACTCGGATCACCTTTACTTATTAGGCAAATACCATGATCGACACCATCGACCAACAACTGATCGGCGCTTTGATGGACGACTCCCGGCTATCCCTCAAGGCCCTGGCCGGCATCACCGGGCTGTCGTCGCCCAGCGTCGGTGAACGCCTGCGCCGCCTGGAAGAACGCGGCGTGCTGACCCACTACACCGTCGACATCGACCCCAAGCACTTCGGCTACCTGCTGCAAGCCATCGTGCGCATTCGCCCCCTGCCCGGCCAGTTGCAGGAAGTGGAACGGCAGATCCAGGCCATCCCCGAATTCACCGAATGCGACAAAGTCACCGGTGAAGACTGCTTCATCGCACGCCTGCATGTACGCACCATGGACCACCTCGACAGCCTGCTGGATCGGCTCAATGCCTATGCCGAAACCAACACCGCCATCGTCAAGAAAACCCCGGTGAAGCGGCGCCTGCCGCCGCTGACCGACTGAATGCGCACACACCCAATGTGGGAGGGGGCTTGCCCCCTCCCATATGAGTCCTGCGCCGGGTCAAGTCAGTCGTGCAGGGCCTTGGCCGCGCCCAACAGCCCCTGAAACTTGCGATAACGCGCCTCCAGCACCGGCTGTTGCGCCCCATCCGGCACATACCGAGCCTTGACCGGCATGCCCGCCGCGAGCAAATCCGCTCCCTGCCCGATGGCCAGGAACCCCAGCTTCGCCGCGCCGATGCACGCGCTCAGTTCACTGCCGTGCAGCGTGAAGATTTCCCGCTGCAGGATGTTGGCCAACAACTGCGCCCAATACTCACTGCGCGCGCCGCCGCCCACCAGCGCACAGGCGGTGACGTCGGCGCCGCTCGCTTGCACCGCGCGCAACGCGTCCAGCAGTCCAAAGCCCACGCCTTCCATCACCGCATACCCGAGCATCGCCGGGGTACAGTCGTGACCCAGGTTCATGAAGCCGCCGCGCAGCAAGGGGTCGTTATGCGGCGTGCGTTCGCCGGCCAGGTAAGGCAGGAACAACGGAGTGGACAGCGGCACCGATTGGCCGATGGGCAACTGTGCCTGGACCTGGTCCAACAGCGCCTGTTCATCCGGCATGCCCGTCAGGCGCGTGACCCAGCGCAAACAACTGGCGCCGGCCAACATCGCGCCCATGGTGTACCAGCGCTCAGGCAGCGCATGGCAGAAGCTATGCACCGCAGTGGCCGGGTTGCCCGCCGCATGGTCGGTGATGGCGACAAGCGCCGCGCTGGTGCCCAGCGTGATGAAACCGTCACCCGCGTTGATCGCGCCGATGCCCACGGCCGCAACCGGGTTATCGCCACCGCCGCCGGCAATCACCACCTCGGCAGACAAACCCAGCTCGCTGGCGGTCAAAACAGCACTCGCCGCACCGCCCTCCACCAGCCTGGGCATCTGCTCCGGTGTAAGGCCGGTGGCCCGCAGCATGGGGCTAAACCACTGACGATTGGCCACGTCCAACCACAGCGTCCCGGCCGCATCGGACATCTCGCTGATGCGCTCCCCACTCAAGCGCAGGCGCAGGTAATCCTTGGGCGACAGCACGCAATCGATGGCCTTGAACACCTCGGGCTCATGCTGTTGCAGCCAGAGCAGTTTCGGCGCGGTCAACCCGGCCATCGGCAAGCTGCCGGTGACGTCGGCGAACCCTGGGCCGAGCTGTGCCGCTTGGGCTACCGCGCGCGAGTCGTCCCACAGAATCGCCGGGTACAACACGCGGTCGTCGTCCCCCAGCAATACCGCGCCGTGCATTTGCCCGGACAGGCCGATGCACGCCACCCGGGCAAACGACTCATGCGCGCGCAACACATCCAGCGCCTGCAAACAGGCTTGCCACCAGTCTTGCGGCGCCTGTTCGGACCAGCCGGTGTGCCGACGCGAGACGCTCAAGCGCACGCCGGCCTGAGCCAGCACGGCGCCGTGGGTGTCCATCAGGATGGCTTTGAGTTCCGAGGTGCCCAGGTCGATGCCGAGGGAAACAGCACTGTTCATCCGCATGTCATTCCAATCAATCACAGCCACAGGAGTTACGTATTTGCAGGGTCGGCTCCAGACGCACACTCCGGGTCGGTGCGGCGGGCGCTGCCATGCGCTGCAGTAACAGGTTGACCGCCTGAGCACCGAGCGCCTGGACCGGCTGGGCGATCAACGTCAGGCGCGGCACAAAGAAATCCGCCCAATCAAAATCATCGAAGCCCACCAGCGCCATCTGCGCCGGCACTTCGATATGTGCATCGCGCAAGGCCTGCATGGCGCCGAGGGTCATCAGGTTGTTGCCGGCCATGATCGCGGTCGGCGGCGCTGCCAGGCCGAGTAACTGCACCGTGGCCTGGCGTGCCGGCTCGGTGTTGGAGCCCCCGTTGACCAGCAGTTGCGGATCGAACGCCAGCCCCGCAGCGTGCAATGCCGCACGGTAACCGGCGACCCGTTCATCCGTGGTGCTGAACCCCGCGCGCCCGGCGATAAAGCCGATTCGACGATGCCCATGGGCGATCAGGTGGGCAATCAGCGCTTGGGTCGGCTGGGTATTCTCCACCCCGACCTGATCGAATTGCTCGCTCATCATGCGGTCCACCAGCACCGCCGGAATCTCGCTGGCCCGCAGATACTCCAGGGCCAGCGAGCCGTTCGAGGGCGCCAACACAATGCCGTCGACGCGCCGATGATGCAGCGCCGTGACCACCCGCAGCTCCTGCTCCGGGTCATCGTGGGTATCGACGAACAGCATCATGTAACCGTGCTTGGCGCACTCGGTTTCGATCGCGTGCACGGTTTCGCTGAAGTAGTGGTTGGACAGCGCCGAGATCGCCACGCCAATCGTGCTGGTGCTCGACCGCGCCAGCGAACGCGCCAGGGTATTGGGGATATACCCCAGTTCCTGGATCGCGCGCTGCACCGCCTGCACCGTGGCCGGGCTGACCTTGCGGGTGCCGTTCAACACATGGGACACCGTTGACGTCGACACCCCCGCTCTGCTTGCGACGTCATCCATGGTGACCACGGCGCTGTTCCCCTCAGTGACTCAGTGTTTACTCGACCAACCGCTGTACGTCGCGACGGTGTCGCGGGTGATCAGTTTTGGCGTGAGCAGCGTAACCGTTTCGGCGGGCGCCTTGTCGTTGAGAAGGTCATTACCGATGTTCACCGCCGTCTGCGCCATGGCCCATGGGTCCTGGCTGGACGACGCCTGGATCTGGGTGTCGGTCTTCAGCGCATGCTCGATGTCCGGTGCGCCATCCACCGAGGTGATAATGATACCGCCGCGTTTAAGCTGCTTGGCCGCCAAGTCGCTGCCGATGGCCTGGGGGTCGTTGATCGCGAACAGACCGTCGATTTTTGCAAAACGCGTGAGGTAGCCCTGCATCACGTTCAGGCCGCCTTCACGCGAGCCTTTGCCGTCCTGGTCATCGGACAGCACCTTGATCTGCGGCGCAGCGGCCAAGGCGGCCTTGCAACCTTTGACGCGGTCGGTCACGGCGGTCACTTGCGGGCCGTTCTGGATAATCACGTTGCCTTTGCCCGCGAGCTTGTCCACCAGGAATTGGCAAGCCAGTTTGCCGGCTTCGACGTTGTCGGTCTGCACGGTCGCGTTGACCCCCTTGGCGTCCACATCCACCGCCACGACGATAATGCCGGCGTCGCGGGCTTTCTTGATCGCCGAGGCCATGGCGGACGGGTCGACGGCGTTGATCAGAATCAGGTCGACCTTGGACGAGATGAAGTTGTCGATCTGCGAAAACTGCTTGCTCAAGTCATAGTCGGCCGACACCGACGTGACCTTGACGCTGGGGTTCAGCTCCTTGGCACGAGCCGTGGCGCCGTCGGCCAGGGTCACGAAATACGGGTTGCCCAACGAGCCCATGCTGATGCCCAGGGCCTTCAATTCACGCGCTTCCACGGCCTGGGACATCAGGGCAGCCAAGGCAATGACGGGAAAGATGTGTTTTAGGTTCATGCGGGTCTCTCTTGTGATTGTTGTAGGAGTGAACTCAGGTCCGCGCACCGGACTGGCGATAGCGATCCAGCGCCACCGCGCCGATGATCACGATGCCCTTGATGATGTACTGCCAGATATCCGAGACGCCCAGCAGCACCAGGCCATTGGTCAGTACCGCAATGATCAGTGCGCCGATCAGCGTGCCGCCGATGGTGCCGACGCCGCCGGTAAAGCTGGTGCCGCCGAGGATCACTGCGGCGATCGCATCCAGTTCGTAGGATTGCCCCAGTTGCAGGCCATTGGCGGCGAACAGGCGTGAAGCACTCATCACGGCGCCCAGCCCGGCCAACGCACCGGACATCGCGTAGACAAACAGCAGCACCTTCCACACCTTGATCCCGGAGAGCCGCGCCGCTTCCGGGTTGCCGCCCACCGAATAGATCTGCACGCCCATCACCGTGCGGCGCAGGATGAACCACGACAGCGCCACCACCGCCACCGCGATAACCACCAGCCACGGCACGCCGAGGATCGAGTCGTTGCCGATAAAGGCAAACGGCAGGTCGGGGTTGAACACGGTTTTATCGTCGGCCAGCAAACGTGCGAGGCCGCGCATGGCGGTCAGCGCGCCGAGGGTGACGATAAACGGCGGCAAGCGCATGAACGCGATCAACCCGCCGTTGACCAGGCCCAGCAACAGACCAAAGCCAATCCCGGCGGCAATCCCGAACATGCCGAACTGCGGCGACATCGAGGCCTGCAACGCCACCACGGCCGACGCCGCGAGGATCGCGCCGACGGACAGGTCGATGCCGGCGGTCAGGATCACAAAGGTCATGCCCGCCGCCAGCACCACGTTGACCGAGGCCTGTTGCGTGATGATCGACAGGTTCTGCACCGTCAGGAAGTTTTCACTGGCCAGGGCAAAGCCCACCAGCAACAGGACCAGCACCGGCAGCATGCCGACGCTGCGCATCAGTTCCCGGACGCGCTCGGCCTTGCCGATGACAGGGAGGGTCATTGTGTTGTTCGAATCAGCCATGGGCAGCCACCTGATCGCCACCGGTGGCGAGGTCAATAATACGTTCCTGGGAAATGACGTGGCCCGAAGCCCCGCCGACTTCGGCCACCAACTGGCCTTCGCGCATGATCAGCACGCGGTCGCAGGTGCCGATGATTTCCGGCAACTCGCTGGAAATCACCACGATGCCCACGCCGGCCTGCGCCAGTTGATTGATGATGCGGTAGATCTCGGATTTGGAGCCGATGTCCACGCCACGCGTGGGTTCATCGAGGATCAGCACGTGCGGCTTGACCTCCAGCAACCGCGCCAGCAAGACCTTTTGCTGATTGCCGCCAGACAACGCGCCGACGTTGACCTTGCCGGACGCCACGCGAATCGACAGCGACTTGATCGCGTCATTCGAGCGCTGCGCAGCATGCCCGCGATTGAGCACGCCACCGGCATGCGCGTCCGGCACACAGGCACAGACATTGATGTTGTCGGCCACGCTCATGTCCAGGAACAGGCCCTGGGCCTTGCGGTCTTCGGTGAGGTACACCACGCCGGCGCGAATCGCGTCGGCCGGGGTGCGCAGTTGCGTAACCGTCTTGCCCACCACTTCCAGGGTGCCGGCGGTACGCGGGTCGGCGCCGAAGATCAGCCGCGCCAGTTCAGTGCGCCCTGCCCCCACCAGGCCTGCGATGCCCAGCACTTCGCCGGCGTGCAGGTCGAAGCTGCAGTTGCGCACGCGTTTGCCGTCGGCCATGTCGCGCACGCGCATCACCACCGCGCCGGGGTCATAGGCCGCGTGCTCCTTCTTGTAGAAACCGGAGAGGTCGCGGCCCACCATCATCTTCACCAGCACCTCAGCCGACAGCGCGTCGCGGGTCAGTTCGCCGATGTACTGGCCGTCGCGCAGCACCGAAACCCGGTCCGACAGTTCGTAGATCTCGGCCATGCGATGGCTGATATAGATGATCGCCAGGCCCTGGCCGCGCAACTGTTTGATCAGCGCGAACAGGCGGTCGGTCTCACGCGACGAGAGCGGCGTGGTGGGCTCGTCCATGACCAGGATCTTGGCGTGGGCATGCAGGGCGCGGGCGATTTCGACTAACTGGCGCTCGGCAATCGACAGGCTGCTGACCCGCGTCGCCGCCGTGAACTCGGCGCCCAGGCGTTGCAGCACCTCCACGCAACCGGCCAGCATGCCCTGGCGGTCGATGGTCCAGCCACGGCGCAGTTCACGGCCCAGGTAGATGTTCTCGGCCACGCTCAGGTTCGGGCACAGGCTCAGTTCCTGGTAAATCACGGCGATGCCGAGGGCTTTGGCGGTGGCGGGATCGAACGTTGCGACAGGCTGGCCGGCAATGCGGATGGTGCCGCCCGGGTCGGCCTGGTAAGCGCCGGAGAGGATTTTCATCAGGGTGGATTTGCCGGCGCCGTTCTCCCCCATCAAGGCGTGGATTTCGCCGGGGTAGACTTTCAGGCCGACATTCTTGAGCACACGCAAACCGTTGAAGGTTTTGCTGATGCCCTGCATCTCAAGCAAGGGTTCGAGGCTCATGAATGAGCTCCTGATTTTATTATTTTTGTATTCGCGCTCCTTGGATCAGAGCCGATTTCCACCGACTCTAATCAGATACATTTACTTACGCAAGCGCTTGCGCAGCCCGTTTGTCGCCTGATGAAACGTTTCATCAAGCGAGTTGGCCGCGATCTCAGCGTTCGTAGCGTTTAGGCAGCATGCGCACCAAGGTGTTGTCCCGCACCCAGTAGTGATGGAACAACCCGGCGGCGGCGTGCAGGCCGATCAGCCAATACCCGGCGCTGCCCAACCATTCATGCCAGTGCTTGAACTGCCTGGCCAGGTCCGGGTCCGCCGCGACCAGGGTCGGCAAGGAAAACTCGAAATACGGTATCGGCTTGCCCGCGGCGTTGAGCATCAGCCAGGCCAGCAGCGGCGTGACGATCATCAGGCCGTACAGCGCCAGGTGCATCAGGTGCGACGCCCCCGTCTGCCAGGCTGGCGGGCGCGGCACGATCGGTGGACGCGGCATCAGGCGCCCGAGCAGGCGCAGCCACACCAGCAGGAAAATCGCAATACCGAACAGCGCGTGGGCGCCGAGGAACAGCCCCTTGAGTGCGTGCCCGCGAGGCAACAGACCTTTGATTTCAATGCAACCGTATACGCCGACAAACAACGCCAGCATCAACCAGTGCAGAATCATCGACAGCCTTGCATAGCGCGGTGTCATCAGGTTTTCGGTCATAGAAAAGGAACCTTGTGCTGGGGGTGGGGCCGGACCCGGCCTTGATAAAGTCGCGGTCACCCTGCCCGGCTAGCCTTAAGACAATCTGAAGATCGCTGAAACGATCATTTTCACCACCTTCAGACTTCGTTAAGAAATGCCTTCGATACTCCTCCCAACTTCACTTGGGAGGCATAACGCCAATGCCCGGTATTGATTGGAAGATTCCCTTGCCCCTGTTGTTCGGGCAAGCCGACAGTGCGCCGCTGTCCCTTGCCCGCGCCCTGCCCCAAGACCCTCAACGCCCGGCCTTCGAGGCCTTCATCCAACAGCGCTTTCGCATTGCCCACGGTGCCGATATCCGTCATTTCATGCCGCAGCTGTTTGGCGTCAGCCAGGCCAACGGTCAACTGTGTGCCGTCGCCGGTGTGCGCCTGGCGAGCGACGAGCCGCTGTTCCTGGAGCGATACCTGGACCATCCGATCGATCCGCTGATCAGCGCCGCCGCCGAGCAACCGGTAGACCGCCGGGCCATCGCCGAAGTCGGCAACCTGGCTGCCAGCGACACCGGCAGTGCGCGCCTGAGCATCATCGCCATCACCTGGTTGCTGGCCATGGCCGGCCTGGAGTGGGTGGCGTTCACCGGCAATATCGGCCTGGTCAACAGTTTCCATCGCCTCGGTTTGAAGCCCGTCACCCTGTGCGCCGCCGACCCGCAGCGCCTGGGCGATGAGCGCCATCACTGGGGCAGTTATTACGAAAGCCAACCCTGGGTGCATGTCGGCAATATCCGCGCCGGCTTCACCCATCTGCGCAACATGGGCCTGTTCTCGCGCCTGGGGTTGCCTACCACAATTGAGGACGCCAGCCATGTCGCCTGAAACCCGCCGTTTCCACGCTGTTCTTCGCGGCTATGCCGAGCGCAATGACGGCACCGTCGCCCTGTGGGGAGACACCTTGAAGATGGATTACACTGCGCTGTTCGCCGAGGTGACCTATCGACAGGAACGCCTGCGCGATGAAGGCGTGAAGGTGGTGGCCCTGGCCCTGGACAATGGCGTCGAGGCCATGCTGTGGGACCTGGCGATCCTGTTCGAAGGCTTGACCTGCCTGACCCTGCCGCCGTTCTTCAGCCCGACCCAGCGCGCCCACTGCCTGGAACAGAGCCACGCCGAGCGCGTGATCGCCGAACCGTACCTGGACGCCCAATTGCACGCCGGCGGTTACCGCAAAACCGGCGATTTTTGGTGCCGCGCGTTCGAAGGTCGCCCTTCGATGCCCCTGGGCACGGCCAAAGTGACCTTTACCTCGGGCACCACCGGCACGCCCAAAGGCGTGTGCCTGAGCACCGACAGCGTGCTGCGGGTGGCCCGCGAGTTGTACCAGGCCAGCCACACCAGCGACCCGCGTCATCACCTGGCATTATTGCCACTTGCCATCCTGCTCGAGAACCTGGGGTGCTACGCCGCGCTGTATGCCGGCGCCACCTTGAGCTTGCCCAGCCAAAAGAGCCTGGGCATCCAGGGCGCCAGTGCGGTGGACGCTGCGCAATTGCTCGGCTGCCTGGCGGTGCGCCAGCCCCACAGCCTGATCCTGGTGCCGCAGTTGCTGTTGATGCTGGTGGTCGCCGCCGAGCAGAAGGCGTTCAGCCCGCAAGGCCTGCGCTTTGCTGCCGTGGGCGGTGCGCGGGTCTCCAAGACTTTACTGCTAAGGGCGCAGCAACTGGGCGTGCCGGTGTTCGAAGGTTACGGGCTCTCTGAGTGCGCCTCGGTGGTGTGCCTCAATCGTCCCGGTGCACAGCGGCCAGGCAGTGTCGGCCAGCCGTTGCCGCATGTTGAGATCCGCCTCGCCGAGGACGGCGAAGTGCTGATCAAGGGCTCGGCCTTGCTCGGTTACCTGGGCCAGACCGAACAGCCCGAACAATGGTGGCCCAGCGGCGACCTGGGCGCGTTCGATGACGACGGTTTTCTCTACCTCAAAGGCCGCAAGAAGCATCAATTCGTCACCAGTTACGGGCGCAACGTCAACCCGGACTGGGTCGAGGCCGAACTGACCCAGGGCGGCGCCATCGCCCAGGCCTTTGTCTACGGCGAGGCCCTGCCGGAGAACCATGCGCTGCTGTGGCCGCATCGTGCCGACTGCACCGATGCCCAACTGGCCGCCGCCGTGGCCCTGGCCAACAGCGGCCTGCCCGACTACGCGCAGGTGCATCGCTGGACGCGCCTGGAAGAACCGTTTACCGCCGCCAATGGCTTGCTCACCGCCAATGGTCGGCCACGGCGTGACGCCATCGTCGCGCGCTATCAATCCCGCCTTGCCCCTGCACTCAACGAGGAAACTTCATCGTGAACTTTTTTGACACGTTGCAAGACGCTACCCAACAGGAACGCCAGGCACTGTTCAGCCTGCCAATCATCCGTGATGCACTGGAAGGCAAAGTCAGCCTGGAAAGCTACCGTGAGTTCCTGGCCCAGGCCTACTACCACGTGCGACACACCGTGCCGTTGATGATGGCCTGCGGTGCGCGCCTGCCCTCGCGCCTGGAGTGGCTGCGCAAGGCGGTCGGCGAGTACATCGAGGATGAATACGGCCATGAGCAATGGGTGCTCGATGACATCGCGGCCTGTGGCGGCGACCGAGACGCGGTCCGTGACGGCCGCCCCGGCTTGCCCATCGAGTTGATGGTCAGCTACCTCTATGACCTGATCGCCCGTGACAACCCCGTCGGCCTGTTTGGCATGGTCAATGTGCTCGAAGGCACCAGCATCGCCCTGGCCACCCACGCGGCCGGCAGCATCCGTGACCGCCTGCAGTTGCCGGAGACGGCGTTCAGCTACCTGAGCTCCCACGGTGCCCTGGACATCGGACACATGGAGACGTATCGCCGCTTGATGAACAGCCTGGACGACCCCGCCGACCAGGCCGCCGTGATCCATTCATCCAAGGTGGTGTATGCCCTCTACACCGACATGTTCCGCAACCTGTCGCGTATCGGGGAGGCTCCCCATGCAACTGTCTGACGCCCGTGTGGTGCTGACCGGCGCCAGCGGTGGCATTGGCCTGGCGATCGCCACCGCGCTGTGCGCCAGTTGTGCACACGTGCTGGCCGTGGCGCGTCATCGCGCACCGCTGGAAGCCTTGTTGGCCCAGTACCCGGAGCAACTGTGCTGGGTGGGTGCCGACCTGACCTTCCTCAACGACCGGCGCAAGGTGCTGGCCGCCGCTGAAGCCATCGGCGGCGTCAACCTGCTGATCAACGCTGCCGGCGTCAACCACTTCGCCATGCTGGAACAGCTGGACGACAACGAAATCAACGGCATGCTCGCGTTGAACATCACCGCGCCGATCTGCCTGACCAAGCTGCTGCTGCCCATGCTCAAGCACGCCGCGAGCGCGATGGTGGTGAACGTCGGCTCGACTTACGGTTCGATCGGTTACCCCGGCTATGCCACCTACTGCGCCACCAAGTTCGCCTTGCGCGGGTTTTCCGAAGCCTTGCGCCGGGAACTGGCCGACACCCGCGTCGGTGTGTTGTATGTCGCGCCGCGCGCCACCCAAACCCGCATGAACAGCCCGGCGGCGCAGGCCTTGAACGATGCGCTCAAGTCCAACGTCGACGAACCGCACAGCGTCGCCGCCGCCGTGATCAAAGCGATTGCCAACGACCGCCGCGATCTTTACCTGGGCTGGCCGGAGCGCTTCTTTGTGCGCCTCAACAGCCTGCTGCCGAATCTGGTCGACCGTGGTTTGCGTAAACAACTGCCACTGGTACGCCGCCTGAGCGATAAACCCGTTAAAAAGGATCTGAACCCATGAAACGCCTCTTCGCCGCGCTGCTGCTCACCGCCCTGAGCCCGCTCACCTGGGCGCTGGACGCCGCCGACCAGCAACGTCTGACCGATATCCAGACGCGCTGGGCGCACATTCAATACAACCTGCCCGAGGAACAGCGCCCCCAAGCCTTTGAGCAGCTCGCCTCCCAGGCGACGGCCTTCACCCAGGCGCGGCCTCAAGCAGCCGAGGCCTGGATTTGGTCCGGGATTGTCAGCAGCAGTTGGGCCGGTGCCCAGGGTGGGCTTGGCGCGTTGAGCAAGGTCAAGGCGGCCAAGGTCGACCTGGAAAAAGCCCTCGCCCTCGACCCCAAGGCCCTGCAAGGTTCTGCCTATACCAGCCTGGCCGCACTGTATGATCGGGTGCCTGGCTGGCCGATCGGCTTTGGGGATGCCGACAAGGCTGAACCGTTACTCAAGCAGGCCTTGCAACTGAACCCGACGGGCATAGATAGTCTGTACTTCTGGGGTGATCACCTGTACCGGCAAAAACGCTACGGCGAAGCCCGTGATGCCCTGCAAAAAGCGCTGCTCGCCGCCCCACGACCTGGCCGGGAAACGGCCGATGCCGGACGGCGCAAAGAGATCGAAAGCGTGCTCGCCGACATCAACAAAAAACTCAACTGACAGGAGTCCCCATGCGCCTATTACTGATCGAGGATGACGAGGCATTGGGTGAAGGTATTCACCAGGCGCTGGCACGTGAGGGCTACACCGTTGACTGGCTCAAAGATGGCAGCAGTGCATTGCATGCACTGCTCAGCGAAACCTTTGACGTGGCGGTGCTCGACCTCGGGCTACCGCGCATGGATGGGCTGGAGGTGCTGCGCCGCCTGCGTGACAGCGGCTCGAACCTGCCGGTGCTGATCCTCACGGCGCGAGACGCCACCGAAGACCGTATCGCCGGGCTCGACGCCGGTGCCGACGATTACCTGATCAAACCCTTCGACCTGGCCGAGCTCAAGGCGCGCCTGCGCGCGTTGCTGCGCCGCAGTGCTGGCCGTGCGCGGGTCATGATCGAGCACGCGGGCGTCTGCCTGGACCCGAGCACGCAACAAGTCAGCTATCACGGCGAACCGGTGCTGCTCACCCCCAAGGAGTACCAACTGCTGCACGAACTGCTGTCGCCACCTGGCCGCGTCATGACCCGTGACCAGTTAATGCAGTTGCTCTACGGCTGGAACGAAGAAGCTGAAAGCAACACCCTGGAGGTGCATATCCATCACCTGCGCAAGAAATTCTCCAGCGAGCTGATCCGCACCGTTCGCGGCGTCGGCTACCTGGTGGAGGAGCGCGGATGACTTCTATTCGGCGGCGTACCCTGACCCTGATCATTGGCCTGCTGCTCGCCGGGCTGCTGCTGATCAGCGTGCTCAATCTGCATGACAGCAACCACGAAATCGCCGAAGTCTATGACGCACAACTGGCACAGAACGCCCGGCTGCTCCAGGGCGTGATGAGCATGCCGCTGGCCAGCCAAGACCAGGAAGACCTGTACCGTGCCTTCAACAAAGCCTTGGGCGCAGCTGTGCCCAAGGTGGATGGGCACCCCTATGAAAGCAAAGTCGCCTTCCAGGTGTGGAACACCAAGGGCGAACTGCTGGTGTTTACCGCCAGCGCACCCTCATTTGTCCCGGCGCCCAGCCAGCCGGGCTTCAGCAACGTCAGCGACCTGAATGGCCGTCAATGGCGCGGCTTCGTACTCAAGGACAAGGACAACGGCCTGCGGATCTGGGTGGGCGAGCGCGACGATGTGCGCACCGACCTGGTGCAGCGCATCGTGCGGCATACGTTGTGGCCCAACGTACTGGGTAGCCTGATTCTCGCCGCGATGGTCTGGCTGGCAATCGGCTGGGGTCTAAAGCCCCTGGCCGACATGGCCGCCACCCTGCGCGCGCGGCATTCCGGCTCCCTCGAACCGATGCAATTGACCCCGCTGCCCACGGAGCTTGAGCCGATGCAGGCGGCGCTGAACCGCATGCTCGCGCAGATCCAGGAAATGCTCGGCCGCGAGCGACGCTTCATTGCCGATGCCGCCCATGAAATGCGCACGCCACTGGCGGTATTGCGCGTGCATGCCCAGAACCTGCTGGAAGCCGGCACCGAAACCGAACGCCGCGAATCCCTGGCCTTTCTGATCGCCGGCGTCGACCGCAGCAGCCGTCTGGTCAACCAATTGCTGACCATGGCGCGCCTGGAACCCAGCGCCGTGCAACCGTCGATACAGGCCGTCGACCTGGCGACCACGGTGCGCGAAACCCTGATTCAATTGACGCCATGGCTGCTGAGCAAAGGCCTCGAACTGGTATTCGACGTCGAGGATGGTCCGTACCCGGTAAATACCGATGCCGCCGCAATCAATATCGCCCTGACCAACCTGGTGACCAACGCCGCGAACTTCTCCCCGGATCAGGGCGTGATCACCGTGGGCTTGCGCAAAAACGCCGAGCGTTTCGCCCTCACCGTCGACGATCAAGGCCCCGGCATCGACGAGACCGAGCGCGAACGGCTGTTCGAGCGTTTCTACAGCCGTGGCAATGCCCACGGTGCAGGCCTGGGCCTGACCATCGTGCAAACCATCGCCCAGCGCCTGGGAGGCCAGGTGCGCCTGGAAAACCTGGCGACCGGCGGCCTGCGGGCGACCCTGGAAATCCCTGGTTGACGGGACGTTAGCCGGCTAATGTGCCAGCCCTAGGGTCTGCGTCATCTACAGGTGTCTTCAGGGCGTGATCGCGACTTTCATCACACCGTCGCGCTGATGGGCAAACAGCTCATAGGCTGCCTCGATATCGTCGAGTTTGAAACGGTGCGTGACCAGCGGCGACAGATCCACCCCGCCGCTGGCAACCACGGCCATCAAGCGACGCATGCGCTCCTTGCCACCGGGGCATAGGGTCGACACGATGCTGTAGTCCCCCAGTCCGGCGCCAAATGCATCATAGGGAATGCGCAGGTCGCTGGAGTACACACCCAGGCTCGATACCCGGCCCCCTGGACGCAGTACGCGCAATGCCGACTCGAATGTACCTTGGGTGCCCAAGGCCTCGATGGCCACGTCGACCCCTCGGCCATCGGTCAGCGCCAGGATCTGCTCGACCACATCGCCTTTCTTGAAGTCGACGATATGGGTAGCCCCCAGGCCGCGGGCGACGCTCATGCGCTCGCTGACGCCATCGACGCCGATGATCATCGACGCGCCTTTGAGCCGTGCGCCTGCCACCGCGCACAGGCCAATCGGCCCGAGGGCGAATACCACGACGGTATCGCCGATGCTCACCTCGCCGCGCTCGGCACCGGAAAAGCCGGTGGACATGATGTCCGGACACATCAGCACCTGTTCGTCGCTCAGGCCATCGGGGATCGGGCACAGGTTGGCCAGCGCATCGGGGACCAGCACGTATTCGGCCTGACAGCCGTCGAGGGTATTGCCGAACTTCCAGCCGCCTGCTGCGCGAAAGCCATGGCGGGTGTCGGGGCCGTCCTGGGAACCGCACCCGCACAGGCAGGCATAACTTTGCCCGCTGGGCGTGATGGCGCCCGCGATGACGCGCTGGCCCTCAACGAAACCGCGCACCTGGGAACCCAGCCGCTCGATCACGCCCACCGGTTCGTGGCCCACTGTCAGACCTTTGGCCACCGGGTACTCACCGCGCAGGATATGCACGTCGGTACCGCAGATGGTCGTGGTGGTGATGCGCACCAAGGCATCCAGTGGGCCGACTTCGGGGATGGGTTTGTCGTCGAGGACGATGCGGTTTTTTTCAACGAAGACAGCTGCTCTCATGGTTGCCATGGTGTGACCTCCTGCGCCTAAAAAAGCCTGAATGGCCCCCAGACTGCACCGCGACGACGCCGCGCAAGTTGATAATGATCAACAATCCCCCAATTGATCGCGGCACCCGACCGGATGTCGCTGACATTGCCTGGGCTCAAGGCGACTTGATGCAAGTCAAACCGGCGCCGGCGCCCGGCGCCATGATCTGAGGCAAGCATCACTGCCCGATGCTACCTGCTGGTTACCCGAGGGAGATTGCCCATGTCTGCTCAAGCACGTTACTTGTTGCTGGTTTCGCCGTTGATGGAACACAGCCCCGCCTTCGACCGGGCCGCCGCCCTGGCCAAGGCTGAAGGCGCCGCGCTGCACATCCTCGCCTTCGACTATCTGGAGGGCCTGGCCACCGCCGGGCTGGTCAACGAGCAAGCCCTGGAACAGATGCGTATTGGCTACGTTGAGCGCCATCACCAGTGGCTGGAAGATCAGGCCAGACCCTTGCGCAAGCTCGGCCTGACCGTCACCACCGAAGTGGCCTGGGTGGAGAGCCCGCTACAGGAACTCCTGATTCGTCTAAAAGAAGAGCCTATGGCCTTGGTGATCAAGGCACTGGAGCACGAGTCACTGTTATCGCGCTTGATATTTACGCCGTTGGACGTCCACCTGATTCGCGAATGCCCGGTGCCACTGCATTTTGTCAGCGGGGCCCAGCACGCGTTACCGCGCAAGATCGTAGCGGCCGTCGACCCGTTCCATCACGACGAGCATTACGACAGCCTTAACGACCGCATCCTGCATGAAGCTGTCAAATTGGCGACAGCGTGTGATGCCGAGGTAGAAGTGATCTACGCCCATGACTTGTCCGATCTGGGGGCCCAGGAGTATGGGTTTGGTAGCGGCGCCGGGTTCTTCTCTTCTGTGGCCGCCAAACGGCTGTTCGACGAACAGGGCAAGGCCTTCAATGACCTGGCCGCACGCAACGGTATTCCGCCAGCACAGCGCCATATGATCCTGGGTAACCCGGCGAAAGTGCTCTCCAGCTATGCCGATGCCTATAACGTCGATGTGATCGTCATGGGCCGGGTCGGTCATCGCGGCCTGTCACGCCTGCTCGGCAGTACCGCCGAAACGCTGCTGTATAAAATGCCATGCAGCGTCTGGATGGTTAAACCGGAAGTGCTCGACTGAACGATCATCGGATCGCACACGCGATAGTTGGCACGCCCTCGCTGTAGCACTCGCAGCGAGGGGCATGCAAAAAGCATCCATTTTGCGACGGCGGCGCTAGACTCATTGCACTCGAAAGCGATCAACGGCTCAATTATATAAAACGTGCATCTATCTTTCTCCGATGTTTGGATGTTTAGTAAAGGGAATATAGGTGTGCA
The DNA here is from genome assembly GCF_049897085.1 of Pseudomonas sp. PSPC3-2. Taxonomy (NCBI): domain Bacteria; kingdom Pseudomonadati; phylum Pseudomonadota; class Gammaproteobacteria; order Pseudomonadales; family Pseudomonadaceae; genus Pseudomonas; species Pseudomonas sp. PSPC3-2. The sequence continues at coordinate 216,285 of NZ_JAFCVO010000002.1, forward strand.
AGAGGCTTGTGTAATGAAGTCAACACCCCGTCTTGTACACGTCCAACATTTAAAAACAACCTGCGCCAGTTGCAGCGTTTTGGAGCTGTGCTTGCCCATAGGCCTGACCGACCTCGAAGTAGGTCGCCTGGACACCCTGATTCCACAACGTCTCAAAGTGAAAAAAGGCGCTTCGCTATATCGCGCCGCCGATCCGTTGCGCTCGCTCTACGCCGTGCGTACCGGGTTTTTCAAGACCTGCATACTGTCCATGGACGGCCGTGAACAAGTCACCGGTTTTCAGATGGCCGGGGAAATGCTCGGCCTCGACGCCATCAGCGCCGACGCCCATGCCTGCAATGCCATTGCTCTGGAAGACAGCGAGGTGTGCCCTCTGCACTTCAATCAACTTGAGCGACTGGCCGGTCAAATACCGTCATTGCAACATAACTTGAACAAAATCATGAGCCGCGAAATAGTGCGTGATCACGGCATGCTATTGCAGATGGGCAATATGAACGCCGATGAGCGGCTTTGTGCATTTGTATTGAATCTATCGATGCGGATGAGTACGCGTGGCTATTCACCGCGATCATTTGTATTGCGCATGAGACGTGAAGAAATTGGCTCTTACCTGGGCCTGCGACTGGAGACGGTGTGCCGCAGTATTGCGCAGTTGCGCAAACTGGGCCTGGTGCATATCAGCGCACGCAATGTCGAGATTCTCGACATGCCGAAACTCAAGACGTTTATCGCCGGCTGTCATCGCCATGGTGCCGAGTAACAGGGCTTCATCTGATCCAAATCAGATTGACCGGTGAGCAAAGGCGTAGAACCGACGCAACAGGGCGCTGTTCCTGGCGCCCCAACACGGAGGTTTTACCATGCCCACCATTGCAGAGCACAACCGGCAAGCCGCTCCCGCCTATGCGGCCGTCCCGCACGAACACTGGATCGAAGCGCTTGATGACGGCCGCCATGTGTTGATCCGTCCGTTGAGGACCGACGACCGGGAACGCGAATATAACTTCATCAAGGGTTTGTCCCGAGAGTCCCGGCACGCGCGCTTCCTCGGTGAAATCAACGAGCCCGGCAAGACCCTGCTTGATCAATTGATGGACGTCGACAATCAGCAACGTGTGGCATTCATTGCTCTGGTGCATGAGAACGGCAAGCTGATCGAAATCGGCGTCGCGCGCTATGCCGCAGCCAAGGAGCATGAATGTGAATGCGCGGTCACCGTGGCTGACCCTTGGCAGCACCTGGGGCTAGGGCGCATTTTGATGCAGCACCTGATGACCGCCGCGCGAAAAAACGGCTTCACGTTGATGTACACGGTTGATGAAGCGACCAACGCCCCGTTACGTGAACTGAACCATGCCTTGGGCTTCCACACCGTAACCGACCCCGATGACGCTACCCAGGTGATCAGCAGCGTGGTGCTTTGAGCATCACAGCACGGTAAAAGGGCGGCCAGCCGCCCTAATGCCTGTCAGCTAAGGGAGAACACTGTCACTCAACGTCCTCCGCTTCATCCGGGTCCTTGAGCGGCGCTTCTGCATCATCCATCAGCGACCCCGGGTCTTCGTTGCCGGGGTCGTTAAGCTCTTCTTCCTGATCTTCATCCTGATCTGCTGACATGACCGTCGCCTCTAGCCGCGTTGGGTTGTGTACGCATAGGCCAGCTCTTTTGAAAAACGCAGCCTGCATAAAGATAAGGTTCTGTGTGGGCCGTTAAAGTTCCTATGAATGTTAAGCGCCTGGATTATCCACCTGGATGTAAAACGCATAGGCGCCGAGCAGCACCCAGAACACCATGAACAGCCACGGCGCGCGCATGGAAAACAGCAGGGACTTGCGATAGCCCTTGTGGGATGACTCCATCTCGGAAAACAGCGGCGATTCGTCGTAGGCCATGCCCATCAGCGGCTCGCTGCGCAACAGTTCGCTCTGCTTGTAGTGCCAGTGATCGATGATCTCGTAAGCGGCACGAATCCCCGGCCAGGCATTCAGGGAACTGAGAATGCCGAGCAAGGCCAGGAACGCCGGCACCACCAGGGTGAACAGCTTGCCCCATTCCGGGTTGAGGTTGCCCATGCCGGACACGAAGGCAATCACCAGGAACGACTGCGCCGTGAGATACGCATCCGTGCGGTTGGCCAGAATCGAGGTTTCGTACTGGATTTCGCGGCGATAGAAGTCCAGGCGGTCCTTGGGGGAGCCGAAGATCTTCGCGTTGTGTTCACTGTGGTCGGTCAGGTTCGATTCCGGGGTGTCGGGTGAAATGATTCTGGGCACATCAGTGCTCCCTACGGGGCTGAACCCTTTGGAAAACGGTGGCTGGGGTGAAGTTCAAGTTTGCTCGTGCACGGTTCTAGTGCGCAAACCGCTCCATTGTGGTGAGTGAGCTTGCTCGCGCTGGAGTGCGCAGCGCTCCCGTCTTTTGGGGCCGCTACGCAGCCCAGCGCGAGCAAGCTCGCTCGCCACAAGGGAATAGAGACGCTTTGCCGGTTTCGGCACAGGCATTGCTTAATCCATTCATCGTTCACCTGCCATGCCCAGATACAGGAGCATTCGTTACCCCCCGACCCAGAGCCGACCCCATAAGAAAGTAAGGACCTGGCCCGATGGCACCCTGCGCCACGGGCTCATAAAAATGCGTTTTTCAAAGCGGCAGTGCCCCCCGCGCTTCCCTCGGCACTGACAAGGTACTGGAATGGCTCAATCTTTCTTTGATGAAATGAATGACGCACACGGCGTGTGCCGTGCGCACTATCAGGATTTCTCCCGCTGGCTGGCCAATACGCCGCCGGAACTGCTGGCCCAGCGTCGCCGCGAAGCCGACCTGTTGTTCCACCGCGCCGGGATCACCTTCACCTTGTATGGCGACGAGCAGGACACCGAGCGCCTGATCCCCTTCGACATCATCCCCCGCAGCATCCCCGCCAGTGAATGGAGCGTCATCGAGCGCGGCTGTATCCAGCGCGTCAATGCGCTGAACATGTTCCTTGCCGATATCTACCACGACCAGCGCATCATCAAGGCCGGGATCATTCCGGCGGACCAGGTGCTAGGCAACGAGGGTTACCAGAAGGCCATGGTCGGCCTCGACCTGCACCGCGACATCTACTCGCATATTTCCGGGGTGGACCTGGTGCGCGATGGCGACGGCACCTACTACGTGCTCGAAGACAACCTGCGCACCCCCAGCGGCGTGAGCTACATGCTCGAAGACCGCAAAATGATGATGCGCCTGTTCCCCGAAGTATTCGCCAAGCAGCGCATCGCGCCCGTAGACCACTACCCCAACCTGCTGTTGAAAACCCTGAAAAGCGCCAGCCGCCTGGACAACCCCAATGTGGTGGTGCTGACGCCAGGGCGTTTTAACAGCGCATTTTTCGAGCATGCGTTCCTGGCCCGGGAAATGGGCGTGGAGTTGGTGGAAGGCGCCGACTTGTTCGTGCATGACCTCAAGGTGTTCATGCGCACCACCGACGGTCCCAAGGCCGTGGACGTGATCTACCGCCGTATCGACGACGCGTTCCTCGACCCGCAGGCGTTCAACCCGGAGTCGATGCTCGGCGTGCCGGGCCTGGTCGCGGCCTACTGCGCCGGCAACGTGGTGCTGGCCAACGCCATCGGCACCGGCGTCGCGGACGACAAGTCGATCTACCCTTACGTGCCGGAAATGATCCGTTTCTACCTGGACGAAGAGCCGATCTTGCAAAACGTGCCGACGTTCCAGTGCCGCAAGCCCGATGAGCTGTCCCACGTACTGGCCCACCTGCCGGAATTGGTGGTCAAGGAAACCCAGGGCTCCGGTGGCTACGGCATGCTGGTCGGTCCCGCATCCACGGCGGCCGAGATCGAGGACTTCCGCCAACGCATCAAGGCGCGTCCCCACGCCTATATCGCCCAACCGACCCTGAGCCTGTCCACCTGCCCGACGTTTGTCGAAAACGGTATCGCCCCCCGGCATATCGACCTGCGCCCGTTCGTGCTGTCCGGTAAGGAAACCCGCCTGGTACCCGGTGGCCTCACACGGGTGGCGTTGCGCGAAGGCTCGTTGATCGTCAACTCGTCGCAAGGCGGCGGAACCAAGGACACCTGGGTGGTGGAGGGCTGAGTATGTTGAGTAGAACCGCCGCAGATCTGTACTGGATGTCCCGTTACCTGGAGCGTGCCGAGAACCTGGCGCGCATGCTCGAAGTCAGCTATTCGCTGTCATTGATGCCCCAGGCCGGGCACAGCGATGGCCTCGACGAACTGGCGATGTCGCTGCTCAGCAGCGGCACCCTGGATAACTACCTGGAGCGCCACGGCCAACTGGATGCCGAACGCATGTTGCACTTCTTCGCCCTCGACGAAGAAAACCCCGCCAGCATCTACAACTGCCTGCGCGCCGCGCGGGGCAACGCCCATGCCGTGCGCGGGCGTATCACCGCCGACATGTGGGAAAACCTCAACGCCACCTGGCTGGAAATGCGCAGCATCGCCGCCGGCGGGCTGGCGCGGCATGGCATCAGCCACTTCTGTGATTGGGTCAAGCAGCGTTCACACCTGTTTCGCGGGGCGACGTCGGGCACCATCATGCGCAACGATGCCTATCGGTTCATTCGCTTGGGCACCTTTGTCGAGCGCGCCGACAACACCTTGCGTCTGCTGGATGCGCGCTACGAGATGTTCGGCGAGGAATCGGAGGAAGTCAGCGACTTGTCGGCGCGCGGTTATTACCAGTGGAGCGCCCTGCTCCGCGCGCTGTCGTCATTCGAGGCGTACACGGAACTGTATCCGAATGCGTTGAATGCGCGCTCGGTCTCGGAGTTGCTGTTGTTGCGCAGTGATGTGCCGCGCTCGTTGCATGCCTGCATTGAGGAACTGAGCCATATTTTGGCGGATTTGCCGGGCAGTTATGGACGCACCGCGCAGCGCTTGGCCGCCGAGTTCGAAGCGCGGCTGCGCTATACCGGGATCGACGAAATCCTCGAAGAAGGCTTGCACAGCCGCCTGACGGAATTCATCGACACTGTGCGCGAGTTAGCGCGGGCGATTCACAGCTCGTATCTGGAGGTGGTTTAGACATCGAGGTGCGCGCCCTTTCGCTCGCGGTATTCCCGAGGGGAGCAGTTCATCAGGCGCTTGAAGGCACTGCTGAACGCACTGTCCGACTGATACCCGAGTGACTGGCCGATACGGGACACGCTGCTGCCCGAAGTGCTCAAGGCCTGTACTGCCAGGTGCATGCGCCAGCGAGTCAGATACTCCTGGGGCGCCATCCCGACCCGCTGCTTGAAGTGCAGGGCAAAGGTCGAACGGGACTGGCTCGCGACACCGGCCATGTCGCTCAAGGTCCAGCGGCGTGCCGGTGCGGCGTGTATTTGCTGCAGTACCGGTGCCAACCGCGGATCGTTCAACGCCGCCAACCATCCCGTGGTGCTGGCGCCCATGGATGCCTGATAGAGGCGCAGGATCTGCACCAGCATCATCTGCGCCAGATGCTCGGTCATCAACGCCGCGCCTTGCATCGGGCTGGCATATTCCCGAGCCAAGCGCTCCAGGCACCAGCGCAAAACGCTGGCCTGCTCGGACCTGGCGCTGATGCGCACCACCGGCGGCAACCCCTCCAGCAATAGCCGGGCGTCGTCACCGTAGCTAAAACGCCCGCCTATCAGGAACAGATCAACAGTTTCACCCAGACGGGCAATACCCCCACCGCGTCACGGTACACCTCGCGCGCATCAACGCCCTCCCGCGCCAGGTTGCTGGACAACCTCCAGGGACGGTTTTGCGTCAACAAAAAGCAATCGCCCTCGCTCAAGGGGATCGGCACCGGCATGCCCTCCACTTCCAGCCAACACTTTCCCTCCACCACAGCGTTGAACTTGATGCCCTCCGGCGGCGGAAAATCCAGGGCCCAATCGCCGCCAGCCTTGAGGCCGGCGAAATAGGCACGATGGCTCTTTAACAGTGCCACCACCTCGGACAGGCTATCCATAAAAAATCTCCGGACGATCGCGATAGAAAAACGGACTTTAGGCCGTTTCGCGTCCGGCCTCTAGGGGAGAACATAGCCGCCCCTCATGGAGAGCGCCCTATGATCCATACACAAAGCCCTATCGAGAGTGGATTCGACGGCACGACAACCGCTTTGCAAGCGTTGGCGGGTAAAGATTTGCACGGTATGACTGCCATCGTCACCGGAGGTTATTCAGGCATTGGCCTGGAAGCCGTGCGCGTATTGGCAGGCGCAGGCGTCACGCTTTAGTCGCTATCGCCCACCACCGTGGCAACAGCTGCCGCACCCGCGCTTCGCCGAACCGATCATCGATCAACATCACCACGCCGGTGTCCTGCTGGCTGCGGATCACCCGCCCCGCCGCCTGCACGACTTTCTGAATGCCCGGGTACAAGTAGGTGTAGTCGTAGCCGGAGCCGAAGATCGCGCCCATGCGCTGCTTCATGTGTTCGTTGACCGGGTTCAGTTGCGGCAGCCCCAGCGTGGCGATGAACGCGCCGATCAAGCGCGCGCCGGGCAGGTCGATGCCTTCGCCAAACGCGCCGCCCAGTACCGCAAAGCCAACGCCCTGGCTGTGTTCGGTGAACTGCTCGAGAAAGGCCTGGCGCTCGGTTTCGACCATACCGCGTGACTGCTGCCAGAGTGCGATGTGCGGGTGTCGCTCGGCGAGTAACAGCGCCACTTGTTGCAGATAATCGAAACTGCTGAAGAACGCCAGGTAATTACCCGGTTGGCGGGCGAACTGCTCGGCGATCAATTCTACGATGGGTTCCAGTGAGGCCTGGCGATGCACGAACCGGGTGGAGACCTCATCGACAATGCGCACCCGCAATTGCGCGGCATTGAACGGTGATTCCACATCGACCCAGGCGGTGTCCGCCGGCAGGCCCAGCAGGTCGGCGTAGTAGTGACGCGGGCTCAGCGTGGCGGAAAACAACACGCTGCTGCGTGCCGCCGTCAATCGCGGGCGGATGAATTCGGCGGGCACCACATTGCGCAGGCACAACGTGGAGCCGCTGCGCTTGCCGCGCAGTTGGCGCAGGCTGATATCAAAGATGAAATGTTCGTTGAACAGCTCGGCGACCTTGGCAAATTGCAGTGCTTCAAAATAGAAGGCTTGCAGATCGCCGGTGAGTGCCTCGGGGTGGTCGTTGAAGTAGTCACCCATGGCGCTGGCGCAAAGGCTCAGGGCCTGGAGCATTTTGTCGGGTTTGGCCGCGTAGGCTTGATAAGGCGCGAGCTGGTCCTTGTGCAAGGCGTTCCACTCACGATTCAGGCGCTGCAAGGGCTTCTTCAACGGCTCAGGCGCCATATCGCGCACGGTCTTGAGGGCGTACTGATCAAGGCTCGCGCTGTACATCGAACGGGCGCGCTCCACCAGGTTGTGGGCCTCGTCCACCAGCACCGCGACGCGCCACTGGTTGAGTTGGGCCAGCCCGAACAACAGCGCGCCAAAGTCGAAATAGTAGTTGTAGTCGGCGACCACAAGGTCGGTCCAGCGTGCCATTTCCTGGCTCAGGTAATACGGACAGACGCCGTGCTCCAGGGCGACATCGCGCAGGTTGCGCTGGTCGAGCAGGCGCACCTTGGCGGCAGCGTTACGCGCGGCGGGCAAGCGGTCGTAGAAACCCTTGGCCAACGGGCAGGATTCGCCGTGGCAGGCCTTGTCCAGGTGTTCGCAGGCCTTGTCCCGCGCCACCAGCTCCAGCACGCGCAGCGGTAACTCGGGACTGCTGGCGTACAGCACGTGTGCGGCGTCGAGGGCCAGTTTGCGGCCCGGGGTCTTGGCGGTGAGGAAAAACACCTTGTCCAATTGCTGGGGCGCCAAGGCCTTGAGCATGGGGAAGATCGTGCCGACGGTTTTGCCGATGCCGGTGGGCGCCTGGGCCATCAGGCAGCGGCCGGTGCTGACAGCCTTGTACACCGACTCTGCGAGGGTGCGCTGGCCGGGGCGAAAGTCGCTGTGAGGGAACGTCAGGGTCTGCGCGGCGCGGTTGCGGGCGTCGCGGTGCTGCATCTCCTGGCGCGCCCAACCGAGAAACAATGCGCATTGCTGGTTGAAGAACTGTTGCAGATCGGCGGCCGCAAAGCGCTGGTTCAGCAAGGTTTCGCCCTCGCCAACGATATCGAAATACACCAGCGCCAAATCGATGTGCGCAAGCCCAAGCTTCTGGCACATCAGCCAGCCGTAGACCTTGACCTGGGCCCAGTGCAATTGCCGATGGTTGGCGGGCTGGGCATCGAGGTCGCCGCGATAGGTCTTCACCTCTTCGAGGCGGTTACTGTCCGGGTCGTAACCGTCCGCCCTGCCCCGCACCTTGAGCGCCTCGTATTCGCCTTCCAGGGCCACTTCGTTCTGGTAATGCGCACTGCGCCGGGAGGCGACCGTGCGATGACCGGCGATGCCTTCCTGGGCGCTGGGCGACGGTGTAAAGCGCAGGTCAAGGTCGCCGACCTTGGCCGTGAACTCACACAGGGCGCGCACCGCCACGGTGTAACTCAAGCGGGCTGCGCCCAGCGCACATAACAGACGGTGACCGGCATCTGGTACTCGCCACAGAACTCCAGCCAGCGCAGTTGGTTGTCTTGCAGGCGATCGCCAGGGCCTTTGACTTCGATCATGCGGTAGGTTTTCTGGGCGGGCCAGAACTGGATCAGGTCCGGCATACCGGCGCGGTTGGCACGGATGTCCAGCAGCAGCCGCTCGAACCAGCAGTGCAAGTGTTCGGCGGGCAAGCACGCCAAGGCCTGCTCCAGCAGCTCTTCACTGAGCAGATTCCAGAAGACAAAGGGTGACTGGATGCCCCACTTGTCCACGTAGCGTTGGCGGATGGTGTTTTTGTAGCGTTCATCGCGCAGTTGCTCGAAACAGGCGGCGAACAGTGACGCACGGCGCTGATGAAAGTCTTCGCTGTGCAGATCCGCCGGCCCGCGCTGGAACGGGTGAAAAAACGCCCCCGGCAGCGGCGCGAAGATCGCCTCCCAGCACAACAGGCCGAACAGCGAATTGATCAGGCCGTTTTCGACGTAGTACACCGGCGCATCGGGCTCGCTCAGATGGGCCTGCACGCAATACTCCACCGACATCAAGGGTTCCGGCAGTGGCAGCGCCAGGTCCAGGCGCGTGACTTCGCGAGGCTTGACCTTGGGCAAGGCCGGCGCGCCCAATTTGCGCCGCAGGCGTGGCAACACACGCAGCAGGTGTTGCTGCTCGGCGGGACTTTCCGGTGCCTCTTGGGCGGCGCATGCCAGGGCCATGGCCTGGGCGTAGTCTTCCTGGCGCTCCAGCACGCGAATCAAGCGCGCGCGCGCGCCGGGATAAACACAAGCGCGGTAGATCTGCTCGGCCAGCGCCAACTCGGCACTGCGCTCGCAATACTGGCCGACCTGGAACAACAGCTTGGCCCGGCGTTTTTCCAGCCATGGGTTGTCGGTCTGCAACATGGCGATCTGCGCCAGCACACTGTGCAGCGCCTGTGCGGACTCAAAGGCTTGCTGGCACTGGTGCAGGAACAGAAACCCCAGCACATCATCGCGGCTGCGCAAACCACGGGACTCGGCACAAAACTCGACCTTTTCGTAGGTGTAGATACCCAGGTCCGCGAGCACGAACTCCGACCAGTCCTGATGCAGGTTGCCGAAGAACAACAACCGTAGGCGATCACACAAGTCCATCACGGTGAGGCTGTAGAGCACGTCATCCAGCTCGGGGCACCAGTGCGCAAAGCGGCGCTGCTCAGTGAACTGCGGCGCCAACTGCTCAAGCCAATCGGTCTTCTTACCCTTGGGCTGGTCGATCCATGGCTGGAACGCGCCCAGCACCTCGCCCTTTTGCAGCAACCCAAACAGTTCGTCAAAACCCAGCAGGCACTGATCATCGATCCAACCCAATGCCTTCAACGGGTGCGCCGCAGCATGCGGGCAGCCGATCTCCAGATAATTGAGCTTACCCGCCCGAAAATGCACGCCCTTGCGCATCACCATGCGCACCAGCAATGCCTGGGACGCCTGCGGCAACCTGTCAAATTGCTGAATGAAATGCACTTCGTCAGCATCGAGCAAATCGGCATAGCGTTGCCCCAGCCAATCGAGCACCTGGCGGAAGTTATGCAGGTAATACAGGGGGTCTTCGAGGGGGTCGGCCATGGTCCGCAGCGATCAAATACTGGTTATGCATACAGATTGCCGTCGTAGACGCGTTGTTGCAATCGGTAATAGATAAATGGCGCACGCAACTTTTTGCATAAAAGTGATCAGATGGGGGAGTTGATCGCGTAACATTTATGGCCCGCAGCCGCAGGTAGCGGGACTTTTCAGGGTTAAGGTAAGGGTTATGAGCATGAAGAATTTGGGGCTGCCACTGGTTGCACTCACTTTTCTGGTATTGGCCGGTTGCGCGACGCAAACCGTAGTGACATTGCAAAATGGCACGCAGTATTTAACCAAAGACATACCGAAGACCAATACCGCCGACGGTTTTTATGAATTCACCGACATCGCCGGCAAGCACATCCGCGTCAGAGCCGGCGATGTGGCCACGGTTCGCAAGGAAGACTGATCCCTCACTGCCGCCCCCGATCAAACATGTGGGAGCCCGCCGGCTCCCACCCTTTGAACCGCGTGCCAACGCGGTTTCAACCGATCACGACACCCTCCCCCGACCAATTGCTCACGCCCACCAGCGTCACCGAATCCGCGCCAAAACTGATTACCGTATCGCCACCCACTACCTTGGTGTGCTCGCGATAATCCAGGCTGTCCTGCACATCCGTGAACACCAGTTTGTCGGTTGACTGATAGCCGATCACCCGATCCTGACCAAACTGCCCGCCGAACAGAAAGGTGTTATGGCCACTGTTGTCGCGGAGGGTGTCGTTGCCTTTGCCGCCTTCGATGAAGTCCGCGCCCTTACCGCCCTGGATCAGGTCATTGCCGTCGCTGCCGATGATGAAGGTGTTGCCCTTGTGCGGCTCGGCATTGCGGTTGAGGTCCTGCACCCAGGTAGTGGCCCGCGCCGGATCGGACAGGTTGGCGACGATCACCGTAGAGTCCCGGCTCATCTGCTCGTAGAACCCGGATCCGAGAACCCGGGCCAGGCCATCGCCATAGCCGCTGGGCAGGTGTGACACCCAGGTCGGCAGGTTGGCAATGGAAAACGGCAGCACGTTCCACAGCGTCGAGGCGTAGTGATCGTTGAAGCTGACGATGTTGTCGGTGGTCGATTCGTGGGGTTTGTCATGCACGCCCAAGGACGACAGGTTGAAGGATGAACCGTCCAGCGCACGGAATACCGGGTCGTTTTCATAGCCGATATTCAGCACCTTGTCTCCAGCGCTCTGGGTCGGCGACGCGTAGGCCACATAGTTGGCGTCCGTGTAGAACCCCGACCATTGCTGGCCGCTCAACTCCGCCATGCTGTTGACCGCCAGCCCGCCCAGGCTGTGGCCGCTGACCACCACGTCGGAACCGCTCAGGCCATGGGCGCCGGCATAGTCGGCAAGCGTTTTGAGCAAACCGCCAAAGGCTTCGCCGGCGTAGTTCTTCGCGTAATCCTTGGGGCCCAGGGCGGCGAGCAGATCGCTGACCAGATCACCGATGGAATCGCTGATCAGGCTTTCCCGCGGCCCCGACGTGCCGCGAAAGCCGATGCCGATTTCGAGCAAACGGCCCGCGTCATCGTACTTGCCCAGCACCTCGACCTGCGCGGTGGTATAGCCAGCCTTTTCGCCAAAAAACGTGCCTCGGGCGTCGACCTTGCCACCGTAACCCAGGGTGCTCGCGCTGATCGGCGTCCATCCGGCGTGTTGTACCGCTTCCAGGGCGGCTTTTTCCGAGTCGGGATTCCACGGGATACCGGGAATCACGCCTTGGGAGTCGGAACCGCCAAGCAATGCACCGACCAGCGTCGCCGGCAAGCCAACGCCCAAGCCGTTGTGCTGATAACCCACGGCAAAGCCGTTATCCAGGTTGTGGTAGGTATACAGCGTGATCGCCATCGCATCGGTGAACAGCGCCTTGGAACCCTCGGTGCCGAGGTTTTTATAATCAAAGATACCCATCGGTAGTGCCTCTCTGTTGTTGGACTTGTCGAGAAAGCGCAATGACGCCCCAGGTGGCGCTACGGCTGGTTGCGCACCGGCCCAAATGCCTCATCGACTTGCGCCAGGTCGGTATCGCGCAGGTTGCCGGCGTAGTAGTGCAGTTTGGTCCAGGCCATCAGGTAGTCGTAACGCGCCTGGGCCAGGTCGCGCCGGGTGCTGTAGAGCTGCTGCTCGGCGTTGAGCACATCAAGGTTGACCCGCTCGCCGCCGAGGATGCTTTGCCGGGTCGACACCACCAACGCCTCGGCCGAGGCCAGGGCTTTCTGGTACGCGCGTAGCTTGCTGACGCCCGACAGGCAGGCGCTGAACTGGCGACGCAGTTCGATCAGGGTTTCACGGGTCTTGCCTTCCAGCTCGTATTCGGCCTGCTCCATGGCGCGACTGGCCTGGCGCGTGGAGGCAGAGACAGCGCCACCGGCATACAGCGGCAGGCTGACTTCGACGCCAATGGTGTTGGTGTCGTAGCGCTGGTTGTAGGTGTTGCCGCTGTCGGACTCCTGCTGGCGCGAACTGGCATACGCGGTGATCTTCGGCAGGTGCCCGGCGCGGTTGCGCTCCACTTCATAACGCGCCACTTCCAAAGCCTGGCGTTGCGAGGCCAGCGTCGGGTTGTTGCTGATCGCCAACTCGTGCCAGGTGTCGTAGTTGGCCGGCGTCAGGCTAAAGGCGGCGAAGCGCTGATTGAGCGGCGCGAGGTCGTTGATGTTGACACTCTGCACGCCGATCAACGCGCCCAACTCTCTTAACGAGGCGTCCTGTTCATCCAGCGCCTGGATTTCTTCGGCGGTGGCCAGCTCATAGCGTGATTCGGCTTCAAGAATGTCGGTGCGTGTGCCCTCGCCCTGCTGGAACAGGTGCTGGTTCTGCTGAAACTGCTGCTCGAAGGCCTTTTTCTTGGCGCGGGCGATCTCGATTTGGTCTTGGGCGAACAACGCTTGGGTGTAATAGCTCAGCACCCGCACCAACAGCGCCTGGCTCTTGTCGCGAAAACTTTCATCGGCAAACAGCGCCTGGGCCACGCCCTTGCGGTAGTTGGCATAGGCTTCGTAGTCGAACAGCGGTTGCTGCAGGCTGAAGGTTGAACCGTAGCTGTTGTAATTGCGCTCGTCGCGATAGCTGCCGCCACGTCCGTCAGGCAGGTGCGCTTGGGAATTGTTGCGCCCTTTGTTGTAGTTGTAGGACAGCCGCGGCAGCAGCCCGGCGCGGCCGATGGTGCGGTTTTCCAGGCCGGCGTCGCGCGCCTTGATCGCGCCGAGGAACACTGGATCGTTGCGCAGGGCCTGTTCGTACACATCGAACGGGCCCATGGCGGCCTGGGCAGGCGCACAGGTCAACAGCAAGGCAATGAACAGCGGTTTCATGTTCATTCCTCGGTCAACGCAGAGCCGGCGCGGTCGAGCAGCGGCTTGAACAGGTAATTGAGCAACGAGCGCTCGCCGGTGCGCACGAACATCTCAGCGGGCATGCCTGGCTTGATCACCAGGCCGTGGAGTGTTTCCAGCGCGGCCTCGCTGACGGTGGTACGCAGCACGTAGTACGGCGCGCCGGTTTTTTCGTCGAGCAGTTGGTCGGCGGAAATCAGGCTGACCTCCCCCGGCACACGCGGGGTACGGCTCTGATTGAAGGCGGTGAACAGAATATCGACCGGCAGATGGGTGCCTACCTTGTCCACCAGGTGGACCGGCAAATGCCCCTCGACTTCCAACCGCGTGCCCTGGGGCACAATTTCCAGCAAGGTTTCCCCGGCGCGCACCACCGCCCCTTCGGTGTGCACGCCAAGGTTGACCGCAATGCCATCGGCCGGCGCGTTGATTTCGCTGTGTTGCAGGTCGAACCCGGCGGACGTGAGTTGCTGCTCCAGTGTCAGGCTGCGCAGTTGCGCGTCGGCCAGTTGGCTGCGCACTTCCTTCTGGTATTCCTCGCTGTGCTGCTGCAGTTTGAGCCGCGATTCGAGGATGCCCTGCTCCACGCGTCCGCTTTCGCCAGTGTTTTGCGCCAGGTCCTGTTGCACCTGGGACAACTGGCGCTGGTACTCCATCAAGCGGTTGCGTGGGATGTAGCCATTGTCGGCCAAGGGCTGCAGATTGCTCAGTTGGTCGCGCAGGGATTGGGCCTGGGCGGTCAGGTCGCTGCGCGCGCGGCGCATGCCATTAAGCTGCGCCCTGGCGCCGTCGATATTCGCGCGAATCCCCGCCTGTTCACGGGCCAAGGCTTCGCGGCGGCTGCTGAACAGTTGGCGTTGGCCTTCTAACACCAAGGCCAGCGCGGAGTCGGGAGTGGCGCTGAGCTCGGCGGGAAAAACGATGACGGAGAGATTGTCGCGTTCGCTCTGCCAACGCGCCACACTGGCCCAGGCCATGCGGTACTGCGCTTGCAGCGATTGCACATCAGCCTGGTTCTGGGTCTGGTCGAGACGAAACAGCGGCTGGCCCTGTTTGACCGTCTCACCTTCACGCACAAGAATCCGGCTGACCACACCGGGGCTGAAGGTCTGCACCGCCTTGCGCTTGCCCGAGACCACCACGGTGCCCTGTACCGGAATGCCCTGGTCCAGCGGCGCCAGGCTGGCCCAGAGGAAGAACCCACCGGCGCCGAGCACCGTCAGCCACCAGCCCATGCGCACAAAGAAACCAGCGTCGCGTTTTTCAACAGTAAGCATGCTCATGCGCCTGGATTCCTTCCGGCTTGATACTGACGACTGAAACTGACGCCGGTTTTTTCCTTCGGCGTCTCTTGCTGGCCGGACAACGCGCGCAGCACGTCCTGGCTCGGCCCAAACGCCTGCAGGTGGCCTTCGTTGAGCACCAGCAACTTGTCGGCCTGGGCCAGGGCCGAAGAGCGGTGGGTGACAAGAATCACGCTGCTGCCCTGGGCCTTCATCTGCACGATGGCGCTGGCCAGCGCGGCTTCACCGACGGTGTCGAGGTTGGAATTGGGTTCATCCAGCACGATCAGCCGCGGCCCGCCATACAGCGCACGCGCCAGGGCGACCCGTTGCTTCTGGCCGCCGGACAGGCCGCCGCCGTTGTCGCCCAGCACCGTGTCGTAGCCTTGGGGCAGGCGCAAAATCAATTCATGTACGCCAGCCTGTTGTGCCGCCTGGACCACCTGTTGCGGGTCGGCATCGCGAAAGCGCGCGATGTTGTCGGCAATGCTGCCACTGAACAGTTCGATGTCCTGGGGCAGATAGCCAATGTGCGGGCCGAGATCGTCACGGTCCCAGCGGTGGATATCCGCGCCATCCAGGCGCACGGTGCCGGCCAGGGTTGGCCACACGCCCACCAGCACACGGGCCAGGGTGGACTTGCCGGAGCCCGACGCGCCAAGCACCCCCAGCACTTCGCCGGCGCCCAGGTTGAAGCTGACCTGATGCAGCGTCGCCAGGCGTCGACCCGGCGGGCCGGCGCTGACCTGCTCGAAACCCACCTGGCCCTTGGGCGCGGGCAATGCCATCTGCGCGACTTCCGGGGGGAACTCGCGCAGTAACTCGTCAAGCCGCTGATAGGCCAGCTTGGCCGAACTCCACTGCTTCCACACCGCAATCAACTGGTCGATCGGGCTGAGCACCCGGCCCATCAGGATGGAACCGGCGATCATCATCCCGGCGGTCATCTCGCCTTTGATCACCAAAAACGCACCCAGGCCGAGCACCAACGATTGCAGGCACAGGCGCAGGGATTTGCTCAGTGAGGTGATCGCCGAACCGGTGTCGCTGGCCGTGTTCTGCAAACCCAAAAACTGTGAATGCACGGCAAACCAGCGCTTGCGCAATGCGCCGAGCATGCCCATGGCCTGGATGGTTTCGGCGTTGTGCAAATGGCTGGTGGCCAATTGGCTGGATTGCTGGGAGTAACCGCCGGCCTCACCCAGGGGCTTCTTGGTCAGGTATTCATTCAGGCAAGCCAGGCCGATCAGCAACAAGGCCCCCGCCGTGGCCAGCACGCCCAGCCACACGTTGAACAGGAAAATCACCAACAGATAGATCGGAAACCACGGCGCATCGAAAAACGCGAACAGCGCCGGTCCGGTGATGAACTGGCGGATATGGGTCAAATCAGCGAGGGATTGCCCGGCATGCCCCTGGCCGCGCTGCAGATTGCGTTCGAAGGCGGCTTTATATACGCGCAAGTTGAAGCGTCGCTCCAACTGGCTACCGATGCGGATCACGATAAAACTGCGGATCACTTCCAGGCAGCCAATAAAGGCGAAGAAGCCTACGACCATCAGTGTCAACATCACCAGTGTGGTTTCATTCTGGGAGGACAACACGCGGTCATACACTTGCAACATATAAATGGACGGCACCAGCATCAGCAGGTTAATCAATGCCGTGAAACAGCCAACGCTGATCAAAATACTTTTATATTCACCCAACGCCTTGAATAACGGCGCGACGACTTGGGGCTTCGCCATAGTGTTTGATCTTCCTTGAACCCAATGACCGGCAATAGTTGCCCCAGCCCCTAAATAAGCGGTGGCCAACTAGTAAACTCGAGTTATAGCGTTATAACTGGAAACTAAGGTATTCGTTGCAATATCACGAGAACGCCGGATGGCGTGCGTGCCTGGTATTCACCGTCGCGCTGGCGATTCAAGTGGGTAATCCCTGAGCCTTCGGCATTCATCAACCAGATCCCGTCCGGCGTCGGTGACCACGTCAGGGGTTTGTCCCCCAGCCACTGCTCAACACATGCCACGTCGCCACCCAAGGCGTTGGCCTGCTCCAGCAAATCCAGGGCGCAGACCTGACCCTCTCGGTGCAGTTGCCAATGTCCGGCCAACTGGGCGGCGGTGGGTAAAACAAGACTGCTAGCCATTGCGTGGGCTCCTGCCGACACGAACAACACCTGTAGGACACAGGCGATCAAATGAGAAAAACGCGGCATGTATATGCTCCCTCCTGGAAGCGCGGCGCCGAAGCACCGCGCGCGTGCATCAGGCCACGATGTCGCTGATCGCTGCCTGGCCCACGGTGGTGACGAGGAAATCCGCCACGCCGTGCCCGGAGAAGTCCACGGCCAAGGTACCCAGGTTGGTGCCCGAGGCATAGCTCAATACCGCGTCGCCGGCATGCCCGGTGAACGCGTTGACGAAGCTCAGGCCCGCGCCTTGGGTGATGCCGCTCAGGTCGATCTTGTCGGAGCCGCTGGTGAAGTCGAAGATCTTGTCCGCCGCCCCTGGCTTGGAATCGGAACTGGCACCGAACACAAAGGTGTCGTTGCCGGCGCCGCCCCACAGCTGGTCCGCCCCGCCAGCGCCGTAGATGAGGTCGTTGCCGGCGCCGCCCTTGATCAGGTTGGCGGCATTGTTGCCGATGATCAGATCGTTGCCCGCGCCGCCGAAGGCGTTTTCCACGGTGACACCCTTGGCGATGGACACGTTGCCCACCAGGCCGCCAACGTCGGAGAACGAGGTCTCATTGAGGTTGATTTTCTGGTTCTGGGTGAAACCGGAGAAGTCCAGGGTGTCATTGCCACCGCCGTCCCAGACGGAAAACACCAGCTTGTCGGCGTTGGAAGTAGCGCTGAGGAAATCACGCCCGGTGTTGGAGTTGAAACCGTAGGTGGTGTCACCCGCGCGGGTGGCGTAGTTGGCGCCGTAGAGCTTCTGGATCGCCGCAATATCGTCGATCAACGGCCCGGAGGCATAGGCTTCGACCCCGCCCTTGCTGAAGTTCTGGTTGGTGTTGCTCTCACTCCAATAACTCATGAGGCTGTAGCCGCGCGTGTCCTGTCCATAGGTCGCGTCGTTGTAGGTAGGGTTGCCATTCCCGGCGTTGTAGTCGCCAGGGTGAGCCAGGCCCAGGGTATGGCCGATCTCGTGGGTCAGGGTCTGCCGGCCGTAGTTGTTCAGGTCCGGGGTCTTGTTGGGCGTGTAGCTGCTGTTGGTCAGGTACCACGAGGTGCCGTCATAGCCCGCGCCGGTGCCGGGCAGATAGGCGAAGGCCGCCGCGCCGTCCTGGCCGCCGCTGTAGTTGCCGAAGGTCATATGCGCATCACCGCCGCTGGCCTTCTCGGTGAAGGCGACGTTGGCGACATCCGACCAGGATTGCATGGCCAGTGCGGCCTGGGCTTTCTGCTGGCTGTTGAACTGGCTAAAGCCCGAGATGCCATGCTTGTTCAGCGTGCTCGAGGAGGCCGAGGTCAGGAAGGTGTAGGTCAGGTCGATCTTGCCGTTGCCGTCAACGTCCCGGTACGCGGCGCCGTCGCGCAGCAGTTGGGTGGCTGCCTGGTCAACGGAATAAGAGGGTTTGCCATTGATCGTGAGGTTGCCGCCACGGTCGTACAAATGACTGAAACTATCAATTTGCGTATACGCAGTGCTGGCTTGCGCGGCAGATACAATAGCCTGGTCTTTTACTTTTGACATAAACGTACTTCCTTGTGTGCAAGTGCATCAGTCTTGGGTCGATAGGAACCTCGCTGGCGAGATCGTCCTATCACTCGCTTCTTTTGAAGGCGTCACGAAACTGACACAACTTGAAATCTTTCGTCTACCTCTATTTGCGCAGTAAAACCGACCCATCGGCAACTTAAGCAAGTCGTGTGCAATGTTTGCAGGGGGCTAGTTGCTTTTGTCCTACAAAAAGCAGCGCGCTGTTATTTAAATATTAAATAGCGGTAAAGCCGCTCAACTTGAGCGGCGCACTTATTTAAATGGATCCAATATATTGTTACGGTGTCATTGGCAACATTAAAGAGCCACCACCTTTATAAATACACAGAATTATCGGCAACTGTTCCAGCCCGCCTGGCGCAATGCCTGCAACAGTGTCTCGCCGTCCAAACCCGGCACCTGCACCCCGTCATCGGTGGTCATGCTTTCACCGGCCAGCATGGCATTGATGATCGCCTCCTCCACCGCCTCCGCCGCCGCGAGGAACAACGGGGAAATATGATCGTTATTGACCATCTGTAACGCGGTGCTGAACGCCAGGTCCTTGCGCCCGTAATCCGCCGGGGGCAGCGCCTGATTACCGGTGGCGAAGGCCAGGAATAGGTCACCGCTGGAATCCTCGGTGCCGCCGCCGGTGCGCGCAATCCCGATGGACGCGCGCTGCGCCAGGCGTTGGCATTGATGGGGCAACAAGGGCGCGTCGGTGGCCAGGATCACCACGATCGAGCCCATGCCCGGCGTGCCCCGCTCGGCGAACGGCGACGCGATCTCCATCAAGTGCCGGCCCACCGGGTAGCCGTCGACCCGCAATTCCTGGCGCTTACCATGGTTGGCCTGCACCAGCACCCCGACCGTCCAGCCGCCCTGCTCCGCCGGCAATCGACGCGACGCGGTGCCGATCCCGCCCTTGAATTCATGGCAGATCATCCCGGTGCCGCCGCCCACCGCACCTTCCTGCACCGGGCCGCTCTCGGCGTGCTCCAGCGCTTGGCGCACATGCGCAGGCTTGACGTGCTGGCCCCAGATATCGTTCAGCAGGCCGTCGTAGGTTTCCATCACCACCGGCATGCACCAGTACACGGCCGGATCCGCCAGGCGCTCGCGCTCCAGGGCAATCAGGGTGTCGCGCACAATGCCGATGCTGTGGGTGTTGGTGATCGCCAGTGGCGTGGTCAACAGCCCCGCTTCGCGGATCCACTCCAGGCCCGTGGCATCGCCATTGCCGTTGAGCACGTGATACCCGGCAAAGCACGGCTGGTGCCGCGCCTCGCCGGCACGCGGCTGGATCACCGTGACGCCGGTGCACACCTGTTTACTGTCGACGCGGGTCTTGAGCGTGCTGTGGCCGACCCGGACCCCGGGAACATCGGTGATGGCATTCAACGCGCCGGGTGTGCCCAACCCCAACGTGATGCCCAATTGACGTGCGCGCATAACCACTCCTTACAATTTCTGATACGCCGGACTCGACCGGCCACTGATGCAATACAGAATCACCGACAGCGCCAACAAGCCGATGATGACCATGATGTCGCGCACCGACGCCTCAGCGATCAAGGTCATCAACAGATACCCGGCGCCCAGCACCGCCAGCAATGCCGGCAGCGGCCATAAGGGCATGCGATACGGATGCGCGCGCTCATGCAGCAGCACCCGGCTCATCAGCGCGCTTAGCGCCACGATCAGGTACACCAGCATGATCAGCAGCACGCTGAACGAGGTGAGGTCCGCCAGATTCGAGCTGAAACTCAGCAGCGCCGAAGGGATCGCCAGGAACAGCGTAGCCAACCAGGGCGAATCCCAGCGCGGGTGAATGCGTGTGAACAGCGTGTTGATGGTCGGCGTCCACAGGGCATCGCGGCCGCTGCTGAACACTACGCGGCCGATCTGGATCACGATGGCGACGATGGCGTTGAACACCGAGAGAAAAATCCCGGCACTGACCAGGCGTGACAAGGTTTCGTTGCCGTGGCTGGTCAGCAGGTAGCCGATGGGGTCGGGGCTGCTGATCATCGCACTCAGCGATGGCGCGCCAATCAGCAGCGCCGTGATTGGCACCAGTTCAATCACCACCACCAGCCCCAGGGACCACAACACCGCTTTGTGTACGCCCTTGCCGCCGCATTTCATGTCTTCGGCCAGCAGCACCGCCGGCCCGTAGCCATTGAAGGAAAACAGGCCAATGCCGACCGCGCCAATCACCAGGGCCCAAGGCGCCAGGTGCAACATACCGTTTTCGACGATCTGCGGCTCAAACAACACGCTGACCGGCTGCACCGGATGGCCGAAGCCGAGGAACACGATCACCAGCAAGGCCGCCACTTCCAATAGCAGGCAGGTGCCGGTGATCCAGGCATTGAGCTTGATGTTGAGGATGCCCAGGGCGTAACTGCACACCACAATGACCAGGGCGACGGTTTGTGAGTCGAACTTAGTGCCCAGGGCGTTATTCAAGTAGGTCGCCGCGCCCGTCGCCAGTACCGGCGGGATAAACAGCAACATCACCAGCACCGTCAGGAACGTCGCATAACCCGCCATGCCGCCGAACACCCGCTTGGCATACACGTATTCTCCGCCGGCGCTGTTGTGGGCGCGGCCCAATTCGGCGTAGCAAAAGGCGAACATCAGCGCGAGCAAGGCGGCCATGACAAAAGCCAGGAACACGCCGCTGCCCGCCTGTTGAATGGCGAACGGGGCGATCACGAACACCGAGCTTGCAGGCGTCACCGCCGAAACGGTAATGGCCACCACATCGAAGACGCTCAGGGTGGGCTTGAGCACGCCGTCTGGCGCGGGGGAAGCACTCATATCGTTATCCTCTGTCGTTGTTTTTGGTGTGAGGCAGAAACGAAAAGTCTGAAAGTCGTGGGATATGTTTCCCACTCAATGATGGCGACGTTAAAGCCAGAGGTGTTGTCAGCCAATTCCCCTATTGGCGTACTCCCCTTGACGACACCCGCTAAAAACCGAACCCTTGGCCGATCTTTTGATGACGGGAGACTGTGACATGAGCCTGTTCCGGGAAGTCGGCATGCACGCGGGGCTGGGGCGCACCCTGTCACAGATCGGCACCGAGCGATTCTGGAAACAGCTGGTGCTGTTGCTGCACCAATGCCTGCCGTTCGATAACGCCCTGGCGATTTTCTACCCGCTCGATGGCCTGCCCCAGGCCCTTGAGGAATACGACGCCCAGCCCAGCAGCAAACCGGCGTCGATGCTGGTGTACCTCAACGGCCTGTACGTGCTCGACCCGTTTTTCCAGGCTTGTCGCGAAGGGTATGCCAGCGGCGTGTACCGCCTGGAGGAAGTCGCGCCGGACCATTTTCGCCAGAGCGAATACTTCCTCAACTACTTTCAGGACAACGTGCTGGAAGACGAGGTGCAATTGATCCTGCAGTTGCCCGGCGCGGGCACGTTGTCGCTGTCACTGGGCATGCAGCGGCGTTTCAGCGCTGAGGAAACCGGGCTGATGACCACGTTGGCGGCGTGGGTGCTGCCGTTGATGCAGCAGCACTGGCAGCAAAGCACCCAGCGTGTACCGGCGGCGCAGGCGATGGCCAGCCAGATTCGCGATGCGCTGAGCCATTTCGGCTGCGGCGTGCTCTCGGACCGCGAGCTGGAGGTCGCCCGTTTGGTATTGCGCGGGTTCTCCTCCAAGGCCATGGCCGAGCGCCTGAGCATCTCGCCGGACACGGTAAAAGTGCATCGCCGGCACCTGTACGCCAAGCTGGATATTTCCTCGCAGCCGGAGTTGTTCTCGTTGTTTATCCAGTCGTTGGGGCATGATCTGGAAAATCCGTAGGCGGGCCGCGCGATTCGCGGTGCGCGCATTCCTTGGGGATCTGGATTGGCCAGGTCGCCGGTGTGGCTGGAGCGGCTCAGCGCATGAAACTTTCCATGAAACCGGCCACGCCGATCGCCAGTTTGCGGCGCCAGGGCGCGGTATCGGGGTTGGCCAATACCTGGTCTTCATGCACAAAACTGCGAATGATCGCGTTGTAACCCAGCCATCGGCACGGTTCCGGCTCCCAGGCCTTGAGCGCCTCCAGGCCGCGTTCGCGGATGACCCAGGGCTGATGGGTCAACGGCGTATCCAGGCCCAGGATCAGGTCGGCCAGGGTGCGACCGCCCAGGTTGCTTGCACCGACGCCCTCCCCGCCGTAGCCGCCGGACAGCGCGATGCCAGTGGTGTGATCGCAGAGCATGTGCGGTCGGAACTGGCGCGACATACCGAGGTTGCCGCCCCAGGAGTGCGTAATCCGCACGTTCTTCAACTGTGGGAACAGTTCGCCGAACAAATAGCGACGCAACTCCACTTCGCTGTCGGTCAAATCGAAGTCCTCGCGTAATTTGCCGGCAAACTGATAACCGCCACGGGCACCGAACACCAGGCGGTTGTCGGCCGAGCGCTGGCCATAGGTGACCTGGCGACTGCTTTCGCCGAAGGCCTGGCCATGCCTCAGGCCGATTTCGTCCCAAGTGCTGGCGGGCAATGGCTCGGTGGCGACGATCAGGCTTTGCACCGGCAGTTGGTAGCGGCCCAACGGCGCCAAGGTCGTTGCGTAGCCCTCGACGGCCGGCACCACCCAAGCGGCGCGCACGCCGGCCTTTGCAGTGCGTAGGCTGCCGGACTGCCAATGGGTCACGGGCGAGTTTTCGTAGATCGCGACCCCCATGCGTTCCACCACCCGCGCCAGGCCGCGGACCAACTTGGCCGGGTTGATCGTCGCCACATGCGGCGCATAGACCGCGCCATAAGGCTTGGCGATACGCAACTGCTCGGCCAGTTGTTGCGGGCTGAGCCAGCGGTAGTCGGCCTCGGTGAGGCCTTGGGCATAGAGCGTGTCCAGGTAAAGACGCAGGCTGCTTTCCTGCTCGGGGTAACGCGCGGCGCAGTAGAGGGCGCCGCCCTTGCGGTAGTCGCAATCAATGCGCTCGCGGGCCAGCACCTGGGCCACTTCGTCGGGAATACCGTGCAGCAGGTCAAACGAAGCACGCCGTTGCTCGGGCGCCAGGTCGGCGAGCAAACGGTCTTCACCCAGCAGGTTGCCCATCAACCAGCCGCCGTTACGCCCGGACGCGCCGAAACCGGCGGTTTGCGCCTCGATGATCGCAATGTTCAGCTCAGGCGCCTGGCGCTTGAGGTAATAGGCCGTCCACAGGCCGGTGTAACCAGCGCCGATGATGGCCACGTTGACGTCCAGCTCGTGCTCCAAGCTAGGCCGCGCCACAAGCGGGTCGTCCAACTGGTCCATCCATAAACTTATCGTGCGCCATGCCGGCATGCCGGGTTCCCCTACCTCGTTTCGATAGGCTGGATACTAAGGCCGGATGTCAGGGGTTGTCTTGTGCGCGTACACACACAAATGTTGGAGCGACCTGCTGCCCCCATCAGCGCCGAATCAATCGGCTTACCGATACAGGCAGCGGCCAGCGGCGGCCTTCAATGGTTCGTCGGAACCTCTGACTAGTGGCCTTTTGCCCGGCCGCGACGAGGATATGACCCACGTCAACCTATAGGAAAAGAACTGCCGAACGGAACGAAAAAACTCCGCAGACGTGCGCAAACGGATGCTATTTTTAGACTCTCACTCGCCATGATCTGTAACGGTCCTGGCCCCTGCCGCGAGCTAAAGGAAGCGCTCAATGAACAAGGTGGGCAACATGAACAAAGTGACATTCCCCAACGCCTGTCAACTAATGCGCTGGCATTTTCACCCCATGGGCTTCGAAGGGAGTATGGATGCCCCCGGTAGTATGGTCGCGCGTCTGTTCGACCGCGCCAGTGGCGAGACGCTGATCGCCATCGCCGGCATCCCCTGTGCCACGGTGATGAATGCCGCCGATGTAGAGCGCATCATCGAGGCGGTGGAAGCGGAGCTGGAGTGTTTTGTGCCGCCGCATTTGTTGAGGGCTTGAGCGCGCAAAGCAGGCAGGCTCGCTCACTATAGGGGTATCAGTCGCCTGTTTTTTCGACTGATGCGCCGCTATCGCGGGCAAGCCCGCCCCCACACTGGGCCTGTGCCAGACGAGGCTTAGCGCTGATCGTCAAAAAACGCTTTCTTGGCGTCTACCCGTTCCGATGCCTTCGGTACATTCACAGCCTGGCCCTCGGGCTTTTCCACATACCAGTAGCAATGGCTTATGGCGCGGGTAATGCCGACATAGGCCAGGCGCAGCACTTCGTCTTTTTGCGCGTTGTCATACGGTTCAGTGTCGCCAGCCTTGCCCAGGCCCGCCATCCGGTACACCTGGTTCTTGTAAGGCGAACGGGTGACATGCTGGCAATCCCCAAGCAGGAAAACCGCATCCGCCTGCAGGCCTTTGGCGCTGTGATAGGTCAGTTGTTTCAGCCTGCGCGCTGCCGGCGGCAAGCTAGAATCAACATTAATAACGGACTGAATATGCTCTTTAATCAATAACTTATCACTTCTTTTTCGATAAAGCATTAACACCGAATCGCCCTTTTCATAGTGTTCCTGCAGTCGACGACCCAGCGCCGCATCGTCGCGCTCCAACACCGTAACGGGCACCAACGCCTTGGGTGCGCCGCAGGCCTTGGCCTTCTTGCCGGGGATCGCTGGCGCGGCGCGCACAATGTGTTCGGCGGCATCGATGATGTGCTGATGGCTGCGGTAGTTCTCGCCGAGCATGACGCGGGTGGTACTCGGTGACGGAAATTCCTTGTTGAACTCCATGAAATACTTCGGTGAACTGCCGCGCCAGCCATAGATCGACTGCCAATCATCCCCCACGCATAACAGTGACGAACGCTGAGCGCCGCGTCCGACATGCATGGCCGGTCCACGGCTGCGGATTTCACGCAGGCTGGCGCGCAGCCAGGACACGATCTGCGGTGAGACGTCCTGGAACTCATCGATCATCAGGTGTGACAACGGCCGCAACAGGGGGTCGCTGAGCAACTTGAGGTTTTCCGGGGTGTTTTCGCCAAACAACGAGAACATGCGGTTGTAGGTCATGATCGGCGGCGACTGGTCGAGCAGATGGTCTTCCAGGGCTTTCCAGAAAATGCTCAGGGCCTCGAAGAAGTAACGGTCCGGATCGTCCTTGGCGAAGCTCATCTGGCCCACAGCGCCGGGCACATCCAGACCGAGATTCTCGATGAAGCCTGCAGCCATGACAAAGCAGTCCAGCAACGGCGCCGACGCCAGCTCGCCTTTGACCTTGTAATCGAACCCCGGCCCTGCGCTGGCGTCACCGGCCAGGCTGCTCAAAAGACGCTTAGATGACTCATAGCTATCTAACCATATCAAAGGCTTACGACAGAATGCTTGAAATAAGGTGCGCTTTACCGACCACTCCGCACGTACCGACAGCTTGGCATTGGGGCGGCTGACCTGGGCGTTTTCCCGTGAATCGAAGCCCAGCACGACCCAGGCATCCAGCTCGGGAATATAGCCATGGCAATGAAACTGCGCGCCATTGATCTCTACGGTCTGGCGACTTGGCTCAATCCCCTTGATGGGCCAGGCACCCGCGCGAAACCACAGGTCTTCAATCACGTCACACAGTTCTTCATCGCGCTTGGCGGCCAGTTCCGTTACCGCCATGCGTTTCTGCACGTCCGGGTGATCACGCTCCAGCTCCTTGAGCTGCAAGCCATGGCGCGCCAGCGGTGCAATTAGTTCGCGAAAGCGCGCATGCTGGCCGTGCAGTCGGTGGTAGCAGGCGTTCATCTGCTGGCGCTGTGCCTCATTGAGGCGCAGGTCGAACGGGTTGCTGTCCGCGTCCTCGAAGCCCGCGCTGAGGTTCTCGAACGCCTGCAACCGTTCGAAGCCCGGCAGGCTGCGCACCATCGGCAGGATACGCGAGTGAAAGGTCCGCACTACAGCCTGGGCTTGTTTTATATCAATGGGTTGCCCCCACAAGCTAAGTATTTCCATGAGCTTGTGGATGAAGTCCTTGCGCGACTCACGGGTGAACGTCACCACGGTCATCGAGCTCAGCTCGAAGCCCAGGTAATGGGTGAGCAGCAGGATACGCAACACCAGCGAGGTGGATTTGCCCGCACCGGCACCGGCGATCACTGAAGTGGACGGCGTGTCGCTGAAGATCATCTTCCATTGCGCGGCGCTGGGCTGCGCGTGAGCCGGCAGCAAGCGCGCCACATCGGCTTTGATACGCTTTTTCAGATCGGCCGTGAGGGGCAGCCGCCAATCATCGAACAGGCTGTCATCCACCCCCGGCGCACGGTGTTCTTGCGGGCGGAAGTCGCGAATCAGCAAAACTTGCCGGCCTTCCTCGATGCCGTCGGCCTTGCCCTCGCGATAGCCGTACTCAACGCCCGCCTCGTGCCCACTGCGAAAACCATCGGCCTGCCCATGCAGCCAGGAGAACCGGTGCTGCGCGCGCAAGCGGGTCAGACCATGCCCGAACAATCGGGCGGCGAGCCGCTTCAACCACGGCATTTCAGCCAGGGGGCGCAATTCAGGGGGCAGATCAGGCTGTTGTTGCGGCACGCGGACTCCTGCGATGAGCTGGGTGTTGACGAGTGCGCCATGGTCGCCGGAATCGCCACGCAGTTCCAGCCAATTGCTTTGCCGTCATGCAGTTAGGCGATGAAGTGAAAGTCAAAGCGCCCGAAACAAATCCATTAAATCGATAGGAATAAGGCACTTTTTACGCTTTTTATCGATCATGCGCTGTTAGATGATAAGCGCCATCAACGGGAGACGATCATGCTCGAATTACGACCTTTCACCGCCCTGGGCGGCGCCCATCATGGCTGGCTTGACGCCCATCATCACTTTTCATTCGCCGAGTACCACGACCCCAAGCGCATGCACTGGGGCAACCTGCGGGTCTGGAACGATGACATCATCGCGCCCGGCACCGGTTTCCCCCAGCACCCGCACCGCGACATGGAAATCATCACGTATGTGCGCGAAGGCGCCATCAGCCACGCCGACAACCTCGGTAACAAGGGCCGCACCGAGGCGGGTGACGTGCAGGTCATGAGCGCCGGCACCGGGATTGCCCACAGCGAATACAACCTGGAAGCCACCCCCACCAAGATTTTCCAGATCTGGATCATCCCCAACGAGGCCGGCCTGCCGCCGTCGTGGGGCGCCAAGCCGTTTCCGAAAGGTGACCGCGAGGGCTTTGTGACACTGGCCAGTGGCAAGGCCGGTGACAGCGAGAGCCTGCGCATTCGGGCGGATGCGCGCCTGGTGGCCGCCAATCTGAAAGCCGGGGAAAGTGCCGAATACCGCCTGGACAGCGGGCGTCGTGCTTATCTCGTGCCCGCGACGGGAGTGATTGAGGTCAATGGCCTGCGCGCACACGCTCGAGACGGTGTCGCGATAGAAGATGAACAGCTGTTGCACGTCACCGCGATAGAAGACAGCGAGATCGTGCTGGTCGACCTGGCCTGATCTCGAGGCGAAATGTAGGAGCGGGCTTACCCGCTCCTACATTGACGCAGGTGTGTCAGTTAGCGCTGATGGCACCGTCTACCAATACCTGCGCTTCTTCTACCAACTGCTTGAGGTGATCTGCACCGATGAAGCTCTCGGCGTAGATCTTGTAGATATCCTCGGTGCCCGATGGCCGCGCGGCGAACCAGCCGTTTTCGGTCATGACTTTCAAGCCGCCGATCGCCTGGTTATTACCCGGCGCATGGCTGAGGATCTGCTGGATGCGCTCCCCGGCCAGTTCGGTGGACGTCACCTGCTCCGGCGACAGCTTGCCCAACAGCGCCTTCTGCGCCGGAGTGGCCTTGGCGTCGACGCGAATGGCGAACGGTTCGCCCAAGGCGTCGGTCAGGCCACGGTAGATCTGGCTTGGGTCCTGGCCTTTGCGCGAGGTCATTTCTGCCGCGAGCAACGCCGGGATCAAACCGTCCTTGTCGGTACTCCACACGGTGCCGTCCTTGCGCAGGAACGAGGCGCCGGCGCTTTCTTCACCGCCAAAACCCAGCGAACCGTCGAACAGGCCGTCGGCAAACCACTTGAAGCCGACCGGCACTTCGTACAGGCGCCGCCCAATGCGCGCCGCGACGCGATCAATCAAGCCGCTGCTGACCACGGTCTTGCCCACAGCCGCATCGGCGCGCCAGTCGGGACGGTTCTGGAACAGGTAGTCGATGGACACCGCCAGGTAATTGTTCGGCGCCAACAGGCCGCCGGACGGGGTGACGATGCCGTGGCGATCGTGGTCCGGGTCGCAGGCGAAGGCCACGTCAAAACGCTCCTTGAGACCGATCAACCCTTGCATCGCGTAGCTGGACGATGGGTCCATGCGAATCTGACCATCCCAGTCGACGCTCATGAAACGGAAAGTAGGATCGACTTCGGTGTTGACCACGTCCAGGTTCAAACGATAGTGCTCGGCAATCGCCGACCAGTAGCGCACCCCCGCTCCGCCCAGTGGATCGACGCCCAGGCGCAGGTCGGCGCTGCGAATCGCGTCCATGTCGATCACATTGACCAGGTCGGCCACGTAGCGGTTGAGGTAATCATGGCGATGCGTGGTATCGGCCTTGAGCGCCTGCGCGTGGGTAATGCGTTTAACCCCGGCCAGTCGATTGGCCAGCAGTTCGTTGGCCTTGGCCTCGATCCACTTGGTGACGTGGGTATCGGCCGGGCCGCCGTTAGGCGGGTTGTACTTGTAGCCACCGCTTTGTGGCGGGTTGTGCGACGGCGTGATGACAATGCCGTCGGCCAGGCCGCTGGTGCGACCGCGGTTATAGCAGATGATGGCGTGGGAAATGGCCGGGGTTGGCGTGTATTCATCGCCCTCGGCGAGCATCACATGCACACCATTGGCCGCCAGCACTTCCAGCGCGCTGGCCCCTGCGGGCGTCGACAACGCATGGGTATCGAGGCCGACAAACAACGGCCCATCGATGCCTTGGGCTTCGCGGTACAGGCAAATGGCCTGGCTGATGGCAAGCACATGCCATTCGTTGAAGCTCAGTTCGAACGAGCTGCCACGGTGCCCGGACGTCCCAAAGGCGACGCGCTGGGTGGAGATTGCTGCATCAGGCTGGCCGGTGTAATAGGCCGTGACCAGTCGCGGGATATCGACCAGCAACTGGGCTGGCGCCGGTTTGCCCGCAAAAGGACTGATTGTCATGCATAAACCTCGGAAAGAAGGATTCGGAAAAAATGACAGTTTACTGAGAGTTGGACTACCGCGCGATGTTATCGATCCCACGACAGCAAGAGATTTTTCACACGCTAGGAGGTCTGCGCCTGCAGCAAGGCCTGCGCCAGCGCATCCAATGCGGCGTCCAGGTTCGGGTGCCCGTTGAACACGTGGCTCAGCCGTAGCTGCTGATGATGCAGGCCACTGAGGCTGAACAACTCCCCCGGAGCAATCACCACCTGCTGCGCCAGCATGCGCTGGAACACCTGACGCATGTCCACCGGTGCCGACGAGTGCAGCCAGAAACTCGCCCCGGCCAGCGGCATACGGTAAGTCACCCGCCCTGCCAGGCGCTGATCCAGGCGCTGGCTCATGGCTTCGGCCTGCTCGCGCAGGCGCTGGCGCAGTGTCTGCAGGTATTGATCCAGTCGCCCGCTTTGATACAGGTGGGCAATCGCGCGCTGGCGGATCGACGACAGTCGAAATGAACGCAGCAGGAACTGGCGCTGCAGTTCACTGCTCAGGTGGCGTGACAGCACGTAACCGAACGGCGCTTCCGGGCCGAGTATTTTTTCGAACGACGAGAACACGATCAGCCGTTCCGGGCTGACCAGGTTGCGCAGCGCCGTATGGTTCTGCGCAAAGCCCAACTCGCCAAAGGTGTCATTCTCCAGCAGCCAGCAGCCATATTCTTCCAGCAACTGCGCCACCCGCAGGCGCTCATGGTTGAGCATGGCGCTGCCCGAAGGCATGCCTACCAGCGATGACAGCAACACCAGGTGAACGGATTCATGGCGCAGCAGGTGCTCGAACCTCGCCAAGTCCAGGCGGCCGTCGACCTGCCAGGGCAACTCAATGACGCGCACGCCGACAGCCTGCAATAGGCGCAGTATTAGCCAGTCGCAGGGAGACTCGACCAGCACCGTGGCGCCCCGGAGCCCCAGCACATCAATGAGAATTTCCAATACGCCGCGCAGATCAGCACCGATATAGACGTCGTCGGCCTGCCAGCAGCGGGTCGGCGATGAGGTGTAACGCGCCGCCAATGCCGTGCGCAGCTCCCACACGCCGCAAGGCTGCGACCAGGGTTGCAACTGACGTGGGTGCCGGCGCACCAGTTGGCGTTCGAGCATCAGCAATGCGCCGTCGAGCGCACCCAGCAGCGCCGGCTCATCACCGCTGAGTACGACCATTCCGGGCCGCCGCGCCGCCGTGTACAAGCGCTCCAGCAGATCGGCACCTGCCGCCATCTGCGGATTGGCTGCCACGGGCCAGGCGAAATAGCCCGATTTGGCTACCGAATACACCCGTCCTTCCTTTTCCAGCAGCGAGTACGCGTATTGAATCGTCGAGATCGACACGTTCAAGCGCGTCGAAAGCTGGCGCAAAGAGGGCAGTTTGACGGGCATGTCCAGGCTGACTTCGTTGATCAGGTTGATCATGTAACGGTACACCGCCTGATAGGCGAAATCCGCCTGCCGTTCACCTCGCAGGTTCATGGCTGCCCACCTGGACACACATCCTGGCGCACCCGACTAGCGCCCGAACAACTGAAACGCACGCGCCTCGGCGTTGGTCAGCAGGCGTGCGGCGCGGCGCTTGCGCGCGTCGGCGCCACGCTCAACCTCCAGCGGGCGCTTGCGGTAGAGGTGCTGGAGCAACGACAGCGGCAAGCCGCTGGTGTCGATGGCCCACTGGTGCAGCATCTCGGCAGCCGGCTTGCCCTGGAGCGCCTTGTGCAACTCGGGGAGCGCCACCAGCATGCCGGGATGGCATTCACGCAGGTAACCCTCCAACCGCTCACCATGATGGATGAAGGGCGAAAACAGCAGACAGGTCAACGGGGCCTCCTCCAAGCCAAAGAACGCTTGGGCGTAGGTAG
Source organism: Pseudomonas sp. PSPC3-2 (assembly GCF_049897085.1). Lineage (NCBI taxonomy): Bacteria > Pseudomonadati > Pseudomonadota > Gammaproteobacteria > Pseudomonadales > Pseudomonadaceae > Pseudomonas > Pseudomonas sp. PSPC3-2. The sequence continues at coordinate 247,768 of NZ_JAFCVO010000002.1, forward strand.
TCGACAGTGCGCGCCCGTCCTCACTGCCCGCCTCTGCGATCAGATGTTCAGGAATTTGCTGGCGGCACATGCAGTCCATCGCCTGGCGTATAAAACCCGCCACGCCGTCCTCGTAGGACAGCTCGCGCAGGCACTCGGCCTGCAACCCCCGCAGGTGAGCCATGAGTAACGGGCTGGGGTAGGCAGGATGGCTGAACTGAAAACCAAATGGGTCGGGTACATAGCTCAGGAAATCAGTGAGCAGAGGGGTCGAAGCAACATCTACGTTGTTAAACAGGTCGGCGATGCCGATGTAGGCCAAATGGCGATGCCCTCCTCGGCCAGGGCTCTCATGTGCAACGTATTGCTCGCCATAGAGGCTTTGATAACAGCCGTTACTCCATTCCTCCATACGTGCGAACAACCCGGTGAGCGACGCCGGTTTGCCGGGCGGAGTGCTGATGCCGGCCGCTTGGGCCGCGCTTTTCAACCACGCCAGGTACTGGCTCTGCTTGCGTGGCGAGTCACCGCTGACCAGCGCATGCACACCACCGCTCCAAGAGCTGACACGCTGGTAGAAATCCCCCAGGGACAGGTAGGTATCGGTACACAGCGTCGCACGAATATCCCCGGAGGTCAGGTGCCCCACCATCAACACATTGCGCTGACTGACCTCTCTGCCTGCACTTGAGGTCGCGCGCAGGTGGTTGAACGGCTGCACTTCCTGGTTTTCCACCATCAGCAACTCAACCCGCGGGTCGTCATGGAAAAACAGTGTGCTATAGCCGCGCTGGAGGCTGTCCAGCGTGGCCTGGGTCATGCCGACATGTCGTAAAGTCGCCACGCGCAGGTGAAAGGTCCTGGGCGCACGGCCGGCGATGGTCAGTTGCGCCGCACGCAGCAGCGCCAGGGTGTAGCTGCTGACCTCGCCGCCCCCATGGGCAACCAACACTTTGTAATCGCCTACTTGTTCCATGCCGCCGGCAGCGACGACAATTCGCTGGATCAATAATTGAAGTGCGGTACGTTCGGCGCGCGTAAAGTGCCCGACCAAACGTTGCAGAACTTGCTGGTAAACATAGTTCATGGCTTGTTCGTGAGTTGCGCTCATAGTTCTACTACCTGAGTTGAAATATCAGTTTCAAGTAACTGCCGAGATTATTTGCTCGACCCATTAGATGCGTAGAAATGTCGTTCACCGCTCAAGGGTGACGATAAATAAACCTTAGCACGCTGTAACAAATCGACAGGGAACGCCAATTGTGTACCCTTCGCGCCGCCTCTCCTTGAGACCCCTGCGCCAGGGCACACCGGCAACCCTAGGAACGTTCCGACAACGTCCTACACTGACTTGAGCAAGAAACTAAGGACGCATCCGACATAAAGGAAAGATCCAACTTAAAGAATTCAACTTCAATAAATTGGAATTACCTACCCCAACGCCATCACCCTGCCGCCCAGGTATGCATCGCGATAATTTAAGTTCATACGTATCAGGCCGAAAAATCAGACATTCAATCATTGCTCAATCCTTGAGATGACAGTGAAGGCTCGATTATCGGCAATGGCATAATGATTAACAGATACAGAACGCCGCAAGAAACCAGTTCAGATGGCAATTGGGCGAGCCGTTAATTGCGCGCACACACAGATGCCGCGCTGGAATTCAGCGCGGCATCGGGGGCAAACCTCGTATTTTGCGGGGCCTAGCGCCCAAACGGGGGCTTAAACCCTGCGTGGGTTAAGCCCTGACAAATGGCGCATTTGCCCCATCCATTCAGACGCCCGAGTATTCATTTGCGAATACTCCTACAGCTCAAACAGCCTCAACCTGCAATGCGACGCGCTCACGGCACGGGCATTCGTCCATGTAGCGGTGCGCTTCGACGAACTGGCTGAATGGAAACACTCTGGTTTTCAGCGGGATCAGCACACCATCGGCGGTCAGTTGGTTGATATCGCGCAACGCGCGTTGTAATGCCACTTGGTCCTGGACGATGCCCAGTTCCGGTTTGCCGGTGAAGTTGCCGATGCAATGCACAAAGAACTGAATATTCTTCTGGAACGCTGCACAGGCCGGGAATGGCGTCTGGTTGCCACCTTGCAAGCCATACAGCACCAGGCTGCCACGCGGAGCCAACACATCGCCGAGTAACGACATCTGTGGGCCGCCCAGGCCATCGAACACCACGTCGACGCCGCGGTTGTCGGTGAACTTGTTAATTTGCATGAGCAGGTCCTGCTCTTCGGTGACGATGACCTTTTCCGCCCCAAGGGACAGCAGGTACTCGCGCTCCGCGCTGTCCTTGGTCGCCGCGATCACCCGCACGCCCAAGGCCTTGCCCAGTTGTACAAAGGATGGACCGGCGCAGTGGCTGGCGTCGGTCACCAAGGCAAACTGGCCGGGTTTGACCCGCGCCAAGTCCACATACGCAAAATACGCAATCAACAGTGGCGTGTAATGCACGCTGGCTTCGATCGGGCTCAAGACATCCGGATAACGGGTCAACGCCGAACGGGGCAAGACGATCTGTTCGCCATACACCGGGTAATCATTGGGGCTCTCGGCGGGAAAGCTGGCGACTTTATCGCCCACTGCCAAGTCATCCACGCCGTCGCCCAGGGCCACAACGACCCCGGCCATCTCATGGCCAAGGCCGGACGGCAAACGTGCGTGGGAAGACGCCAGGTTCTGGCGCCACAAAATGTCGTACCAACTGATGCCAATTGCCTCGACACGCACCTGCACTTCGCCCGGTGCGGGCTGCGCGGCTGCATGCTCTTCGCACTTGAGCACCTCAGCCGGACCAAACTTGTGAAAACGGATCGTGCGGGACATCGCAAACCTCGTCAAAGTAACCTCTATTGCCCTGAACTCTATCTGGGCTTTCCCGGTAAGACCACAGGTCGCCATTAATAGTCGACATGTCTGTCATTGATTCCGCGACTGAGGAATAGACCTCAACTATCGTAGGAAAACTCAATTAGCCGGTGCAGAGTACCAGCCTTTCCCCGTAAGATTCATGCCGGTCATGCTCCGAGACGGAGCCCGCAGGGTTCCTGTGTGGCCGCTCTCGTCAAGTTTAAAGACTCATCCAGGACACAAGATGAACCGTAACGACCTGCGTCGTGTCGACCTTAACCTCTTGATCGTATTCGAAACCTTGATGCATGAGCGTAGTGTGACCCGTGCCGCCGAGAAATTGTTCCTCGGCCAGCCGGCCATCAGCGCGGCGCTGTCGCGCCTGCGCGGTCTCTTCGATGACCCGCTGTTTGTGCGCACCGGTCGCAGCATGGAGCCGTCGGCCCGCGCCGTAGAAATTTTCGCCCTGCTGTCCCCGGCCCTGGACTCGATTTCCACCGCCGTCAGCCGCGCCGCCGAATTCGACCCAGCCACCAGCACCGCCGTGTTCCGCATCGGCCTGTCGGACGACGTCGAGTTCGCCCTGCTCCCCCAATTGCTCAAACGCCTGCGCGCCGAAGCCCCTGGCATTGTGCTGGTGGTGCGCCGCGTCAATTACATTCTGATGCCGGGCCTGCTGGCCTCCGGCGAAATTTCCATCGGCGTCAGCTACACCGCCGACCTGCCGGCCAACGCCAAGCGTAAGGTGCTGCGTCGCAGCCTGCCGAAGCTGCTGCGCGCCGACAGCGTGCCCGGCGCCCTCAGCCTGGACGACTTCTGCGCCCGCCCTCACGCGTTGGTGTCGTTCGCCGGGGACTTGAGTGGGTTTATCGACGAAGAACTCGAAAAGCTCGACCGCAAACGCCACGTGGTGTTGGCCGTGCCGCAGTTCAACGGCCTGGGCACCCTGCTTGCGGGGACCGACATCGTCGCCATCGTGCCGGACTATGCCGCCGAGGCCCTGACGGCAGCGGGCGGCTTGCGCGCGGAGGAACCCCCACTGCCGGTGCGCTCGTTCGAGTTGCACATGGCATGGCGAGGCTCGCAGGACAATGATCCGGGTGAGCGTTGGTTGCGGTCGCGGATTCAGATGTTTTTTGGCGACCCTGAGAGTCTTTAGGCGTCGTCGGGCAGCCGGGTCTAATCATGCGGCCTTTTAGTATTCCAATCCCATCAAGTAAAGGTGGACCAGCAGCTCGACAGCGTTCAAATACCAGACAAACAATTTCGCCTGGCCGGTTTGCGGTGATGTTTCGTCGCTGGAGGCAACTAATCTGCGTGATATAAAACTTGAGCGCGCTCTTCATAATTTATCTCTCGTTAACTGGTAACCGAGCGCAAGCATCAGCCGCCACACCGTCAGGTAATGTAATTAGGGTCTTGACTGCCGCCTGCAGCGCGATTTCCACCCGTATATTGTCCGCAACCCTATTGGCTTCGACGGCGGCCGAGCGGGAGTCGGTGCCTCAGCGGTCCATCTCAAGGCATGCTGACGGGCCAACACTCATGCGTGGGTGAGGTACCAGCGCCAGTCCTGCTCTCCGACTTCAGCATTGAATTGACGGAACTCGCGCCATTTGATCGCCAGGAACACCTTTAGGAATTCGGCGCCCAGCGCCTCGCGTGCCCAGGTGGAACGCTCCAGTGCCTGCAACGCTGTCAGCCAGTCGGTGGGTAGAAAATCGGTCGCCTGTTCATAGCCATTGCCCACAATCGCCGCGCCAGGATCGCTTTGATGAGTGATGCCGTGGTGAATGCCCGCAAGTAATGCGGCGGCGGCGAGATAGGGGTTGGCATCGGCACCGCAAATGCGGTGTTCGATGTGCCGACTTATCGCAGGGCCGCCGGGCACGCGGAACGACACCGTTCGATTATTGACGCCCCAGCTTTTGGCCAGCGGTGCGTAACTACCGGTCTGGAACCGGCGATATGAGTTGGCATGGGGGCAAAATATCGCCAGCGAGTCAAACAAGGTCGCCATCATCCCGCCAATGGAGTGACGCAACAGCGGCGTGCCCTGTGGGTCTTCGCTCGCATACAAGTTGTGACCCTGCTCGTCGGCCAGGCTGACGTGCAAATGCATACCGCTACCGGCCTGATCGCTGAATGGCTTGGCCATGAAGCACGCTTGCAGCCCATGCTTGTTAGCCACGCCTTTGACCAAGCGTTTGTAACGGACGCCTTCATCGATGGCTTGGAGCGCGTCGAAACGATGCTCCAGCGTCAACTCGACCTGGCCCGGAGCGTACTCGGAGATCGCCGTTCGTACCGGTAAACCCTGTAGCGCGCACGCTGCGTAGAGGTCATCAAGAAAAGGTTGAAGCTGCTCCAGTTCGTATACGCCATACACCTGCGGTGCATGAGGGCGTACACCATTGGTCTGCAACGCAGGCTGCGGCCGACCGTTGACGTCGCGCTGTTGGTCCAGCAGGTAAAACTCCAACTCAACGGCCATTACCGGATGGAATCCATCGGCTTTCAGCCGCTCGATGGTGTTCACCAGTACATGTCGCGGGTCGGACGGTGCGGCAGGAATACCTTGGGTCGGGTGCATGCTCACCTGCACTTGGCCGGTGGGATGGGTGCGCCAAGGTTGCAAGGTCAGGCTTCCCGGTAAAGGGTAGGTCCAGCAGTCGGCGTCAGCGACATCCCAGACCAAGCCTGTCTCGTCGACGTCTTCACCCTGCACGGTCAAGGCGAGAATGGAACTCGGCAGTGGCCGACCATTCTCGTAGATCGCCAGTAACTCGTCGCGATGCAACAGTTTGCCCCGTGGCACACCATTTGCGTCGATAAGGAACAACTCGATGCTCAGTACTTCAGGGTGGGCGGCCAGATAATCTTCGGCCTCTTTTTTATCAGCAAATTGCATGTCAAACCTCTTAGCGCTCATTCAAGCGACTTGGCAGTATTTGAGAAAAACGGGAGCGTCACACATCCGGTTATGAAGGGATAACCCGAGCTCCAGGGATGGCAAGCAGTGTGGTCAGCGCGCTATCCAACTCACCGATTAGCCTGTCGATATCGGCATCACTTGTCTGTGGACAGCACAGGGTCATGTTGTGAAAAGGCGTGATCAGGATTCCGCGGTTGATTAGATACAGGTGCAGCGCCATTTGAAGGCTGTCATGAAAAGCCGCCTCGGCTTGCGCACCGGTTCTGGGCGAGGTGGCACAGAATTGAAACTCACAACGAGCCCCCAACTCGGTGACAGACCAGTTCAGTTGGTGCCGCTTGAACAACGCTCGAAATCCCTGCGCCAGTCTTGAGGCCAGGGGCAGCATGTGCTGGTAGGCAGCCTCTGTCATGACCTCTTCAAGACTGACGCGCATGCAACGCATCGCCAATGCGTTGGCGGACAGCGTCGTTCCCATACCGCTGTGGCCATGCCCGTCGCTCTCTTCGCTGATGGTCTCCTGCGCGTGCTGCATGGCCAACGCAACGTGCTCGGTCACGCCAAACACAGCGCAAGGCACGCCACCTGCGATGGGTTTACCCACCACGAAAAAGTCGGGTTTCAAATCCCATTGGCGAGTGCATCCACCGATGCCGGTAGAAATAGTGTGGGTCTCATCAATGATCAGCAGGCTGCCATATTTATGGGTCAACTCTCGGCACTTTTGCATGAATCCCGGATCGGGCAGGACCATGCCTATGTTCGTCATCGCCGGCTCGCACATCAGCGCGCACACATCGCCCTGGGCTAACGCAGCTTCCAGTGCGGCGACATAGTTGAAGGGGATAGATCGACTGTATTGGGTCAAGTCGTAGGCTTGGCCCACAAGACCCGAACGATGCACTGTTTTGCCGTCGCGGTACCGCACCATCACGTCATCCACCGTGCCGTGATAGCAGCCGTCGAACACCAGCAACACATTGCGTTGGGTGATAGCTCGCGCCCAGCGCAGAACATAACGATTGGCGTCAGTAGCATTGGCGGTGACCTGCCAATAAGGCAGCCCAAATCGCTGAGCCAGCAACTCGCCGCAGAGCACCGCGTCTTCGCCAGGCAGCATCGTGGTCAAGCCATTATTTGCCTGCTCGGCTACGGCGCGGGCAATAGGATCGGGTGAATGGCCAAACATCGTGCCGGTGTCGCCCAGGCAAAAGTCAATGTACTCATGATCGTCAACATCGGTGAAGCGTGCGCCTTTGGCGCGCTGGACGAAGAGCGGCGACGGCATCGACCAATCGCTCATCCAGTGCATGGGAACACCGTTGAACAGATTCGCCTTGGCACGCTGGGCCAGCGCCATTGACGTTGGGTTGTTTTCTATAAAACGGGCACGCTCGGAGGCAGTAAAAGCAGCAATTGCTGATTCAGAAATTCCACTTCTCGACATGATCAAAACCCTATATTAACTATTACATTGATTAAAAGTCGTCGCCAGCCAGATAGAAAACAATCCATCGCCACATTTATTCCCCTATCGGTTTGCGTATAGCAGGAAACAGCGCCCCAACAACTTATAGCTCAGGCGCTCGCCATCAATATTTTTAGCGTGGATTAACTCATACCCGGGTATATTGCAGTTAACGCAGAAAACCTTACTTTGGATTATTAATTTATCCCGCTGAACTCCCTCATCTTTAGAGGATAAACCGAGGTGATTTAAAATCAGGCTTGAGGTGCTTTGTTCTCGACCAGACAGTTCCCGCCATCCACCACAAGGACTTCACCCGTGATGTAACTGGCGTCAGGCGACGCCAGGAATGCAACCGCCGCCGCCACTTCGCGGGGGCTGCCCGCCCGCCCTATTGGGGTGAAGCGCCCCGCCTCTGCTTCAACGGGCGTGGTTGAACCGGTGGTGATCCATCCGGGAGCCACGCTGTTTACAGTAACCCCCTGCTTGGCGACTTCAAGTGCAAGTCCCATGTTCATACCGACCATCGCGGCCTTAGCGGCGCTATAAGCGGCTTCGCCCGGATTGCTCCCCCGGGTGCCCGTGGTGGAACTAATATTGACAATGCGCCCGTAACTTCGCGTCCGCATACCTGGCAAAACGGCTCGGGTTAGAAGAAAAGCCGTGGTTAAGTTTCTTGCCAGTGAAAGATTCCACTCATGCAGCTCCATAGTTGCCAATTCCGAGAAAACCTCAGGGTTTCCTTGCATGGCCATACCGGCGTTACTCACCAGGATATCGACCCGCCCCCAGACTGACTCTGCCCAGAGGCCGAATTCACGCACCTGGCTTTCATCGGTGAGGTCAGCTGGCCGACCTTCAACTTCAAACCCTTCGAGGCGTAGCTCTTTAACCCGATCCGCGATGCGGCTGCTGCTGGCGGTGACGATCAACTTCGCCCCAGATGCACCTAGCCTGCGAGCGATCGCCATACCAATGCCAGCTTCACTTCCAGCACCACTGACCAGTGCCACATGCCCCATCAAGTCGGTATTTAACATGGTGTTCCCCACGTACTTAATTTGTAATAGGAGTGGAAATTAGGCTAATTAATCTGATAAATAAAGACGATCATTATCAGAAAATCTGACAACCACGATGGCGTTTACCAGCGAGTCACTTAAAATTTTCCTTACGGTCGTGGACAGCGGCTCCTTTTCCGCCGCAGCCCGAAAGTTAGGCCGGGTTCCCTCCGCTATCAACATGGCGGTGTCACAGCTTGAAGCAGAGCTGGATCTGTTGCTTTTTGACCGATCAACCCGCAAAGCCATTCCGACCGCAGCCGCCAAAGCACTTGAGCCCCAGGCAAGGCAGGTCGCGAGCCAGTTAAACCTGCTGGACGCGCATGCTCTCCAGCTTCATCAGGGGTTGGAGGGGCGCTTGGTCCTTGCGATGGCGCCGGAGCTACAAACAGGCGTGTGGAATCGTCCGCTGTCCATTATCGCCAAAGAGTTTCCCACGCTTGAAATCGAGATTCGCTCCGCGTCCCATCCGGAGGCGATTCGCATGCTCCATGAAGGACGTGTGCAATTGGCACTTGGATTTGAACGACCAGGGCTTGACGAGCGGGAGACGTTTCTTGAAGCGGGGAGCCAGTTGTTAGTCGCAGTTGCCTCTCCAGATCATCCTGCGGCCGCCGGCAAGAAAAGCCCTTTAGGTGAAGAGCAACTGGTGGACGTTCGGCAGATCATAGTTGCGACTGGAGGACCTACAGACTCTGACCCACGTGTTGTGCTGTCGCGGCGGATTTGGCTCAGCGACAGTTATCTGGCAACGCTGGATCTGGTGCAGCAAGGATTGGGCTGGGCTTATCTTCCACAGCCGCTGGTACAACCGCTACTCACTTCGGGCGCATTGACGGAGGTGGTGTTTGACAACATGCCAAGTCAGATGCGGTTATGGGTCGACATCATTTGGGTAAAGAACCGACCTCTGGGGCTGGGAGCGCGTCGTTACCTGAGTCTGATGCGCGAAATTGCCGAGGGCGAGCCTCGTCGTACTTGAGAGGTAAACAATTTAGGGGGGGGTTAGTGGCCACCAACGGCCTCCTCTGGCATGACGCGCCCCATCAACCTCTCACGCATCGCAGGTATCGTCCTCGAGATCAACCCAAGGTTCTGCCTTGCACCGCATGGCGGCATCCTCCAGTTGCCGCCGTTCGTTGCTGACTCAAGGTCTCAAGGGCTCAGCAAATTCTCGGCAATTGTTCACCCGACAACCAGTCCACCACCCTACGCCCGCCGAATCGGGTCTGCATCTGCACAAAACCGTGCGCGTCTTCAAGCACCGTGCCGATACGTACCGCATGTTCGCCCAAAGGGTTGCGGCGCATGCAGTCGAGCAGCGGCTGGGCGTCTTCTTCGGCGCAGATTGCGATGAGCTTGCCCTCGTTGGCGATGTACAGCGGGTCCAGGCCCAACAGTTCGCAAGCGGCTTCGACCTGTGGCTGAACAATAATCGCCGCTTCGTCCAACAGCATGCCGACGCCGGATTGACCGGCAATTTCGTTCAGCGTGGTCGCCAAACCGCCTCGGGTCGGGTCGCGCAGTACGCGCAGGTCGGGAGCGACCGCGAGCATCTGCGCCACTAAGCCATGCAGTGCCGCACTGTCTGAGAGGATTTCGGTTTCGAACTCAAGCCCCTCTCGCTTGGACATGATCGCCACGCCGTGTTCGCCGATGCTGCCGGACACCAGGATCGCATCGCCGGGACGTGCGCGATGCCCGCCGGTGTCGACCCCATTGGGGATAATGCCAATGCCGGTGGTGCTGATGAATACGCCGTCGCCACTGCCGCGTTCCACGACTTTGGTGTCGCCGGTGATGATCGGCACCCCGGCATCACGGGAGGCGCGGCCCATCGATTCGACGATGCGCTTGAGGTCGGCCAGGGCAAAGCCTTCCTCGATGATGAAGCTGGCTGAGAGATAAAGCGGCCGTGCGCCGCCCATGGCGACGTCGTTGAGGGTGCCATGCACGGACAAACTGCCAATGTCGCCACCGGGGAAAAACAGCGGCGACACCACGTGCGCGTCGGTGGCCATGACCATGCGTTCGCCGGGTTTGAGTTCGACGCTGAAGGCGGCGCCATCGTTGCCCTGGCGCAACCACGGGTTGTCGAACGCAGCAACGAACAGCTCTTCAATCAGTTGCGCCGACGCACGACCGCCAGCACCGTGGCCCATATCGACCACGCCGTCGCGAAAATTGAGGGGGCGTACATAACCGCGTTTTACGGGAGAGCGGCCGGTCATACTGCAACAACCTCGATGTCTTTATAGCGCCCGTAGGCATAGTGAGCGGCGCAGGCGCCTTCGTTGGAGACCATGCACGAACCCATGGGGTTTTCCGGGGTGCATACGCTGCCGAACAGGCGGCAGTCCGTGGGCTTTTTCTGGCCGCGCAGGATCGGCCCGCATTCGCAGGCTTTGTTATCGGCCACGGCGCGGTAATGCAGGTCGAAGCGTTTTTCTGCATCGAAGGCGGCGAATTCCGCGCGAATGCGCAAGGCGCTGAACGGCACCTCGCCAAGCCCGCGCCATTCAAAGCTCTCACGCAGTTCGAAGATTTCGTCCATCAATGTCAGGGCGGCGCTGTTGCCATTGCGGCCCACGGCGCGGACGAATTCGTTTTCGACCTCGGCACGCCCTTCGTTGACCTGACGCACCAGCATCAAAATCGCCTGTATGACATCCAGCGGCTCGAAACCGGCAATCACCACCGGCTTGCGGTATTGGCGGGCGAACTCGGCGTAGGGTTCGGAGCCAATGATGATGCTCACATGCGCCGGGCCGACAAAGCCGTCCAGTTCTACCGCCGCCGCATCTTGCCCGGGAGCGGCAAGAATATGCTCGATGGCCGCCGGGGTCAGTACATGGCAGCACAAGACGCTGAAGTTTTTCAGGCCGCGAGCGGCGGCGTCGCGGATCACCAGCGCGGTCGGCGGCGTGGTGGTTTCGAAACCAATGGCCAGGAACACCACTTCACGCTCGGGGTTGGCCTCGGCGATTTTCAGCGCATCGCTGGGCGAGTAGATCATGCGGATATCCGCGCCTTGTGCCTTGGCGCGCAGCAGCGAGAGGCCACCGGACGCCGGCACGCGCAGGGTATCGCCGTAGCTGCAGAGGATCGCTCCGTCCTCCAGCGCCAGCTTCACCGCCAGGTCGATACGCCCAATCGGCAAGACGCACACCGGGCAGCCGGGGCCATGGATCATGCGCACATTGGCGGGCAGCAAATCGCTCACGCCGTAACGCGATATCGCATGGGTGTGGCCGCCACAGAACTCCATGAAGCGGTATTGGCGTTCAGGCTGGACTTCGTTGCGGATACGCTCGGCAATGCGTTGCGCCAGTTCGCCGTCGCGGTATTCATCGATGTACTTCATAGGGCTTCCGGTTGCAGGCGGTCCAGCTCTTCGAACATTTCCAGGGTCCGCAGGGCTTCTTGCGGGTCGATCAAACCAAGGGCGTACCCGACGTGGACGATCACGTAGTCGTCGAGCTTGGCTTGCGGCACCAGCGCGAGGGAGATTTCCTTGCGGATACCCCCCAAGTCGACGAGGGCGTTACCGCCGTCGCGTAACTCGATGACGCGTGCGGGAATGGCTAGGCACATGCTTGAGACTCCTCCAATGGCAAGGCGGGTTGGCGCTGCGGGTCGCGCCAGTGCGCGGCAACCCAGGCTTGACCCAGGGCCAGCCCAGCATCGCCGCAAGACACGGCCTGCGCGCTGAAAACCGCTAAGCCCTTGGCGGTCAATCGTTGCGTGAGCCGGGCACTGAGCAGGCGATTGGCAAAGCAACCGCCCCCGAGCAGCACCGGCAGCGTGGTGGATTGGCGCTCGATCCAGTCGGCGAGCGCGGCGGCCAGCGTCAGGTGAAACAGCGCCGCGCCCTCCGCGCTGCGTGCGCCGTCGGCGAGCTCGAACAGACGGGTCAGCAGCGGTAGCAGATCGAGCACGCCGTCAGGACGGATCTGCCACAGGCCGTCGATGGCGGGCTCGGCATGGGTTGCCAGGTATTCAGCGGCCAGGCGCTCCAGGGCAATGGCCGCTTCGGCCTCAAATTGTTGACGCACGCTGATGCCGAGAATCCCGGCAGCGGCATCGAACCAGCGTCCGGCACCGCTACTCGGCGGGCAGTTGAGAGTGCGCGCGAGCATCTGCGCGACCGTGTTGGCGCTTTGTTGGCCGACCAGCGGCCCGAGACGGCTGAGGATTTCATCCTCGCGCCCCAGCAGGTGCAACGCCGCAGCGGCCAAGCGCCAGGGTTCGCGGGCGGCCACATCGCCACCGGGCAGCGGCAGTGGCAATAGATAGCCGAGCCGGCGCCAGGCATCGCTGGCCACCCAGAGCAACTCGCCGCCCCAGGCCGCGCCATCGCTGCCAAGGCCGACGCCATCCAGCGCCAGCCCGAGTACCGGGCCGTCGAGGCCATGTTCGGCCATCAACGCGGCAATGTGCGCGTGGTGATGCTGCACCGCCACGGCGGGCACGTTGAGTTGTTCCGCCAGCGTCACCGCCAGTTGCGAGCTATAGAAATCCGGGTGCAGGTCGTGGGCGATGGCCTGCGGCGTGATTTCAGCGCACGCCAACAGAGCGTCCAGCGACGCCGTCAGGTCCAGGCAGCTTTGCGGGTCGCCCAAGTCACCGTGCAGCGGCGACCACAGCACCTGATCGCCCTGCACCAGGCAGGCGGTGTTCTTCAGCCACGCGCCACAGGCCAGCACCGGCGGCCAGACCTGCGCGCCGGGCAGTTTTTCGCTACGCATGCGGGGCCTCCGTCTGACCTTTGAGGCGGGCCAGTTCAGCTTCCAGCTCGGCGATGCGCGCGGCGCGTCGGTCAACCTCGGGGGCACCGGCCAGCAACCAGTCGAGCCAGGCATCCAGCCCGGTACCGTCGCGGGCGCTGAGCTGGATGATCTGGATCTGCGGGTTGACCTGCCGCGCGTAGTCCAGGCAGCGCTGCACGTCGAAATCCAGGTGCGGCAACAGGTCGATCTTGTTGAGGATCATCAGGCGCGCGGCGGCGAACATGTCCGGGTACTTGAGGGGTTTGTCTTCGCCCTCGGTCACCGACAGGATCGCCACTTTGCCCGCCTCGCCCAAATCCCATAGCGCGGGGCAGACCAGATTGCCGACGTTCTCGATGAACAGAATGCCGGCCGGTTCGCTGGCGTCATGGGCGCGGTGGCTGTGTTGATGCTGTTGAGTATGAACGTGGGCGTGAGGCTGCTGATCAACGTGGCTATGCACAGGCGACTGATGCGCGTGACCGGCTGCATGCAGCGCGTCATGCAGCGGCAGGCGGCTGTAGGCTTCGGTGATCATCCGGGCGTCGAGGTGGCAGCCTTTGCCGGTGTTGATCTGGATCGCGGGCACGCCGGTTTCGCGGATGCGCTCGGCGTCATGACGGGTTTGCTGATCGCCCTCGATCACCGCCAGCGGCAAGTCGGCGCGGCGCTGGCGCAGGGCCATGAGGGTGCTGCACAGCAGCGTGGTCTTGCCGGAACCGGGGCTGGACACCAAGTTGAGGGCCAGTACGCCGTGGGCGGTGAAGTTTTCCCGGTTGCGCGCGGCGTGCCGGTCGTTTTCGCCGAGTATGTCTTGCTCCAGGCGGATGGTGCGGGCCTGGCTCATGCCGGGCACTGAAACCCGCGCCTCACCCGCGCCGTAATGCAGGTCGCCGGTAGCGTCGACGCGCACATCGCTATCGGTGGCTGGCGCTTCGGTCTTGTCGTGTGAATGCCCGGTTCCGCAACCGCAGACGACGCACATGGTGTACCTCCAAAATCAAACGATTAATGATCCTCGACCTGCAGGTCGAGGATGCGCAGTTCAGTACCGCCGGTAGGTTGCAGCCAGAAACCGCCGCACTGCGGGCAGCCGGCGCCACGCTCGGTCAGCGGCACGCTAATGGCGCAATCCAGGCACCAGGCCTGGCCCGGGGGTTGTTCAATATCGATTTGCGCACCGCCCAGCAAGGTGCCTGGCGCCAGTGCTTCAAGGGCAAAACGCAGCGCCTCGATTTCAACGCCAGCCAGCTTGCCGGCTTCCAGGCGCAGTCGGCTGACCCGCACAAACGGATCGCGCCTGGCCGCCGCCTCGACGGCGCTGAGAATGCCGCCCGCCAGACTCACTTCATGCATGAATAATCTCCTCGCTCGGTGCTGCTTCAAGCTCGAGGGTGAAGCCGATGCACGGGTCGAAGGCCGCCATCAACAGTTCAGCGCGACGTCGGGTGCGCGGATCGCTGGCGGACAGCTTCGCCAAGCCCTGGGCCAGCGTGCCTTGGGGATGAAGGTTCCATTCGGTCGGCGCGATGACCTGATAGTCGCTGATCAACACACTGGCATTCATCCGCTCCAGACAGACCCGGTGCAGCAGCAGGCCGCGCGAGGTTTCGCTCCAGGCCAACGCCTCGTTGGGCCCCAGCGCCAATGCGCCGAGTGCCAAGCCAGTGGGCTGTGGCAGCGAGAGCCGCGCCAGTTCGGCCAGACGCGCACCCAGGCGCAACCAGACGCTGGCGTAGCGTTGTGGATCCGCCTCGCGCTCGCGGGTCCAACTGCCCGTCTCACAGGGTAGACCTAAGGCCAGCGGATGCAACGCGAAATCGCTGGCCTGCCGCAATTGTTCAGCCACCGCGTGCAGCGCTTGGCTGTTGCCGGCCAGTGACAAGGCATGCACCGGCAGTTGCAGGGCGTGGGCATCATCGCGGCTATCGGTCAGGGCTTGCGCCAGCCAATGAGCGCGGCGTTGGCTCCAGTCATTGAGCGCGCTGAACGGCTCGGCGTCCCATTGCTCAAGCCATTGCACCACCGACTCGCCCAGCCAGGCCTGCATCGCCTGTTGCGGGGCGTGCTCCCAGGCATGCAGTTGGCTGAGATCGGGGCGCACCGGCGGGTTACCCAACAACTGCGGCCATTCGAGCAGCATACGCCGCAGATGCTCGCGGCGGGTTTCGGCCTCCAGCATGCGCTGGGCGTTTGGGTCGACGGGCGTTTCACCGTGCAGTGCGGTGTTGACGGCCAGCTCTGCGGTCAAACGGTGTGCCTGCCCGCACAGGCTATAGAGCAAGGGCAAGCGTTGCGCGGCCGCCTGTGGCGGCTGGCCGCGCAGCAAGGTGGCGGCCAGCGCCGGGCGGCCGCCGACAATGGCGGGCTGTTGGCCGGGACGCACCCGCAATGAGCCGCCGAGTCGTGCCAAGGCTGCCGTGGCGGTCATTGCATGTCCCCGGACGCTCGTCCGAACAGCAAGCCACGGCGGCTGATGGCCGGGCGTTCCGGTGGCTGTTCGGGTGGCAAAGGGTGGGCCCCCTGCAACAGCGCGAGCACTTGCTCGGCGGTTTGCCGGGCCGCGTCCTGATCGGCGAATTCAAACATCGGTGAAAACAGCGAACAGCTCTCGTAGCCACCAATGTCTTCACCGTCTGCGCCAATAAAGCTCAGGCACTGGCCACCAAATTGATGCTCCCCTGACGCACCCTGGGCCAGGATTGTATCGGTGTTCTCCGGCACCCAGATCAGGTTCATGAACCAAGGGGTGATCAGAATGCCGAGCACCCCGGTTGCCGCGTTTTCCCCAGCGATTTGCGCGCTAAAGCCTACCGCCTCGACCGCCAGTTGTTGATTGAGAAACGGCAACCCACGCATGCGTGTATCGGCGATGCCCTGGAAGTGCGCGCACAGGGTTCGTGCCTGTTGCGCCGGGCAGTCTTGCCACTCAGACAGGTTCATCGATCACCATGAACTGCTCAGCATCGCCATCGCAATTCGGGCAACGCCAATGGTCCGGCAATGCGGAGAACGGCGTGCCTGGCTCAATCTGCCAGACCGGGTCGCCTTCGCGCGGGTCATACACCCACCAGCAGATTTTGCATTCCAGGCGGGTGGCGTCGCTGATCCGAGCATTATCGCCGCCGTAGCTGCCTTCGAAACTGGTTTTTTCGTTCATTTTCGCCTCACTGCCCTTCGAACCACTGGATAACGTCTTCGAAGCGCTCCAGTGAGTCGGCCAAGTCTTCGGGGGCGGCGCAGATCACTTCCGGCAGGTCGGTGATTTCGATGGTGTCGAGGATTTGCGCATCCTGTGAGTTGAAGTACGTGATGCGCCAGCAGTTCTGGATCCGGGTGGCGCTGATCAGGCAATTGCCATAGCCACGGGCCAACGCGCGCACGGGACCGGCGGGCAGATAGGTGTCGAGGAAGGCGATGTCTTGTTCGGACAACGGCAGTAAGGTCAGGTTGATGACATGCACCTGATCGCCGGGTTGCCAGTGTTGGCTGCGGTCTTGGACTTCGGTCAGGATCGCCGGGGCGTTCATGACGCCGAGCGGCAACGGGGACGACAAGTCGAAATCCGCTGGCCGGGCCGCAGCGCGAGCATTGCCGCGCAGTTGTGTGGGCGCCGCGCCCACCTCGACGTGATCGTAGCCCTGGCCGTAGATGCGCCAAACGCCGGCGAAGATCGATTCCTGGATGCGCAACGACGGCTGCGCGGCAATGATCGCGCTGACTTCACCTTCGCCTAGCAATTGGTCGAGCAGCTTGCGGTCGCCGATTTCCAGGCCACTGAGGTCGACGCTTTGCGTGGTCAGGCCGTTATTGCAGTCGCGCAGGCATTGCAGCAGCTGTTGCAATGCTTGCCGAGCGCCGGGCAGCGCCGCAAGCTCTTCAGGTTCGGGCAGCACCGGAATGCTATGGGTATACATGCCCTGAGGCATGCTGATGTATTCGAGCACGTCCTCATCGTCAGGTTGCGAGCCGGGGCCGATATCTACCACGGGGATGTAGTTCAGCGGATCGAACTCCACGGCGTGGCTTTGCGCATCGCGGTTATTGGCATCGTGGTTCATTGGCAACCTCCGGAGGCGCTGACCGGGGCACCGGCCAGCAATGGGATGCGCGCATTGCTTTGGCTCACGGCACTTTCCGCCAGGCGCAGGTATTCGTCCCAGTCGAGCATGCCGCTGAAGGTGGTGACGTAACCGGCATCACGCAGCCAGACCAGCGACGGCCAGCGGCGCACGGCAAAGCGCGCGGCGACGGCGTCTTCATCGGCGCGACTGACCACGCCCAGGCGCAGGGTCACGTGGTGGCGGCGCGCAATTTCCACACGCAGTTCCGGCAAAACCACGGCCACGTCCAGGCATTCGGGATGGCGTACCGGGTCACCGCACAGCAGCAACAGGCAGTCGCCCCCTTCGGCAAGCCAGGCGTCGAGGTTGTCGGCGTCGATCCAGGTCGCGTCGAATTGCTCCACCAGCCGGCTGATCAAGGCAGGGATGGCGGGCGTCGCGGGAATGGGCGCCATGAAAACAGCGGAGTCGCTCATGTGGGGTCCTTGACTGACTGTTGAAGTGGGGTGAGCGCAGCAGGCTCAAGGGTTGGCGATGCGTGGCCGAGCAAGGCGGCCAGTTGCCCGGCGCTCATTGCCGAGGGCAAGCTGAAACCCGGCGCGCTGTCTGGCTGCGGAGCCGTGCCGAACAAGGCCTCTTCGAGCAGGCGCAGGGTTGAGTCGATTTCACCTGCGCGTTGGGCGTCGAGGCGCTCACGTGCAGCGTCGAGAAAGATCAACAGCCAGTCGCCAACCGCACACGGGCCGACCAGTGAGAGGTCGATGCGCCGTTCTTCACCGTTGCGGTCGCGGCAGCGGGCAAAGCCCAACTCGGCGTCGATCACTTGCATGGGCAATCCGATGCACATATCAGGCGCGCCTGGCGAGGATGCGTTCGTCGCCGATCCGGCAGGCTTGCTGTTCGGACGGGCGTTCGTTTTCGTAGCGTTGCAGCTCAAGGTGCGGCAGTGTCACGGCCTCTTCGCCCGCGAGCGGCGTAGCGCGTTTTTGCGGCGCCGCGCCCCAACTGTCGAGCACGCGCAGCGCCTCATCCAGCGCGCCTTCCATGGCGGCCCTGACGCTGGCGCGCAAGCTGCCGCCGTAGTCCATCATGTTTTCCGGCTGGCAACCGATCAGCAGCACCCGTGTCGGGTAATGTCCGGTCAATTGCGCGAGCATCAGCACTTCCTGAAAGCCGGTCTGGTGCAGGCTGAGCTTTTTGATGCCGAGGAATTTGGGGACATCGTCGTCGGCGATGAACTTCAGTTCGCCAGGCGTGAGGTTGTAGTCCACGGCGTCGAAAATCAGCAGGTAATCGGCTTGCTGAACATGCTGGATCAAGTACAGGCCTTGAGTGCCACCATCGATCAGCGCCACGTTGTCGGCGAACTCATAACGTTGTTGCAAGGCTTCGACGCAACGCACGCCAAAGCCTTCGTCGGCCCACAAAAGATTGCCGATGCCCAGCACAGTGATCTGCGGCAGTGTCGGTTGGAGAGGACTCATGGCTGTTTCTACCAATGTGGTCATTTTTTAAAGGTCTTGTAGCCGGAAATCATTGACCCAACCAAGCTCAGGCGCCCGGTGATTTCTTCGCGCACGGCGGCATAGATGTGGGACATGACGAATAGCACAATCACCCACATGCCCAAGTGATGCAGGACATGCACATTGTTGGATTGCCCCAGCAGCGGCAGTACCCAACCGAAGGTGCGTTCCTGCCATGAGCCCATTTGCGCGCCTTCGCCATACAGTGCGAAGCCGGTCAGGATCATGAACAGTGAGGTCAGCAAGAAGATGAAAAACATCGCGAAACGCGATATTGGGTTGTGGCCGAACATCGGTTTGGGAGTAGGCCCGATAAACAGGTAGTAGCGCACCCAAGCGCTCATGTCGGCCCAGTACGCCTTGCTGGTCAGCGGCACCGAGAACAGTTCGCGAGCGTGGTGATTGCCCACCAGCGCCCAATAGGCGCGCCCGATCATGGCGATGGTGAAAATATAGGCCGCGCTGAAATGCGCAAAGCGAATGTAGCCCATCACGAAATGCTCGCTGGCTTCACCCGGTTGGGTCGCCAGCGGCGAGCCAATCAAGTAGCCGCTGATGGCCAGCACCACAATGCAGGCGGCATTGATCCAGTGCCACAGGCGCACGGGCGCCTCGTACACGTATTCCGGCTGGTCGATGGGGCTTTGAGTAGGTTGGGTCATAGCGTCACCTTTGGATGGGCAGGCGCCGTAGCGCCTGCCAATTGCAGCGTTGAACAAGCGATCAACTGACCTTGACTGTGCTCAGCTCCGCGCCGTCCTCGCTCATCACGTGGGTGGCGCAGGCCATGCACGGGTCGAAGGAGTGCAACGTGCGCAGGATTTCCACAGGCTGATCGGGGATCGCCACCGGCGTGTTCATCAGCGCGGCTTCGAAAGCCCCGATCTGGCCTTTGGCGTCACGCGGGCTGCCATTCCAGGTGCTCGGCACGACGCACTGGTAGTTCTCGATCTTGCCGTCCTTGATCCGAATCCAGTGGCCCAATGCGCCGCGTGGCGCGGCAACGATGCCGACCCCTTTGGCTTCAGCAGGCCAGGTGGACGGGTCCCACTTTTCGACGTTGGCGGTGGCGCGGTCGCCGTTGCGGATGTTGGTCATCAACTCGTTCCAGTCGTCGACCATCATTTCTGCGCAGTACTCGGCTTCCAGGGCGCGGGTCAGGGTTCGGCCAATCGTGCTTGGCAACAGTTGTTTGGCACTCAGGTTGGTTTCCGCCAGGCCCAGGGCTTTTGGCAAGTCGTGGTTGACGGCTCGCAGCGAACCTTCCAGTTGCTCCTTGACCCGTTGGCAATGCGGGTTGCCTTTAAGGGCGTGGGCATAGCCCAGGATGTAACGCGCCAAAGGCCCGACTTCCATGGCATGGCCGCGCCAGCGCGGGGATTTGACCCACGAATACTTGGCGCTTTCGTCGACTTCTTCGATGTTGGTACGGGTGCCCTTGGTCTTCGCGCCCAGCTCGTAGTTCGGCTCGGTGATGCCGTCCCACGGATGCAGGCCCTTGTCGTTGTCCGGGTAGTTGTACCAGGAGTGGGTCACGAACTCCTGCACTTGCTCGGGGTCGCGAGGGTCCACGGGGAGGATTTCGTCCCAGTTGCCATTGAGGATTGCGCCGCCCGGCAATTGGTTGGTGCTGTCGTCGTAATTGACCTTGGCGTAGGTGCCGTAGTCCATCACGTTGGTCGCCGACAAACCGCCACCGTGCAGCCAGCCTTTTTGCTTGTAGATGGTGCCAATGGCCAGCACGTCCGGCACATACACGTTGCGGCAAAAGGTCAGCGCTTCATCGATGCGCGCACGCACGAAGTTCAGGCGTTCCATATTCAACGGCGCACCGGCGGCCAGATCGCCATCGATATTGATCGCGCACGGCACGCCGCCGACCAGGTAATTAGGGTGCGGGTTCTTGCCACCGAAGATGGTGTGGATTTTCACCCACTCTTTCTGCAAGTCGAGGGCTTCAAGGTAATGGGTCACGGCCATCAGGTTGGCTTCTGGCGGCAGTTGGTACGCCGGGTTGCCCCAATAGCCATTCATGAACGGCCCGAGCTGCCCGCTTTCGACGAACTTCTTCAGGCGGTTTTGTACGTCGCGGAAATAACCCGGCGACGACAAAGGGTGAGCCGGCGAAACAGTCTGCTGCAGTTCCGAGGTGCGCTTAGGGTCAGCCTTGAGCGCAGACACCACGTCCACCCAGTCCAGTGCATGCAAGTGATAGAAATGCACGGCGTGGTCATGGACTTGCAGCGTCTTGGCCATCATCTCGCGAATCAAGTGCGCGTTCGGCGGGATGCGGATGCCCAGCGCGTCCTCTACCGAACGCACCGAGGCCAGCGCGTGGCAACCGGTGCAGACACCGCAGATTCGCTCCACGAATGCCCAGGCGTCACGCGGGTCGCGGCCCTTGAGGATGACTTCGAGGCCGCGCCACATGGTGCCGGTGGAAACGGCGTTGCGGATAATGTTGTTGGCATCGAGGTTAACCTCGACGCGCATGTGGCCTTCGATACGGGTCACAGGGTCGACAACGATACGACGGCCTGTGTTGTTGAGGTCGAAACCCTGAGTCGAATAGGTGCTCATTGGTGCTTATTCCTGTCTTGTCGCTGGGGCGTCGGGCGAGGTAGTGGGCGCCTTGCCGTTACTGGCGCGTTTGAGGGCGGTGACGGCGGCGTGGGCAGTGATCGCTGCGCCTACGGTCACGCCGGCAGCCAGGCCGATTTCATCGGCGTTCGCTTCAACACCAAACTGGTTGATACCGGTCAGGTGCTGATAGAACGAGCCCTTGTCCCAGAACCCCTCCTCCGAGCAACCGATGCAGCCATGGCCAGACTGGATCGGAAAGCTGGTGCCGCCGTTCCAACGCACGGTCGAGCAGGCGTTGTAGGTGGTCGGGCCTTTGCAGCCGACTTTGTAAAGGCAATAGCCCTTGCGTGCGGCGTCGTCGTCCCAGGACTCGACGAACTGACCGGCATCGAAGTTCGGACGGCGGTAGCACTTGTCGTGAATGCGCTGGCTGTAGAACATTTTCGGCCGGCCCTGTCGGTCCAGCTCAGGAATGCGGTCGAAGGTCAGCATGTAGGTGATCACGCCGGTCATGACTTCGGCGATGGGCGGGCAGCCCGGCACTTTGATGATCGGCTTGTCGGTGATGACCTTATGAATCGGTACGGCCTGGGTCGGGTTGGGCTTGGCGGCCTGTACGCAGCCCCAACTGGCGCAGGAACCCCAGGAGATGATCGCCTTGGCATCGCGTGCAACACGCTTCAACTGCTCGACGAAGGGCTTGCCACCAATGATGCAACTCATGCCGTCCTGGTTCAGTGGCGGGTTGCCTTCGACGGCCAGGATGTAGTTACCCTTGTACTTGGTCATGACCTCGTCAAGGATCGCCTCGGCCTGATGCCCGGCGGCGGCCATCAAGGTGTCGTCGTAATCCAGGGAGATCATCGACAGCACCACGTCCTTGGCCAGCGGGTGCGCGGAGCGGATGAATGACTCCGAGCAGCAGGTGCATTCCAGGCCATGCAGCCAGAGGACGGGGGTGCGCGGCTTGTTCTCCATGGCCCAAGCGATTTTGGGCATGAATGCCGGGCCCAGGCCCAGCGAGGTTGCGGTCAAGGAACAAAATTTGAGAAAGCTGCGGCGCGAGATGCCTTGTCTGCGCATCACCTCGTAAAACGTTTCCATTACTTTATTTCTCCTCCCCGCGAATGTTCTTCAACGGGGGCTGCACTCGGTGTGTTGGAAATCTGTGCCTGACCAGGTGAATCAGGCGCCATGCCGTCGGCTACAAAGGCCATCAGTTCTATGGGGTGTTGAGGCTGCAGCCTGGGTCATGATTGCGACGGCGGCTGGAAACATGCGGATAACCCATGACGTTCAGTTATCTGGTAAGTACAAGACCTGTGCCATTTCGCCGCGGCGTGGATAAATTGCTTACCAATTAACTTATCCATATGTTTTTAAAGAATTTTTTATTGTTTACCGAGTGCACCGATACACGCTGTAACAAAGCTGAAATGGAATGTTTGTTTCCACTATTTATGCAGCCTGGAAACTATGTATCCGGCGGGGAAAGTGACTGGCGAGAGAACCTCGCCAGCCATTGAAAGGAAGAGAAGGCTCAGGCGGGCGTCACGTCCAGGCGGTCGTAGCCTTTGAAGCGGTAGAACAACACGGAAACGGTCCAGGTCAGGATGAATATCCCGACGATCAGGTAGCCGATCATGCCGAAGTTGTCGGTCAGCGCGGTGATGAAGTCCCACACGCCACCGTGCAGATCCCAACGCGCAGCGACCAGCCCGAGCACCTCCACCCCGCCCACCAGCAAGGCCACCAACACCGACATGGAGGTGATAGTCAGGTTGTAATAGAGCTTGCGGGCCGGGTTGACCAGTGCCCAGTGGTAAGCGCCGGTCATCATCACGCTGTCGGCGGTATCGACCAGCGCCATGCCCGCCGTGAAAAGCGCCGGGAACACCAGAATCGACCAGATCGGCAGGCTCTGCGAGGCTTGCACCGCCGCAATCCCCAGCAGGCCGATTTCAGTGGCCGTATCAAAACCCAGGCCGAACAGCAGGCCCAGCGGATAGAGGTGCCAGGGACGGCTGATCAGCCGGAACAGCGGGCGCAATAGCCGAGCAATCGGGCCGCCGCCGGTGAGTATCGCGCTCATTTCTTGTTCGCCGATTCGCTCGCCGCGGCGTACTCGGTTAAACGCCTGGTACACCGAGCGCAGGATGAGCAGGTTGATCAGCGCCACCAGCAACAGGAACGCGGCAGACACCGAAGTGCCAATCAGCCCGCCGATACCGTGAAAGGCTTCGATTTCACTTTTGAACGCCGTGGCCGTGAGGGCGATGCCGAGCGAGGCAAGGATCACCACGGTGCTGTGCCCGAGCGAGAAGAACAGGCCGACACTCGCGGTTTGTCGGCCTTCCTGGATCAGCTTGCGGGTCGCGTTGTCGATGGCGGCGATGTGATCGGCATCCACGGCATGGCGCAGGCCGAAACTGTAGGCCAGAAAAGCGGTGCCCAGCAGCAACGGGTAGTCATGGAAGGCCGTGAAAGCCCAGGCCCAGGCCAGCAGGTTGGCAGCGATCAGGCCGGCGAAAATCGCCAGGACGCGACGCTTGAACGTCATAGGCGCAGGAGCCGGTGAAACAGGATGCAAGGGCATGCGAACTCCAGAACGATGGGTTCAAGTATGAAGAAACTAAAAAACTTCATACAAGCCTTGTGCCAGTTTGCATGCCGGGTGCCGCGTAGGCGGTTTTTGAAGAGACAAGCGCGTAGCTGATCGACCGCCTGACGCTCGCAGCACATGCGACTGGACAATGACTGTCCACCCGAACAGATAAGTGGACAGTGAGCTTCCAGCCTGTGTGTCGGCTTATCGGCTCAGGCGGGCCCGGCTTCGGGCAGTGTCACGGTGAACTGCGCACCACCCTCGGGGTGATTGGCGGCCACCATCCGACCGCCGCAGCGCTCAATGATGCCGTAGCTGATCGATAGCCCCAGGCCCGTGCCCTTGCCCACGGGCTTGGTGCTGAAGAACGGATCGAACACCTGGCTCAGGTGTTTTTCTGCGATGCCCGCCCCATTGTCGCGCAAACGCAGCGTTACCCACCCCGGCGCCTGGGTCACATCGATCCAGACCGTCGGCAAGGCCTGGTTGGCCGCTTGCGCAGCATCGTAGGCGTTCTGCATCAGGTTCATCAGCACTTGCAGCAGTTGCCCGGCGTTACCGCGCACCGCTGGCGTGTCAACGGCCTGCCAATGCACCTGCAGATCAGGCGCGACGCCGCGACAAACCCAGTGGATGGCGCGCTCAATGACGTCATTGAGGTCGACCTCGCCCAGTGCTTCACGGTCCACGGCCGAGAAGCGCTTCAGGGCACTGACGATATCGGCAGTGCGTTGCGCGCCTTCCATGCTGCCCTCGATCAACGACGGCAAATCGCTCAGCAGAGGATCGATGCGCAGTTGTCGGCGCAAGGCTTGAAGGCCGGTTTGCGACTCGCCGTCGTGGACCGCTTGTAAGTACTGCTGCAGGCGCTTGCCATAGCTGTCGAGTACATGCGCGTTGGCCAGCACAAAGCTGATCGGGTTGTTCAGTTCGTGGGCGACACCGGCCACCAGGCGCCCCAGCGAGGCCATTTTTTCCGCGTGCAACAGTTGTTGTTGGGTGCGCTTGAGCGCTTCGTGGGCCTCGTGCAGTTGGCGATACGCGTGCTTGAGTTCGCCCAGCGGTCGCCCCACCAGCACATGCCCGATAAAGCGCCCGTTGCCAGCGCTGCGCACGGTGCAACTGACGTCCACGGGCACCGGCGCGCCGCTTGCATCCCTGAAGTTGACCTCCAGCGAGGCGCTGGCGTTGGGATGGCGCAAGCTGGCGAGGGTCTGGCGCAATTGGGTTTCACTGTGCGGGTCGGCCAACAATGCATAGGCCGGGCTACCGGACAATGACTGCTCATCGAGGCCAACCAGCGTGCGCAGCGCGCTGTTGCTCTCTTCAATGCGCCCTTCGGGGTCGCAGGCCAGCAACACGTCGGACATCGACGACAGCAGCCCGGCGATGAACTGTTGCGACTGCTCCAGTTCGACGTTCTTCTCTTCCAGGGCGATTTCGTCTTGCACCAGCTTGGAATAGACCTCGTCCATCCTGGCGATGACTTCGATCCAGGCGTCTTCGTCGAGGCTGCCGGGTGGCGGTTTACGGGCCATGGTCGTCAGCTTTTAGGGTGCAGATGCAGGTGACTGTGGGCCTGCTCGTGGGTCGCATCCGGCTCCACCGGGATCAGGTTCAGCGAGCCATGACGCACGCCGCGCTCGGCGCACACACGATGGGCGAAATCGCGCACTTCATCGGACGAGCCTTTGAGCATCAGGCTTTCCAGGCAGTTGTCGTGATCCAGATGCACATGCTGGCTGGCAATGGTCAGGTGATGATGCGCGTGTTGCAGGTCCATCACCCGTTCGGTAAGGGTGCGTGAATGGTGATCGTAAACGAAGCTCAGGTTGGCCACGCAATGCGGCGCCTGGCCCTGCTCCAGACGCGCCTGTTCGATATGCCGCCGCAAAATGTCGCGCATGGCCTCGGAACGGTTGTGGTAACCCTGATCGCGAATCAGTGCGTCCAGATCCTCAGCGAGGCCACGGTCCAGGGAAATGGTCAGGCGTTCCATGGGATTTCCTTTTCAATGCACCGTGCAAACCATGCACGGGTCAAAAGAGCGAACAATATGTTGCACCGCTACCGGGCTTTTTTCGCCGGGTAACACTGGAGCACCCTGCAAGGCTTGTTCCAATGCACCGGGTTGGCCTTGGGTATCGCGTGGCGAGAAGTTCCAGGTGGTCGGGGCGATGATCTGGTAACGCGAGATTTTCCCGTGTTCCACTTCCAGCCAATGCCCCAGCGCGCCACGGGCCGCCTCGGTCAGGCCGACCGCGCGGCCTTTGTCGGGCAGTGCGGCGGCGCGGTAATACGGCTCGCCGGGGCGCAGAGCGATCAGCCAGCTTTCCATCAGCGGCACCACCTGCGCCAGTTCCAACAAACGCGCGAGCAGGCGGGTATAAACGGTTGCCGAACAGCGCGCCACGGCATCGCGCAGCAGCGGTTGGCCGGCAATCAACTGACGCGCAATGGCGCCGGTTTCGAGCACCGCGCCGGCCAGGCGAGGGGCTTTGTTCCAGGTATACGCGTCGGTTTTTTCCAGCAACGGCTGGGTTTGCCCATCGGCCGGGTGGCGCGGGCCGCCAGCGTCGTCGAGCCAGGCATGCGCACTGTCTTCACGGATGGCGTCCAGATCCAGCGGTTGCGCACACTGGGTGACGCCATCCCACAGGCCGCGCGGGAACACGCTCGAGCCATCGGCTCGCGGATACGCCCCGTAGGACAGATACAGCCCCGGCCCCGGCCCTAGATGCTCAAGCCCGGTATCCAGGGCGATGTGCAGAAACTGCCGAAAATCGCCCTGCCCCGGCGCTTCGGCATGCCAGGCCCAGAGTTGGTCCTCGCTGGTGAACGCGTTGATGCGCTCCAGCGGCGCGGCGAACAGCTCGGCTTCAAGAAACTGCCGAAACTCGCGAACGCGGGTCAGCAGGCGCAGGCGCTCGGCAGCATCAATGGCGCGCGTCGAACCACCCGGTTGGATCGAGCCGGTGTGCGGCCACTTGCCGCCGAGTGTGCCAATCAAATCCAGCCAGCGTTTGCGCGCGGAAATCGCCAGGCGCTGCTGGCTGCCCTGCAGCGGGGTAAAGCGCGCCACCGCCTCTGGATACCAAGGTCGGTCGGCGTACACCGGGCGCACGAAATCCGGCATGAAAAACAGGTAGAAATGGCTCAGGTGATCGGCAAGGTTTTCGGTGGCGGCCATCAGGTTGAGTGCCAGCAGACCGTTGTCCGGCGGCTGTACGCCGGCCAGCCCGGCCAAGGCGCGGGCGGCGGCGATCGATTGCGACACCGAGCAGATGCCGCAGATGCGTGGCGCGTAGGTCAGGGCATCGAGCGGCGCGTGTTGCAGCAGGATTTGCTCGAAGCCACGGTACATGGTGGCGTTGACCCGCGCCGACCGCACACGACCCTCTTCCACTTCCAGTTGTACTTCCAGATCGCCTTCAACCCGATTGAACGGGCCGACCACCAAACGTGACATGCAAACTCCTAACGGCGTGGGGTGCGTACCGACGGCGCGATCAGCGGGTGATCGGAAGTCGCATTCTGCTTGACGCGCTTGGGGGTGGCTGATTTGGACAGCGCCGACAGAGCGACGAACCATGCCTTGGGCATGTCGATGGGCAGCCCGATGGGAATGCCCGCCAGTTTCGGCGTGCGCTGAAAAGCGTGGCCAGGCTCTTCGAAGCCCGGGGCGGTGCAGTTGATGCAGGCAAATCCACCACGGGTGCAAGAGCCTTCGCCATTCCACAGGCGGGTATTGCAGTCGCCGTGAGCCTGGGTGCCTTTGCAGCCGAGGTTTTCCATCATGCAGCCCAGGTCCGAGGGTTTTTCCGCACTGGCTTTGTATTCGTAGAACTCGTTGCGCGTGCAGCCCTGATGCACCAGTTGGTCGGCGTAGAAACGCGGACGCCCGAGGATGTCCAGATCGGCCGCCTCGAACAACCCGGCGGCCAGCGCCATCAAGGTGTCGGTCACCCAGCCAGGGTGCGTTGGGCAACCGGCCACGTTGATCACCGGCAAGCCGCGCAACGAGCGATAATCGGCGCCCAGCAGGCCGCCGCGATGCTCACCGTCAAATTGCAGGCCGCAGGCGTCGGTCGGGTTGCTGCCCGCAGCGGTGATGCCGCCGTAAGCAGCGCAGGTGCCGATACCCAAGGTGTATTGGGCCACCGCGGCGAGCTTGCGCACCCAGTCGATCATCGGCGCATCGGTCCCGGCCAGCATGTGAAAACGCCCGGTGCCGTTCGGACCGCGCAGCAATGAGCCTTCTATGCACAAGGCATCGAGGCGGGTGCGACCTTGCAGGCAGTCATCGAGGATATCCAGCACCTGATCACCGCTTTCAAGGGACAGCGACGGATGCCAAAGCAACTCGATCCCCGCACTGCGCCACATCGCGGAAAAGTCCTGGGTGTCGGCGCACAGCAAGGACATGTTGCAGCCGCCGCAACCGCCCGATTGCAACCACAGCACTCTGAATGGGCTATTCATCGGGCCTCCTCCAGGCCAAGACGGCGCAATTTCTGGCGCAGGCCCACGCGCGACAAGCCCAGTTCACGGGCAGCATGGGTTTTGTTCCAGCGGTGACGCAGCAGCGATTCCTTGAGTATGGTCGCTTCGATAGCGTCCAGTTGTTCTTGCAACGTGCCCGTGGGTGGCGAGAGGCGTATGTCGTTGGTGTTGCGCCCCTGGCCCTGGCCTTGCATGACGCGCCAGGAAAACGAATGCGCAGCGATTTGCGCGCCTTCCGACAACGCGGCAGCGCGGTAGATTTCGTTGCGCAACTCGCGAATATTACCGGGCCATGGGTAACCGATCAGGCTCGCCAGGGCGTCATCGGCAAAGTGCAGGTCTGGCAGGTCCAGCTCCAGGCGGGCATCGTCGAGCAGCTTTTTGGCGATGGGCATCAGGTCGGCGGTTCGCTCGCGCAACGGCGGCAAACCCAGGCTGACCGTGGACAGCCGGTAATACAGGTCGCTGCGAAAACGTCCAGTGGCGACATCCTGTTCCAGATCGCGATGGGTCGCCGCAATCACCCGCACATCGACCCGTACCGTGCTGGAGGCGCCGACCGGGCGTAGCTCGCCTTCTTGCAAGACGCGCAACAACTTGACCTGAAAGGCCGGCGAGGTGTCGCCGATTTCGTCGAGCAGCAAGGTGCCGCCATTGGCACGCTGGAACAGCCCGATGTGATCCTGATGCGCGCCGGTGAAGGCACCGCGCTTGTGCCCGAACAGCTCGGACTCCAGCAAGGTGTCGGGCAGCGCGGCGCAGTTCTCCATGACGAAGGCATTGCCCGCGCGTGGGCTGGCGTAATGGATGGCGCGGGCCAGCAACTCTTTGCCCGTGCCCGATTCGCCCAACAGCAGCACCGACAAATCATAGCGGGCGACCCGTGCGGCCAACTCACAGACGGCATCCAGCGGCCCCCCGGGGCTGCGCACGATGCGCGAGAAATCGAAGGTGTCGCGCACCCGCTCCAGCGTTTCCCGGCTGCGGCGGCGCAGCGCTGGCGTGCCGGCGCGCAGTTCCAGGTCCAGTCGCTGCATATGGTTTTGCAACGATTGGCTCTCTACCGCATTGCGCACAGTGTTGAGCAGGTTTTCAGGCAGCCAGGGTTTGAGCAGGTACTGATAGATGCCGGCCTGATTGACGCCCGCAATGATGTCTTCCGAGTCGGTGTAGCCCGATAGCACGATGCGCACCACCCCCGGCCAGCGCTCGCGCACTTCCTTGAGAAATTCGATACCACTGACATGGGGCATGCGCTGGTCGCAGAGGATCACCGCCACCACATGCTGTTCAAGAAGTTCACGTGCTTGCGCGGCTGACTCGGCCAGCAGCACCTGGAATTCCTGATCGAGTACCCGGCGCAACGATTCGCGCGAACGTAGCTCATCGTCCACTACCAGGATCATGGGCAAGTCGGATTGCGAGTCGAATGGGGGAGTCATGAGTCCGCGAAAGGCAGAGTATTGGTGTTCACTGCAACATTATGTTGCAACGAGTCATGGCGTCGATGGTAGCACGGTGCCAAAAAGCCACGAGGCTTTTCCTATTTTGGGGGCCGCTACGGGAGCTTTTTTGTAAACAGCGCCTTGCTCCCCCCCGAGCAGTTCCGGCGCTTTACGCCGCCCCCCGACCTAGAAGTTCGCCGGCGTATTCGCGCTGATGATTTCCGCCTCATCCTGCCCGATATTGCGAAACCTGTGGGGCAAGGTGGTGGGGAAGTAATACCCATCCCCAGGGTTCAAGATGCTGACCTGGCCATCGACAGTGAGTTCGACGGTGCCACGGGTGACAAGGCCGCACTCCTCCCCTTCGACATGCACGATCGGCTCTTCGCCAGAGCTGGCGCCCGGGGCATATTGCTCGCGCAAAAAGCGCATCTGGCGACTGGGGATCGGTGCGCCAACCAGCAGCAGGCGCAGGCCATCGCGGCCCAGGTCAGGCTGTTCGTTGGCGCGGAAGACGTATTGGTGTTCGCGTGGTGGCTGGTCAAAGGTGAAGAAGTCCGCCAGGGACATGGGGATGCTTTCCAGCAGCTTTTTCAGGGAGCTGACGGAGGGACTGACGCGATTCTGTTCGATCAGGGAAATGGTGGCGTTGGTCACGCCGCTACGCCGGGCCAGCTCGCGCTGGGAGAGTTTGTAGCTTTCGCGAACGAGTTTGAGTCGGGTGCCCGTGTCCATAGCTGCCTTATATAAGGGTGACTGAAGCGGCGTTTATCGGTTGCGATAGCTCTGCAGGAGCCGAGGCGGGTGCGGGCAGGCAATGTTGCGAAGTTCGCCGACTGCCTGGCCCAGATACCTGAAAGGCGGCTATTAAATCACGTTTGTGGGTAGAGCTGTAGCCGCGCTGAATACGCCCGAGCGCAAGAAAAAAAGCAAGCCCGCAGCCACTGCCTAAGACGGCATGGACCGGGGCTCGCAGCGCTTATGTACCTGACCGGTCAAATACCGAATCGGTCGCGCAGGGCGTAGTAGGCGGCGCCCATGGCCGTCAGCGGGGCCTGGAAAGTGCGGCCGCCGAACATCGGCATGTGTGGCAGGGAGGCGAAGGCGTCGAAGCGTTCGGCGTCACCGCGGATCACTTCGCTGATCAGCTTGCCCGCCAAATGCGAACAGGTGACACCGTGGCCGCTATAGCCCTGCATGTAGTAGGCGTTCTTTTCGATACGGCCAAATTGCGGCATACGCGACATGGTCAGCAGGAAGTTGCCGGTCCAGCGGTAGTCGATCTTGACGTCTTTCAACTGCGGGAAGGTCTTGAGGATCTTCGGTCGGATCAGTTGTTCGATGTCGTCCGGCTCGCGGGCGCCATAGACCACGCCACCGCCGTATAGCAGGCGGTTGTCAGCGGTCAGGCGGTAATAGTCGAGCAGGTAGTTGCAGTCTTCGACGCAGTAATTGTGGGTAATCAGGCTGCGCGCGACTTTCTCCGACAGCGGCTCAGTGACCACGATCTGCGAGCCGCAGGGCATGCTTTTGCGGGTCACCCTTGGGTCGAGATCTTGCTGCAGGTAGGCGTTGCCGGCGATCAGCAGGTACTTGGCGCGAACCACACCCTTGGCCGTGCGCACCACGTTGGGTTCGCCGTAGGTGATGTCCACGGCCGCCGATTGTTCGAAGATCTTGCCGCCCAGGCCAATAATGGCGCTGGCTTCGCCCAGGGCCAGGTTCAGCGGATGGACGTGGCCACCCTGCTTGTCCAGCAGGCCGCCGATGTAATTTTCACAGCCCACTTCGCTGGCGATGTCCTTGGCGTCGAGCAGTTGCAGGTTGCGGTTGCCATAGCGCTCCCAACTGTTTTTCTGTTCGACCAGGCCTTTGAGTTGCTTTTTGTTCAGCGCGGCGAAGATCCCGCCCGGGCGGTAGTCGCATTGGATGTCATAGTGCTGGATGCGCTGGCGAATGATCTCGGCGCCTTCGAACATCATGCTGCCGAGGATTTCGGCGCTCTTTTCGCCGTAGCGCTGCTCGATAACATCCACGTCACGGCTGTAGGAGTTGACCAGTTGCCCGCCGTTGCGCCCGCTGGCACCAAAGCCGACCTTGGCCGCTTCGAGCACGGTGACGCTGTAGCCGGCTTCAGCCAGGAACAGCGCCGACGACAGGCCGGTGTAGCCGGCGCCAATGACACAGACATCGCACTCGACCGACTCTTCAAGCACAGGGAAGTCGCCGGTGTGGTTGCGGGTTGCGGCGTAGTAGCTGTTTACATGGGGTTGCATGGTTAGGACTCCCTGGCGATTGGCCAGCGCGGGCTGGCAATCGCCGTTGTTAGTTGGGCTTAGAGCTTCACCCAGGTGGCTTTGAGCTCGGTGTACTTGTCGAAGGCGTGCAGCGACTTGTCGCGGCCATTGCCCGACTGTTTAAACCCGCCGAACGGCGCGGTCATGTCGCCACCGTCGTACTGGTTGACCCACACGCTGCCGGCGCGCAGACCCCGAGCAAAGCGATGGGCGCGACTGAGGTTGGCGGTCCACACCGCAGCCGCCAGACCGAAGATGCTGTCGTTGGCGATCGCCAGCGCTTCTTCTTCGGTGTCGAAGCTGATCAGCGACAACACTGGGCCGAAGATTTCTTCGCGGGCAATGGTCATGGCATTGGTCACGCCGTCGAAAATCGTCGGCTCCACGTACTGGCCACCGGTGTCTTGCAGGGTGCGCCGGCCGCCAACCAGCAGTTGGGCGCCCTGCTCCTTGCCGATCTCGATGTAGCGCAGCACGTTGTCCAGTTGCCGCTGATCGACCACCGCGCCGACCTTGGTCGCCGGGTCCAGGGGGTGCCCTGGTTTCCAGGCCTGGAGCGCCTCCAGCAGCAGCGCAATGAAGGGCTCGCGGATCGAACGCTGCACCAGCAGCCGCGAACCAGCCACGCAGACCTCGCCCTGGTTGAAGGCAATCCCGGCCGCCGCCGCTTCGGCGGCAGCGCGCAGGTCCGGGGCATCGGCGAATACCACGTTGGGGCTCTTGCCACCCGCCTCCAGCCATACCCGTTTCATATTGCTCTGGCCGGAATACACCAGCAGTTGCTTGGCCACGCCGGTGGAGCCGGTAAAGGCCAGCACGTCCACATCCATGTGCAGGGCCAGCGCCTTGCCGACGGTGTGGCCGTAACCCGGCAGTACGTTGAATACGCCCGGGGGAATGCCGGCTTCGAGTGCCAACTGGGCCAGGCGAATGGCGGTCAGCGGCGACTTTTCCGAAGGCTTGAGGATGAACGAGTTACCCGCCGCCAGGGCCGGAGCGAACTTCCAACTGGCCATGATCATCGGGAAGTTCCACGGCACGATGGCCGCGACCACGCCGCAGGGTTCGCGTGTGATCAGGCCCAACTGGTCGTGGGGCGTGGGCGCCACTTCGTCGTAGAGCTTGTCGATGGCCTCGGCGTTCCAGCGGATCGCGTTAGCCGTGGCGGGCACGTCGATGGCCATGGAGTCGCCGATCGGCTTGCCCATGTCCAGGGTTTCCAGGAGTGCCAGCTCTTCCTGGTGCTCGAGGATCAGATCGGCGAAGCGGATCAGCACGCGCTTGCGCGCCGCCGGGGCTTGCAGTCGCCAGGTCCCAGACTCAAACGCCCGGCGCGCGGCGAGCACCGCCGCGTCGGCGTCGGCCTCATCGGTGCTGGCGACCTTGGCCAGAAAACGCCCGTCCACCGGGCTGATGCTGTCAAAGGTCTCGCCGCTGGCGGCCCAACGGTACTCGCCGTCGATAAAGGCCCGGCCTTCGAGGTTCAGGGACTGGAAGTACTGCTCCCAGTCATTGCGATGCTTGGTCATAGGGTGTGCTCAACGCAAAAAGTGGGAGGGCCGTCAGACCGTGTGCAGGTACCAGTTGTACTCAAGGTCGGAGATCGAGTTCTCGAACTCGGCCAGCTCGCTTTCCTTGCACGCCACAAACACGTCGATGTACAGCGGGTCGATGTACCGGGCCATGACCTCGCTGTCGTCCAGCTCACGCAGGGCGTCGCGCAGGTTGTTGGGCAGGCTCTGTTCGTTCTGCTCGTAGGAGTTGCCTTCGACCGGCGCCCCCGGCTCGATCTTGTTGGTCAGGCCGTGGTGTATACCGGCGAGTACCGAGGCCATCAGCAGATAAGGGTTGGCGTCGGCGCCTGCCACCCGGTGCTCGATGCGCACGGCATCTGACGAACCGGTCGGCACGCGCACGGCGACGGTGCGGTTGTCGATGCCCCAGCTCGGCGAGTTCGGCACATAGAACTGCGCGCCGAAGCGGCGGTAGGAGTTGACGTTCGGGCAGAGGAACGCCATCTGCGCCGGCAGGGTTTCCAGCACGCCGCCGATAGCGTGACGCAGGGCGTCGTTGGTCTCGGGGTCTTCGCTGGCAAAGATGTTAGTGCCCGTTTTGTCGAGGATCGAGATGTGCACGTGCAAACCATTACCCGCCTGGCCCGGATAGGGCTTGGCCATAAAGGTGGTGTCCATCTCGTGGTCGTAGGCGATGTTTTTCACCAGGCGCTTGAGCAACACCGCGTAGTCGCAGGCTTTGATCGGGTCGCTGACGTGGTGCAGGTTGACTTCGAACTGCGCCGGGGCACTTTCCTTGACGATGGCGTCAGCGGGGATGCCCTGCTCTTTCGCGCCTTCAAGGATGTCTTGCAGGCAGTCGACGTATTCGTCGAGGTCATCAATCAGGTAGACCTGGGTCGAATGCGGGCGCTTGCCCGAGATTGGCGAGCGCGGTGCTTGCGGGCGGCCGTTCACGTTGTCCTGGTCGATCAGGTAGAACTCCAGCTCGAACGCGGCGCAAATGGTCAGGCCCAGGTCGTCGAACTTACTCACCACCTGGCGCAGCACTTCGCGCGGGTCAGCGAAGAACGGCTGGCCTTCGAGTTCATGCATGGTCATCAGCAGTTGCGCGGTGGGGCGCTTCTGCCAGGGCTCGATGCACAGGGTGTCGGGGATCGGGTAGCAGATGCGGTCGGAGTCGCCGATATCCAGGCCCAGGCCGGTGCTTTCCACGGTCGAGCCGTTGATGTCCAGGGCGAACAAGGACGCCGGGAGGTTGATGCCTTTTTCATACACCTTGTGCAGCGCCGTGCGTTCGATGCGCTTGCCGCGCACCACGCCGTTCATGTCTGCAATCAGCAGATCGACGTACAGGACCTCAGGGTGTTTCTTCAGAAAGGCGTTGGCTTCGTTGAGCTGAACGGTACGCAGTGGGACCGACATGATGCACCTATTGTGTTAATTATTATGTTCATAGCTGTTTCGTAGCAGCAGTCAATCCGAAAGATAAAGTGAAGTCAATAGCGAAAAGCGCGGGCTATTCGTTAATTATATTGATACTGGATAGGCAAACACAGGGAAAAAACCAAGCAAACACGCAGACCAACACCCCGATGCGTCTATAATTTTTTACATGAAGGTTGTTAATTAAAATCAACATGGATAAGCTCTGGAAAAACTCGTTCCAGCGTGAATTTCGAGGTGATAAAAATGGCACTCAAGCCATTGATCGGTGTTACTGCATGCGTCAAAGAGATTGGCTTGCACCCCTACCATGTCAGCGGCGACAAGTATTTGCGTGCTGTCAGCGTCGCGGCCCTGGGGCTGCCGGTGATCATCCCTTCCCTGGCGGACCTCTGCGAGATCAAGGATCTGCTGCACTACGTCGATGGCCTGTTGTTTACCGGCTCGCCGTCCAATGTCGAACCCTTCCACTATCAAGGCTCGCCCAGCGCGCCGGGCACCGCCCATGACCCGCAGCGCGACGCCACCACCCTGCCCCTGTTGCGGGCAGCGGTGGCGGCCGGCGTGCCGGTCCTCGGTATCTGCCGCGGCTTCCAGGAAATGAACGTGGCCTTTGGCGGCAGCCTGCACCAGAAGGTGCATGAATTGCCGGGCTATAGAGACCACCGCGAAGCCGACGACCCACGCCTCGAAGTCCAGTACGCCCCGGCGCACCCGGTGGCGATCCAGCCCGGCGGCGTGTTCGAGGCCATGGGCCTGACCGGCGAGATCCAGGTCAACTCGATCCACAGCCAGGGCATCGACCGCCTGGGTGACGATCTGCGGGTCGAAGCCGTGGCCCCGGATGGCCTGATCGAAGCCATTTCGGTGGAGCACAGCCAGGCGTTTGCGTTTGGCGTGCAGTGGCACCCGGAATGGCAGGTCCTGTCGAACCCGGTCTACCTGAGTATTTTCCAGGCCTTCGGCGATGCCTGTCGGCAACGCGCCGCGCAGCGTCAGCACCGCTAACACAAGGCGGCCCGCACAGGGCCACCAGTACTCGATTCACCGATTGACACGCCCTGCCCACGCGGCGCGCGCACCTGTGTGCACCCGCCGTGCGGCATGAACGGCAACACCCAAACAACAACAAGCAAGCCCAGGCAGCCAGGATGGCAGCGCCGAATAAACCTGCACCGCATTGATGACGCAGGTTTGCAATCAACCTTATTAAGTCAGGCCGCATTGGCCCGACGACCTGTTGGGAGTTTCACATGGCAAACGCCTCCAGCATTTATCGCAAGGCTCTGGAAGGTCATCAGCCACCACAAAAGGTGCTGGTGAAGATCGACCGCGTGACCAAGAAGTTCGATGAAACCGTGGCCGTGGACGATGTGTCCCTGGACATCCACCAGGGCGAGATCTTCGCCATGCTGGGGGGGTCCGGTTCCGGCAAATCCACCCTGCTGCGCATGCTCGCCGGTTTCGAACGGCCCACCGAAGGCCGCATCCTGCTGGATGGCGTGGACATTACCGATATGCCGCCCTATGAGCGGCCGATCAACATGATGTTCCAGTCCTATGCCTTGTTCCCGCATATGACCGTGGCGCAGAACATCGCCTTCGGCCTCAAGCAGGATCGCCTGCCGGCCAGCGAAATCGAGGCGCGGGTCGAGGAAATGCTCAAGCTGGTGCACATGACCCAGTACGCGCGGCGCAAACCCCACCAGCTCTCCGGCGGCCAGCGCCAGCGCGTCGCCCTCGCCCGCTCCCTGGCCAAGCGCCCGAAACTGCTGCTGCTCGATGAGCCCATGGGCGCCCTGGATAAAAAGCTGCGCTCGCAGATGCAACTGGAGCTGGTAGAGATCATCGAGCGCGTGGGCGTGACCTGCGTGATGGTGACCCATGACCAGGAAGAGGCCATGACCATGGCTCAGCGCATCGCCATCATGCACTTGGGCTGGATCGCCCAGATCGGTAGCCCGGTGGACATTTACGAAACCCCGGTGAGCCGCCTGGTCTGCGAGTTCATCGGCAACGTCAACATCTTCGAGACCCAGGTGGTCGACGACGCCGAAGGTCACGCGGTGCTCCAGTGCCCGGACCTGGACCGCGACATCTACGTCGGCTACGGCATCGCCACTTCGGTGGAAGACAAGTCGGTGACCTACGCGATCCGCCCGGAAAAACTGCTGGTCACCACCGTAATGCCGACCGGCGAGCACAACTGGTCGAGCGGCAAGGTCCACGACATCGCCTACCTCGGCGGGCACTCAGTGTTCTACGTGGAGCTGCCGAACGGCAAGATCGTCCAGTCGTTCATGGCCAACGCCGAACGCCGTGGCTCCCGACCGTCCTGGGGCGACACCGTGTACGTGTGGTGGGAAGACGACAGTGGCGTGGTACTGCGGGCATGAGTACATCGACCATGAGCACTTTCAATCAAGCGTTGATCCGTGTGCTGCCCAGCGGTCGCAAGCTGGTGATCGGCATTCCCTTCCTCTGGCTGTTCCTGTTTTTCATGCTGCCGTTCTTCCTGGTGATGAAGATCAGCTTCTCCGAAGCGGCCGTCTCGATTCCGCCCTACTCGGAAATCTACACCTTCGTCGACCAGAAACTCCAGGTGCTGCTGAACCTGGGTAACTACAGCCTGCTGGCCGCCGACGATTTGTACATCTCGGCCTACCTGGGCTCGCTGAAGATCGCCCTGCTCAGCACGTTGATGTGCCTGCTGATCGGCTTTCCCATGGCCTATGGGATTTCCAAGACCCGCAAGGAAATGCAAAACGTATTGCTGCTGCTGATCATGATGCCGACCTGGACCGCGATCCTGATCCGCGTCTATGCCTGGATGGGCATCCTCAGCAATAACGGCCTGCTCAACGCCTTCCTGATGTGGAGCGGCCTGACCTCAAGCCCGATTGAAATCCTCAACACCAACACGGCGGTCTACATCGGCGTGGTCTACGCCTACCTGCCGTTCATGGTGCTGCCGCTGTACGCCAACCTGGTCAAGCACGACCAGAGCCTGCTGGAAGCCGCTTCGGACCTGGGATCGAGCAACTTCAACAGCTTCTGGAAAATCACCGTGCCGCTGGCCAAGAACGGCATCATCGCCGGGAGCATGCTGGTGTTCATCCCGGTGGTTGGCGAGTTTGTGATCCCGGAACTGCTGGGCGGCCCGGAGACCCTGATGATCGGCCGCGTGTTGTGGCAGGAGTTCTTCAATAACCGCGACTGGCCGGTGGCGTCCGCCCTGGCGGTGGTGATGCTGGCGATCCTGATTATTCCCATCTTGCTGTTCAACCGCAGCCAGGCCAAAGAAATGGAGGCACGGGCATGAAGCGTTTCAGTTTTTCGACCCTGATGCTGGTGCTCGGCTTGTTGTTCATCTACCTGCCGATGCTGATTCTGGTGATCTATTCGTTCAACGCTTCCAAGCTGGTGACGGTCTGGGGCGGCTGGTCGCTCAAGTGGTACCTGGGGCTGTTGGACAACACCCAATTGATGGGCTCGGTGGCGCGCTCCCTGGAGATTGCCTGCTACACCGCCGTGGCCGCCGTGGCGCTGGGCACCCTGGCCGCCTTCGTGCTGACCCGCGTCACCCGTTTCAAGGGCCGGACCCTGTTCGGTGGCCTGGTGACCGCGCCTCTGGTGATGCCGGAAGTGATCACCGGTCTGTCGCTGTTGCTGCTGTTCGTGGCCATGGCGCAGATGATCGGCTGGCCCATGGAGCGTGGCATCGTCACCATCTGGATCGCTCACACCACCTTCTGCGCGGCCTATGTCGCGGTGGTCGTCTCGGCGCGCCTGCGGGAGCTGGACCTGTCCATCGAAGAAGCGGCGATGGACCTCGGCGCGCGACCACTCAAGGTGTTTTTCCTGATCACCATCCCGATGATCGCGCCGTCGTTGGCGGCGGGCGGCATGATGGCGTTCGCCTTGTCCCTGGATGACCTGGTGCTCGCCAGTTTCGTCTCCGGGCCCGGCTCCACCACCCTGCCGATGGAGGTGTTCTCCGCCGTGCGCCTGGGGGTCAAGCCGGAGATCAACGCCGTGGCCAGCCTGATTCTGCTGGCGGTGTCGCTGGTGACCTTCATGGTCTGGTATTTCAGCCGCAAGGCCGAAATGAACCGCAAGCGGGCGATCCAGGAAGCCATGGACCAGACCACCAGCGAAGCCTGGCAGCCGCAACCCCAACAGTCATAACGAACACCGGCGACGGCCTAGGCCGTCGTGTTTTACCCCACAATAAAAAATGGAGTTGGATGCATGAAAAGGTTTGGCAGGACTCTGCTCACACTGTCCCTGTTGGGCGCCATGGCTGGCGGCGCCCAGGCATCCGACAAGGTGCTGCGTGTGTATAACTGGTCGGACTACATCGCCCCCGACACCCTGAAAAAGTTCGAGGCCGAGACGGGCATACACGTCACCTACGACGTTTTCGACAGTAACGAAACCCTGGAAGCGCGGCTGCTGGCCGGCAAGTCGGGCTACGACATCGTGGTCCCGTCCAACAGCTTCCTGGCCAAGCAGATCAAGGCCGGGGTCTACCAGACCCTGGACAAATCCAAACTGACGAACTGGAAGAACCTGAACCCGGTGCTGCTGAAAAATGCCGCCGCCAGCGACCCCGACAACGCGCATGCCTTCCCGTATATGTGGGGTTCGATCGGCATCGGCTACAACCCGGAGAAAGTCCGCCAGGCACTGGGCACCGACGCGCCGCTGAACTCCTGGGACCTGCTGTTCAACCCCGAGAATGCCGCGAAACTCAAGGCCTGCGGCATCAGCTTCCTCGATTCGCCGACCGAAATGCTGCCAGCGGCCCTGCACTACCTGGGCTTCCCGGTGAACTCCCAGGACAAGCAACAGATCGCCCAGGCCCAGGAAGTATTCATGAAGATCCGCCCTTCGGTGGCGTACTTCCATTCCTCCAAGTACATCTCGGACCTGGCCAACGGCAATATCTGCGTGGCCGTGGGTTACTCCGGCGACGTGCTGCAAGCGCGCGCCCGGGCTGAAGAAGCCAACAACGGGGTGAAGATCGACTACAGCATTCCCAAGGAAGGCGCCGGCAGTTTCTACGACATGGTGGCCATCCCCCGGGACGCGAGCAACGTCGACAATGCCTATGCCTTCATGAACTTTCTGATGCGCCCGGATATCATCGCCGAGGTCACCAACAGCATCGGCTACAGCAACGCCAACGCCGCGGCCACGCCCCTGGTGGACGAGGCGATCCGCAACGACCCGGCGTCCTACCCGCCCCAGGAAGTGCTCGCGACCCTGTACGCGATCCCCGACCAGCCCATTCCCGTGCAGCGCCTGATGACCCGCGGCTGGACCAAGGTCAAGCTCGGCAACTAACACGTGCGCGCCACCACTCGGCGCACCCCGCTTCCGTTCCCGTCGCGCCTTACCACCGCGACCTTTGCTGTGAACGGCTTCACCCGGCTCCCTCGGTTAGGGTGAAACCCTTGGCGCCTTCGGGCGCCTTTTTTGCGTTCAGCCGCCGCCAAAGCGCCCTGCCACTCTGGGCCTTTCATTGGTGCGCGGCACTGAGCAATTAAAACGCTTGAGGATGCCCTGCACTTTCTGGCCCACTTGATCGCGCGCTCGTGTGAAGTGCTAAAGAGCGCGCGGCACCTCGTGGAACCCAAATAACAACTTCGGACAAACCTTATGAACTCCAGCGTCAGCCGCTGCGCGCTCCCGCCCGACTCAAGCATTGCCCGCCATGCCACAGGTGCCAGTTTCATCGATTGCCAGAGCACCTTGACCGATGACCACGCGCGCAGCGCCTTGCGGCATGGACTGCGGCTGATGGCCCGGACACCTATTTGGATCGACCGATTGATGGCGCTGCGCAATCGACTGGTGCAGGTGTTTGGCCTCAAGGACCTCGGCAGGCTGACACGCATCGACCTTGAGCGTGCAGATGCCGACTATCGACCCGGCGACCGGGTGGGGATTTTCACCCTGGTCTCGCAAACCCCCGACGAGGTTCTGCTGGTCGACCAAGACCGGCACCTGGATGTGTACCTGGCCATCAACCTTATGCCGCTCGACGCGCAAGGGACCCGCCGGGCGGTACTTTCCACCGTGGTCCAGCCGCACAACTGGCTGGGCCGCCTGTATATGCTGCCGGTGGCGCCGTTCCATCGCTTTATCGCGCCACGCATGCTGGCCATGCTCAATCAGCGCTAGCGTTGTTCATACCCGCGTTCAAGCTCAGTGCGTTCCACGAGCCGCGTGAACAGACACTCAAGCGCCAAGGCACTTTAGGCGGCCATTCGACGCCCACTTCGAAGCCCATATTGAACAGGGCCCGATCCTCAAAGATAACGGTTTGCCCGTTGGAAGGGTGACCGACGGCCAAGCGCTTTGCTGGCTGGATGTGCAGGTCGCAGGTGTCTTTGAGCTCGGAGCCGAGCACGCACATCACACAGTTTGAAACCGCAAAGAAGTCCGGTGGCGGTCACCTATTCGACCAAGCGGCCTTGAAATAGACAGGTTTTACCGGATTTGTCCGCAAAGCTTGTTAGGATAAAGCGGCTAACATCTCGTTTAACCATAGGAACAGCGGGGATAATGACAACTGCACGTCATGGCGTGCCACCAATAAGGAGATTCTCATGGTTGAAAAGCCTACGGATGATCGGCCAAACATCCCTCACGTCCCCAGTGAGGACGGTATTCCAGCACCGAGCGGAGCTGCCAATCTGATCGACACTGACTATGTGATCGGTCAAGACAACATCAAGGGAGAGTTTTCGTTCTCGCTCGATATCCACGGCAAAGTGTTCATTATTTCAGCGGCCACCATTTTACTGTTCGTGGTTTTGACGCTGGCATTGCAGAACGAAGTTGAACCCCTCTTCAGCTCTATCCGAAACTGGTTAACCAGCCACCTTGCCTGGCTCTTCATGAGCATTGCGAATGTTTTTGTCGTGCTGTGCATTGCGTTGATTTTCTCTCCGCTGGGTAAGGTTCGCTTGGGCGGCAGAGATGCCAAGCCAGACCATAGCTACGTCGGATGGTTTTCAATGCTTTTTGCCGCAGGCATGGGCATTGGTTTGATGTTTTATGGCGTAGCCGAACCCATGTCGCATTACGCTGCGTCCATGGGCGGTGTGACAGTCGATGCCAGCGGCGTGCGCACGGACTGGGCGCCGTTAGGAGGGGCTGCAGGCGACATGAAGGCATCCGCCGATTTGGCGATGGCTGCCACGATCTTTCACTGGGGGCTCCATCCCTGGGCGATATACGCGATAGTGGCGCTGTCCTTGGCGTTGTTTTCTTACAACAAGGGCTTACCGCTTTCGATACGCTCAATTTTCTACCCCCTATTGGGCGAGCGTGTTTGGGGATGGCCAGGGCATATCATCGATATCCTGGCGGTATTCGCCACGCTATTCGGGTTGGCGACTTCGCTGGGCATTGGTGCAGAACAAGCTGCCGCAGGGATTGAATACCTTTTCGGAATCCGATCGACGAATCTCAGCAAGGTCGTGCTGATCGTTGGTATCACCTTGATCGCTCTTTGGTCAGTCCTTGCCGGCTTGGACAAGGGTGTCAAGATGCTTTCCCAGATCAATATGGGACTCGCATTACTCTTGCTGGTGTTTATCATCGTAGTGGGACCGACGTTGGCCATCTTCACGGGTTTCTTCAAAAACCTGGTGACGTATGTTGAATACCTGCCGGCACTTTCGAACCCATTCGGACGCACTGACACTCAATTCACCCAAGGCTGGACGGCCTTCTATTGGGCTTGGTGGATCAGTTGGTCGCCGTTTGTAGGCATGTTTATCGCGCGCGTCAGTCGTGGTCGAACGGTCAGAGAGTTTCTGATCTCTGTCCTGCTCGTTCCTTCAGTGGTTTCTGTGCTGTGGATGACCACGTTCGGCGGAACGGCCATTGACCAAGCGACGGTACAGGGCGTGATGGGCGTCAAGGACGCTGTGCTGGAACTGAAACTGTTCGCCATGCTGGGAGAACTGCCGCTTAAGGAGATCAGTTCATTCCTGGGCATCATTCTGGTCATCGTGTTTTTTATTACCTCTTCGGACTCCGGTTCGTTGGTGATCGATACGATCACCGCCGGGGGTAAGGTTGATGCGCCGGTGCCTCAACGTGTGTTCTGGGCGGTCATCGAGGGCGTGATTGCGATTGCCCTTCTATTGGGGGGTGGTCTGGTAGCACTGCAGGCGATGGCAGTTTCCACAGGTTTGCCCTTCGCAATCGTTCTGATGTTGGGATGTATCTCTCTCGTGAAAGGATTGATGACTGAGCCTCGTTAGTGAACCTGAGCTAAGACATACGTAACTTTCGCTTCAAGTTTCAAGGTGTAACACGTCAATACGTTTGCACCTTGAAGCTAAAACCGAGGGCAATATGTTCCAACAAATCAACAGTTTCTTCGTCATCCACAACTTTCTGGGAATAGCGTTAGCTAACTGGATTGTCGCTACCTCACTGGCAATGATCAGCTTTATCTTGGCCAGGGCGGCGATTGGCTTTTTTCGGAGAAAACTTCGGACAGTATCTGTACTACCCAATGCCCATATCAGCCACGATACGTCGCTTGGGGGGCGAACAGATCGTCATGGCGAACGCCGCAATGATCGGAAGTACCATACAAAACTATAAAAGGCTTCAAGAACGCCGAGTCGTGTTCGAAATTGCGTTGACCTACCACTGCTCTCCGCAACAAGTTAGAGACGTGCCGCAACGCATAGAACAGATTATCCGCAAGCAAGAAAGAGCACGATTCGATCGCTGTCACTTTCGAAACTTCGGCAATAGTGCGTTAGAGTTCGAGACCGTTTACATCGTGCTCGACCCTAGTTACAACGTTTATATGGATGTCCAGCAAGACATCAATCTTGGAATAATCGACGCGTTCGAGGAACTGGGCGTCAACTTTGCCTATCCGTCACGCACGGTCTACATTGCCTCCGATCCCGGCAAGGATAGGCTTTTGAATGATTCCAAACACCCGATCTAGAGGCTCGTGCCTTGCCTGATCGACATCATTGCCCAGTGCGCTTGGCGGCGTCACTTGGATTTGGATTTGGATCGCACCAGGTCAGGCGAGGTAGCGCGGGATCAACCAAGCGCTTTGAATGCAGGGTTCAAGGAGCGGTTACTATCAAATGGCGTTAGCCTCGCGCGTTAACGCCAGCAGTTGAGCAACTGAGTCAATTCCACAACTCGCCAACCGGGGTGGACGTTGAATAGTGAGTCGCGATCTGCGCCTGCAACAATTCTGCTGTCGCAAGGGCATCGGTTAAAGCGTGGTGGGCATGGTACGCCGGAAGGCCAAGCCGCTTGCGACTATCTGCCAATCGTATGGATTGCTGTGAGCGCCCCATGAGTCGGGCAAACCAACCGAGTTTTTGCCGATGCAGTCGAGCCTCTAACTGCATCGTATCGATGACTGGAAAGTCCAGCCCCTCCCCTAAATATCTACGGACTGCCTGATCCAAGAAGGCGCGCTCGATATTGCGATAATGGACGACCAT
The DNA here is from genome assembly GCF_049897085.1 of Pseudomonas sp. PSPC3-2. Classification (NCBI taxonomy): domain Bacteria; kingdom Pseudomonadati; phylum Pseudomonadota; class Gammaproteobacteria; order Pseudomonadales; family Pseudomonadaceae; genus Pseudomonas; species Pseudomonas sp. PSPC3-2. The sequence goes on from NZ_JAFCVO010000002.1 coordinate 292,335, forward strand.
CACCTTGCCGGTCATAGCCGTCAGCAACGGATCTAGCACCTGTGCAAAGGTGGGAGCATCGAGAATCTCGGTATGGGTTATGTGATGAAAAGTCACTGACTTTTCATTCAGTTCGGAAGATGGGTTTATCACCCAGTAAAGTGAGTTCCCGCAATAAATGCGCTGTAGTGTGAACGGCATCACGCCGATGCTCACAATGCTGTGCGCGTGTGCATCAAGACCGGTGGTTTCCACATCCATTGCGAGCAGTTGCACACTCTCAATGGAGGCCTGGGCTGAGACTGCACCGGCTTGATAGAACTGTCGCAAGCGGCTGTTAACGGCGTTTTGCGCCAATGTCTCAAACCTGGAAGACCAGTCCAGCATTTTACGATTGGGCTGCGCATTCATGTGCTTCATGACGCGAGGCGACCTTTTGGAGGATAGCGGAATCGCAAGAAATTCTGGCCATTACTCAAGACCTGAAACGCCTCTTTTAGATTACGCCGCTCACTGTTGGAAAAACGCTCGGGCTCGACGTAGTTATTGAGCGCAGCACCCTGCTCCAACGCGTCTGCCTGATGTCGGATTCGCACCATCGACAGAAACTCCAGTGCATATCGAAGTTGCTTTAATCCTTCAGGCGGGATGACGTTGCTGCTCGCTATCGCATCCATGCGATCAAACGAATTCTGCGCGGTACTGCCGCACGCAAGCGCATGGATGCGGATAAGGTCAGTCAGCGGAGCGGTGCCCCGCCCCTTGAGATTAATGATCCTTTTGTGCTGCCCGTCTGTCTCGACGACAAAAGTACGGAAAAACCCCAATGGCGGCGTCCGGTCAAGCGCAATTCGAGCCATGGCACTCAGAAAAACAGGGTGTGCGCTGGATTTGCGAGCACACAGAGTTTTTAGCTCTTGTACCAACTCAAGCTGGCCAAAAACACCGTCAAGGTCGAAAAAAATACAGCTATTGAGCAACGTCGTCGGGTTAGGTTTCTCGATCCACTGATCGAAATAACGTCGCCACACATTCAAGGGCTGACGCCACTGATCGTTGGTCGCCATTATCCCGCCCTTACAGTAGCTGTAACCGCACGCGGCCAGGCCATCACTCACAAACGTTGCCAAGGCCCGAAAGTAAGCATCGTGCTGGATCGGATCGAAGCTGTCGTCAAGCACCAATGCGTTGTCCTGGTCAGTCACCAACAACTGCTCATCGCGCGCCATGGAACCGAGCACCATAAAGCAGTAAGGCACCGGAGGCGGCCCCAGTTTCTTCTCTGCCAGTTCCAGCAAACGCTGGGTAAAGGCCCGGCCAATGCCGGAAATTGCGCTGCCGATCATGTGTGCAGTGGCGCCATCACGCACCATGCGGATGTAGGTTCCACGCAGGTCGCGCAAAAGCGATTTCAGGCCTTCGACGGAGGTCTGATTAGAGATTCTGTTTACCAGGTACAAACTGCTGTGCGACTCGTAGCGAATGATATCCGACAGGTTGATCAGACCGATCGGATGGCCATGGTGGACGACTGGCAAATGGTGAATATTGCGGCGCAACATCATCAGCATGGCTTCAAACACTGAGTCATCGGCGCCGATCGCAACCGGGTCGGCAGTCATGATGTCGCTGGCGCTCGTTTCATCAGCGTTTCGGCCAGCAGCAACAACGCGCGTGCGCAGGTCGCGATCAGTCACGATCCCTTGGATTTCAGCCGGCTGCAAGCCCGTAGGCGACATTACCAACACGCAAGAAACGCTTTGCTCTGTCATGATTTTTGCCGCGTCGCCAACAGAGGCATCCGACGCGATCCACACCAAGGGGCGTGAGATAAGGGCACGGCATTTGAGCTGAATAAGTTCACTCGCACGGCCCTGCGCCTCAACGGCCGTCTTGAGCCTGGAGTGCCCCTCGGCTTCAACAAAGTCGGCGAAAGCATCATGTTGCGCGCACAGATCAGCGAAGACGTCGGCGGGTATGTAATAGATCAGGCTATCTTCCAATGCTCTGGCAGGAAAACGCACCTTGTTACTGCGCAACAGACCTGCTTGCCCGAATATGTCGCCTTCGACAAGTCGGTTGTAGAGTTCGCCATTACGCCGGTAGATCTCCACGGCACCACTGCGCACATAGTGCAAGTCCTGAATAATCGCACCCGCTTCAAGGATGTCACTGCCGGCCTTGAAATAACTTACTTCTACCCGCCGAGCGATGGCGTCTACCGACTCCTTTGGCAGCGTATCAAATGGGGCGAAACGATAGAGGTGGTCGCTAATCTCCTGTAACTCGATTTGCATGAAACCTCGAAATGCTGGAAAAAATATACGTTGCAAACGCCATAGTTGGCGAAGGGTAATCGTCTTTACAGTGTTAGCCACCACATCACATCCCGGGACGAGGATCAAGCGCTATGCGCTGCACCAACTACTGCGTAACGGCTTACCGTAATGTTTGCGAGGCCAGCAAGTGCGGCATTCACCCAGGGCGCAGCGCAGTTGCGCTGACCCAGCCTATGGTTTGGCTTTTTGCGTGGCGGCGTCATTGCCCTCCGACTGCAGAAAGCCACGCGCCAACTGTTGATAGAGCTCAGGCCCCATCCTGGCACTGACTGCTTTGGCAATCAGCGCAACAGCCATCAGACTGATCACCATGCCATGGCTGTCGATCATCTCCATCACGATGATCGCGGACGTGATCGGCGATTGCGTGACAGCCGCCAGAAAGCCAACCATGCATAAGGCAATGATGGGCTGTGCCGCCAGAGCGAAGAACTCAGCGACGTTGGCGCCTAACGCAGCCCCTACCGCCAGAGACGGGGCAAAAATACCGCCCGGGATACCGGAAAAATAAGTCACTACGGTCGCGAGAAAACGCGTGATCGGCGCGTGCCAGGGCAGACCGATATCAGACACGATGATCTGGGATGTGATCCCATAACCGCTGCCAAAGGACATCCCGCCACTGAGCCAACCGAGAATAGCCACGATCATCCCGCAACCACCTGCGAACCAGACAGGGTGCATGCGACGCCATTCCCATACGAAAAATCGGCGATACCTCTGCGGCCACAGGAGCATCCGACTGAACAACCCTCCCATAAGGCCGCAGCCAATACCAATCGCCAGTACCGGGATAACGATATCGAGATTGACCTCTTGCACGTCGAAATGCCCGAAATAGTTGTAGTTGCCCTGCAAAGCAATCGCGACCATCCCCGACAAGATGATCGTACTGAGCAATACCCCGCTGGTACGGGTTTCCAACTTACGCCCCAACTCCTCCACCGCAAAGGCCACACCGGCCAAAGGCGTGTTGAACGCGGCGGCAATACCCGCTGCACCGCCGGCGAGAATGAGGTCTTCGGGGCGGATGATTCGAGCGTTAGGCAGATAACGGTGAAAGAAATGCATGATCGAGGCGGCGACTTGAACTGACGGGCCTTCACGCCCGGCTGAAAAACCACCGGTCAACGCCAGAGTACCTAGCCCTATCTTGGCAACAGCAAGGCGCAAGGACACCAACTTATCCACGGGTTTACCTTGATGGGCCAACCGTGTAGCCGCAATGACCTGAGGAATACCGCTGCCTTGTGCCCCGACAAAAAAGCGGGTGGTCATCCATACGACAAACATGCCGATCAAAGGCGTGTAGATAAACGGCAGCCAAGGCCGGCCGGCGGTTTGTTGAACGAACTGCATCAGCGCCAGGTCGGCCAGCCGGGCGAACAGCACAACCAGTAACCCGGCGAGGGTAGCAGCAGCCCAGAGCGTCACACGAGTACGCCATCGGATCGAGGCAAAGCGACGACGTATGAGTAATATCGGCTTGATCACCCGAGCGGATTCCCGTTGTAGAGGTTAAATAAAACCCAGAAAACAAGACTACCGGGTTAAACGGTCAGGTCCAGCCAGCAGCGGCTAAAGGATTATAGCCATCATCTTCCCCTGCTACCCACTCCACGTGCAGTTACCCCGGCAATCTGATGCAGGGTAGGACTGTCCGCTCGCGACTGTGCTGATCAATCAACTACTGTGGAGTCGCCCTGAATAAAAACAAACAAGACGCAGAGATTCCCATGCGCGTAAAGAACCGCTTCGCCATGCTGGCCGCCGCTGCAACCCTTGCGCCTGGGGCGCACACCGGAGGCTGGCGATTACCCGCTGTGGGTTGATGGCCAGTGTCACGCCCTGAATCCCTGGATTGGCGCGCCAACCGCTCGCCAGCGTTTTATTCAAATATGGACGTGCAAGGCCGGCTGATGGTCGGATTAACACGATCAGCCGGCCCCCTTCTTCGTCCGGCCACGCAGCGTGCGACGACGCACGCAACCGGCAAGCCCGAATGCCTAGGCGCCATCACTGCGCTTTCTCTTTCGGGTCATCCAGCTCGTGTGGGCGCACACCAAGGCAAAAGTCAGCAAGAAGAAAGCCAGATAAGTCGTCACTATTTCCCCCTCATCTAAGTCAGCGCGTTAGGCTGTTATAGCGAATATATCCATGCTGGCGAGATGGGAAGGTTAAGGTGGGTTAAGAAATAGTTAGTATTCGGGCGCGCCTTAGATCAATAGGGTTCGCTTGCATTGGGTGTCGGCATTGAGTCGGGAGCGCTGAAAACACGTTCAAATGGAGGACATCATGAGTAGTGCGTTGGTCATAGAGGACGATCAGGTGACTGCTGAAATCATCGTCGCTGAGCTCCAACGCCACGGCTTCAGCTCAAAGTGGGCTGCTACCGGCCGCGACGGACTGGCCTTGGCGATTGCAGGCGGCTACGACGCCATTACCCTGGATCGCATGCTGCCTGACTTTGACGGGCTGACAATTGTCAGCACCTTGCGCAGCCTTGGGATTCAAACACCGGTCTTGATGATCAGCGCACTGTCCGATGTGGATGAGCGCGTCCTGGGGCTCCGTGCGGGCGGCGACGATTACCTGACCAAGCCGTTTTCCGCGGTCGAGATGGTCGCACGCCTGGATGCATTGCTTCGACGCACTGCCGCAGACCCCAGCAACCCCCACCTCAGTTGCGGAAACCTGCGCCTGGACCTGGTAGAGCACAAACTGACTCGAAATGACGAAGACATCCAACTGCTGCCCACCGAGTTCAAGCTGCTCAATTACCTGATGCGCAGTGCCGGCCAGTTGGTCACGCGCACCATGCTGTTTGAAGGCGTCTGGGGATACCACTTCGACCCTGGAACAAACATCATTGATGTGCACATCGGTCGACTGCGCAAAAAGCTGGAAAGCGACGAAAACTCGCCTGTCATCCATACAATACGCGGTGCCGGCTATGTCCTCGTTACCCAAAAATGAGGATTGGCGCTCGTCCGGAAGTCGGCTGATCGGGTTTTACGCAGTGTTTTTCGTGGCCTGGGGCGCACTTTTTACGGGTGTGCTGTACTGGGAAATTTCCCACTATCTCGGAACGGTCGCTGAACGGACGTTGTTGCAACGCGCCCACTATTATCAACAGATCGACGACACCCAATTGCTCGCAGAGCTGGCTGCCAGTGAGGCTTTTTCAACGCCAGGGATCGACGCCTACGGCTTGTTTGCACCCGATGGCAAACACGTCGCCGGCGACCTGCTGAAACTACGCTCCAACCTGCCCGACGATGGCCAAGTCCATTACCTTGAGCGCGGCCTGAGCATTGCGTTACCCAGCACCGAAACCAGAAGCAGCTATGCCCTGATGGCACGACGCCCCGACGGGCATATCCTCATTCTGGCCCGTGACGGAGGGTCAATATCCGCCGTGGGTGGCATTATCGAGCAGGCACTGATGTGGGGGTTGTCATTAACCCTTATCCCCGGATTGATTGGCTGGCGTTTATTACGGCGGCGGCCATTGCGGCGTGTCAAACGCCTGCAGCTGTGTACCGAAAGTATTGTCTCGGGCAACCTGTCTGAACGTTTGCCGTTGTCCGCACGCCGCGATGAACTGGATATGCTGGCCAGCGCCGTCAATACGATGCTCGATCATATTGAGCAACTGATGTATGAAGTCAAAAGCGTCTGCGACGGTATTGCCCATGACTTGCGCACGCCGTTGACACGCTTGCGCGCAAGGCTCTATCAGTTGCAGCAATTGCCGCTGGCGCGTGAACATGAGCAGGCCTTGAACCAGGCGTTTGAGGAGAGCGAGTCGATCATGGTGCGTTTTCAAGGGCTGCTGCGGGTTGCCGAGCTTGAGGATATTCGTCGCCGTTCTGCATTTGCGCCCTTTCCGATCATGGCGCTGTTGAAACAGGCGCATGAATTTTATGAGCCGATGGCGCTGGACCGCTCCCAAACGCTTTCGTTGGCCATTCCCAGCGATTGTCCCAGGGTGTACGGCGACTCTTCGTTGCTGTTCGAAGCGCTGGTCAACCTGCTCGATAACGCCCTTAAATTTACCCCTGAGGGCGGCCATATCGAATTGCGCGGGAGCGTCAAGGATTCATCGGTCATGATTGAAGTCGTCGACGATGGTGCCGGCATCCCTGAAGCGGATCGTACACATGTCATTCGCAGGCTCTATCGCGGTGAGGGAAGCCAGATAAACCCTGGCCACGGCTTAGGCTTATCGTTAGTCGCCGCCATCGTCAAATTGCACGGGTACACACTGGATATCCGCCCTGCCGCCCTGGACAGGGGAACATGCGTATTGATTCATTGCCCGCTGTTCATCGGTCAAGCCACCGATTGATCTGTACCTGAACATTAAATTTAACTTAACACTGGTTAATTTGAGCGCCCCGCCTGCGAGGCCTAATTTGGCAGCACTTATTGCTGACCCAAGGCCTTTTGCTTGTGAGATATCTGCTGTTCCTGCGTGTGTTGACCGTGCTTTGTGTAACGCCACCGCTTCTTTGGGCAAACGACGCGCTGGCTGCCAATGCAACCCTGGGGGCAATGATCCCCGCTGCACCGAAGCTGGGTGCCGAAGCCTGGATACTGATCGACGCGGCAACGGACAGCGTAATTACCAGCCACAACAGTGATGCACGCCTCCCCCCGGCCAGCCTCACCAAATTAATGACGGCTTACGTCACTACACGTGAGCTCAAGTCGGGGCGGATAAGCGCCGATGACCAAGTCGTCGTGAGCGAAAACGCCTGGCGCACTGGTGGCTCACGCATGTTCCTCGAACCTGGCAGTTCTGCTTCGGTTCACGACTTGCTGAGCGGCGTGATCATCGATTCAGGCAACGACGCCAGCGTGGCGTTGGCCGAACATATCGCGGGAAGTGAAGGCGGGTTTGTCGGGATGATGAACTCGACCGCTTCAACGCTGGGATTGATCAACACGCACTTTATGAACTCCACCGGTCTACCGGACCCGGAGCATTACTCCTCCGCGCGAGACATGGCGACCTTAGCTCTGAAAGTCATCAATGAAGGGACCACCTACTACCCTCTCTACGCCAAGAAAACCTTCACCTGGAACGGCATTCAGCAATCCAACCGCAACGCACTGTTGTGGCGCAACTCCATCTACGACGGTTTGAAGACCGGTCATACAGAGGCGGCGGGGTATTGCTTGGTGGCCTCCGCACAGCGGGATGGGCAACGCTTGATCAGTGCAGTACTGGGCGCCAGTAGCACCCGTAAACGTGCGGAAGAAACAGAAAAGCTGATGGGGTACGGTTTTCGCTTCTACGACACCCAAACCTATAAGAAAGGCGGCGAAGTACTCGCACAGGCTGCGCTCTGGAAGGGTAAACAACCGTCCATCAGCGTGGGGTTGCTCGACGACATGACTCTCACGCTGCCTAAAAACGCAAGTCGAAAAATCGAGATGCGCTTGGCGTTTGACGGTCCGATCGAAGCCCCTATCACTGCAGGCACAGTCATCGGAAGGCTAGATCTGTTCGACGCCGAACATAAACTGGGGGAGCGGCCATTGGTCGTCCTTGTGGACGCAGAGCAAGGCTATTGGTGGACACGTTGGTGGGATACCGTGCATCTGTTTTTCACCCGGACGATCCGTAGCTGGTTCGATGAGACCGAGATCGCATGAGTCGCTTCAATACCCGCTGATTACACGGCAAAAGCCGGCCCCCATCGCAGTCGCGGAGACGTTGATGAACTCAGATGAGCTACGCAAAGAACTCGCGCTATCAAAATTCTTCAAAGGTGACTCTTCCCTCAATGAAGCGGTACAGGGACTGAGTCAGGCTGAAAAGAAAGTGTGTATCGAATCGGCCTTTGAGCAAGAGGCAGCACGACTTGGGATAGCGGTATGGGAGCTGACGCTGACCATGATCTCGGAGTCTCCCGAAGAGCTGAAAAGCATGACCCTGGCGTTCCATCGAGAAGTGTCAGAAATGGTTGAGATGGAATGGACGGATTACTGCACGCTCAATGAAATCATCGAATAACACTTGGGGCGCGTGTACAGGCACGCGGGCACTTGTCGATACCGCACAGCAACGGCTGATTAGCGGCAAAGGCAAGGCGGGAGACGCAATGCGACAGCACGCCCCGTCGGTTCAACCCTGGGAGCCGGCATCGGCGTTCGGCGACAGGGCGTCAAAACCTGAAATCACGTCAAAGAGTTCCTCGTCGATACCGGCTTGGCGCAAACGGTGATAGGTGGCGCCAAGGTCTTGCAACAGTTCGCCGATGTTGCGGTCTGCGCGCTGCATCGCGGCAAGACGGCTGGCGTTTTCACTGGCCAACGACTCGGCACTGGCGCGAAACAGCGAGACGAACAGGTGCTCACGGATGAACGCACGCAGCGTCTGTGTGTTCGCGCTCAGGACTTCGGGCAATTGAGGCGTGGGCCAGGGTTGCAAAGCGAGTGCCTGTTGCCATTGCTCATCCAGGGGCAGCAGTCGCTGGCTCACCGGGCTATAGCCGTTACCGCTGGGCCGGTTATAGAAAAGCATCAGCGTGGCACGTTGTGGTTCTCCCGCGCCCTCGCTGTCCGCCATCGGGACTGTTTGCAGGACCTGCCCCACCAGTTGCGTGATTTGCTCCACCGACCCAGGCACGGCAAACACGCCTTCGGGCGCTCTACCGGCATCGAGCAGTCGTTCATGCACACGTTCACCAACCGCCCAAACCTTCACCGGCAAGGACGCGAACTGGGCGATTGCGTAGTCGACCACCTCGTCGTTGAACCGCCCGACCAGTCCCTGATCGGAGCCGAATACCACCGCATGCACAGTGTGACCCTCATCCCGTGCATGGGGTGCCCGGGCGTGTATCGTTGCGGGATCGACCGCACGCAGACAAACGCCCAACCCCAGTTCGACGGTGCGCGCGTAGTCGGCGAGTGCCGCCACTGATCGCTCGTACTGCCCGATGGCCGATGCGGCGGAGGCTTTCATGACCCGGACAACGGACTTGAGGTCAGAGGCGCTGCTGATTTGGCGGCGCAATGCCGTGATGGTGGCAGCCATCAAACCTCCTTGGGCGCAGGCACAAACGCCGCAAGTGCCTGGCGCGCCGCTTCGGTGACCTGCTCGCGATCAGCGTCGGTGAGCGCCTCGGCATCGGCCAGGCGCTTGCCCAGAACAGCCGGGAGGCCATCGGCGGCCGCCTCCACAGCCTGCTGCGCAGCCGTCATGCGCTCAAGCGGCACCGGGTCGAAGAGTGCCGCATTCAAGGCCAGCAAAATCGCGATTTGAGCAGGCACCGTCACCGGTGAAAGCTCCGACTGGCCCAGGCAGGCGCGGATGCGCTGGCCGTGAACGATGGATTGGCGCGTGTCCTCGTCCAGCCTTGCACCGAAGCGCGCAAAGGTCTCCAGCTCCTCAAATTGCGCATAGGCCAGCTTGAGGGCGCCCGCCACGGCGCGATAAGCCGGGCGTTGAGCCTTGCCGCCGACACGCGAAACTGACTGGCCGACATCAATGGCCGGCAGCACGCCGAGTTCAAACAATGACGGCGACAGCACGATCTGCCCATCGGTAATCGAGATCAGATTGGTCGGGATGTAGGCCGATATGTTCTGGGCTTCGGTTTCAATGATGGGCAGTGCTGTCATCGAACCGCCGCCGCGTTCCTGGTTCAGATGGGTCGCGCGCTCCAGCATGCGCGAATGGATGTAGAAAATATCGCCCGGAAAGGCCTCGCGCCCCGGTGGCCGACGCAGCAACAGCGACAGCTCGCGGTAGGCGCGCGCGTGGTGAGTCAGGTCGTCGTAGACAATCAGCACGTCGCGGCCGGCCTCCATAAAATGCTCGGCGATGCTGGTGGCGGCGTAGGGCGCGATATAGGACAGTCCCGGCGCTTCGTTGCCTTCGGCGACCACCACGACGGTGTAGGCCAACGCCCCTCTCTCTCGCAGGTTGGCCACCGCCTTGGCCACGGCCGACGCTCGCTGGCCAATGGCGCAATACACACACAACACATTCTTGTCGCGCTGATTAAAAATGGTATCGATGGCGATCGCCGTCTTGCCGGTCTGGCGGTCGCCCAGGATCAGTTCGCGCTGGCCTCGGCCGATGGGGATTAGCGCATCGATGACTTTCAGGCCGCTTTGCAGCGGCTCGGTCACGGGCGCACGGTCCATGATCGGCGCCGCCGGCCGTTCGATGGGTAGGCGCGATCGGGTCGCAGGCTGCGCCCCACCATCCAGGGCGCGGCCGAGTGGATCGATCACCCGACCCAGCAACGCATCGCCCACTGCGACGTCCATCACTCGCCCGGTACGTCGGACTTTCTGACCGGCGCGCAGGTGAGCCGAATCGCCCAGCAGCACTACATCGACGCCCTCCTCGTCCAGATTGAACGCGATGCCCGACAAACCGCCGGGAAATGTCAGCAGCTCCTCGAACCCCAAGTGCGGCAACCCTTGGACACGGGCAATGCCGGTGGAGACGCTGACCACTGTGCCGACTTCATGCAGGGTCAGATGCGGCTTGAAGTCCCGGAGTCGTTGGCTGATAAGGCTGAACGCCTCTTCCTCGGCGTGTTGCCGCGTAGCGTCGACAGGCGCGATCATTGGCATGTGCGCCCCGTTGAGGATTGTTGCTCTGGCACATCTGACGACAGCGCTTGAAGGTAGTCAGCAATGCTCCAGGCCAGCGTCAGCCCCTGCACGTTGATTTCAATACCACTGACCAGTTCAGGCGCGGTCTCGAACTTGAGCACAATGGCCTGCCCGGCCCACTCATCCAATGCCGACTGGATCAAGCTCTGCTGCGCGGCCGGCAAGTCGAATGCGCTGCGCAGTCGTGCTGGCTCGTCGTTGGACGTGGCCTTCAAGGCGGCAGCCAATTCGTCTCGCGCAGGTCCGTCAAACGTATGCAGGCGCTGGAGGAAGACCTCACAAGCGCGCTGCTCCAGGCTGGCCGACGCCAAGTCGCCGAGCACCCGGCGTGAGATGTCGTAAACCTGTCGTTGCGTCTGGCGGACTAAATTGGCGTGCAGATCCTGCGTGTGTGCCAACAGTGCTTTTGCGCTCATCTCACGTGCAGCGTCTGCGGCACTGCGCGCCTCGGCCAACAGGCGCACACGTTCATCGTTTGCTTGCGCGACGGCCTTACTCAATAGGGCCGCCCGTTGTTCGTCAAAAGACTGGTTCTTTTTCTCGAACTCGTCTTGCTGCTGGTGGGCTTTGGCCTTGGTGTCGGCAGCGTCTTTGAGCTCGGCAGCAATCTTCGCTTCTCGCGCAGCGATGGCGTTCAGCACCGGCTGGTACAGAAAACGCTTCATCAACCACACCAGGATGAGGAAATTCAGCACTTGGGCGGCGACGGTGAACCAGTCGATGAGCACGGTCTATTTACCTGCCGCCTGGGCAACCGACGCGATAGCGGTATTCCAGAATGGGTTGGCGAAGATCAGGATCATCGACACGACAAAGCAGTAAATGGCGGTTGACTCGATCATCGCCAGGCCGACGAACAAGGTGCGCGTGATGGTCGCTGACGCATCGGGCTGTTGAGCCAGTGACGTGAGCGCCACGGACACCGCCTTGCCCTCGGCCAATGCCGGGCCCATGGTACCGAAGCCGGTGGTCAAGCCGGCCATGACAATCGAAGCAATGGCGATCCAGGTGAGAGAGTCCATAAGGGGCCTTTATGTGAGTTGAAGGAGGTGTCGCAGTGGCTCAGGACCCCGGCTTCGTGGACGCTGTGCTGCTACGGGTGGCCGCAGCGATGTACACCGCCGCCAGAATGGTAAAGATGTAGGCCTGCACCATGCCGGTGAGTAAGCCCAGCACTGTCATCACAATGGGGAAAACAAACGGCGTGATCGATAACAGGATGGCGATGATCATGGCGCCGCTCATCATGTTACCGAACAGGCGTACCGCCAGGGCCAACGTGCGCGAGGCTTCACTGATGAGGTTGAAAGGCAGCATGATCGGCGTCGGCTGCATGTACGACTTCATGTAAGCCCCAAGTCCCTGGCTGTAGATACCAAACATCGGCACCGCCACCAACACGCACAAAGCCAATGCAACGGTGGTCGACAGCGAAGCGGTGGGCGGTTCAAAGCCAGGGACCACGGTGCCCAGCGCCGAAGCCGCGACAAACAGGAACAACGTGCCGAGAAAGCCCAGGTAACGCCGCGGATGCTTCAGGCCGACATCCTTGATCTGGCCGACAATTGCCGTCACCACGATCTCCAGCAGGTTTTGCCAGCGCGAACGCTCGTGGCCTGTGGCTAGGCGGCGTGTGATCAGCGCTGCACCCAACACCAGCACTGCCATCAGTGCCCAAGTGAATACAATCGTGGCATTGAGCTTCAAGAAGCCATCCTGCCAAAAGATCCACGCATCAGGCGTCAGGCGCATGGCGGTGCTCCCGGCGAATGCGCTGCCTTGGTGATTGCGGTCGATTGTGTGACGCGCATGACGACAGCACGCGCCACCAGGAAACCCAGCATGCACAGCCCGAGGCGCACAGGTTGGGCGGCACCGACGACATAGAAGCCAAGCAATACGACGGCGGTTCGCAGGATGAGGCTGCCAAGGAACCAGCGTGCCGGGGTCGGCGACGAGGCGCCGTGGCGCACGGTCCACCACAGCCCGCCGAAGAAAATTCCACCCAGCGCGCCACCGGCCAACAGCGCGCCCGCCCCAGCCAGTACCCAGTTGCCGTAGTCAATCATCATCCTGCTCCTTCTCATCGAGTTCGTCGTGCATGGCCTGGTCTTCCCTGGCCACCCAGTGCCACGCGTTAAAGCAGCCGATTGTCAGCCCCGCCACCAACAACGCCAGGGTCCACGAACGGCCGCCGGACGGGTGGTGCTGCTGGTCGAGCCACAGTCCCAGGGCTGCGCCCAGTAATGTGGGGACAACCACTGACCAGCCGATCAACCCCATCATGCCCAGCCCAAACCACACGCCAGGTGTAGCGCTGCGGCGCGCCTTGAGTTTACGGGCGGCCTTGGCGCCGACCTGTTCGGCCAGTGTCGGGTCGCCTGGTACAGGCGTGGACGGTGGGCGCTTCGGGTTCTGCTTCATGACCGGCGATCGCGTAATGACGCGAAGCGGCGCATGAAACCGCTCTCCAGGCGAGCCATGGTCGCGCGCATGGCGACTTCTTGCGTATCCAGTGTCAGAAACTCCTGCGCGACTGCGTCGTGTAGCCGGGACAGATCATCGCCACGCACTGCCCGCCGCGCCGAGATCACCACGTCCTGTCCGGTCTTGACCAACACTCCTGCGTCCAGCGCGAAGAACACTTCACCGTGGGCTTCGCTCTGAAAGCTGAGGATGCCTGGCACAAGCGCCGCGACACAGTCCAGGCGCCTGGGCAATAGGCCGAACGAACCTTGCACCGTCTCGACGACGATTCGCGACACGTTCCTTTCAACCGCGAAAATTTCGAACGGCAGCAATACTTTAAGTGTCATCAACGGCATGACTACGCTCCTCGGGGGTCTCAGGCGTGGCCTTCGCCTTAGCTTCATCGACTGCGCCGATCATGTAGAGCGCGCTTTCCGGGAAGCCCTTGAACTCGTCTGCCAGGATGCGCTCACACCCCTCCAGCGCGTCCTGCAGGCTGACGAGCTTGCCGGGCATGTTGGTGAATTGCTCGGTGGTGAAAAATGGCTGGGTCAGGAAGCGCTCCAGGCGACGCGCGCGCGCTACCACCTTGCGGTCATCCGGCGACAATTGCTCAAGCCCGAGCATGGCGATGATGTCTTTGAGTTCAGCGTACTGGGCAAGCGTGCGGCGGATAGCCTGTGCGAGCCGGTAGTGGCGCTCGCCGACAATGCCCGGCGTGAGCATCTTCGAGCTGGACTGCAGGGGATCGATGGCTGGAAACAGGCCTTCGCTCGCGCGTTTGCGCGACAAGACAATCGATGCCGAGAGGTGCGAGAAGGTGTGTACCGCCGCCGGGTCGGTGAAGTCATCAGCCGGCACGTAGACCGCTTGAATAGAGGTGATAGCGCCACTGTCAGTGTTGGCGATACGCTCTTCCAGCGCCGCGAGTTCAGTGCCCATCGTCGGCTGGTAACCCAAGCGAGACGGCATCTGCCCCATCAAGCCGGAAACCTCGGAACCGGCCTGGATAAAACGAAAAATATTGTCGACGAGCAGCAGCACATCGCGGTGTTGGTCGTCGCGAAAGTACTCCGCCATCGTCAATGCCGCATGCCCGACCCGGAAGCGCGCCCCAGGCGGCTCATTCATCTGGGCAAAAATCATTACCATATTGGGCAGCACACCGGCGGCCTTCATCTCTCGATAAAGCTCTTCGCCTTCTCGTGAACGCTCCCCGATGCCGCAAAAGATGCTCACGCCTTCCTGGTGGCCGACCATGTTGTGGATCATCTCGGTCAGCAGCACCGTCTTGCCGACACCCGCGCCACCGAACAAGCCGGCCTTGCCGCCGCGCTCCAGAGGGGCGAGCACATCAATGGCTTTGATGCCGGTCTCGAACACTTCGGATTGGGTGGAGCGGCGTACCAGCGGCGGGGGCGCCTGGTGTACGGAGCGCCACTGCACGGCATCCAGCGCGGGCTGGCGATCGATGGTGTTGCCAAAGACGTCGAACATGCGCGACAGGATCTGATTGCCCACCGGCGCTTTTAACGGGCCTGCGGTGTCTTGCACGCTCATCCCTCGCGCCAACCCCTGGGTGGGCGTCAGTGCAATGCCACGCACGTGGTGTTCGTCGCGCTGGGCCAAAATCTCGATGATCACCTGGCCGGCATCACCGGCGCGCAGCAGGGTATGGATGGGCGGCAGCACCGCATCGAAACGAACATCCACAACGCTGCCGCGCACGGCAGTCACCACGCCGACGTTCACTGCACCGCTCTCGGGCGTCACCTGGCGTTGCGTCATCTCGCAGCTTCCTGTTCGGTTGTCGTGGCGAGCCGGGGTGCAGCCTTGCTCGGTCAATGAGCGCGTGCCGGAGCAGCAGGTTAGCCAGGCCTGTTCAGGGGCGTTGGGCGAGCCACAGTAACCATCAACGACACAGCGACTGGCCGATTGAGTGGAGGAATGACACCCACTCGAGCTGAGGGCACAGACGATGCCGAACGTCGCCCGGGCGTGCGGCGGCCGCGCAACGCCTAAATATCCACCCGGCTCCACAATGGCAGAGCCCCAAGTTAGCGGCCTGACAGGCTACAGAGTAGTTCGGAAACTACCTACAAGCGATCTTGAGTAGCACTACAACGCCGTTGTCAGAGGGCCATCCCACGCCGGGAGAGGGTGGAAAAGGCTCGCGATCGCGCTGCGCAGGTGTCATGCGGGCACAGGAGGTTCGGAAACTACTTAGTGGCTCTTTGCAGTGATGCTCGGGCATTTAATTGATCGGTGGCCCCTTGAGCGCGCCTTTGGCGCTTATGACTCAGGTGTTTGACCACGCTGGCAAAGCGCTTTCAGCAGAGGCAAATCCATGATTTCGACGCTACGCCCTTCGACCGCCATCAAGCTCATTTCGCGCAGACGCGCAATGGCTCGGCAAATCGTTTCGGACCTTACGCCAATGGACAAGGCAATATCCTCACGTGACATACGCAACAGAAAGCGGTGCGCGGAGTACCCCCGCTGCGCAAAGCGCTTGGACAGCCCCAACATGAAGATTGCCAAACGCTCTTCTGCGTTGTAGTGCCACAGCGTGTATAGCCTGCTCTGGCCCTGGGTAATTTCTCGGCTAAGCATTCTGCTCAAGCTCAAGCGTAACGAGGGCACCTCGCGGGCAAGCTGTTCCAAGCGCTGATAAGAGATCATATAAACTTCGCTGTCTTCCAGGGCGACTGCCGAGCACACGTGCGGTTCGCCGGTAATTGCTTCCAGCCCTATCGGTTCTGCGGACATGGGGAATCCGGTGACCAGGCTGAACCCTTGTTCGCCGACTAGAACAGTTTTGAAACTGCCGGACCGCACAAAATATAGATACCGCGCATTGACCCCTGCGTGATAAAGCTCAGCGCCCTTTGCAATGCGCACGGTGTGAGTGATTAATTCATCGAAGCGTTCACACACCTGCTCAGAACACTCCGACGATAAAAACACCTCGCGAATGGCGCAGTGATCAGCGGTTTTTACCGATGGTTGGGGCAGTAATGGAAACGACATCACAGGCCTGGTTTGATGGGTAGTGATCAGCATCATGCACACTCCGGCTTCGTTCACTGAGGCGTTACCCAAAGGCGGGAGTCAGGTCGAGTTCGTAAATAATTTCGTCATCGCCAGTCGCCGGGTATCGGCCATGAAACCCAAGGCTTCGAGCCAGGCGATGCATTCCAAAGTTATTGCTCTGATGAACCGACATCATTTTTTTGAAACCATTTTGCCGGGCCGTAACGATTAGGTGCTGCATCAACAGCGTGCCCACGCCCTGACGCTGCCAACGGTCGGCTACAACCACTGCGCAATCACACTGCTGGGCATCCGCTGCGACGGCATAGCGACTGATGCCAACTTCACACAACAGGCCATTCTCATGAATCATCGCGATGTAAGCGGTACGGTTGCGGTAGTCCACGTCCATCATTTGATCCAGGAGCGGCACCTGCGCCGCCCCTATTACCCCGAAAAAACGCGTTCGAAACGACTCGGCGGACAACTGTCCCATGAACTGGAACTCAAGTTGCCGGTCTTGTGGATGCAACGGGCGAATCAGCACATGGGTGCCGTTGTTCAACGCCTCTATCCAATGCTCGTGGGGTGGTTCATCGCCGAGCGCCGCGAGAATTTTTTCTACTGCATCGTCCGTCATCTGACCAGGCCCTGTATCAATAAGTGAAAGACTCGGGCCGAAGGTTCACGGCTACCGATTTCGCAAAACACTGTCGCGTACCTGACAAGCCTCCACAGAGCTGTACAACCGACGGAAAACGATCGGCAGTAAATCCGGTAAATCCTCTGCCAATAATCCGGGATCACATTCGGCCGCCGCCGCGCCGTGCAGCCAGACACCCGCCGCCGCTGCCGTAAATGCCGACATTCCCTGGGCCAACAACCCCAGAATGATGCCACCCAGAACGGCGCCGGAACCCGCAGTGGCCAAGGATGCAGGCGCATTGTTGTTGATGATTGCCCGCCCATCAGGCGCCGCGATCACGGTGTCACTGCCCTTGAGCACAACCACCGCCGAGCAGCGCAGGGCTGCTGCTCGGGTACGGCTTAGCTTGTCGCCGGCGGGGTCAAATATCCGGCGGAATTCACCGTCATCGGGCGTCAGCACGCACGGGCCCTGTATCGCACGATCGAGGGCCGCAGGGTCATCCTGAAAGACCGTAATGGCATCGGCATCAATCACCGTGGGCCGCGCCGTTGCAAGCATCGCCAAGACGTGGCCAAACGTGTCTTTGTTGACCCCGGCACCAGGGCCGACCAACCAAGCGGAAAAACGACTGCCGTTGAGTAAATGACCAAAGTCTTCCGGCGTCACCCAGGGATGCACCATGATGCTGTTGAGCGTCGCGGCATAGACAGGTAGCGCTATTTCAGGCACGGCAATGCTTGTCAGGCCCGCTCCGGCTCTTGCTGCACCTCGGGCCGCCATGCGAGCGGCCCCGGTCATCGGGTAGCCACCAAATACCAACGCATGCCCGCGAGTGTGTTTATTGGAATCGGCATGAACGCGCGGCAGGTCGGCCAGCCACAACGCGGGATGATTCTCAAAGGCCAACGGTGCGAGGGCATCGAGCACCGACGTGGGCGTGCCAATATCGGCAACAATGACTTCGCCGCACAAGTCCCGCCCCGGCAGCAACAGGTGGCCTGGCTTCTTGCGGAAAAACGTCACGGTCAGCACCGCCTTTACGGCTCCAAGCGCTTCCCCGGTGTCGCCCATCACACCGCTGGGCGTATCGATTGCGACAATCGGTACGCAGCCGCGTCCGGCGGCGGCCAGGGTGTCCAGCGCCTGCCCTTCCAGTGGGCGGCTAAGACCCGCGCCGAATAGTGCGTCCACCACCAATTCGGCCCCTTCAAGTACCGACGGGCTCAATGCCTCGACCTCCCCGACCCACCGCTGTGCATGCTGCCTGGCCTCGGCCTGGAGACTGAACCGGCTACCCAGCATTGCCACCCGCACTGGCCAGCCAGCTTCAGCCAGCAAGTGCGCGACGACAAACCCGTCACCGCCGTTATTGCCAGGCCCGCACAAAACCAACAGCGGCCTGGGAGTCCAGCGGCACCCGATTTCGCGCGCCACAGCCGCTCCGGCATTGCCCATCAACTCGAAAGACGACACGCCGGCAGCAACCGAAAGCCGGTCAGCCTCCGTCATCTGCCGCACGGTTAACACGGCGGTCTGGCGACTGCTCGGTTCAGACTCTGCATTCAACCGGTTCATGTTTTTCACCCTCTTAAACAGCACCCCAATCAATGATCGCCCGCGATGGAACGCCACTGCATTCAGGGCGCTAAAAACGCGGGTTGATCGCCGACAGCGGGCGCCATTCAATAGCGGCCTTGACCTTGCCTTGGGCTACGAAGTCCGCTGCAGAGCCATGCAACTTAGGCGCCTAGTTACGAGTTCATTCGCGACACTGACGCCTCCCCGCGCTACTGGCTACTCATTGGCACGTCCGGCCTTTTTGAAATGAGTCCTCTCATGGTGGCGCTCCTTTTAATCTGAAGAGTCGGGGCTGACTAGGCGCAACTGCGTAGATCACGGTATTCGTTTGCGGGATATCGCAGCAGGCTCGGAAACTACTCAGGTTCCGGTGGTTAGGCAGGCCGACGCAGTTAACAGCGAACCGCTGATCGCAGATATTGGCGCTGACGGCAACGGAATCAACGGTCTCTCCCCAGCAAAGTCGAGATAGCGTTTAACCGGCCATCTGTTGACGCAATTTAAACGCCCTTAAACACCTTTAAACGCCTTAAACGGCCTAGCCGCACGAATGCGAGATTGCGTAGCACTCAAAGGGGTGTAGTCTCAAAACAGAGGTGTTCCTTCGGAACGCAGTGATACGGAAAATCACAATGCCAGTTCGCCGTCCACTCGATGCGGGAACGGCCACGCCCGAGGTGCTTACACGACCACCTTTAGCTGACGCTGCAACACGGGGCCAGAAAAAGGCATCTACACCTCAAATGACCACGGAGCCCCTTGACCGCCTACGCTCACTTAACAGTGAAAACGAACAGCTGCGGCGTTCACTGGAACAGCAACGGGCTGCCTCACAGGTTGCTTTAGGCGTACTCCACAGCACCCACATTGCAGCCATTCTGCTCGACGCAGATCTGAATATCCGCTTGTTCACGCCCGCCAGTCAGCCGCTGTTCAATATCCTTAGCCAAGACATCGGGCGACCACTGGCAGACCTTCGCCCCATGGCCACTGATCTCAATCTGCTGGATGACGCCAGAACCGTCATGCGCGACAGGGTTGTTTTGGAGCGAGACGTTGAGTCACGTGATGGCATGAGTTTTGTCCGCCGTATTTCGCCCTACAACCTGCAACACAATTGTGTTGAGGGCGTGGTCATCACCTTTACGGAGGTGGGCGAAAAAAAACAGCTGACGCAGGCACTCGAAAGGGCCACGCAACAAGCCAAACAGGCGACGGCCACTCGGTTACGCTTTCTCGCATCGACGAGCCATGATCTGCGCCAGCCTTTGCAGACGCTTAAGTTGTTGCAGGGTCTGTTGCTGGGAATGCTTAAAGATGAGAAACCTCGAAAACTGACCGCGAGAATGGGCGAAACGGTGGGGGCAATCTCCGGAATGCTTAACGCGCTTCTGGATATCAACCACATTGAAACAGACGCTAATGGAGCAAACCCCTCCGACTTTCGCATCAGCGATTTGCTCGATCGGCTCGCCGATGAGTTCAGCTACAAAGCCGGCGCTAAAGGTCTGAAACTCAAGGTAGTACCCTGTCAACTCATCGTAGAAAGTGACCCGCGCCTGCTTGAGCAGATGCTGCGTATCTTGCTGTCCAATGCACTGCAACACACCCATGAAGGCCGCATACTTTTGGGCTGCCGCCGGCACGGCGGGTGGCTCAGCATTGAAGTCTGGAATTGCGGCACAGTGACGCAGACGTCCAAGCCGGTGCCCTCCCCGGATCGCTATGTACCTGTCGACCACGCAGCCCAGGCAGATGCGCCAGGTTTACTTATGGTTAAGCAACTGTGCTCGGTGCTGGGACATCGACTGCGCGCGCAATCGATTCAAGCGAAAGGGTCGGTATTTTCCATTGATGTCACTTTTTCTCGTCCCGTCATCTCGTTACCAAATGCTCAGCTAGAAACTGATCTAAAAGAGAACGCCCTGGCGCACGACGGTGAAATGATCCTGATTGTCGACGATGATGTCGAGGTCCTCGAACTACTGGGCATGCTACTCAAGTCCGAAGGTTATCAAGTGGAGATGGCTGTTGACGGGCTGAGCGCTCTGGAAAGCGTCACCCAAGGCGGCGTGCAACCTGATCTGATACTCGCTGACTTTAATTTGCCGGGCTCGTTGAATGGCTTACAAGTCATCACTCAACTGCGCAAAACACTGCATCGCAGCATGCCTGCGATCATTCTCACGGGTGATATTTCTCATCAAACCGCGCGTGACGTAGCCTTTGAGCACTGTACTCAGCTCAACAAGCCAGCGAAACTTAAAGAGATTATTTTCGTCATTACGTCTCTGCTTGAACAACAGCGTTTGGTGATTGCCCAAGATGAATGCCGCGAGGAAGCCGAAACCGCCGACACCGAAACATCCATCATATTCGTCGTTGATCGTGACGATTTTTTTCGCACTACCATCCGCAGTTTGCTCGAATCCAAAGACTATCAAGTTCAGGACTATGCTTCGTGCGAGGCGTTCCTGGAGGCATACTCTCCCGGCCTACGCGCGTGCTTGCTGGTAGATGCGAACCTGCCTGGAATGCAAAGCCTTGAACTCATCCACCGGCTGAGAAGCAATGGCGATGAACTGCCAACCGTCATGATCAGCGACAGCCACGACGTTTCACTTGCCGTGAATGCGATGAAGGCCGGTGCATCGGACTTCATCGAAAAGCCGTTTAGTCGCAACGAGGTTCTGCAAATAGTTGCGCGCGCTCTGGAGCACTCGCAGGACGCAAACAAAAAAATGGCGTGGACTCAGAACGCAACCCATTGCATCGACAGTCTTACTTTGCGACAGCGTCAAATCATGGACATGGTACTTGCAGGGAAGCCGAGTAAAAACATTGCTGCAGAACTCGGAATCAGTCAGCGCACGGTTGAAAATCATCGCGCTTCAATTATGACGCGCACTCACTCCAAATCGATTCCTGCACTGGCGCGCGTCGCACTTGCGGCCCACTCCAGGGCCGGCACTAATTCGGTCTTCGAGGTGAAGGCGGCACCTAACGTTTTTAACCGTCCGGGCGACACATCTTCCGGACACCAACGCTAAGGGCGATTAGCTGCGTGATTTACCCTGCGCGCGCGTCGGCTAAGGCCGGTTAGAGAACATCAGCGGTTGGCCTTTAACGTTTCAAGCATCGCCTCGGCGGCCAGCGTGTGAACTTTACGGGTCGGGTGCCATTCATCCCAGTAGTAGTGGGCATCTGGATGTTCACACACCGGCTTGACGTCCGGATAGGTGGCTTGGCACGGGCTATCCAGATCCTTCAGGCCCGCAACATCGGGGGCTGTACGAAGCCTGTTGCTGAAGGCCAGGTGGTCAAAGTAACTAATACTGACGTGATGGGCTTTAGCCAGTGTTGTTAACACGGCGGGCAGCTTTTGTTCGAGTATCTGCTGGTATTCTGTTGCGTTCTTGACCTGATTGCCCTGCACCACGGCCGGCACATGACTCAAATCCGTAGTCCCCACGACCATCACGTGCTTCGCGCCGGCTGCAATCAGCGTCTGGGTAGCCTTTTGTATATTCGCCACGCTGTTCTGGCTTAGCACGTCAATCGATTCTGGGTGCGAAAAGTCGGCCCATTCAAAAAAATCGTTTGCTGAGATGAAAATAAAATAGAGCGCATTCGGATCCGCTTTGTGCGTTTTCGCGGCGTTCAGATGATCGGCGATTTGGCCAAAAACCCCGGTGTCGCGAGATGGCTCCATCCAGGCGTAGTAGTTGCCGTTGCCGCTTTTAGCGCCGCCAATCGCGTAGTCGGTCAGGTCGGTTTTCAACGCGCGAGCCAGCTCCTCTACGGCGGTGGGGCCATTGCTCCAGCGTCCCTTCCAGTACAACGAGCCCGGTAGTTCCTGTGCGTCTTTGACCTTCTGCGTGGCCAATAGTCTAGTGAAGGTTTGACCCGCACCATTGTCAGAGTAACTGTCACCGAACGCATAGAGATGATCGTAACTGGGCGCGCCAAATGCAGTTGAAACAGTCAGCGTCAATAAAGCGGCCAAGCAAGCGCGTCGAGTCATTGATATTCTCCCGGGGCATCACCTTAGACTACCGGTCTGCGACGTTTTGCCTTGCAACAGTTGCGACCTATGTTTAGCCGGGTGCGCAAGAACTGTTCTGTTCGCGACAAGGGGTTGAAGCGCCCCGGATTCTCTAGGCACTTTGCCGCTCAGCCGATACTTGACTCACGTTTCGTAAGCAATGGCGTAGGTGTTCCCGGAGCGCTTGATATGAGCAAAGCCGAGCGCTCCCAAGTGCATGCCAGCGACCATCAAGTTGTCTGAACTGGCAACGTCCAGCAGCCTCGTTCGCGTGGCCGCCGATAGCAGCGGGTCCTGGTCGAAGGCAATCGTGACATCAGGGCGCGCAATCTGAATCTGAGGAAAATGAACAATATCGCCCCATATCAGCAGACTGCCTGCCACGGACTCAAATCGGTAGCCGCAATGCCCGACGGTATGCCCAGGCAACGGCATCGCACTGATGCCCGGCAGGACGTCATTGGCGGTGAACGGGCGCAGATTTTTTCGGTACTGATCGAACACCCTTCGTGCAAACAGAAAGTTTCGACGCGCGCGTTCACTGGCCTGGCCAAGGTGGCCATCGTCCTCCCAGAACGCTAGCTCTCGCTGATGCACAACCAACTCAGCATTGGCGAAGGCCATTTGTCCCGCTGCGTTCAACAAGCCACCGATGTGGTCGGGGTGCGCGTGAGTCAGCAGAACCGTATCTATGTCACCGGGTTGCACGCCGGCCAATGCAAGATTGGCCAGCAACTCGCCGCCCCATTGATTGAATCCGCCGGCGCCAGCGTCGATCAGAACCGTTCGGCCACGCCCACGTATCAGATAGCAATTGATATGGATTGACGCTGGCTCGCTGATTCCGGCGGCTAACTGAAGTCGGACCGCCTCCGTTGGCGCGATGTTGGCGAGAAAATCCAGGCTCGCCCCCAAGTAGCCGTCGCTGATGGCGGTGATTGAAAACTCCCCGACTTGCTGGCTGGGGAGTCTCCAGCGAGGGATGTCCACGTTACTCATGACTGTAACTGCACGGTCATGGCGCGATACACATTCAGCCCCTGCAGATCGCAGGCCCTGGCCTGAACGCAATCCAGTTTGGCCAACCAGCGGTGTGCAGGGGTCTTGTCCAACGCAACGGCGTGCAGCGCTACAGGCGTAAGGCCTAACTCAATCAACACGTGAGGGCCTTGTTCACTGATCAACAGGAACTCGTCCGCGCCCACGGCAACTGCCCGGTCCTGCCCGGCATAGAGGTTGCGTCTCCAATCAGTGATGTGCGACTGCCAGCCGGAAAAAGTGCCACCGCCTTTTTCGCGGTACTCGTCGCTCTGCAATACGGTAAGCGTGTCGACTGAATGCAAGGCCAAGTAGGCCGGGCAAGTGCCGCTCAAGGCTTCGAAACGCTGTGAAGCGCTGAAACCGCTCACCGAGATCAGCGCCGGCAGTTTTTCCAGGCTGTAAAACCCATTCCACTCGGCTTCGCTGGCAGGGTCAGCGTAGTTGCATTCGACTGTGTAAATCATAAAGTCACTTCATGGATTGATGTTCCATCATGCTAGTGGCACGGTAGAGCCCCATAAAACGATCTTTCGGCACCCTTCAGTGACTAAACATCAAGGTGGCTGCCTTGGCTACAGGAAAAGACCATGCGTCGAAAGCTACCGAGTAATGCAGCCCTGATTGCCTTTGAAACGGCAGCCCGCCATGGCAGCTTCGCCCGTGCCGCCAATGAATTGGCCTTGACCGAGGGCGCAATCAGTCGGCAGATAGGCCGCCTGGAAGCCTTTCTGGGCGTCACCCTATTCGAGCGCGTGGGCAACCGCGTGCGGCTCTTGCCTAACGGTGAGCGCTACGCGGCGCAAGTGCGCGAACTACTCGACCGCCTCGACAGGGACAGCCAGTATTTGATGGGCCAGCCCAGAAACGGCGCCAGCCTGGATATCGCCGTCAGCCCAACCTTTGCTTTGCGCTGGCTAATCCCTCGGTTGCCTGGCTTTAGCCAGCAACACGCGAATATCTGCGTACATCTCTCGGAACGCATGGAACCGTTCGTGCTTGCCGGTAGCGGCTTTGATGCCGCCATCCATTTTGAGCACCCGGCCTGGACAGGCATGCACACGCACCGCCTGTTGAAGGAAGTGCTCATTCCGGTTTGTCACCCTGCCCTCCTGAATCAGGGCAAACCGGCAACGGCGCTGGATTCACTGCCACGATTACACCGACGACAGCACCCGGATGCGTGGCAGCGCTATGCCCAAGAAACCGGGATTGTGCTGAGCAACCCAGCGATGGGCGCACGCTACGATTTGCATGCGATGTTGATTGAGGCCGCACTGGCTGGTCTCGGTGTGGCACTCGTACCGCGCCTGTACGTGGAGGCAGAGCTGGCGCAAGGTCGACTGGTTGCGCCATGGCCGCAGGAGAAGAATGTGGCCAAGACCTTTTGCCTCGTGTTACCTGAACCCCTAGAGCTGAGCCGCGCGCCCATCCAGGCATTTGCGCATTGGCTGTTGGAGGAGGCGCAGGTCAAGTAGGGGCATGTGGAGGTGCCAGTGCAGAGCCCGCAACCGCCGGTTGAGGCTCGAACACACATTAAAGGAGCGCCAGGAACCTTGCGATTCCTGGCGCTCAGTAACGCGACCAAAACCCTGCCAAGGGAAAATGCCGTGTCGACGCAGAATCTAGCATGCCAGTGCGCGCCACCTGACCTGCGACAAACCACCACAGGCCGCGCCTCATTGCACAATGAAGAACCACGCCTTGGCGCTCTCCCCTCCTGACTGTGGCGGGCTGTCGCACTGGGGCTCCTCGTTCAACGGCAACGAGCGCAGCACCGAACCCGATGAACCGGGCTCATGAACGCCAAACCGGCACGCGGGCGAGTGATGAGCGGGTTTATCAGGCAAAAAAAAGCCCTCTGGGAAGAGGGCCTGGCAACCGGCACATGAACGGGTTCAAATGCCGCGCCTCGAGCTACCGTGGAAGTGTCTGCCTCCGCTCAAAGCCTGCACACTTTATGAGCACAGTCTCAGGGCGACAACTGCGACAATCGGGCACATCGCACGCGCTAATCGACCCGATCCGCGGTGCTGGCGGCGCGCGCGATCAATGCTGATCAGGTGTGGTGCTTTGTCGCAGCTCACTGGCGTCGCCCTGGGTCAACACCGCGTCAAGGAATCGGCAGCCAGCGGCGAAATCCCACGCCGCCCTTGCTGGTCAACGGGCACCAGGCAAAGTCCCAGGGCAGGGGCGGAAACTCCTCCAGATCAGCTTCAAGCCCGGGCACCGGACGAGGCGCCTGCTTCCAATCGAACACCCTTTCCGGCGCGCCCTGCCAGGCCAACACCAGCCCCCGAGCCTGGCTGTCATCGCTATTGATCCAGCGTGCCGCCGCAGCGCACATAAACGACTCGATGTGCTCTTCGTTGATCCGCGCCTGATACTTGGAGCCCAGGAGCCAGCGGCATACGCTCAGGTAATAGGTCCAGTTCAACGGCGGATGATTGCGATAGGCCCAGGTCATGAAGCCGCGAAATATATTCAGGCCATCGGGCGGATCGAGCTTGAGCAAGCCGGGGCACACATCGAACAAGGTGTGCCAGTAAGGCAGCAGTCGGGCATCCAGGTGTACGAAACTGCGCGCATTACCTGGGTAATCCGGAAACGGCAGTAGGAAGTCCGCTTGATTACGCAGACGCGAGGCTTTGCTGACCAATCGCGAAGCCCCCGATGGAACGGCTAGCGCGCACATGGCGACCTCCGGCCGATTGGCGCAGTTGCGGACTTTGCGTGTCTTCTTGCGTAAACGGCCGCAGCCAATCCTGGCAGTAGCCGGCGATTGAGGCGTACCAATACATGAGCCATTGTGTGCTCCTTCCCGTGTCACCTTTAACCGTGGAGCCCCCACAACGCCTAGCTGACCGGGGTCGACAGGCACAAGGGGGCTTAGACAAACGCGGTCATGCGCAAAGTGCGGGGGACGCTCTGGGGTTGGCCGAGGGCCAGGAATAACGCGGGGGCGCCTTGCAGCGCTGTTCGCGGCCAGGCCGGCGTACCTGCCCGATCCGCAGCAACCAGCCCAGACAGAACAGTAACGCGATGCTCAAGGTCACGGACGAGCAGATCGGACAGGCAAAACTCCCGGCCCAGCCACTGGCGGACAGATCGGCGGGATCCGCTTTCGAGGCCGGCGCAGGGCTGCTCTGGGACGAGCAGAACTGCCCGCCTACGCCATTGAGCGCCAGGCCCATCGTCTGTCCGTGCGCCAAACCGCAGGCGAACACATTGAACAGGACGCAGAAATACAACGTCCAGGCAATGAGCGAGCGGTCTGAGCGGGTCAGTTTCATGGCGGCGACTTTACCACCGAACAGCCGGTCGATTGAAGCGCAACCCGGGACGGCAGTACATCGCCCCCATGCCTTCGAGGGCGTTATCGATTGGCGAAGTACATCGTCACTTCAAAACCAATGCGTACATCGGTGTAGCTCGGTTTGGTCCACATGGGCACCTCCTCTTGGGATCTATTAGGGTTTAACGCTGCACAGCGCCATTACAGGCGAACGCCACCCGCACCGCTTGACTGAGCGTGTCAACACGGCTTGCCATTTCGTGCCAATCAGGCCCGCTGAAAAATCATTAACTTCGAAACAAATTGGCAAAAACCCGCGAAACGCTCTATCCGGATTAACGATAACATGTTAACAATATCCCAGGCCCTGACCTAGCAGAGGGCCATACCAACAAAAACAACAAAAGGAACGCCCCTCATGCATTCGTGCCTCTTTCGCACGGCGGCAAGCGCTGGCCTGTGCGCCGCGTTTACCCCTCTGGCTGCCCACGCCGATTTTTTCCAGGACAGCAAAGCCACTCTGGACCTGCGCAATTTCTACATGAACCGCGACTTCCGACAGAGCAATGCGCCGCAGAACAAGGCGGACGAATGGGCGCAGGGTTTTGTATTGCGCATGGAGTCGGGCTACACCGACGGCGTGGTCGGATTCGGCGTGGATGCCTTGGGAGAACTGGGCTTGAAACTCGACTCCAGCCGAGACCGGCGCGGCACCGGGCTGCTGCCGTCCGGCGCAGACGGCGAACCGGCTGATAACTACAGCGAACTGGGCCTGACCGCCAAACTGCGGGTGTCAAAAACCGTGCTCAAACTGGGCACCTTGCAGCCGCTGTTACCCGTGGTGGCCTACAACGACACCCGGCTGCTGCCGTCGACCTATAACGGCGGACTGGTCACCTCGCAGGACATCGATGGGCTGACCCTGAACGTCGGTCGCCTGGAAAAACAGAACCTGCGCGACTCCTCCAACAACGAGTCAATGAGTTACGGCGGCGTCACCAGCAGCCACCTGGACCTGGCCGGGGGCACCTACGCGATCAATCCGCACCTGGCGGCGACGTATTACTACGCGCAAATGCAGGACATCTACCGTCAGAACTTCATCGGCCTGGTGCATGACCTGCCCCTGGCCGAAGACGTGAATCTGCGCAGCGACCTGCGCTATTTCGACACCCGCGAGCAAGGCAGCGCGCGGCTGCGCAGCCCTTCGAGGGTTGACGGCGGGCGGATCGACAACCGCTTTTTCAACGGCATGTTCAGCCTGTCGGTGGGCGCGCACAAATTCGGCCTGGGCTATCAAAACCTCTCCGGCGACGGCGACTTTGCCTTCCCAGGCCAAGACCCGTATTCAGTCAATCTGGTGACCATCAATATCTTCACCAAGGCCAACACCGACGCCTGGCAGGCGCGCTACGACTATAACTTCGCAGCCCTCGGCGTACCCGGGCTGACGTTCATGACCCGCTACGTGGACGGCAGCCACGCGCAAACCGCCACCGTGCGTAATGGCCGCGAATGGGAGCGCGATACCGATCTGGTCTACACCGTTCAAAGCGGCCCGCTGAAGAACGTCAACGTGCGTCTGCGCAACGCCAGCCTTCGCTCAAGTAACGGCCTGACCAGCGACATCGACGAGAGCCGGATCATCGTCGGCTACAGCCTGGCCTTGTGGTGACCGCGGCGGTATGAAATGTGCATTCACTTCCTCGTAAAAGCCATTTTTCGGGGAAGTGACTGCAACCATCATGAGCGCACCGACGCCCATCGAGAACAGACTATGGCGGCTTCACCGCAACCCCGATTGCCGCTGGCGGTATTCCCCCGGCGTCATCTGCGCGTAACGCTGAAAGAACCGGCTGAAATAGGCCGGGTCCTTGAAACCCAGCTGGTAGCAGA
Source organism: Pseudomonas sp. PSPC3-2 (assembly GCF_049897085.1). Taxonomy (NCBI): domain Bacteria; kingdom Pseudomonadati; phylum Pseudomonadota; class Gammaproteobacteria; order Pseudomonadales; family Pseudomonadaceae; genus Pseudomonas; species Pseudomonas sp. PSPC3-2. The sequence goes on from NZ_JAFCVO010000002.1 coordinate 321,302, forward strand.
TTTCGTTGGCCGAACTGCCGGTGAACAACAACAGCCGCTTGGCCTCCTGCATGACCCGCTCGAGAATCAGCCGCTTCGACGGCAGATCGGCAATCCGTCGGCAGACGTCATTGAGTCGCGCCTCGGTGACGCCTACACCGTCGGCATAGCGCGACAGCGGCCAGTGCTGCAGGTAATGGTCCTCGATCAACGCGTTGAAGCGATGGAAGATCCGCAGGTCTTCATGGCGCGCCGGCCGGGCTTGCAGGGAGTTGGAGCAGAGCCGCAGCAAGCTGATCATGATCAAGCGGGTCAGGCTGTCCAGCGCCGCACTGCGCCCAGCGCCGGCAGCGTTGATTTCGTCGCTCAGCGCTTCGAACAGAAACTCCAGCCGCCTGACTTCGCGTGGAAACTGCGCCAGTGCGACACAGGCCGCCGGCAACTGCGAACCGGGCACCAAGGTCGGGTCGGCATCGATCAACCCCCAGACAAGCTGTTGACGCACCGTCAGCACATGCCCATCGGCGTCCGCCTCCGTGACAAAGGCGTGGGGCACCGTCGGCGGCGTCAGAAAGAACATCGGCCCCGACTCCAGATACTGCTGGTCATCCAGGTAAACACGCACCGCGCCGCTCTTCACGTAATGCACCTGGAAGAACCGATCGTGCCGATGGACCGGCATGTTGCGACCGAAAAACTCCGCCAGGTTGCCGAGTTTGTCGTAGTGCACTTCGGCATCACTGTAGCGCTGGTCGTAGACCTGACCGATGTTGATATTGGGGATCGGTTTACGATCGATCATCGCGGATTTCTCTTTTTTATTGGGCTATCAACCAACCTGCAGAGGCCATCCTGCACCGGATTTCAGCGGCTCGCCAGGCGCGAAAGAGTTTGCCACGCTTGACGATAGTTAACATCTTAATTATAACGTTAACAGGTTAACGAATATGCCTCGGAGCAGTCTCTGCCCCGCCACTGCCAGGAGAAAAGCATGAGCCGTGCTCTGCATGATGGTGCGAACGGCACCCTGTTCGGCGTTGCGCTGAACTATCAGGGGTTGCTGAACCAACGTATCGCCGAATTCGAGCAAGCGCCTTACCAGAAGCCGCCGCTCAAACCGGTGCTGTTCATCAAGACCCCCAACACCCGCAATGGCCATGACGGCAGCGTCGTGCAGCCCACCGGCGAACGCCTTCAGCCCGGCCCGGCGCTGGGCGTGGTGATCGGTAAAAGCGCCAGCCGCGTCAGCGTCGAGAACGCGATGGCGCATGTGGCCGGCTACACCATCATCAACGAGTTCAGCCTGCCGGAAGACAGCTACTACCGCCCGGCGGTGAAAGCCAAATGTCGCGACGGGTTCTGCGCGCTGGGCCCGGAACTGGTGGGGCGCGACCAGATCGACAACCCCAACCAATTGAGCCTCAAGCTGTTCGTCAACGGTGAGCTTCGCCAACAAAACTCGACCGCCAATTGGGTGCGCGATATTCCTCAACTGATCGCCGAAATCAGCGAGTTCATGACCCTGCACGAAGGCGATGTGCTGATCACCGGCACGCCCGAAGGCCGTGTGGATGTGCAACCCGGCGATACCGTTGAAGTCGAGATCAGCGGCCTGGGCCGTCTGGTCAACCACATCAAGGCAGAGGAACTGTCATGAAACACGCCCGTATTCGCTTTGAAGGCGCCGTGCATCAGGTTCTGGTCGAAGCCCAAAACGCCGTGCGCCTGGGCGACGGTCGCCTGCTCGCCGAAGACCAGGTCGAGTGGCTGCCACCGGCCACCGGCAGCATGTTCGCCCTCGGCCTGAACTACGCCGACCATGCCGCCGAACTGGCCTTCACGCCGCCGACCGAGCCGCTGGCCTTCATCAAGTCGCGCGGCACCTACACCGGCCACAACCAAGTGACCTGGCGCCCGGACAATGTCGCCTACATGCACTACGAGTGCGAACTGGTCGCGGTGATCGGCAAGCCGGCGCGCAACGTCAAGCGCGCAGACGCCCTGGACTACCTGGCCGGCTACACGGTGTGCAACGACTACGCGATCCGCGACTACCTGGAAAACTACTACCGCCCCAACCTGCGGGTGAAGAACCGCGACGCGACCACGCCGGTAGGCCCGTGGATCGTCGATGTCGCCGACGTGCCGGACCCGAGCAACCTGAAACTGCGCACCTGGATCAACGGTGAACTGCGCCAGGAAGGCAGCACAAAAGACATGATTTTCGACATCCCGTACCTGATCGAATACCTGTCCAGCTTCATGACCCTGCAACCCGGCGACATGATCGCCACCGGCACGCCGGAAGGCCTGGCCGACGTGGTGCCGGGCGATGAAGTCATCGTGGAAGTCGAAGGCGTGGGGCGCCTGGTCAATCGAATTGTCAGCGAGGCGCAATTCTTCAGCGCCGGTAAAGAGGCTTGAGCAGCATGATCAAACACTGGATCAACGGCCGTGAGGTCGAAAGCAAAGACACCTTCATCAACTACAACCCGGCCACCGGCGAAGCCATCGGTGAAGTTGCCAGCGGCGGCGCCGAAGAAGTCGCGCAAGCGGTTGCAGCGGCCAAGGAAGCCTTTCCAAAGTGGGCAGGCACACCGGCCAAGGAACGTGCCCGCCTGATGCGCAAGCTCGGTGAGCTGATCGAACACAACGTGCCCCACCTGGCCGAACTGGAAACCCTCGACACCGGCCTGCCGATCCACCAGACCAAGAACGTATTGATTCCACGGGCCTCGCACAACTTCGATTTCTTCGCCGAAGTCTGCACCCGCATGGACGGCCACACCTACCCGGTGGACGACCAGATGCTCAACTACACCCTGTACCAGCCGGTGGGTGTCTGTGCGTTGGTATCGCCGTGGAACGTGCCGTTCATGACGGCCACCTGGAAGACCGCGCCATGCCTGGCACTGGGCAACACCGCCGTGCTGAAAATGTCCGAGCTGTCGCCGCTGACCGCCAATGAACTCGGGCGCCTGGCCGTCGAGGCCGGCATTCCCAAAGGCGTGCTGAACGTGATCCAGGGCTACGGCGCCACCGCCGGTGATGCGCTGGTGCGCCACCCGGACGTGCGCGCGATTTCGTTCACCGGCGGCACCGCCACCGGCAAGAAAATCATGCAGACCGCCGGGCTGAAAAAATACTCCATGGAACTGGGCGGCAAGTCGCCGGTGCTGATCTTCGAGGATGCCGACCTGGAACGCGCCCTCGACGCCGCACTGTTCACCATCTTTTCGCTCAACGGTGAACGCTGCACCGCCGGCAGCCGGGTGTTCATTCAGGAAAGTGTCTACCCGCAGTTCGTCGCCGAGTTTGCCGCCCGCGCCAAACGCCTGATCGTCGGCGACCCGCAAGACCTGAAAACCCAGGTCGGCTCGATGATCACCCAGGCGCACTACGACAAGGTCACCGGCTACATCAAGATTGGTATAGAAGAAGGCGCCACCCTGCTCGCCGGCGGCCTGGAACGTCCGGCCAACCTGCCGGCGCACTTGAGTCGCGGGCAGTTTATCCAGCCCACGGTGTTTGCCGATGTGAACAACACGATGCGCATCGCCCAGGAAGAAATCTTCGGCCCGGTGGTGTGCCTGATCCCGTTCAAGGATGAAGCCGAAGCGCTGCAACTGGCCAACGAGACCGAGTACGGCCTGGCGTCCTATATCTGGACCCAGGACATCGGCAAGGCGCATCGCTTGGCCTACGGCATCGAAGCCGGCATGGTGTTCATCAACAGCCAGAACGTGCGCGACTTGCGTCAGCCGTTCGGTGGGGTGAAAGGCTCTGGTACCGGACGCGAAGGCGGCCAGTACAGCTTTGAAGTGTTCGCCGAAATCAAGAACGTGTGTATCTCCATGGGCAGTCATCACATTCCGCGCTGGGGCGTGTGAGTCAGACCGCTGGCGAGAGCCCTTGCGCCCTCGCCACACAATGTTTCCAAGACAAAAACAATTATTCAGGAGAATCATCATGGGCGAAGTCGTCCTGGCCGCAAAGATCTGCCACGTACCCTCGATGTACCTGTCGGAACTGCCCGGCAAGCACCATGGTTGTCGCGAAGCCGCCATTGCCGGGCACAAGGAAATCGGGCGCCGCGCCCGCGAACTGGGCGCCGACACAGTGGTGGTTTTCGACGTGCATTGGCTGGTCAACAGCGGCTATCACGTCAACTGCGGTGAGCATTTCAAGGGCACCTACACCAGCAATGAGTTGCCGCACTTCATCAAGAACATGGAGTACGACTACCCCGGTTGCCCGGAACTGGGGGAACTGATCGCGGCTGAAGCCAACCTGGCCGATGTGCGCACGATGGCTCACAACATCCCGAGCCTGGAGCTGGAATACGGCACCCTCGTGCCGATGCGCTACATGCACATGGGCGTGCCGGACGAGCAAAAATTCGAGGTGATCTCGATTGCCGCCTGGTGCGCCTGGCACCGCCTCGAAGACAGCTTCACGTTTGGCGCCGCCGTGCGCCGCGCGATCGAGAAGAGCGACCGCAAAGTCCTGGTGCTGGCCTCGGGCTCCCTCTCCCACCGTTTCTCCGACGACCGCGAAGCCGAAGCCAACATCCACAACTGGACCCGTGAATTCGACAAGCAGATGGACATGCATGTGGTGGACATGTGGAAGCAAGGCCGCTTCAAGGAGTTCTGCGCAATGCTGCCGGACTACGCCGAGCACTGCTTCGGCGAAGGCAAGATGCACGACACCGCGATGCTTCTCGGCCTGCTGGGCGGCCCGGACTACAACAAACCGGCCGAGATCATCACCCCACCGTTCGGCAGCTCCGGCACCGGCCAGATCAACGCCATTTTCCCCCTCTGACCCAGGGCGAAGAACCCACGTGGGGGCCGACAGCTCCCACAGGACAGATCCGCGTCACCGATCAAGGGAGGAGACACCCATGCCGCACTTCATTGCTGAATACACCGACAACATCGAGCAGCAGGCCGACTTGCCCGCGCTGTTCGAGAAGGTCCACACCGTGCTGGGCGACAGCGGTGTGTTCCCCCTGGGCGGCATCCGCAGCCGCGGCGTGCGCCTGGACACCTGGCGCATGGCCGACGGCAAGCACGATTACGCCTTCGTCCACATGACCCTCAAGGTCGGCCACGGACGCGACCTGGACACGCGCAAAACCGTCGCCGAACGTCTGTTCAGCGTGATCACCGAACACTTCGCCGAACTGCAGTCGCAGCGTCTGCTGGCGCTGTCGTTCGAGATGATCGAGCTGCACCCCGAACTCAACTTCAAGCAAAACAACGTGCATGCCTTCTTGAAAAACCAGGCGAGCTGAACACTGCCCGCCTTCCGCCAACGGCCACTCAAAAAAAAGTACAACATCATGAGCACAGCCAATACCGCCAACAGCACCACCCTGCTCGAACACCAGCGTACCCATAGCCTCGTCACCTGGCGCCTGATGCCCTTGCTGCTGATCTGTTATCTGTTTGCCCACCTGGACCGCATCAACATCGGCTTCGCCAAGATGCAGATGAGTACCGACCTGCACTTCAGCGACACGGTTTACGGCTTCGGGGCCGGACTGTTTTTCATTGCCTACGCGTTGTTCGGCGTACCGAGCAACATCGCCCTCGACCGCGTCGGACCACGGCGCTGGATCGCCTGCCTGATGGTGGTCTGGGGCCTGCTGTCCGCCAGCATGCTGTGGATCGAAAGCTCCAGCGGTTTCTACGTGCTGCGCTTTTTGCTGGGGGTGGCCGAAGCCGGCTTCTTTCCGGGGATTCTGGTGTTTCTCAACCGCTGGTACCCAGCCCGTCGCCGCGCGCAAGTCACCGCGCTGTTTGCCATTGCCGTGCCGATGGCCGGTGTGATCGGCGGGCCGTTGTCCGGCGCGATCCTGGAACACTTCCATGATTTTGGCGGCCTGCGCGGCTGGCAGTGGATGTTCCTGATCGAAGGCGCCCCGGTGATCCTGCTGGGCCTGGTGGTGCTCAAATGCCTGCCGGACAGCTTCGAGACGGTGAACTGGCTCAGCACGCTGCAGAAACAGCAACTGCGTACACAACTGAGCAGTGAGGAGCAGCGCAAATCGATCACCTCGTTCGGCGGCATCCTGCGTGACCCGCAGGTCTGGCTGCTGGTGGCGATCTATTTCGCGGTGATGCTCGCGGTCAACACCCTGGCGTTCTGGATGCCCACCCTGATCCACGGCGCCGGCATCGGCCGTGATAGCCAGGTCGGCCTGCTCAGCGCGGTGCCTTACCTGGCCGGGTGTTTCTTCATGATCGGCTGCGGGCGCTCATCCGATCGCAACCGTGAGCGACGCTGGCACCTGTGTGTGCCGCTGCTGATGTCGGCCGTCGGTATCGCGGTGGCCGGGCTGTCGCCCGCCAACCCGACCCTGGTGTTGTGCGGCCTGGTGATCGCCGGCATGGGGGCCAGCGCGGCGCTGCCGATGTTCTGGCAACTGCCTCCGGCCTTCCTGTCCAACGGCACCCAGGCGGCCGGCATTGCCCTGATCAGCTCGTTCGGCAGTATCGCCTCGTTCCTCGCGCCCTACCTGATCGGCTGGATGCGTGACACCACCCAAAGCGCCAGCCTGGCCTTGTATGTGCTGGCGCTGTTTATCGCCCTTGGCGGCTTTTTGGTCCTGCGTACCCCGGCGGCCATCGTCAACCCACAGTAAGAGAACTTCGTCATGCTCGATCAACAGCAGATTCTGCAAGCCGCCGCACACCTGGACCGAGCCGAGCGCTCACGCGAACAGGTCCGCCAATTCTCGCTGGACTACCCGGCGATCACCATTGACGACGCCTACGCGATCCAACGCGCCTGGGTCGCACAGAAAATCAAGGACGGGCGCAAGCTGGTCGGGCACAAGATCGGCCTGACCTCGCGGGCCATGCAGGTGTCGTCGAACATCAGCGAACCGGACTACGGCGCGCTGCTCGATGACATGTTCTTCGACGAAGGCACCGACATTCCGTTCGAGCGTTTCATCGTGCCACGGGTCGAGGTGGAGCTGGCGTTCATCCTGGGCAAACCGCTGAAGGGGCCGAACTGCACGATTTTCGACGTGCTCGACGCCACTGAGTGGGTCATCCCGGCGTTGGAAATCATCGACGCGCGCATCCAACAGATCGACCCGCAGACCCACGCCACCCGTAAAGTGTTCGACACCATCTCCGATAACGCCGCCAACGCGGGCGTGGTCATGGGCGGGCGGGCCGTGCGGCCGACCGAAATCGACCTGCGCAAAGTGCCCGCCGTGTTGTACCGCAACGGGGTGATCGAAGAGTCCGGCGTGTCGGCCGCCGTGCTCAACCACCCGGCCAAAGGCGTGGCCTGGCTGGCGAACAAACTGGCGCCCTACGACGTGACGTTGCAGCCCGGGCAGATCATCCTCGGCGGCTCCTTTACCCGCCCGGTGGCGGCCAATCCCGGCGACACCTTCCATGTCGACTACGACATGCTGGGCTCGATCTCCTGCCGCTTTGTCTGACCCTGGAGGACCGTTCCATGGATATGCCCATCAACCGCTTCAAGCAGCGCCTGTGCAGCGGCGAGACGCAGATCGGCCTGTGGCTCGGCCTGGCCGATGCCTACTGCGCCGAGCTGGCGGCCAACGCCGGGTTTGACTGGCTGCTGATCGACGGCGAACACGCGCCCAATGACCTGCGCGGGATGCTCGGCCAGTTGCAAGCCATCGCGCCCTATGCGAGCCAAGCGATCATTCGTCCGGTGGTCGGCGATAGCGCACTGATCAAGCAATTGCTGGATATCGGCGCGCAAACGCTGCTGGTGCCGATGGTCGAAAGCGCACAGCAGGCGTGGGAACTGGTGCGCGCGATGCATTATCCGCCCCAGGGCATTCGCGGCGTCGGCAGCGCCCTCGCCCGTGCGTCGCGCTGGAACAGCATTGCCGGCTACCTGGATCAGGCCGACGCACAGATGTGCCTGCTGGTACAAATCGAGAACCTCGAAGGCCTGGCCAATCTGGAGGCGATTGCGCAGGTTGAAGGCGTCGACGGGGTGTTCATTGGCCCGGCGGATTTGAGTGCGGCGATGGGCTATCGCGGTAACCCAGGGCATCCCGCCGTGCAGGCCGCGATCGAAGACGCCATTGCGCGAGTTCGCCAGGCCGGCAAGGCGGCGGGGATTCTCAGCGCAGACCAGGCCCTGGCCAGGCGCTACATCGAATTGGGCGCCGCGTTTGTCGCCGTCGGGGTCGATACGACCGTGCTAATGCGCGGCCTGCAAAGCCTCGCGGCAACGTTCAAGGACGGCGTGGCGCCACTCCGGTCCGGCGGTGTGTACTAACCCCCTGCACGCAGCGCCCTCAGCACAACCAGCCCATTCGCCTGTTCGCGATGGGCTGGCACTCAGCGCTTGATAGCCTTCAACTCATCCAGCAACCCCAGCAGCGTCTGCAGCTTCTCTTCGCCGAACTGCGCCTGCAACTTCTGGTAGTTCTCCTCCATGCACTGGCTCATGGAGTCGAAGCTGGCCTTGCCCTTATCCGCCAGGGTCACCAGTACGCGCCGCTGGTCCTGCTCAGCCTTGCGCCGATGCACCAGGCCGGCAGTCTCCATGCGCACCAGCACGCCGGTCATGCTCGGTTTGAGAATGCAGGCCAATTCGGCCAGTTGATAGATTTCCAGCTCATCGTGCTGGCTGAGAATGCGGATAACCCGCCATTGCTGCTCGGTCAGGCCGTGCTCATTGAGCGAGGGGCGGAAAAAACTCATGGCCGCTTCGCGGGCCTGCAACAGGGTCAACGTCAGGGATTGTCGGAGTTTACGCATGGGTCTGGGCATCACAACTCAGTTAGTTAATATTTTAACGAAACTCTACCACTGTCCTCTTCATTGCGCGCTATAACTTGCGGCCGCCGCCAGGCCGCTGGCGCGCAGGATCAAAGCGGCGGCACACAGAATCAAGACAAGTGCGACGCCATGGCCCTTAATAAACACCATCACATCGTCACTTTCAGGCTGCGCCATGATCACTATCGAAACACCCACCTATTACACGGCCACCAAGAAATACAACCTCAGTTTCCCGTGCCTCGAACAGGACATAGACGCCGACGCGGTGATCATCGGCGGCGGTTTTTCCGGCATCAACACGGCCCTTGAACTGGCGGAAAAAGGCATCACCAACATCGTCGTACTGGAAGCGCGCTACCTGGGTTTTGGCGGCACCGGACGCAACGGCGGGCAGATCATGGCCGGGATCGGCCACGACCTGGAAAAGATCAAACAGGAAGTGGGCGAGGACGGACTGCGCCGGATCTTCGAGATCAGCGACCTGGGGGCCGGTATCATCAAGGACCGCATCGCCAAGTACGATATCGATGCCGACTTCTGCCACGGCTATGGCTACATGGGCTTCAACGCGCGTCAGGCCAAGACCCTGCGGGCCTGGGAAAAAGACTTCCAGTCGATCGGTACGGCCCACGAAATTCGTTTTCTCGGCGGCTCGGACGTCAAGCAAATCATCGGTTCCGATGCCTACAGCAGCGCCTTGCTGCACATGGGCGGTGGTCATGTTCACTCACTGAACCTGCTGCTCGGTGAAGCCAAGGCCCTGGCGGGGCACGGCGTGCGGATTTTCGAGAACAGCCCGGCCCTGGAAGTCAGCTATGGCGAACGCATCAACGTGCGTACCGGGCGCGGCTCGGTCAGGGCCAGCAAGCTGCTGTGGGCCTGTGACAGCTTCCTCAACAAACTGGAACCCGAGCTGCACCGATCGACCATCAATACCTATGCGTTCCAGATGATGACCGAGCCGTTGCCGGAACAGTTGATCCAGCGGATCAGCCCGATTCGCGGGGCCTACAGTGATATACGCCCGGTGATCGACTACTACCGTGTCACCAACGAAAACCGCCTGCTGTTCGGCGCTGCCACACCGCTGGTGGAGCATATCCCCCGCGACCTGAAAGCCTGGAACCGCCACCTGATGCTGAAAATTTTCCCGTACCTCAAGGACGTGAAGATCGACCTGGCCTGGGGCGGCCCGATGGCGTGCAGCCCGAACCTATTCCCCCAGGTCGGCACCCTGCCCGGCCGTAGCAACGCTTTCTACGTGCAAGGTTATTCCGGCTTCGGCGTGACCCCCAGCCACATCATTTGCAAGGTGCTGGCCGAAGGCATGAGCGAAGGGTCGGCGCGCTACGACCTGCTCAGTTCGATCCGCCGCCCGACCATCCTCGGCAAAGACGCGATCCGCCCGCTGTTGCTGACCGCCGGCAAGTCCTGGCACCAACTGTCGGGCTATTGGAACGGTCGCCGCTAATTTTTCCCATCAGGAGTACCTGCCATGACCCTCACCCCCCTCAAACACGACATCCAGCTTTCGGAACTCGACGCCTGGGGCACCGTGGCCGACCTCGGCTCGCAGTTGCTCGAAGGCGACGGCAAAGCCTTCGGCAAGATGACCTTCGGCGCGCCCACAGACCCGGTCAGCAGCGCCTATTTCGGTACCACCCAGGGCAAGTTCCGCATGGTCTACCCGTTTACCGAACAAGCCACGGTGGTCACCGGCGAAGTGCTGCTGACCGACGAAACCACCGGCCAGCAGACACGTTTCAAGGCCGGCGACAGCTGGTTCGTGACCAAAGGCACTGCGGTGCTGTGGGAAATCGTCAGCCCCAGCTTCGTCAAACACTACTTCGCCGTCGCGTAGTAGCCTCGGCTGCCGGCGCTCGCCGGCAGCTTCTTCGCTTCATCTTCGTTGAACGCTCACACTCCCTGCGCCACCTGCTGCACGTGGCTGGAGCGAAACGCCTTGGGCGAGACCTCGAACTGCTTCTTGAACGAGCGGCTGAAGTGCGCTGAATCGGTGAAGCCCCACTTGTAGGCAATCGCGGTGATCGACTCGCCGCGCAGGAACGGATTGGCGAGGTCATCTGCACTGCGCTTGAGCCTCGCCCGCTGGATGTAGCGGCATACACTGTCGTCCTGCGCTTCAAACAGCCGGTACAAATGCCGCACCGAGATATTCAGGCGATTGGCCAGGCCCAGCGGGCTCAATCCCGGCTGGCTGAGCGACTCATCGATGACTTTTTGCACGTAACTGCGCAGGTTGACGCCCGGCAGTGCCGCGCAGTCGTCGGTCGCCTCCTCCTGCTGCGCAAAGGCCGAGCCGAGCAGCGAGACCAACGCCGACTGCAACGCCAGGCCCTCCGCCACCGCCGCGTCACCCTCCAGCGCATCCGTGCACAATTGATCCATCAACACATGCAGCATGCGTCCGCAGGCTTTGCTTGAAGAAATTTTGCCGAAGGTACGTGGCCGGGTGCCAAGTTGCTTGCACACTTCATGGCGGGACAGGCACAGGGAGGCGTGCTCGATCAGCCCGAACGGGGTGATCTCGATGGAGCCTACCGAGTCCATCAGCAACAATTCGCCGGGGCCCAGCCGAATGACCTGACCGTCCTGGGCAATCTGGCTGTAGCCACTGCGTTGGCTGACCAGGAAACACTGCTGGTCGTCATCGTGGTCGGCGCGGACCTTGGGGCGCTTGATCAGGCCGGCGTTGGTGCGCAGGTTGGCCAGGGGCAGCCCGCCACGGGAACAGGCCGAGATATCACCGATAAACAGCGAGCGATTGAACGCCAGTTCTGTGTGGAAGTGCCCACAGATCGAGCGCAGATCGCGGGTCCAACTGTCGAGCCCATCTTGTCCAACCGCTTGCATGCTCATGGTTGTGTCCACCTTGGTTTTTTTGTTGTTGTCAGGCAATAGTTAACATGTTATCTAAGCGCCCGCAACACCTCCGTCTCAACCAAAGCGATTGCACTAATGGTGCCAAAACCTGCGATCAGAGTGCCGCCAGCAGGCGCTGAAAATGGAGCAAGGTCGCCAGCAACCCGCTGCGTTGATCGGGGCTCAGCGGGATATAGCGGCGAAACGCGGGCATGCGGTTAATCACCTCGCTACCGCCCATATGCTCCAGGCGCACACACCACTGACGGGCCTGCAGATCGATGCGCAGACGCTTGAAATCCAGCGGCATCAACGCTTGGAGCAATGCCCCGTGGGGCTGTAACAACGCCTGCAGCGCCGGGTCGCCGCTGCGTTGCCGGCAACGAATGCCGGTGCGCCAAACGGCTCCGGTGTGGTGCAGTTCAACACTTGCCGTGCCCTCTCGCGAGGCAGGTAGGCGCAGCACGAACTCAGTCATCACCAGGTGCATCAGCAACTGCGACTCGGCGCGTTCGACGATCTCCACGCGCAAGCGGCCATCGAGCAGGACCGCCTCGGCCACGGTCGAAGCGGTGTGCTGAAAGTGCGCCAGGCCAAGGTTACGGCGCAGGTGTTCCAGGGTCACTCCAGGGCGATACCCCGCCGGGGCACGCCGGGCACTGAACCGCTCAAACAGGCTTCGCAGCATGGCGCTGATACTCGGTGTGAGGCTGGCTCGGTGCATGGGCGAATTCGTTGGCCAACACCGCTTCGACTGACGCCGGCTTGAACGGATTGACCTTCTGCACCACCAACGTCCAGAACAACGCATACGCCGCCGTGCCGGCCAGCATCACGCCAAACGGAATGTAGATGTCTGCCGGGTTCATCCCCGGCGGCGTGATAAACCAGATGCCCAGCAGGATGCCGACGCTGGACAGGATCTGCGGCAACGGAAACCATGGCGAACGATAGGCGCGCGGCAGGTCCGGACGGCGGATGCGCAGGCTCACCACCGAGATCGTCACCAACAGGTAGGCGAAACTCCAGGCACACACCGCCGCCAGCACCAGGTGCATGATGTTGTCGGTGTTGCCACCCAGGTACAACGCGTGCAGGCACGGAATCAACATCGCCACCAGGATGCACAGCAGCGGGGTCTTGAAACGCGGGTGCAGGTAGGTGAAGACCTTGGGCAACGCGCCATCGACCGCCATCCCGTAGAGGATGCGCGGCACCCCGGCCATCAAGGTGTTGATGGTCGCGGCCCCGGCAAACAGGAAGCCGATCCCCAGCCACAGCGGGCCGATGCTGCCCATCACCTGTTCGGCGAATTTCGGAATCGCCATCGGTGTGTCCAGCAGGTGTACGCCACTGCCGGCATCGAGCAGCACGTTTTCCACCTGGCGCTTCATCGCCGCGCCATAGATGAACATGCAACTGGCGACGCCGAGCAACCCCAGCATCATGGCCTTGGGCATGACCTTGGCCGAGTTGCGCAAGTCCGGTGCCAACGGTGTGACGAATTCGCAGCCGACGAACATGAACATGGCCATGCCCACCAGCGACAGGATGGTGATCAGGTCGGTGCCCACCAACGATGCGCCGAACCAGCCGTCCAGTTGCACCGCCGGTGCCGCGATCAGCCCCAGCACGCCGAACACCGTCAAGGTGGTCCACATGCCGAAGGTCAGGATGATCTCGGCCTTGCCGAATGCGCTGACGCCAAAAGCATTGAGGATGCCGAACACAATCACGAAACCCACCCCCAGCAACCACGAACCGCCGGCCGACTCCGCCAGGGTATTGAGGTGTTCGAAGTTCACCAGCGCCATGACCCCGGAGAGGATGGTTTCCGCCGTACCGGCAAAGACATGCACGATCAGGTAGGCCGACAAGGTGCCGGTGATGGCGAAGAACCGGCCCATGCCGCAATTGATGTAGTCGTAGACCGAGCCGGTGGTGGGCAGGATTGCCGCCGCCTCGGCAAAGGTGGTCGCCTGGGCCAGCATCATCACCACCGCGATCAGCATGGCCACCGCAAAGGCACTGCCGCCGATGCCGAAGCCCATGGTGGCGGTGAGGATCACCGGGCTGGCCATGATCAGGCCGATGGTGCTGGCGAGCGCCGTGGGAAAGCCCACGGTGCCCTGTTTCAAATGTGCGCTAAGCCGGTCGTTGATCAACATGGTGCAGCCCCTCAAGCAGCGGATTTTTAGACGTTGAGCCACTGTGCGCCCTGCCTCGATTGAGCGTCTTGCCCCTGGCTGCCTTGGGTTTTGTTGCTCCCTGCCATCGCCGGCCGGCTGGCGGCCTGGGTCAATTGCCTGGCACGCAGATGAAAGACGCCGCCCGGCCCCGCTCGCCTTAATGCGCCTCCACTCATCCAGTTGGGGACACTGACCATGGAGCACACACACAACACGCGCCGACTGTACCAGGCCGTCGGCATGGGCCTTGCGCTGTTGATCGGCGAATCGTCGGTCCAGGCCTTCGAGCTGTATGCGGACGACGACACGCGACTAAGCGGCAACTTCCTGGCCGTCTACGGGATGTTCAACAGTCGCAAGAACTACGACGGCACCCCGGGCGGTTCCACCTGGCGCGAAGGTTTCATCAAGTATGGCGTCAGCCTGGAGCAGCGCTTGGGCGGCCTGGGCAGCGTCTACGGCACGGCCAACCAGGTCAGTTCCGGCACCTGGGGCGATGGCGATGCCTCCGGCGTGACCACGGGCAGCGAACGCACCAGCCAATTTGACGAAGCCTTCGCCGGCTGGCGTTCTGGCGAACTATTCCCGGTGTTGGGCACGGACGGCGTGGACCTGTCCTTCGGGCGCCAGGTGATCATGCTCGGCGATGGTTTCATCATCAACGATGACGGCACCAACCTCGGCAAGGGCGTGGCAGACGGCGAATTCAATCGGGGCGGCGCCTACTACCTCGCGGCCCGCCATGCCTTCGATCAAACCGCGCTGCTGCGCCTGGGCGGCAAGGAGGGCGTGCATGGCAGCCTGATGTGGATACAGTCGGACAATCGCGCCCAGGCCAACACCGAAATGGCCGCCGGCACCCTGGAATACAGCGCCGCCCCGGGCACCCTGGGGTTGACCTATATCCACGGCATCAGCGTCGACGAGCGCTACGCCAATGACCTGCAAAAACAACGGGCCGGCATGAACCTCTATAGCCTGCGCGGCGCCGGGAATGCCGGCATCGAAAACGCGCACTTCGCCGCCGAATATGCCTGGCAGGACACACGCATCGGTGCGCAAAACGCCTGGTACAGCGAGGCCGGCTATACCTTCACCAGCCTGCCGTGGTCGCCGGACCTGACCTATCGCTACACACGCTATTCGAAAAACTGGGACGCGATGTTCTCGGGCTTCAATCGCGGCTTTGGCACCTGGGTGCAGGGCGAAGTCGCCGGCAATTACGCGGGGCCATTCAATACCAACGCGGTGATCCAACATGTCGCGCTCAAGGTCAAGCCGGCCCAAGCCGTGACCCTCGGCGCCTTGTTCTTCGATTACCAGACCGTCAGCACGCACGGCATGCCAAACCTGAACGGCCGCGAGCTTGACCTGTACGCCGAATGGGCGGTGAGCGAGCACCTGATCGTCACCCCGCTGCTGGGCCTGTACAAACCCGAGCGGGACCAGCACAACGCTGGCAACCCAGTGGGGGGGAATGGCACCAACGTGTACAGCCAACTGACCGTGGCGGTGCCGTTTTGATCGAACCAGGAGCCGCCTTGCGCCGCTCCTGAGCCTTTTCGGGGCTAGGCAGCGTGGCTGATCAATTGCTTCAACACGGTTTTGAAGGTATCGATCTGCTCCGCGCTGAATGCACTGAACACCTTATCCTGCTGCTCCTGGGCAATCGACCAGAGGTCTTCAGCCTGTTCGAGGCCTGCGGCGGTCAGGCGCACGCGGCCGTCAGGGTCACTGACCAGCGCCTTGCGCTTGAGGTTGGCCACGGCTTCGTCGATCTCGCGCACCGGCATTGCCACCTCACGCAGCAATTCAGGCGTGCTCAGGCCGGCATCACTTTCCAGCACCATCAGCATGCGCGCTTCACTGGTGCGCAAGCCGGTGGACAATTGCCGAGGCTGGTAGCCGGATTGATAGGCCCGCACGGCCTGGGTCATCAGGTAATACAGGTTGTGGCTGAGGCGCCCTTGAAAATGACTGCTGGGCGCTTGGCTGTCGTCGCGCCGGGTCATACGTGAGTGCGGCAGGACCATCGAATAGGCGCCCTGGTGATACAGCAACGGCGAGCGGCCGAAATCGTCGAACGCCACCACCTTGCCGATCATGATCCAGTGATCGCCACCGTCAACTTGCTGGTATTTTTCGCAGTGAAAACGCGCCGAGCAGTCGGCGAATACCGGTGATCCGCCCTCGCCCGGTTCAAACTCGATTTCGGCGAAGCGGTCTTCCTTGGGCCGCGCGAAATTATTCGACAGGTCGATCTGGTCGGCGGCCAGCACGTTGACCGCAAAGTGGCTGGCCTGCTCGAACACCTCGTGGCTGTTGGAACGTTTGTCGATGCTCCACAGCACAAGCGGTGGGTCCAGGGACACCGAGTTGAAACTGTTGGCCGTCACGCCGACCTTGCGCCCGCTGGCGTCGGCGGCGGTCACCACGGTGACGCCGGTGGCAAAATTGCCCAGGGCGCGGCGGAAGGCGCGTGGGTCGAAGGGGGTTGGGCGGTTATCGGACATGCAAGACTCCCGGACTGCGTGCACAAGCAGTCCTGATTATTGTGATGGGGCGTGGGGCGAGCGACTCAGATCATGCTGGGATCGGGCTCGAGGCCCATCAGCTCGCGGCCAAGGATCTGCGCGCAGACGTCGTAATCGGTGTACGCGTGGGCGCCGGTCATGTGCGAGTCACGGAACAGGCGCTGCAGTTCGTTGTGCTCGAACCAGGCGTTACCACCGGCAGCTTCGAACAGACGGTCGACGGCCTGGATGCACATCTTGGTCGCATAGGCCTGGTTGGTGCGCCAGAACGCCAGGGTTTCGCGGGTCGGATAGCGATGCTGCTCGCTGTGCTCGGCATGCTCCTGCCAGGTCTTCTCGAGAAAGGCTCGGGCGGCGGCCACCTGGTGCGTCGATTCGGCCAGGCGCATCAACGCCGGCGTCGCCGCGCCCACGGCCGCCCCGGTGTAGGCCCGCACGCGGGTTTTGGTCTTCTCGCGGAAGACATCCAGCATGCGCTCGGCGACCCCCAGGCTTACGGTGGAAAACCCACTGGCGAAGTACGGACGGTACGGCGAGTAGAAAATCTTGCTGTCCGGGTACAGACCGAAACCTGCGGACTTGCCTTCCATCATGTCCTTGGCTTTCTGGATGCGGTGTTCCGGCACAAGCACGTTCTCGATGATCAAGGTCTTGGTGCCGCTGCCTTTCATGCCGGCGGCAAACCAGTCATCGCGAATCGCATAGTCGCTGCGCGGCAGCACCGCGAAGCAATAGTCCTGGGTGCCTTCGGCGTTCTTGCGCCGGAAGCCGACAATCGCCCACTCGGCATGATCACAGCCGCTGCTCCAGCCCATCTCGCCACTGAACAACACGCCACCGTCGACCTCTTCGGTGCGGCCGAACGGCGCGATACTGCTGCTGGCGGTGGCGTCGGGATTATCGCCCCAGACTTCCTGCTGCAACTGGGCGCAAAACATCGCCAATTGATGACTGTGGGTGCACAGCAGGCTCATCGCCCAGGCCGTGCTCGCGCAGGCGCCGGCAAGTACGGCGATGCAATCGGCAAATTGCGGGAGGGAGATTTCCATGCCGCCGAACTTCCTGGGCTGAAAAGCACGGTGCAGGCCGATGCTTTTGAGCAGCGCAATGTTTTCGTCGGGGACCTTGCGGTCTTGCTCCGCCTGGAACGCATTGGCGGCAATGGTCGGCAGAATGGACTTGAGGTCTTCGAGGAGCGGGTTTGGCTTTTTCATGGACGGCCCTGCTTATTATTGGATGTCCGGCTGCTGTCCAATATCGAGGAGCGGCACCGGCTGCAGGCCCAGTATGGGGTGAGCGGCACGCTGCGAAAATGTACCTTCCAGATGCAAAATTGTACTTTCCATGGGTATTGATCCTGCCCGTCAGCCGCAATAGACGCGGCGTTGGCAGACACAGACATGGCGCCGGGCAGTCACAGTCAAGCCGCCGTGACAGCCCTTGCTTAACCTCAGGGTTTTCTCTTGTTCACCACTAGGAAAACCCCATGACCGACATCCCCCTGTTGCCCCAAGTCGAAGCGTTTTTGCGTCGAAGCCATGCCCTGTTTATCCACGGCGGCTACGTGCAGAGTCAGTCCAGCCAGACCCTCGAAGTGATCAACCCCGCCACCGACCACGTGATTGCCCACGTCGCCGATGCAAACGCGGCCGACGTCGATGCGGCGGTGGAGTCCGCCCGCCGTGGCTTCCAGCACTGGTCCCAGGTCGCCCCGGCAGTGCGCGGCAACGTGCTGCTCAAACTCGCCGACCTACTGGAACAACACCGCGAGGAACTGGCTCAGATCGAGACGTGCCAATCGGGCAAGATCATCCAGATTTCCCGCGCCTTCGAAGTGGACCAGGCCGCGCACTTTCTACGCTACTACGCCGGCTGGGCGACCAAGATCTGCGGCCAGACCATCACGCCGTCCCTGCCCTCCTTTGCCGGCGAACGCTACACCGCATTCACCCTGCGCGAACCGGTGGGCGTGGTGGTGGGCATCGTGCCGTGGAATTTCTCGACCATGATCGCCATCTGGAAACTCGCCTCGGCGCTGGTCACCGGCTGCAGCATCATTATCAAGCCCAGTGAGTTCACCCCGCTGACGATCCTGCGTGTCGCCGAGCTGGCGGTCGACGCAGGCCTGCCCGCCGGCGTCCTGAACGTGTTGACCGGCGGCGGCCCGGTGGGTCAGGCGCTGATCGAGCATCCCGGCACCGATAAGGTCTCGTTCACCGGCTCGGTGCCGACCGGCATCGCCGTAGGCCGCGCGGCCACGGGTGCCGGGCTGACCCGCGCAACCCTGGAACTGGGCGGGAAAAACTCGGCGGGGTTCCTGCGTGATGTGGACCTCGACAAGGCGGTCAACGGCATCATCGAAGCGGGCTTCCTGCACTCCGGGCAGATCTGCGCCGCCGCTGAACGTTTTTTCGCCCATCGCTCGCAGATCGAGCCGATCATGAGCCGCCTGGCCGAGCGTCTGGGCAAACTGAACATCGGTTCGCCGCTGGATGAGCGCACCGAATTCGGCCCGGTCACCCACCGCCAGCACCAATTGAAGCTCGACGGTTTTTTTGCCAAGGCGCGTGCCGAAAACAACACGATTATCCACGGTGGCCGGTGCATGGATCGCCCTGGGTGTTATGTCGAGCCCACCGTGATCCTCGCCAACAGCATCAACGACAGCGTGCTCAACGAGGAAACCTTCGGCCCGATCGCCACGTTCTTGCCCTATGACAGCGAAGACGAGCTGCTGGAACTGATGAACAACACACCGTATGGCCTCAGCGCCAGCCTCTGGACCAACGACCTGGGCAAAGCCCTGCGCATGGTGCCCGCCATCCACGCCGGCACGGTGTGGGTGAACATGCACACGCTGCTCGACCCGGCTGTGCCGTTTGGCGGGGTTAAATCATCGGGCATCGGCCGGGAATTCGGCTCAGCGTTTATCGAGGATTACACCGAACTCAAATCGGTGATGATTCGCTATTGATCCAGCGCCGGCATGGACCGTGTCCATGCCGGACAGCCGTTGATTCAGTAGAAGTACGCCAGGCGAAACTGCAGCGAGTTATCAATCTTCACGCCCTCACGCACCGATGTGTCATGCATCAACTGCCCCATCACCTGCACCTGCTTGCCCAGCATGGTCGCGACGGTAAAACCGAGCGTGCCATTGCTGCGGCTGGTGGCCAGGGTTTCATGGTCGAGTGTTTCGCGCGCGCCCCAGTTATGACGATAAGAGATCGCGGCGTAAGTGTCGGGGGTGAAGTTGTAGCGCAGGTGGTTGTGCAGTTGCAGCAACGGGTCTTTTTTGGCGGCGGTGGAGCGCTGCTCGTCGTAGAACTCGGTTTCGGCGATCACGTCCCAGGTGATTTTATCGGTAAGGCCCTTGATGTAACCGACCTGAAAGTCCAGCGCCCAGCGATTGCTGCTCAAGGCGAAGCCTTGGTTCTTCTCGCCGCCGGTGGGCGCGGTGACGAATACCGACCAGCCCAGGTGTTCGTTTTTGGCCAGGTCGGCGATGGTCCACACCGTCCCACCAAAGGTGATATCACCCAGCCCCGAGTTCTTGCTGTCGGTGGCGCCGGTCTTCTGGTAGCCGAAGGGGATGACGATTTGCGGGTCCCAGGTCAGCCCGGTGTTGAAGAACTCGGTGAAGTGGATCAGACGCAACACCCCGACGGTCATGTCGAGGTCGAGGTTGTCGGCGACTTTCTTGCCGCCCGAATACACCTTATCCCCGCGTGGGTTCTGCTGGTACAACACCACCACATCGGTGCCTTTGGGCAGCGCGGTGTAGTCGCCCGGATCAGGTTTTACATCGGCCTGGGCCAAAGGGGCCAGGCCGGCGAAGAGTGCGCTGAGAGTCAGAGTGCTAAGTGTTTTCATGGCGTGTCCCGTTATTTTTATTGGAGGCAGAGCTTCGCCATGACGACGCCGTGGGGCGTCGTCAGGCATGGGTGAAACCGTAGGCGATCAGTGGGTATCGACGTGCCCGGCGGCCTTGAGGTCGGCCTGCAGATCCTGGTTGCGCTTGACCAGGTATTGACGGATCAATTCCATGTCGTCGCGCTGGAGAATGTCGGAGAAATTCGGCATGCCCTTGGTGATCAGCGCTCCGCTGACAAAGGCCGGGAACGCCGCGTGTTTGTCGTCACTCAGGTAGCGCAGGTCCGGCACCACGCCGCCGCTGATGGCGTTGAGGCCGTGACAACCTGCGCACAGGCCATTGAACAGACCGCGCGCCTGCACCAGTTGCTCAGGCGTTGCCGTGAGTGTCTGGTGGGTGGTCGGTAGTACCGGCGCGACCTTGGGCGGCGGCAGTTCGCCGTGGGCGCCGAGCTTGAAGGCAATCACCCGCGACTCGGCGCGCACCTTGCCCTTGTTGGTCAACGGCCCGGTCAGCAGCGGAATGATCCCGCCCCAACCGACTGAGAACGCCACGTATTGCTCGCCCTTGACGGTGTAAGTGACAGGCCCGGCCATGACCCCGGAGTTGGCCCGATGCTCCCAGAGCTGCTCGCCGGTGTCGGCGCGATAGGCGACCACGCGCCCGTCGGCAGTGCCCTGGAACACCAGATTGCCCGCCGTGGCCAGCGTGCCGCCGTTGCCGGCGCTGATGTAGGGCTGCTTCCAGGCCGCTTTCTGTTGGACCGGGTCCCAGGCGATCAGCTCACCACTCCAGGCGTCACGAATTTTATTGAGGATTTTCGGGTCTTCAGGTAAGTCCGGTACATCCAGCCCGAAGTTCACCACTGACTTGTTCGACAGGAACATCGGCGCCTTGGCTGCCTTCAGCTCGGCCAAGGTGTACTGGGCCGGAATATAGACGTAGCCGGTCTTCGGGCTGAACGACATGGGGTGCCAGTTGTGCGCGCCGAGAAAACTCGGCTGCACCACTTTAGGCTCCTTGGAATAGTCGGCCGCGCCGGTCAGGATCGGGCGGCCGGTTTTCATGTCGATGCCGCTGGCCCAGTTCACCGGCACAAAATTCTTCGCCGAGAGCAACTGGCCGTTGGTGCGGTCGAGCACGTAGAAGAAGCCATTCTTCGGCGCCTGCATGATCACCTTGCGCACTTTGCCGTCCAGCTTGATGTCGGCGAGGATCATGTGTTGGGTCGCGGTGAAATCCCACTGGTCTTGCGGCGTGATCTGGTAATGCCAGACGTATTCGCCGGTGTCCGGCCGCAGCGCCAGGATCGACGCCACGTAGAGGTTGTCGCCCTTGCCATTGGTGCGGAACTGATAGTTCCAGGGCGAGCCGTTGCCCGTGCCCACATACAGGAGATCCAGTTGCGGGTCGTAGGCCATGGAGTCCCAGACCGTGCCGCCGCCACCCCATTTGACCCAGCCGTCGCCGTCCCAGGTTTTCATCGCCTTGGCCATCGCCGCATTTTCCGGCGGCAGTTTCGGGTCGCCTGGCACGGTATAGAAACGCCACACCTGTTTGCCGGTCTCGGCATCGTAAGCCGTCACGTAACCGCGCACGCCGAATTCAGCGCCACCGTTGCCGATCAGCACCTTGCCTTTGACGACGCGCGGGGCGCCGGTGATCGAATAGCTCTTGGTACGATCGATGATCGTGTCGACGCTCCACACCGGCTGACCGCTGGCCGCATCGAGGGCAATCAAGCGTCCGTCAAAACTGCCCACGTAGACCTTGCCCTGCCAGACCGCCACGCCACGGTTGACCGGCCCGCAGCAACCTTGGCTGAGGTTTTCGGGCGGCACCTTCGGGTCGTATTTCCAGAGCAACTCGCCGGTAGCGGCATTGATCGCATAGACAATACTGAAGGCCCCCGTGGTGTACATCACCCCATCGACCACCAGCGGCGTGGCTTCGGTGCCGCTGTCGATATCCAGTTTCGTCGTCCAGGCCATGCCCAACTGGCCGACGTTGCTCGCATTGACGCTGTCCAGCGGGCTGTAGCGCTGCTCGTCGTAGGTGCGGCCGTGGCTCATCCAGTTGCCCGGCTCCTGGTCAGCGGCGATGATGCGCCGGCCATCAACCTGAGCCGGGCCGGCCAACACCACCGAGCACAACGCAGCCATCAGTAAAGGGCTGCCTATCAGCAAGCTCCGTGTTCTCATTTTTATTTTTCTCCAGCAATAAGCGGCTCGGTATCAACCCCAGCCCAGGCCACCTTATTAGAGGGCCTGCCACGCCCTGCGACTTGACTGAGTCTGCCAAACCGCTTGGCATTCCCTGCCAGGCCGGCACTTAGGAGGCGTGTTGGCGAAAGTCCCGAGGGGCGTACTGGAAATGGCGCTTGAAGGCCCGGCTGAAATGCGCGGCGTCGACAAACCCCCATTTGAAGGCGATTTGCGTAATCGACTCATGCCGCAGGTCTTGGGCGCGTAGGTCCTGAGCTACCCGCTCCAAGCGACGTTGCTGGATGTAGCGCGCAATACTCTCGTGACGCTGCTCAAACAGCCGGTAGAGCTGGCGCACCGAGACATTCAAGCGTCGGGCCAAATATTCAGGGCCCAGTTCAGTCTCTTGCAGCGAGGCTTCGACCAGCCGGGTGGCCAGTCCGTAGATATCATCATGGCCCACGCAGGCGAAACCGGGTTGGCCCTCGGCCCGCTCGTCCAGGCCGGCGGCGGTCAAACCGATCAGTGCTTGCTCCAAGGCCGGGCCATCCCTTTGGCCGCCATAACCCTCACTCAATTCCACGTCAGCCAGCGAACGCACCAAGGTGCGAATCATATGAGTGGCCACGCTGTTGCGCGCCAGCTTGCCAAACAGCGCTTGCTGGCTCAGTTGCAGGCTGACTGCCTGGCGTGACAAATGAATCGAGATGTTTTGCACCAAGCCTTGAGGTTCGATCTCGAAGGCCTGCGCCGAGTCCACCAGGGCGATGTCTTCAGGCCCCAGTTCGAGCACCCGGTGTTTTTGGCGAATGCGCTGATGGCCGCTGCTCTGGAGGATCAGAAAGCAGTGTCGATCGTCGTCGCCATCGCCGTGAGTGCGGTGGCGGCTGATCAACCCTGCGTTGGTGCGGATATGCGCCACTTCGAGACCACAGACATCCTGGCCGTGGACGCTGCCGATAAACAGGCGGTGCTGATCGGACATCATCGTGCTGAAGTTACCGCACACCGCACGCAAGTCACGGTTCCAGTTGGCGAACTCAGCGCCAGCGTGAAATAAGGCAGGCATACCCCCTCCACCGATTATTTTTAGTTATACCGTTAACATATTATCTATCTTGCTCAGGCGCAAGCGACTCGCCCCCCAGTTTTTCTCAAAGCGCTTACGAAGCTGCACGCATACCAAGGGCCAGTGCCAGGCCTAATGGATGATTGCTGACATGCCCGCGTTTGCCGAGACGGCGACGGACGACACCCCGCTCAATACCGTGACTGTGATTTCAACCGGCTTGCGCGGCCACCGTCGCCTGACCAGGCGCTACTCGGCCGCGCAGTCACGCGCCGCGATGCCTTTCTCCTGGGCATACGCGGCGGACTTGGCCTCGATCAACGGGCGCAAGGTGGCGCGGTCGGCCTGGACCCAGTCGGTCACCAGCAGCCACTTTTGCCCGTCCCACTGCTGCACTCGGGCCGAACCGCCGCCTTCGTGGTCGGCGCAGGACAGCTTCAATGGCGCCAGCAAGCCTTCGAGGCCCAAGGCTTTGATGCGAGCGACGTCGATGTCCAAATGCTCGAACGCCCAGCGCGTTTCCTCACCGTTCAACCCACGGTTGCCGAACTTGGCCTGGCCGGTGCGTAAGGCTTCGACGGCAATGGCCGCGTTGATCAGGCCAATGTTGTAGTAGACCTTGCCAAAGTAACTCGGGTCTTTGAGGTTGCTCTTGCCCGGGTCCAGGATGAACTGCTTGAGTTTGCGGTGGATCTCAAAGTTGTCGCCACCGGGGAATGGCGCCAGCGCCTGGTAGCCTTTGGCGGCGGTGCCCGCAGGGATCACGTCGGCTTCGGAGCCGGCCCACACATCGCCGATCAGGCGGTCCACCGGGATGCCAAAACGCACGGCGGTCTTGATGCCGACCGGGGTGGACACACCCCAGGTGCGCAGGAACACCCAGTCCGGGTTGATCTGGCGCACCTGCCGCCATTGGGTCGACTGCTCGTTGCCGGGGTCCGCCACCGGGATCTGGATATTCTCGAAGCCGTACTTTTGCGCGAGCAATTGCATCGCCGCCTGGGTTTCACGTCCGTAGGCGGAGTCGTGGTAGACCGTGACGATCTTCTTACCCTTGAGTTTGTCCAGGCCGCCTTCGCGCTGGGCGATGTAGTTGATCCCCACCGACGCCTGGCCGTAGTAGTTGAGCAACAGCGGGAAGGCATAAGGGAACACGCGGCCATCGGTCGACTCGGTACGCCCGCCGGCACCGTCGATCAGCGGGATATGGTCGACAGCGGCACGGTCCATCAGCGCATAGGACGCCGGCGTGCTGTGGGTGAAAAAGAAGCCGGTCGGCGCGCCGTCCAGGCCGGTCTTGTAGCGTTCGTAGCATTCGATGATGCGGTCGGTCTTCCACTCGGTCTCACACTCCTGCCAGACCAGTTTGACGCC
This sequence comes from Pseudomonas sp. PSPC3-2, assembly GCF_049897085.1. Classification (NCBI taxonomy): domain Bacteria; kingdom Pseudomonadati; phylum Pseudomonadota; class Gammaproteobacteria; order Pseudomonadales; family Pseudomonadaceae; genus Pseudomonas; species Pseudomonas sp. PSPC3-2. The sequence goes on from NZ_JAFCVO010000002.1 coordinate 346,203, forward strand.
GTTCACGCCGCCTTCGACCTCGTTGATATAGCGGAAGTAGTCGATCTCCCCCGCCCACCACGGGATGCCGCTGGAGGCATAGGCGCCGACCCGGTAGGTCGCCAGCGGGATGAACTGTTGATCATTGGCCGCCTGGGCCACGGTGGGCAGCAGCCCGCCCAAGGTGCCTATTGCCAGCACGCCGGCGATAAACGTGCGTTGCAAGGTGTTGTGCATGGTCTGGTTTCTTTTGAAAAGTGGGGGTTATTCCTCCCGTTGTCGGGTCAGTGCCAATTGACTGACAACACAATTCATGCCAAACCCATAAAGCTTTTAATTCAACAGCTTACGCTGGCCATGGGCCTGCGAAATCGCACAGTTTATTGAACGGCTGTTGCCCCACCAACAGCCGGAGCGCTTCCCGTCAGTCGATAAACCGCTGCGGCGCAAACGGCGCCATCGCCGCCGGCATCTCCCCCGTCAACACCCACTGCGCGCTCGCCTGCCCAAACAACGGCGCAAATTTGAAGCCATGCCCGCTCAACCCTGCCGCGACCATCAGCCCCGGCACGCGCGGGTCCGGGCCGAGCAGCGGATTACCATCCGGCGTGTCGTCAAAGAACGACACACGGCGCCCGATGGGCTGCGCACCCAGCAGACGCGTCAAGCGTTGCGCGGCGCGGTCACGGTAGGCCAACACCTGCGTGTCGCTGAAGGTGCGGTCGAAGGCATCCGGGTCGATGGGCGCCCCTTCGGCGCCGCTCAATGCGCCGATCACGTAGCGGCCGGGGCGATCCGGGCGCAGGTAGAAGCCGGCGTCGCGGTCGCAGTAGCCCGGCATCGGCTGATCCGCACCGCAAACCTCGACAATGCCCACGCAGTGCCGTGTGGCGTGGATCGGCAGCGGCGCGCGGCATTCGGCGGCCAACGCGGCGGCCCACGGCCCGGCGGCGTTGATCACATGGCTGCTGGCGATAAACCCGCTGTCAGTCTGCACGCCGATGACGCGTCCGGCCTGGCGCACAATCCGCCGCACCGCCCGGCCCTCTTCGATCACCGCGCCCATCGCGCTCGCACCGGCGGCAAAGCTGCGTGCGGTCAGACGCGGATCGCAGTAACCGGCGTCCGCTTCGTAGACCGCACCCGCCAGGCCGTCGGTGTACAGGTCCGGCACCCGCTCGCGCATCTGCTCAGTGCAAAGCCATTCAAGCGCAGCGCCTGCGGCCTGCAGGTGGGCAACGTTGGCCTGGGCGGCCGCTTGCGCGTGCTCGGCAATCCCGGTCAGGAACCCCGTGCGCTGGTAGCCGCATGCGCCGGGATAGTGCTGCGGCCAATCGCGATAGGCCCGCACACCTTGCGCCGCCAGGTGACTGAGCGCGGGGTCGGCATAATAAGCGCGCACGATCCCCGGCGATGCGCCCGACGACCCGCTGGCAATCGCGCCTTTATCCAGCAACCTGACCGACGCACCGGCCCGCGCCAGGTGCCAGGCCGCGCTGGTGCCGGTGGTCCCGGCGCCGATCACGATAACGTCGGCGTACTCATGCATCGCTGGCGGTCCCGGCAAGTACCACGCTGGCCGGCAAGCACGGCGCCAATGCAGCCGGCGACAGCGGCGCAAAGCGCGGGCGCAGCCAGGCCTGCAGCCGAGGCTGCGAGGCCGCATAGAGCGCCTGGATCAGCGGCAACCCGTCATGGCCCAGGCGCTGCCACAGGTACTCGGCCAGGCGCGGCATGATCGGCGCGGCCAGGTACGCCAGGCCCTTGAGCCACAGGTAGGCGTGGCCGGGCTGCGTGACGTCCAGGTCGGGGCGTTGCATCCACTGATGCAGCACCGCCCACGCCTCGCGCACCGACACCGCGTTCAACCGGAAGGCCTGTCCCAACCGGGCGACAGCCACCTCCAGGCCCGGCAACAACGCAGGGTCGATGGACTGCACCCGAGCGTGATCGAGGGCACCCAGCGCCAGGTCGATACGACTGTCGAGCGCCCCGGCCAGGTCCACGTTGACCACCTCGACAAACTCCTCCACGGCGAAATTGGTTTCGCCCTGCTCGGGGCTTTCGCGGCTCAGGAAGTAACGCACGGCGTCGCTGGTCGCCGGGGTCTTTTCGACGATATCGGCGGCCCACACCACATGCAGTCGGCTGGTGGAAAACTTCGCGCCTTGCAGGTTGTAGAAGTAGTTGGTCAGCACGTAATCAAACGACCGGTGATCCTGCAAGGCATCCATCACCGCGACACTGCCGGCCAACAGCAGCACCGCGTTGTCGATGCCAAAACTGACCAGCGTCGTCACCTCGCTGCTGCGCAACATCGCATGGCCGTGCTCGGGGGCGTTCTCTTGGGACCGATCAGCGCAGGTCAGCGCATATTCCCAGCCGGACTCGAACAACACACGCGGGTTGCCAAAGCGGTCCGGGCTCCAGGCGACGCCCCATTCGCCCGGTGCGGTCAGCCGTACCTGGCCGTTTTCGCGTTCGAGGAAGCGCGCAATCACCTCGATGATCGACGCCGGTGCACCGCAGGCGGCCATGCGTTGCAGCAACTGCTCGGGGTGGGCGACGCTCAGAAACAGGCTTTCGACCTCAACCCAGTGCAAGGGGCTGTCGCCCATGCGCGGTTGCGGGTTGAGCATGGCCTCCGGGCGAAACAGTGCGCCGCAGGCTTCGCAAAAGTAGCCGCCTGCCCCCGCTCGGCAATACGGGCATTGCCCCAGCAGCCAGGCACCCGCCATGTAGCGCCGGGTGTCCGGGCAATACAGCACGCGTTCGACCACGCTTTGCGTCACCCCGAGCGCCACCAGCCGCTCCACCGTGCGCTGGGCATTGCGCGCATGCTGTTGCGCATAGGGGCCTTGCACCAGGTCGAGGAAGTCATCGACCTCGACATCCAGCGCGCGCAGGTCATGGGCGATTTGCGCATGGTAGTCACGCACCACGGCTTCGGGCGCACGCTGCTCTTGCAGCGCCTTCCACACCACATAGGAGTCAAAGCCGTCGACTGCCGAGACCACGTCGACACGATGGCCCTGGCTGCGCAGGTAGCGCCCCAGCATGTCCATGCGCAAGTACGGTCCGGCGATATGCCCCAGGTGCAGCCGGCCGTTCGGGGTCGGCGGGATGGGCATCAGGAAGAAGGTTTGCGCGGCGATAGCGGTCATCTTTTCAATCCATCGAAACAGTAGAAAGGGTGGGTTTGGCGGTAGCGGGCGCATCGGGCCAATGGGCGACAATCAATTCAAGGGCTTCGCGGGCAATGCCCGGCGCCAGGCGGAAACCGGCGCCGCTGCCAGCGCCGGCAAACACCAGATTCTGCGAGGCGTCGACGCTCACCTGCGACTCACCGTCGGGGCTGTAGCTGTCGCAGAACACCCGGCCGCCACGACAGCGTGGCACCAACTCGGGCAGGTAGTGCGCCAGCGTGCGCGTGGCCACTTGCATATCGTGGCGGTTGATTTCCAGTGCATGCTTGCGCGGCGCTACGTCCCATTCATCGCACCGAAAGCTGAACAGCCACTGGTTACGTGCCGCCAACGGCATCAGGTACGCGTCGGCTTGCGGCAGGAACAGCGCTGCGGCGTTGGCCGGCGGCACACCGTCGATATGCAAGGCCACCACCTTCTTCACGCGCAGCCCATGGCGCGCGGCAAGCGCGCCGAACGGCGCCTCGCTGACCCACGGCCCCGTGGCCACCAGGGTGCGCCGGGCACGCAGCGTGGCGCCGTCGGCCAGGGTGATGCGCGTGCCGCTGCCCAGCGCATCGATCTGCTGCACGCCCACGCCTTCGATGCAGCGCACATGGGCACTGGCCAGGCTGTGGCTGATCAGCAACCGCGCCACCAACGGCGGCTCGTAGCTTTCGGCGGTGCCGCCACGCAGCAGGCTTTCGCTCGCGCCCACCGTGAGTGAGGCGCCCAGGCGTGAGGCCAGATCATGCACCGACAGCTCGGCAGGCTGAACCGGCGCATCGACCAGGGCCTGCTCGATGTGCGTGCTAAAGCTGTGCTCGGCCAGCCAGTACACCGGCGCTTGGGTGGTGCGGATGCCCAGGCGATCACGCAACGCCCGATACAGCGCGGCGCTCTCCCCGGCCAGGCGCCGTTCGCGGGCCGAGCGGCCGGTGGCCAGCAGCACGCCCGCCGAATGCGCGGTGGCTCCGTCGCCGATGCGGTAGCGGTCGATCAGCAGAATCTGCCAGTGCGGATAGCGTTGCGTCGCATGATGCAAGGCCCAGGCACCGATGATGCCGCCTCCGACAATCACCAGGTCGAAGTGCTGCTCCATGCTCATGCCCACCACACCGAAAACACCTGGACCTGGGTGGTGCCGTTGTTGCGCGCAAAATGCGGCCGCCAGGGCGCGAAATACACGCTTTCGCCATTTCTGACCGCGTGCCAGGTGCCGTCGTAAAAGACGTCCAACTCCCCGCCGCTGATAAACCAGATTTCGTTCACGGCGTGCTTGTCTTTGTCGGTCACGCTGTCTGGGTCGAGGGTGAAACGCGATGACTGGATCGGCGCGTTGGCCAACTTGCCGGCAAAATGATGCAGGTACAGGCGCACGCCTGGCTGCGCTACGCGCTCCTCGGTTTATCGAATCACCGGGGCATTGCCGTTGGGGGCAAGTGTGATGGGGTCCATGACCGGGCTCCTGGGTCTAGTTGGCAAGGGCGGTCAGGCGATCGAAACGCGCATCGCCGACCTCGTCGAATACAGCGTTGGCGCCCCATTGGACGAACGCCTCGGGCTGATCCAGGTCGTACAGGGCTTGCCCGCTGACGCTGTTGATGATGTTCGCGCAGCGCCAAGGGATCAGGCCCAGGTTCGGGTCGGCGATGCCTTTCTGGCTGCGGGCAGCGTTTTGCACGTAGATGGCAGAGCCCTGCGGGCCGTCCCACGCGACGGAATAGTCATCGTTGAAGACGTACTCACCGTTGCGCCGGGTAATCCGTGATTCGAGCGCCTCCAGGCAGGCCGGCATCTGGTAGGCATACCCCGTACACAGCACCGCCGTGTCGGCACTCAGTTCCTCCTGCACCTGGCTGTGCCCATGCGTCATCGACAGGCTCCAGTGATGGGGGCGCTGGTGAATCGCGGTCAGCTCACGCCCCGGTAGCAAACGAACGTTGCAGGGGTGCTGCAAGACATGTTTGAGCTCGTACAGGCGGCGGTAAATCGACTGCAACAACCCTTGGGAAATGCCGTCGCTCGCCAGTTTCTGCTCGGCCAGCAACGGTCGGCGCACGGCCTCGGGCTGGGCGAAAAAGTGCTCGCTGTACTGCGGGGTGTAGAGCTCGTTGGTAAACGGCGACTCATCCAACGGCGAGAAATTCCAGCGCCGCGAGACCCAGGTCACGCTGGCGGGCAAGGCGGCGGTGTCGGACAGCAGGTGCTGGATGATTTCCGCCCCGGTCTGGCCACCACCGATCACCACCACGCGCTGGTCTTTGAGGCTGCGCTTGCGGGTCATGTACTGCGCGGAATGAAACAGCGTATCGCCCAGATGCGCTTGCGCACACGTCGGGATCCACGGTTGCTGCCCGGTGCCCAGCACCAGGTGGCGCGCGGGCTGCACCCAGGTGTCACCCTTGAGCAGGAACAGGCCGTTATCAAACGTCACCGAACGCACTTCGCTGTTGAAATGCAGATTCGGCAGTTGGCTGCACGCCCAACGGTAGTACTGGTTGAACTCGCGGCGCAGCACCTGCTCGAATTGCGCGTTGATAAAACTCAGCAGCTGTTTTTTCTGCGCCAGGTAAGCGAGGAATGACAGCGGGTTGGACGGGTCCACCAGGCTGACCAGGTCCTTGAGGTAATGCACCTGCAGCTTGGCCTCGGGCACCATCATCCCCGCATGCCATTGAAATTCGCTGCTGCGCTCGAAGAACGCGGCGGTAATGCTTGCTTTGGGCTGAGCCAGCGCCGCCAGGCTAAGGTTAGCCGGACCGATGCCGATTCCCGCCATATCGACAACTGCAAGTGCAGAGCGCGCATTCATGATCGTTGTCCTTATTGATGATGTTTTCCAGGTACAGCAACGCCTCGCGAATGTCACGAACACGTGCTGGCAATCGTGTTTACGGGTGCAGGTCCATCAGCCTTGGACGGGGTGCGCCGCAGGCGCTTTCAACACCAGGGCAGCCATCAGCATGGCCAGCAGCGACAAACCGATAGCGACGCTGACGGCAACGTCGATGGCCTCGCCCAAGGGCTGAATCGACGTGAGCAAGGCGCCGAAGATCGCCACACCGAAGGCGGAACCGCTTTGCCGGCTGGCATTGAGTGTGCCGGCCGCCACCCCGGCCTTGGCACGCTCGACCACGCTCATCAGCACGGAGGTAGCGGCCGGGGTAATAATCCCGGCGCCGAACCCCACGGCCGGGTAGCACAGCGCGATACGCCAGTACGGCGCGTCAGTGGCCAGGGCGAACAGGCCGATAAACCCCAGGGTGTACAGGCCAAACCCCGCACACAGCACGGCGCGGGCGCCATACGCGCGGGTCAGCCGGCCGCAGGTGAAGCTGCCCAGGGTGACCATGGCGGTCAACGGCAGGAAGGCCAGCCCGGTGTCCAGCGGCGACCAGCCACGCTCGGTCTGGAAATACACACTCAGCAGGAAAAACAGGCCATAGAACACCAGGGCCGACACCAGCGACAGCAGCGTCGCCCCCGAGAACACCGGGTTGCGCAAATACTGCAGCGGCAGCATCGGGTCCTTGTGGCGGCTCTCGGTCACGAAGAACACGCACCAGGCAATACAGGCCACGAACACGCCGGCGTACACCCATTCGGAGTTCCACCCCAGCTTCGCCCCTTCGATCAGCACCGCCACCGAGGTCGCCAGCGCAATAATCGCGGCGAATTGCCCGGTGATGTCCAAGTGGCGGTCAGGCGCCAACGGTGCGGAAGACGGGATGCGCGAGGTCAGCCACACGCCGACCAGGGCGATCGGCACGTTGATCATGAAGATGCTGCGCCAGCCGAACAGCTCGATCAGCACTCCACCGACCAGCGGCCCGGCCGCCATGGCGATGCCACCGCAGCCGGCCCATACCCCAATCGCGCCGGCGCGTTGGTGGGTCTGCGGGTAAGCGCTATTGATCAACATCAACGAGCACGGCACCAGCAACGCGGCGCCCAGCCCCTGCAAGACCCGCGCACCGACCAATTCCGGCAGATCGGTGGCCAGGCCGCACAAGGCCGAGGCCAGGGCGAACAGGCCGAGGCCGACCGCGTAGATTTTCTTCGCACCGAAACGATCGCCCAACAAGCCGCCCGTCAGCAGCAGGCTGGCGAAGGTCAGGGTGTATGCGTTGATCACCCACTGCAGCCCGGAGATGCCCGAGCCAAAGGTGCGGGAAATCGATTCCACCGCCACATTGACAATCGAGGTGTCGAGGATCACGACCACATAGCTCAGACTCGTCGCAAGCAGTACTTGGCGTTGGTAGCGGGTGTTGGGGGTCATGACCGCGTGCGTCCGTTGAAAGGGGGCGGCGAGACTATATGCAGCTTTCCGGGATAAACGCTTCGAGCTGTGTCGAAGTGTTTATGTTTATGTCATCCTGAAAATCGACATGACTTGGCACAGCACGGAGTTCGACGGAATGACCCAGCCAAAAATCTCATCCATCGCCTACTTGATCGCCGAGCCCGTGCGCGCAGTGATCCTGATCACCCTGGCAGATGGCAGTTCAATGTCCGCCGGTGCCTTGGCCGGTGCCGCTGGCGTGACCCCGCAGACCGCCAGCTCGCACCTGGCGAAACTGCTCGACGGCGGCTTGCTCACCGTCGAGACCAAGGGCCGCAACCGCTTCTATCAATTGGCCGGTCCCGATGTGTCCCATGTGCTGGAAAGCCTGGCGGCGGTCGCGCCGCAAACCAGTTCGTGGCGCAGCCTGCCCAACCGTTCGGCTCATGAGTTGCGTTTTGCCCGGTGTTGCTACGACCACCTGGCCGGCCAGGTCGGCGTAGCGGTGACCCAAGGCATGCTGCAACAGGGTTTTATCCTTGAGCGTAACGAGCGCGAATACGTGCTCACCCGGTGCGGCATCGAGTGGCTGCAGTCACTCAACCCGCAGGCCGGCGAGCCATGCTTGCACGACCACGTCCAGGCCCGCCGTTGCCTGGATTGGACCGAACGCCAACACCACATCGCCGGGCCGCTCGGCACCCACCTGCTGGAGACTTTCTGCCAGCAGGGTTGGCTGCGTCGAACCGTCGGCTCACGTGCGGTGTATGTGACCAGCCCGGGCTGGCGTGCATTCAAGCTGCATTTGGGAATTGAGCATCTGCGTCATCTCGAAGCGCCGCTGCATGCCGTGACCCCAGCCAGAAAAACCCTTATGCCGGCACCCGTTGCGGGCTGAACAGCCGCTCGATTTCGGCGATCCGGCGCTCCTGGGCCGCCCCGCTCTGCTGCCAGGCGGCAAGCGCATTGATCCGCGCGTACCAGGCCGCCACATGGGGATATTCCAGGAACGGTGCTTGGGTGCGCGGGATATGACTCAGCGGGGCCGCCAGGTCGATGTCCGCCAGGCTCAACGCGTCGCCCACCACAAAGCGCCGGGTGCGCAAGTGCCCGTCGAGCACGGCCGTATAGCGGTGGATCGCCTGCAGCGCGTCGGCCACCAGGGTCGGGTTTTCGGCGCGGCCTTTGAGGCGGTCCATGAACCGCTGCTCGATCAGCACCGTCGGCCCACGGCGAAAGTGCTCGGCGGCCCAGAACATCCACTTGAGCGTTTCGTACTTGGCATTGCCTGCGGGCAGTAATGACGAACCGGCCTGTTCGGCCAGGTAAATCATGATCGCCGAGGCTTCGAACAGCACCACGTCGCCGTCGACAAAGGTCGGGATCGTGCCGTTGGGGTTGAGCGCCAGGTACGCCGGCGTGCGGTTCTCGCCATTGAACAGGTCGAGGAACACGAATTCGACCTCAAGCCCCAGGTAAGCGGCGGTGGTCAGTACTCGCCGGGTATTGCTCGAACCTCTGTCGCCATACACTTTCATGCCACTGCCTCGGTTGCGTGTTTGTCGATGAATGAAGGGTGCTCGGCGAGCAGCATCACCACCTCGCGGGCCTGGCGCACCGATTGGTACACCGAATTGACCATCGGCGCCGCCAGGTACGAGGCCACGCCCAGCAGCCAGATGTTTTCCGGTGCCTCGGCGCCGGGCAGGCTGACCTGCAACTGCGGCGACACATAGGGCGGCATACAGGGCGTTGTCGGTGAGACCTGCAGCTCAAGGCCGTCACGGGTGGCATGGAAAAACTGTTTATGAAAACCGGTGGCGCACACCACCGCATCCACCGACTCGATGTGCCCGTGGGCGTCGTGAACCTGCCATTGGCCTTGCCACTCAAGGGTTGTCGGCACGTGCGCGGCCAGTTGCAGGCGCCCTTCGTCGATCAGGCGCAGCAACGTGGTTGCGGTCTGCAAGGGCACCGCGAACAGGTAACGCCCGACCGCCTCCCAACAGTTCTGCAGCGCCGCCATGCGCACCGCCGGCGGTGCCGCGCGCAGTTTTACGTCAGCCATGTCCATGCACTGCACCAACAGGTTCTGCCAGTCCGTCGCGCCCCGTCGGGCCAAGGCGACTTCGCCGCGCAGGCGCTGGGTGGGCTCCACGCTGCGATCGACTTGTTCGCGCAGCGAGCGGCCACTGATCGCCTTGGCCGACCGCGCAACGATGCGCAGCAAGTGCCAGTACAGCTTGGGGTTTTCCAGGTCCAGGCGGGCGAATCGCGTTTCATCCAGGGCCACCGCACAACGCCTGGGGGTGGCCGTGCGCACGCCGGGCAAACGCCCGGAAGGCGACGCCATCAGCACCTGATGCCCCGCGCCGCAGAGCAGCAACACGCTGTCGACCGCCGACAGACGACTGCCCAGCACCAAGACCCGTGACGGTTTCCCCAGGCTGTCCAACCAGGCCTTGGTCGGGTATGGCGTCGAGAAAATCCCCGGCGCACCGGCATGCGGGCTGACCAGCGGCGGTACGAACGGCGCGGCACTGCCGGTGCAGACCAGCACCGCACAGGCGCGCAGGTCGCTCCCATCATCCAGCACCAGGCGATAGTCGCTGCGCGCGACCGGCTGGATACGTCGCACCGTTGCACGCACGACCCGATGCTCGATGCCCCGGGCCTGCGCCACATCGCGGTACTCGGCGTAGCGTTGCTTGAGGTAACCCGACACCCAGGCCCGTGGCACAAACGCGTCTTCGCCGGCGTCGATGCCCTGCGCCTGGAGGTAGCGCTGAAAGTCGTGCGGCTCATCGTCCAGCACCGACAGGGTCTGCACCGAGGTATTGCACAACAGCGTGGCCTCACCGGCGTTGAAGGCAATCGACTGAGCCAGCCCCTCGGGATCGATGATGTCGATACGCCGGGCGTTTCCGCTGCGCACCAATTGGATAAACGCCGCGACGCCGGTCACCGACCCGCCAATGATCGCAACCGTCGCACGCGGGTTCACAGCGCTTGCGCCTTCGCCAGTACCGGCGCCAGCAAGCGCACGCCATACCAGCCCCAATACACGCGGTGGCAAGTGATCAAGCCGTTTTCAATCTCCATCATTTCCATCAGGTCGACCTGCTCCCCCGTCGGCGTCTTGCGCGGGTATTCCCACGTCAGATTGCGGCCATTGATGAAGGCCTTGTCGCTGCGATACCACTCAGCCAGGTCATTGGGAAAGCGGCGCTTGCTGTCTTCCATAAACCGCTGGATCACCCCTCGGCCCACCAGCACCCCGCTGCCGTGGTCGGGGTAGATCGCCAGCACCAGCGGCGTTTCGAACACCGCCTGCTCGGCATACAACGCCGCCGTAGCCGCCAGGTCGCCGGCACAAACGGTGGCGTGCCAGGCTTCATAAATAGCCAGCAGACCGGGATCGATGGACGAAGTCATGGCGTTTCCTCGCGTGGCAGCACAACGGCTAATAGAAGCCGCAAGTGTAAGGAATTGCCACCCGGCCATGCTTCGACCTGGCCCGAAGTGTCAGGCATGCCGTGCGAGGTGCTTGAGGATTACGACCTGGGCGGTTGGCGACTGACAACACCGCGTAGGCATCGCGACGTTCCTGGCAGCCTGCGCAACACACCGTTGTCATCAAGGATATTGATAGCTGCCTAATGAAACCCGCAGTCTAGAGGGCTCATCCCGCGCTTATATCATTCCGAATGATAGTTATCTTTGCTTCATTCGATTCGTGACCTAGCACCTCGCCGCGCATGATCCGCCCATCTCAAATACATTGGCGGATGCACCTCATGGAACAGACACTCAAACACTTGCGCTTGCCCCTGGCGATTCTAGCCGTGGCGGTGATGAGCGCGTGCGGCAAAACCCCGGACCAAGCGGCCGCCATGCCTCCTGCAAAAATCAGCGTGGCCAAGGTGCTTGAACAACCGGTCAACGAGTGGGACGAATTCACCGGTCGCCTGGAAGCACCGGAAACCGTGCAGATCCGTCCACGGGTGTCCGGCCAGATCGATCAGGTGGCCTTCACCGAAGGCGCCCTCGTGAAGAAAGGCGACTTGCTGTTCCAGATCGACCCACGCCCGTTCCAGGCCGAGGTGCGCCGCCTCGAAGCCCAGCTTCAACAGACCAAAGCCGCCGCCAGCCGCAGCGATAACGAAGCACAACGCGGCGAACGCCTGCGCCAGAGCAATGCGATCTCCGCCGAACTGGCCGACTCGCGCACCACCGCCGCCCTGGAAGCCCGCGCCGGCGTTGCCGGCATCCAGGCGCAGTTGGACCTGGCCAAGCTGAACCTGAGCTTCACCCGTGTCACCGCGCCGATCAGCGGCCGTGCCAGCCGTGCCGAGATCACCGCCGGCAACCTGGTCACCGCCGACGTCACCGCGCTGACCAGCCTGGTCTCCACCGACAAGGTCTACGCCTACTTCGATGCCGATGAGCGCGTATACCTCAAGTACACCGAGCTCGCCCGCCAGGGTCGCCGTGGTGCGACCACCCCGGTGTACCTGGGCCTGTCGAATGAAACCGGCAACCCGCACCTGGGCCAGATGAACTTCGTCGACAACCAGGTCAACCCGGCCACCGGCACCATCCGTGGCCGTGCGGTATTCGATAACAGCAAAGGCGAATACACCCCTGGCTTGTACGCCCGCCTGAAACTGGTCGGCAGCGGCACCTACTCCGCCGTACTGATCAACGATGAAGCGGTCGGCACCGACCTGGGTAAGAAGTTCGTGCTGGTGATGGAAGGCGACAAGCCGGCCTACCGCTCGGTGGAACTGGGGCCGAAGATCGAAGGTTTGCGCATCGTGCGCAGCGGCCTGAACAAGGACGACACCATTATCGTCAAGGGCCTGCAGCGCGTGCGCCCGGGCGCGCCGGTCGCCCCGGAAACCATCCCGATGGCCAGCAAGGAAACCCTCGCCGCCTTGGCCCAACAACGACAAGCGCTTGAAGCCAGCAACCTGGAGCAAGTGGCGCCTTCAAAAACCGCGCCCAAGCTCGCAGCCGTCGCGACTCCACGCGGTTAAGGGATACGACTCAAGATGAATTTTTCCAAGTTCTTCATTTCGCGGCCGATCTTCGCAGCAGTGCTCTCGCTGTTGATCCTGATTGCTGGCGCGATCTCGCTGTTCCAACTGCCGATCAGCGAATACCCGGAAGTGGTGCCGCCGACCGTGGTGGTGCGCGCCAACTTCCCTGGTGCCAACCCCAAAGTCATCGGTGAAACCGTGGCGGCGCCGCTGGAACAGGCCATCACCGGCGTCGAGAACATGCTGTACATGTCCTCGCAGTCGACCGCCGACGGCAAACTGACCCTGACCATCACCTTCGCCCTGGGCACCGACCTGGACAACGCGCAGGTGCAGGTGCAAAACCGTGTGACACGCACGCAGCCAAAACTGCCTGAGGAAGTGACCCGCATCGGTATCACCGTGGACAAGGCCTCCCCCGACCTGACCATGGTGGTGCACTTGACCTCCCCGGATCAGCGCTACGACATGCTCTACCTGTCCAACTACGCCTTGCTCAACATCAAGGATGAGTTGGCGCGCCTGGGCGGTGTGGGTGATGTGCAGCTGTTCGGCATGGGCGACTACTCCCTGCGCGTCTGGCTGGACCCGAACAAGACCGCGTCGCGTAACCTGACCGCCACCGATGTGGTGACCGCGATTCGCGAGCAAAACCGTCAAGTGGCCGCCGGTGCACTGGGTGCGCCGCCAGCACCGAATGCCACCAGCTTCCAGTTGTCGGTGAACACCCAGGGTCGCCTGGTCACTGAAGAAGAGTTCGAGAACATCATCATTCGCTCCGGCGATAACGGTGAAATCACGCGCCTCAAAGACATTGCGCGGGTTGAGCTGGGTTCCAGCCAATACGCCCTGCGTTCGTTGCTCAACAACCAGCCGGCCGTGGCGATCCCGATCTTCCAGCGCCCGGGTTCCAACGCGATCCAGATCTCCAACGAAGTGCGCGAGAAGATGGCGGAGCTGAAGAAGAGCTTCCCCGAAGGCATGGACTTCAGCATCGTCTACGACCCGACCATCTTCGTGCGCGGCTCCATCGAAGCGGTGGTGCATACCCTGTTCGAAGCGCTGATCCTCGTGGTGCTGGTGGTGATCCTGTTCCTGCAGACCTGGCGCGCCTCGATCATTCCGTTGGTGGCGGTGCCGGTCTCGCTGATCGGTACGTTTGCGGTGATGCACCTGTTCGGCTTCTCGCTCAACGCGCTGTCATTGTTCGGCCTGGTACTCGCCATCGGCATCGTGGTGGACGACGCCATCGTGGTGGTGGAGAACGTCGAGCGCAACATCGAGCTGGGCCTGGCGCCGTTCCAGGCGACTGAAAAGGCCATGAGCGAAGTGACCGGGCCGATCATCGCCACGGCATTGGTGCTGTGTGCGGTGTTCATTCCGGCGGCCTTTATCAGCGGCTTGACCGGGCAGTTCTACAAGCAGTTCGCCTTGACCATTGCGATTTCGACGGTGATTTCGGCCTTCAACTCGCTGACCTTGTCGCCTGCCCTGGCCGCCGTGTTGCTGCGCAGCCATGACGCGCCGAAGGATCGCTTCTCCAAGGTGCTCGACAAGCTGTTGGGGGGCTGGTTGTTCCGGCCGTTCAACCGCTTCTTCGAGAAAGCCAGCCATGGCTACGTCGGCACCGTGCGCCGGGTGATTCGCGGCAGCGGCATCGCGCTGTTCCTGTACGCCGGCCTGATGGTGCTGACGTGGTTCGGTTTTGCCCACACACCGACCGGTTTCGTACCGGCCCAGGACAAGCAATACCTGGTGGCTTTCGCCCAATTGCCGGACGCCGCGAGCCTGGATCGCACCGAAGACGTGATCAAGCGCATGTCCGACATCGCCCTGAAACAGCCGGGCGTGGAAAGCGCCGTGGCCTTCCCGGGCCTGTCGATCAATGGGTTCACCAACAGCCCGAACAGCGGCATCGTGTTCGTGACCCTCAAACCGTTCGACGAGCGTAAAGACCCGAGCATGTCCGCCGGTGCGATTGCCGGTGCGCTGAACGGCAAGTACAGCGACATCCAGGAAGCCTACATGGCGATCTTCCCACCGCCGCCGGTACAGGGCCTGGGCACCATCGGCGGGTTCCGCCTGCAGATCGAAGACCGTGGCAACCTGGGTTACGAAGAACTGTACAAAGAAGTGCAGAACATCATCACCAAGAGCCGCACCACGCCGGAACTGTTCGGCCTGTTCACCAGCTACACGGTCAACGTGCCCCAGGTCGATGCCGCCATCGACCGCGAAAAGGCCAAGACCCACGGCGTGGCGATCAGCGACATCTTCGACACCCTGCAGATCTACCTGGGTTCGTTGTATGCCAACGACTTCAACCGCTTCGGCCGCACCTACCAGGTCAACGTGCAGGCGGAACAACAGTTCCGTCTGGATGAAGACCAGATCGGCCAGTTGAAAGTGCGCAACAACAAAGGCGAGATGATCCCGCTGGCGACCTTCATCAAGGTCAGCGACACCTCGGGCCCGGACCGCGTGATGCACTACAACGGTTTCATCACCGCAGAAATCAACGGCAACGCCGCGCCGGGCTACAGCTCCGGCCAGGCCCAGATTGCAATTGAAAAACTGCTGAAAGATGAACTGCCCAACGGCATGACCTACGAGTGGACCGACCTGACCTATCAGCAAATCCTCTCGGGCAATACCGCGCTGTTCGTATTCCCGCTCTGCGTGTTGCTGGCGTTCCTGGTACTGGCTGCCCAATACGAAAGCTGGAGCCTGCCGTTGGCGGTGATCCTGATCGTACCGATGACGCTGCTGTCGGCCATCACCGGGGTGATCATCTCGGGCGGCGACAACAACATCTTCACCCAGATCGGCCTGATCGTGCTGGTGGGCCTGGCCTGTAAGAACGCGATTCTGATCGTCGAGTTCGCCAAGGATAAACAGCAGGAAGGCCTCGACCCGCTCGCCGCGGTGCTGGAAGCCTGCCGTCTGCGGCTGCGGCCGATCCTGATGACTTCGTTCGCGTTCATCATGGGTGTGGTGCCCCTGGTGCTGTCCAGCGGTGCCGGTGCCGAGATGCGCCATGCCATGGGCGTGGCGGTGTTCTCCGGGATGATCGGGGTGACCTTCTTCGGTCTGTTGCTGACCCCAGTGTTCTACGTACTGATCCGTCGCCATGTCGAGCGCAGCGAAGCGCGCAAAGCGGCCAAGGCCTTGAAGCTGGAGACACAGCAATGAGTGTGAAAGTCTTTCTGCCGAGCTTGCTGGTCCTGGCGCTGAGCGCCTGTGCCGTAGGCCCGGACTACACAACCCAGACCCCGGAGGCGGCCAATATTACGGCCGCCGCCGATGCCAAACGGTACGACCATGGCAAATTCGAAGGCATCTGGTGGCAGCAGTTCGACGACCCGACCCTCAACCAGTTGGTGAGCCAGTCGCTGAGCGGTAACCGCGACCTGCGCGTGGCGTTTGCCCGCCTGCGGTCGGCTCGGGCGATCCGCGATGACGCCAGCAATGATGCGATGCCAACCATCACCAGCCGCGTCAGCAGTGACGTGGGGAAGGGGCAAATCCCCGGCCAGACCACCCAGCGCGTCAACAGCGAGCGTTATGACCTGGGCCTGGACATGGCCTGGGAGCTGGACCTGTTCGGCCGCATCCAGCGCAACCTGGAAGCCAGCGATGCCGACCAGCAGGCCGCCGAAGCCGACCTGTACCAGTTGCAAGTCACGATGATTGCCGAACTGGTGGACGCCTACGGTCAACTGCGCGGCGCGCAACTGCGTGAGCGCATCGCCCTGGACAACCTGAAGAACCAGCAGGAGTCACGCACCATCACCGTCAGCCTGCGCGATGCCGGTGTGGGCGACCAACTCGACGTGGAACGTGCCGACGCCCGCCTCGCGGCGGTGGAAGCCAGCGTGCCGCAACTGCAAGCCGAACAAGTGCGCGAGCGCAACCGCATCGCCACCCTCCTCGGCCAGCGCCCCGACAAGCTGAGCGTGGACCTGAGCCCGAAAGACTTGCCGGCGATTGCCAAGGCCTTGCCGATCGGCGATCCGGGGCAACTGCTGCAACGGCGCCCGGACATTCTGAGTGCCGAACGCAAACTGGCATCCGCCACCGCGCGCATCGGCGTGGCCAAGGCCGACCTGTTCCCCCGGGTCAGCCTCAGCGGCTTTCTCGGCTTCACCGCCGGGCGCGGTTCGCAGATCGGCTCATCGGCAGCGAATGCCTGGGCCCTTGGCCCGAGCATCACCTGGGCCGCGTTTGACCTGGGCAGCGTGCGTGCGCGCTTGCGCGGCGCCGATGCCGAGGCCGATGGCGCCTTGGCCAACTACGAGCAGCAAGTGCTGCTGGCGCTGGAAGAATCCGAGAACGCCTTCAGCGACTACGGCAAGCGTCAGCAGCGCCTGGTTGCGCTGATCCGCCAAAGCGAATCCAGCCGCGCCGCCGCCGACCTCGCCGCGATCCGCTACCGCGAAGGCACCGTGGACTTCCTCGTGCTGCTCGACGCCCAACGCGAACGCCTGGCCGCCGAAGACTCCCAGGCCCAGGCCGAAGTGGACCTGTATCGCGGGATTGTGGCGATCTACAAGGCGTTGGGGGGCGGCTGGCAGCCGGACACCGTCGTCGCTACCGCCAAGTGATGTAAAGAGCTCCTTTGGTTGGTCGCATCCAGCCAATTTTTAGCCCCGTGGTCCGTTTGGTCGCGGGGCTTTTTTTTATGTCGCAGTTACTGATGTAGCCACTTATACAAGATGTCAGCGGTGGCGCTCATTAGAAAAAGCACTCCAACAAGCAGGGTTCCCTGAAGCAATCGCTTGAGGTTACGAGGAAAGGCTTGCACCTGCTGCCAATCCACTGCACCTCGTTTTACATTCCACCTTGGTAGAACAACCGCTGCGGTGACGGCAGATAGTCGAATCATTCTTCCTCGAATCGAATTGCCCCAAACACGTTGATTGGGTGTGATAAGACTGCATTTGTTTAGAAGATCTTCCATTTCGTCGAGTCTTCGATAAGCCAGGTATATCAAAACCACAAAGGCGATGAAGACCCAAAAAAACAAAGCCAAATCAAACCAGAGTTTCAACGGACGATAAATAAAATAATCAATACTCATATGGTTTCTCTCCTACTTACTCACCGAGCTAACTCCCATAACTGCCCCCTACAGCGCCTGCGGTTCCCCCCGTCAGCGCCAAATAATGTAAAGAGTTCTTTTGGTTGGTCGCACCCAGCCAATGGTTATCCCCGTGGTCCGTTTGATCACGGGGCTTTTTTTGTCGCTGATCAGCGTGTTAGCCATTTATACAATATGTTGGATATGGCAGACGTCATAAAAAGTACTTCCCCAAGGATCTTTCCCTGAAGCAAGCGCTTGAGAACGCGAGGAAAATCCTGAACTTGCTGCCGATCCACAGTACCGCGCTTTATGTTCCACCACGGCATAACAACCGCTGAGGTGACGGCACACAGCCGAATCATTCTTCCTCGTATCGAATCGCCCCAGAACTGTTTGTTAGAAGTGACAAGGCTGCATTTATTTAAACGGTCCTCCATTTCATCCAATCGTCGATACATCAGAAAAATGCCGACTACATTGATGCTAAGGGCTACAAACAGAACGCTCACACTAAACCAGAACTTAAGAGGAAGATTGAGCCAGTAGTCAATATTCATAAATTTTCTCCCCTACGTACTCACCCAACTCGCTTCCAAGACTGCCCCCAACCGCGCCCAAGGTCCCACCTGCGATTAACAGGCAACTCAATGATGCCGGCCCAGTTGTAGGGAGTAGTACGGTGAAGCATAAAGCTGTCGCCATAGACCCACCTGCCATCCCCCCCAGAACCCCTCCTCCTAGCTTGCTCACTTCCACATATTTCGCCTTCCTGCACTGCTCTTCCCTCCCCGTGGAACATGCTTCCTTGATCTCCAGCCCAGTGGACGCAGCGCTCAAAGCAATCCCCAACGGCGTCCCTGCCTTGAGCACTTTCGCCACCCTGGAAATCCGCGCAATCCTCTCGGCATATCGACTGATCTCCCCGGTGTGCAGATAACTCTTGGTGGAAATCCCCAACATCTTCTTGATCGAACCTTCATTACGCAAACCCGTGCCATAACGGGCGAATCCGCGCATCTGTGCTTCCAGTTTTTTGAACAGCGTTTGGCGACGCGCCAAAAACTCATCCCGCGCTGCGCCACCGCCTCGGCGCAACGCCTGTTTATGCAGGGCGTCAATTTCTTCCAGGGTTTTGACGATCGCCTTCAAGTGGTGATTCCAAGCATCCCCCGCCGTACCGACACCGAGCGACGCGTAGCCCAGCAGTTTCTGCAGCAAGTCGTAGTTTTGCAAGGCAAAGGCATCTCCCCCTTCGGCCATCACGCTGTGGCGGATACGCCAGGCGGATTGCATCAGCAGATGCTCTTCCGGCTTGCACAACGCCGTGGAGTCATCACCGATGATGACCAACTGCCCCGGCAGCACCACGACGTTTCGGATATGCGTATTGAGCCTGTCGAACTTGGCTTCGGCGTGCTGGCTCAAGCGCAATCTTGCCTTGAGTTCAACGGAGGTTTGTTGCCAATCATTGATGAACGCGTAAGGCTGAGACATTAAAAACCTCTCAGCAGCAGTGGGCGAAGGGAGCCGGTTGATGTGGGCGTATTGCTTGCCATACGTGCATTCCTGATTGAATGAAGATGGCGTCGTAATCTAATTAATGGCTCAAGCGCTGTCGCGGATTTACCCGATGAATTCGCACTGCGCTGATCAATTTGGGAAATGGACTACTCATCGCTTACCAATCGCCATCAGACACTTCCTAACAGCCATCCCAACTAACGTATTTCATTCAATATTGGGCTGGGTCTTTTGGGCTTGAATTGCGAGGTATTCGATGCTTTATGAACTCACGACACTCAGTTGTCCGCCGCTCACAGAAGAAGAGCCTGGTCAATTACCCGGTGTCTGGCGCTGCGAGATTGGCGATCTTTTCCAAGTCAAACGCCTGCGCGGGTTTGAAACTGCGCAGGCGCTTGAAGACGAACGTCGCCGAGTAGAGCGTGGGCGGCTAAGAGCGCGTTATTACGCTGAAGGTCTTTGGCCGCCGAAAGATGCACCTGCACAAATTGCCAGGGCGAAAACCATGATCTGTCTACCAGAGACTTACTCCGCCCTGCGCTGAACCGCTGCAATGGCGAAAGAAGGGCTACACGCTGCCTTCAACATCGTCCAGGCTGAACGTCTCGGTGTGGTCGTCATATGAGAAAATTTCAGCGTATCGACCCCAAGTGATCACGCTCTCCAATGTTTTCTCCACAAACGCCTCGGTGAGTGAGTCTTCCAGTTCTTGCTCGAAGCGCACCCGTGGCGCGCGGTGCCCGTTTCGTTCCTGCAGTACCTGGCGAATGCGTGCGGCCAGCGGCACGTGCTTGATCAGGTGCTCGGCAAAGATGGTTTTGCGCTCCTGGGTGCCATACTCGGCGAATAACTTGCCGGCCTCAGTCAGGGTAATGTCGGCGCCCTTGAGTTCAGCGAATCCCAGGTGTTCCAGCATCTCAGCTATCGGGAACAGGTCGTCCACTTCCAGTAGGCGCCGTTCAGCGACGTCTGGCAGACCGGCATGCCCGTTATAGGGTTCGGCAGCGAGGGTTTCGATCAGGCCGGCCATGAGGTTGGTGGAGACTTCCGGCAGCGGACTGCCCATCTTCAGCTCGGCTTTGCCGGTACTGGCGTCAGCGCTGCGCCGGTCGGTCATCAACGCATAGATGTCATCGACCATTTGGCGAAAGGTCGGGTCCAGTCGGTTGCGCGGATGGGCGAATGGCACCTTGATTTCCGCCACAACGCGCCCTGGGTTGGTCGACAACACCAGAATGCGGTCGCACATCAAAACGGCTTCTTCGATGTTGTGCGTCACGATCAGGATGGACTTGATCGGCAGATGCTCGTCGTTCCACAGATCCAATAGGTCGGTTCGCAGGGTTTCGGCGGTTAATACATCCAGCGCCGAGAAGGGTTCGTCCATCAATAACAATGTGGGGTTAACCACCAAGGCGCGGGCAAAGCCAACGCGTTGCCGCATCCCGCCCGACAGTTCACGGGGATAGGCGTTTTCGAATCCATCGAGGCCGATCAGGTCGATCGCGGCCAGCGCGCGCTTGCGTGCCTCTTTGCGTTCGACCTGTAACGCCTGAAGGCCCGCTTCTACGTTTTCGAGGACGGTCAGCCAAGGAAACAGTGCAAAGGTCTGAAAGACCATGGCCACGCCTTCGGCCGGCCCCGTCAACAATGAGCCGTTGTACCTGACCTCGCCCGCTGAAGGTTGGATCAGGCCGGCAATGATGCGCAGCAACGTTGATTTGCCCGATCCGGAGCGACCCAGCATGCCCACGATTTCGCCTTCGCGCAGCGTCAGGTCAACATTGCTGAGTACTTGCAACTCTTCTTTGCCCTTGCCGAACGCCCGGCTCACGTTATTGAGCGAGTAGATTTCGGGCGATGCATTGGTGTGTTCGGTATAGATATTCATGAATATCGAATCCCGTTAATTCAGACGGAGTTTGTTTTCAGCAATGGCGTACATCGGTCGCCATACCGCGCGATTGAAGGCCACGACAAAGAGCGACATAACCACCACACCCAGCGTGATTTTCGGGAAGTCCCCTGCCGCCGTGTTCTGGGCGATGTACGCACCCAAACCGTGGGCGACGACCTTGTCTTGTCCCCATGAAACAAATTCGGAAACGATACTGGCGTTCCACGCTCCGCCAGAGGCGGTAATCGCCCCGGTCACGTAATACGGGAAGATGCCCGGCAGCATGACCTTGCGCCACCACAGCCAGCCGCGAATGCGGAAGTTGGCGGCAACTTCCCTGAAATCGTTCGGGAACGCGCTGGCGCCGGCAATCACGTTGAACAGGATGTACCACTGCGTCCCCAGTACGATCAGCGGGCTCAGCCACACATCCGGGTTCAACTGGTAACGCAGAATTACGATCACAAACACCGGAAACAGCAAGTTCGCAGGAAACGCAGCCAGGAACTGGGCCAGCGGCTGGATTTTTTCCGCAAGGTGCGGCCGCAAACCGATCAGCACGCCAAGCGGTACCCAAATCAGTGAGGCGACCACGATCAGCACCACCACGCGTGCCAGGGTAATCAAGCCCAAACTGAGCACATGGACGACTTCATCGAGCGTCACTTCGCTGCTCATATAGAGGGCGATGTGGTACAGCGCGTACAGGGTCAGCACGGCGATCGCCGAGCCCCACAGCCAATCGATGATCCGGGACGTGGCGGGGCTCGATTGCATTACGGTGCGCGTTGAGCGCGGCAGACTGAAGCGACGGTTGCCGATGCGCCCGACGATCCGGGTAATGGGCCGCAAGATGCGCTGGACCAGCCGGGTGCGCTGGATCAACTTCAGCACCCATGACTCCGGTGAGCCAGCCTGAGACGCGGTGTTTTCCATGCGGAACTTGTCGGCCCAGGCCACCAATGGCCGGAACATGAACTGGTCATAAATCAGGATGACCGCGATCATCGCCAGAATCACGTAGCCCACGGCATGCAGGTCCTGCTGCTGGATGGCGATCGCCAGGTACGAACCCACGCCGGGCAGCATCACGGTCTTGTCCCCAACCGTGATGGCTTCGGACGCCACAACGAAGAACCAACCGCCGGACATGCTCATCATCATGTTCCAGACCAGCCCCGGAATGGCGAACGGCACGTCGAGCTTCCAGAACTTTTGCCAGCCGGACAGTTGCAGGTTGCTGGACACTTCTTCCAGGTCACGAGGCAACATGCGCAGTGACTGGTAGAAACTAAACGTCATGTTCCAGGCCTGACTGGTGAAGATCGCAAAAATGGCCGCGAATTCAGCGCCGAGCACTCGCCCTGGAAACAGCAGCAGGAAGAACGTCACGGTGAACGAGATATAGCCCAGCACGGGCACCGATTGCAGGATGTCCAGTACGGGCACCAGCAGCTTCTCTGCTCGCCGGCTTTTGGCCGCCAGCGTTCCATAAAGTAGGGTGAACACCAGGGACGCCGCCATCGCGGCGAGCATGCGCAGCGTGGTGCGCATCGCATATTCGGGCAGGTTGGCCGGGTCGAGTGAGATGACTTCACTCTGCAAAGAGGAGATAGGCGCCCAGGTTTCCCGTGCGCCTATCGAGAAAAACAGCAAGAAGCCGATCACCATCGGCAGTGCAACCAAATCCCAGCGGTTGGGCAGTAACCGCAGCGTCGTAGCCGGGATGTAGTGACGGAATACCTTATTCATGTTCAGTGATTCCTACAGCGTTCTGAGGGGAACTCATGACCACAGGCCAACGCATTTTTGAGCGCCAGCGCCTAGGCTGCCAGGCAGGCAGTCAAATCAACCTTCTTGAGGATGGGCAAAACGACGGAGTGAGGTCACACAAACAAATGCTAAAGGCAGAAGCAGAAGCGCCCCGCTTACTCAGTAAGGCAGATTACGGAGTAAACACCGTGCACCGGCTATATTACGTTTGGCTTTTCTATGCGTGACCCACCGAGAATAGGCAGGATCCATGGCAGGATGCTCCTTGGCGGGTGGAAATTCGTATTCGGGCTGGCAGCGTTAAAACGCCATCATTCCATTAGCATGCGTGTTGAAGTTGCAATCGACTCAGAGGCCAATGCAGCGCTTTTTCGCGGGCCAATTATACGTATCAAAATGTTACAAATTCATAAAAATTATGTAATTTATTGAGAATTATTGAGCTGTCGTGGACAGGTGCGGGGCATGCTTGATGTTTGGAAAAAAAGCTCCGCTGCGAATTCCAACCCCTGTCAGACGCTTTTCGATGAGGACGCTTCTTGGTTGTCGTCATTGAGAATCAGGCTACGGTAATGCCCCGGATTCGACCCCGCCCATTTGCGAAATGCCTTGTAGAACGAACTGGCATCGGCGAATCCCAGTCGCGTCGCGATTTCAGCAAAGCTGATCTGCGGCTCGGCCAGCCAGACGATGGCCAACTCCTTACGCACGCTGTCCTTGAGCCCCTGATACGTTTGCCCCTCTTCCGCCAAGCGGCGGCGCAGGGTCGAGGCGGAGATGCACAGGCTGGCGGCCAGGCCGTCGGTTTCCGGCCAGGTGTCGGGCGGCATCTGGCGCAGGTCGTGCTTGATGCGGGTGGCCAGGCTGTCGGGGTCGCGGTATTTGACCAGGATGTTGGCCGGCGCGTGGCCAAGGAAACGCTTGAGTTCTTCGGCACTGCGCTTGATCGGCAGATCGAGGCAATCGGCGGAGAAAATCATGCGGGTGCGCGGCCGGTCAAAACGCAGGTTGTCGGAGAACATCACCCGGTAATCGTCACAAAAATCCGGCTGTGGGCAGCGCAGTTCGATGGCCAGGATCGGTATACGCCGTCCCGCCAGCCAACAGGCGACGCCGTGGACGATCATCCAATACGTGAAATAGCTGAACGCTCGGCGCGGATCGGGCTCGGTTTCGAGCATCACGATTTCCGCCAGGCTTTGCTGGCGCACCAGTTGGGCAGGCAAATGCTCGAACATCAATGACAGGAACGCCAAGCAGGTTTCCAGCCCGGCCGCCACCGTCGGTTGGGCCATGGCCACCCGACACAGAAACGCCAGGCTGCCAGACTTGAGCGGGCGCGGGTCCATGCCAAAAAACTCATCGTCCAACCGCCGCGCCAGCAACCGCCACAGCCGCGCGTAGGTCGTGGCCGAGACACGTGCGCCGGGCTGCAGCAGCAGCTCGGGAGCAATGCCCACCTTGCTCAACGCCTCAATGGTCGCCGCCCCCGGCGCGCAGCTCTGCAACAGCGCTTCGCGCACCAGATGGATGGAGATGGTGTCTTTTTCCGACATGGGTGTGGGGCAATCCAACGGTACAAAAGGTGGCGTGCATCATAAGGGCGCTTGAGCTTTGCCACCACCGTTCAGCCGCCGTTCAGCAAAAGCTAATGTTTCTTGTTTAGCAATGCGTATCATTATGTTACAAATTCGCTTCCTGTCTAGTGACCCTTCGGTGCCGAATGCTTGTCCCCTTTCTCATCATGTTGCGCGAAGGCATTGAAGCCGCACTGATCGTTGGCATCATTGCCAGTTACCTGCAACAAACCGGCCGTGGCCAGTGGATGCCCGCCGTGTGGATCGGTGTCTTCCTTGCCGCCGCCCTGGCCCTGCTGGTCGGCGGCGGCCTGGAACTGATGAGCGCCGAATTCCCGCAAAAACAGCAGGAATTGTTCGAAGGCGTGGTCGGCCTGGTCGCCGTGAGCATTCTCAGTTCCATGGTGTTCTGGATGCGCAAGGTCGCGCGGTCAATCAAGCATTCACTGCACGAATCCCTCGACCATGCCCTGGCCGGCTCGCGGCATCAGGTCGCCGCACTGATCCTGATGGTGTTTTTCGCCGTGGCCCGCGAAGGCCTGGAAACCGTGTTCTTCCTGTTGGCGGTGTTCCAGCAGAGTGAAGGCCCCGGCGCCCCGCTGGGTGCCCTGCTCGGCCTGGTGCTGGCGATCATCGTCGGGTTCCTGATCTACAGCGGCAGCATGCGCCTGAACCTCAGCGCGTTTTTCCGCTGGACCGGCCTGTTCATCCTGGTGGTGGCCGCCGGCATCCTCGCCAATTCAGTGCAGGCCCTGCACGAAGCCGGCGTGTGGAACCACCTGCAAACCGTGCTGTTCGATGTCAGCGCCACGTTGCCGATGGACGGCCCGGTAGGTTCGGTGCTGGCCGGGATGTTCGGCTATCAGGACGCGCCGACCGTCAGTGCCCTGGGTGCCTACCTGATCTACCTGGTGGTGGCCCTGGTGATGTTCTTCCTGCCCGCAGCGCCCGCCAAGCCGGTCGCCGCGCCCTCTTCCGTTCCCCACCAGTAAGGACTGTCTCTTGTCCAACCCAACTCCTCAACCGGCCTCGCCGCCCCGCGCCTTACGTTGGGCGGTGGCCGGCTCGGTGGTCGTGATGATCGCCGCCGGTGGCCTGTTCTACTACGCCTCGCAAATGGCCGCAGCCAAGCGCCAGACCCATCACGATGAAATCGTTGTGACCATTCATGGCCACGCCTGCGAACCCAACGCGCTGACCGTTCCCGCCGGGCGCGCGAGCTTTCGCATCATCAACCGCTCCGACCGCGCGGTGGAATGGGAAATCCTCGACGGCGTGCTGGTGCTCGAAGAACGCGAAAACATCGCGCCGGGCCTGAGCCAGGTGATCAATGCCAAGCTGTTGCCGGGCGACTATGCAATCACCTGCGGCCTGTTAAGCAACCCGCGCGGCACCCTGCATGTGACGCCCACGGCGGAATCCGACGCCCAAGCCCAGGCCAAGCCGTCGATGGTGGCGTTTATCGGTCCGTTGTCGGAATTTCGCGTGTACCTGAGCAGCCAGGGCAACGCACTGGTCAAGGCCGTGACCGCCTTGCAGCAAGCGATCGATGCGGGTGATCTGGCCCAGGCTCAGGCGCTGTACGTGCCGGCCCGCGAGGCTTACCAGCGCCTCGCCGCAGCGTCGCAACGCCTGGCGGAACTGGATAACGCGATCAATGCCCGTGCCGATTATTTCGAAAAGCGTGAGCAGGACCCGTCCTTCAGCGGCTTCCACCGCCTCGAATACAGCCTGTTCCAGCAACGCAGCCTCGATGGCCTGGCCCCGCTGGCGCAGCGCCTGGTGAACGACGTCAGCAGCCTCAAGCAACAGTTGCTGGCGCAGTCGCTGCCACCGGAGCAACTGGTGAGCATTGTGGTGCGCAACCTCAACAGCCTGGCCGACGTGCGCGCCGCCAGTGGTGAGGAAGAACGCTACAGCCATATCGACCTGAACGGTTTCGCCGCCAACCTGGACGCTGCGCGCAAGGTCGTGGACCTGATGCGTCCGCTGCTGAGCAAGTCCGCCGCCGACCTGTTGCCGACCATCGACACGGCCCTTGCAGCGTTCGAGACGCAGCTCAATGGTTTGAAAGTCGACGGCCAGTTCAGCCGCTACGACCGTGTTACCGCCGATCAGCGCAAGCAGATCGCCGACAAGGCCAAGGCACTGGCCGCCGCACTCGATGGAATCGACCCCGCCCTTGGCCTCTCCGGCCTGCAGTAAAGACGAGCGCACACATGAGTGATTCACAACCGTTAGACCTTCAACGCCGCCGCGTCCTGCTGGGCATGGCCGCCACCGGCGCCGCGATTGCCGGCAGCACCTTGAGCTGCCCGGCCATGGCCGCTGCCGCCGAGCAAGTGACCACCGCACCGCGTAGCGACAAGACCCAGGACCATCACGATTTTTTCGGCAAGCACCAGAGCGGCATCGTCACCCCGCGTCCGGCCTGCGGCATGCTGGTGGCCTTTGATGTCCTGGCCAGTGATCGCGAGGATTTGGAGCGGTTGTTCCGCACCCTCAACGAACGGATCAGCTTCCTGATGACGGGCGGCAGCGTGCCGCAGGTCGACCCGAAACTGCCGCCCACCGATTCGGGCATCCTCGGCCCGGTGGTCACGCCGGATAACCTGACCATCACCGTATCGGTCGGCGAATCGCTGTTCGATGAGCGTTTCGGCCTCAGCGCCGTCAAGCCCAAGCGCCTGATCCGCATGCTCGGCTTCCCCAACGATGCCTTGGAAGCGGCGCAGTGCCACGGCGACCTGAGCCTGCAATTTTGCTCCAACACCCCGGACACCAATATCCACGCCCTGCGCGACATCGTGAAAAACCTGCCCGACCTGCTGCTGGTGCGCTGGAAGCAGGAAGGCAGCGTGCCGCCGCAGGCGCCCGCCCGCCCCGGCGAGCCCGCGCAGAGTGCGCGCAACTTCCTGGGTTTTCGTGACGGTTCGGCCAACCCGAATTCCAACGACGCCAAGACCATGGACCAGATTGTCTGGGTGCAGCCCGGCAGCGACGAGCCGGCCTGGGCCGCCAATGGCAGCTACCAGGCGGTGCGGATCATTCGCAATTTTGTCGAGCGTTGGGACCGCACGCCGCTGCAGGAACAGGAAAGCATCATCGGCCGCATCAAGCCCACCGGCGCGCCCATGGGTGGCCAGCACGAAGCCCAAGTGCCCGATTACAGCACAGACCCGCAAGGCAAGCTGACCAAGCTCGATGCGCATATCCGCCTGGCCAACCCGCGCACCCCGCAGACCCAGGCCAACCTGATCCTGCGCCGGCCGTTCAACTACTCCAACGGCGTCAACAAAAACGGTCAGCTCGACATGGGGCTGCTGTTTATCTGCTACCAGGCTGACCTGGAGAAAGGTTTTATCAGCGTACAAACCCGGCTCAACGGCGAGCCCCTGGAGGAGTACCTCAAGCCAGTCGGCGGCGGGTATTTCTTCACCTTGCCGGGTGCGACGGGACCGAAGGATTTCATCGGGCGCACGCTACTTGCTGCAACGCACGTTCAACCTCCTGCCAACACTTAAAGCGGAAACCGTCCCATGAAGAAGTCGACTCTCGCACTGTCGTTGTTAATCACCCTCTCGCCCCTGGCTGCCTTCGCCGCCACGGCGCCGCTGGACCTGGTAGGCCCGGTGTCGGACTACAAGATCTACGTCACCGAACAAATCGCTGAGCTGGCGACCCAGACCCAGGCGTTCACCGACGCCGTGAAAAAAGGCGACCTGGCCACCGCCAAGAAGCTGTATGCGCCGACCCGCGTACATTATGAGGCCATCGAGCCGATCGCCGAGCTGTTCAGCGACCTCGATGCCTCTATCGATTCGCGTGTCGACGACCACGAAAAAGGCGTGAAGGCCGATGATTTCACCGGTTTTCACCGTATCGAGTACAGCCTGTTCGCCGAGAACACCACCCAAGGCCTCGGCGCCCTGGCCGACGGCCTGAACAAAGACGTCAAAGACCTGCAGGCCCGGGTCGCCGGCCTGACCTTCCCGCCAGAAAAAGTCGTGGGCGGTGCCGCAGCCCTGCTCGAAGAAGTCGCCGCCACCAAGATCTCAGGCGAGGAAGACCGCTACAGCCACACTGACCTGTATGACTTCCAGGGCAACATCGACGGTGCGAAGAAAATCGTCGATCTGTTCCGCGGCCAGATCGAGAAACAGGACAAGGCCTTCCTGGCCAAGGTCGATAAGAACTTCGCCAGCGTGGACAAGATCCTGGCCAAGTACAAGACCCCGGATGGCGGCTTCCAGACCTATGACAAGGTCAAGGAAAACGACCGCAAAGCCCTGGTGGGCCCGGTCAATACCCTGGCCGAAGACCTGTCGACCCTGCGCGGCAAACTCGGGCTGAATTAAGCCATTGAGGCCTCGCCCAACCGTCGGTACCCGTCCAGCGGTGTACCGACCGCCAAGCCGTTCTGCGGATTGACCGCGTACCAATGCTCGCCCGCCTGCACCGCTCGAACCGGCACGCCATGATTGTGCCCTTGATGAGCTGTGGCCTGCGGCGAGCCATTGGGGGTCGCCGTGGAACGATCCAACGCCGCTCGCACGCCAAAGAAGGCGCGGAGCTTTTCCTGCGCCACAAGCATGTTCGCGAACGCCGAGACATTCGGCGCGTGGCTCAACACATGGGGCAAGGCGAGCACGCCTTTTGCACCATTGACCAGCAGATCGGCAGCGCCATCGATCGGATTCAAAAACGCGCTGACCACGGTCACCCCCTTTTCCGCCACGCGAAAAGCCTTGGCGCCAAAGGGCGCAACCGCCTTTGTGGATTTGACCAACGCGCGCACCGACGCCCCTGCGCCGCCTAGAAACGCGCCGACAGTATCGATCAACAACCCCCGCGTGCCCTCGATGACATTGCCCTTGGCCAGGTCCACGACGGCCCCGACAAACGGAATCATACTCAGCAAAATGCTGTCGTTGCGTTGCGACACTTCCCGCTGTTGCTCAAGGGGCAATTGGCCCTGGGCATACTTGAGCACACTGTCGCGGTGATGAATGAAATTGCCCTGCATGATCCGGTCGACAATCGCTTGGCTGCGCGGCGACGCAAAGCTGTTCGGGACCGCCGCCTGGACGCTGCCATCTGCGGACGCAGGGGCGGCCGGCAAGGTGTCACCCAACCGGTCGATAATGATGCCGGGGGACGACACGCCCGACCGGGGCAAGGCGTCGCAGGTGTAGGCGGTGAAATCGAACGGTTCCACTGCGCCATTTTGCAACCGAACCGTCGAGGGCGCCCAACGCCCATAGGTTCGCTGCGTCTCCTGGAGGGTGCCACCCAGCGTCAGTTGGTCGGGCAAATCCTCACGCTTAACGATCAGCATCTTGGCCGGGAACACTTCAAAGTAGCTGATCACCCCGTTGTAGTCACAGCGGATCAGCGTGCCTTTGCGCCCTCGGCGCTCTTCGATTTGCGCAGATGTCTGATCCAGCGTGGGCACCCCGTCGACGTGTTCGCGCAGGGCAAACAGCTCGACGGTGCCATATTCCAGGGCCTGGCGATCAGCCAGGGGCAAGTTCGCAAGCATCCTTTTGGTGGTGGTGCCCAACCCTTGCTTGAGCTTTCCCAGGTAGGTGTCGACTTCACTCGCCACTTGCCCCGGCAGACTCGGCAAGCGGTTGATCTTGGCATTCAAGGCGCGCACGTTTTTTACGATGGCGGCTTGTTCGGCGCGGCTGGGGCGTGCGTTTGAAAAGGGCGTTCTTGCGCCGCCAACGACGCCAGGAATGTCTGCGTCCAGCAACATCCAGCGGTCTCTGACCAGATCGCCGGTCATATAAGTCTCGATCAGCGAACGGGTTTTGGGTTCCGACACCTTCATGTTACGGCGCTCGTCCGGGTCCGCAATGTGGACCTTCAACGCTTGCAACTGTGGGCCGCTGAGCGCCGGGAAAACCTTCTGCAAATTTGCAGTCGCCTGATCCCGGCGTGTCGGCAGCGGTGCCTTGAACGTCATCAGGGCTTGCAGCAGTTGCTCGCGCTGGGCCTGAAAGGCTTCGCGGGCTTGCTGGTAGTGCTGCCCTGTATAGCGACCATCTGCCGTCTTGGCGTAGATCCCCTGCATCAGGCCCCAGTCCAGCAATACATCGACACCGTGGTTATCCAATACTGCCGCCTCGTGCGCATTGCGCGGATCCAACCGGGCAAGCGCCATGACCTCCTGGTAACTCATCGCGCGCGAGCTCCCGGTGCCGCCTTGACGCTCGGCAAAGGTCACCCCCAGGCGCAAGTCCGCCCATTCCGCGGAGCCCATGCGCAGCGTGGATGGAACATCCCGAAGCAGAAACTCGGGGGCGGCAGCGGCCAGAAACAGGTGCGCTAACAGGGGCGCGACCTTGGGGTCCAGCGCGGTTTTTTTCCACAGGTGCGTTTCGATATCGGTGCGCACCGAGGTCAGCGTCCGGCCATTGTTGGCAGGTTGATAGATGTCATAACCAGCAACCGTCCCAGGGCGCCCCGGGGCGTCGGGATCGATTTGCAGCATGATGGCCGCCAGCACCCACTGCTTGGCTTCGAGCGTCGAGAGTTGATCGGCGCCGGACGCGCCCTGGAAATGTCGGTTACGCGCCACGGCCCTGCCCCAGTTCAACACCACGGGGCTGCTCAGGACCTCGTCAAGGAAGCGATCGGCGTCAGCACGCAAGGTACCGGCGGTGTTGAGCGCAAGCACCCCGCGGATATCCAGGACACGCAACAGGTTCAGCGCAGGCTTATTGCCAGGAGTGTCGTCATCGCTCAACTCAGCCACGAAACGTTTATCGGCGTCGGACAATACCCCAGGAGCCCACTGGCGCGTGATCAATGGCGCGTAATCGCCCAGGGCCGGCGCCGGCGGCAGCGCAGCGTCGAGCCAGCGCAGGATGTTGCGCACCTCCCGCGCCGTCTTCGGCACCGGCAACCCATGGGACGCCAGCACCTCGCTGACCGCCGCCTTGTCGGCGCCGTCAATCGCCAGCGACGAGGTGTAGCTGATCGGCGTTTGCACGCCGGACAGCAGCACCTCGTCCTCATCGGATAGGTGACGCACGAGGTCACTCAAGCTGCCCGCTAGATGCACACGTTCGTCCATGACGTCGATGGCTTTTCTGGCGGTCAGGGTGCGTTGTTCCAGACGCCCTTTTACCTGCGCCGACAAGGCTGACCAGTCCGCTGTCGAAAGCGAATGGCGCACCGCCCCCAGTTCATCGGCAGTGTTCGGCGGGGTGACGTCGTACCCGTGCAAGACCGTGTTGCGCGACAAGCCTTCGCTCTCTGGATGCACATACGCGAGCCCGTTGCCGGTCACATCCAAGGCGGCTGCCGCAGCGCGCAACCTGGCGCTGACCTGCCACCAGCCGGACGTGTCGCTCAACGTGAAGGTCTTTTGTGTCGCTACGCCGTTATCGACGACCCAACCACTGATCGAGTCCGGTTTCACCACGACGGTATCAAGGCTCAGCCCTTTGCTGGTGATCCAGGCCCGCATTTGGGCAGTATTGAAGGCACTGCGCAGGGCATCGAAACCTGCATAAATCGTGGCGCCATGGGGAATCGGGACGGTCGAGTCCGGCAACTGACGCAAGGCCGAGGAAATCAACGCGGTGTGTAACTGACGATCGGCATCCGCCGACGTTACCGGCGCCGGCGGCAAGGTCCATTGTGGGCCCGTAATGGCCGGTAGATCGGGCGCCGCCGCGCGTCGGGTGCGCACAATAGTCTCGGGGACAGGGCCGCTAATCGGCGCTGGCGCGACAGTCAGCGACGGCACATTTGAGGGATGGGCATGAAGAATTGGGGAGACGGGTGACATTTCTAGTTCCTCTCTACCAGTGAATGGCAAGAGTTCTTGTCCTTAAGAACT
Organism: Pseudomonas sp. PSPC3-2; assembly: GCF_049897085.1. NCBI lineage: Bacteria > Pseudomonadati > Pseudomonadota > Gammaproteobacteria > Pseudomonadales > Pseudomonadaceae > Pseudomonas > Pseudomonas sp. PSPC3-2. The sequence continues at coordinate 378,403 of NZ_JAFCVO010000002.1, forward strand.
GTCGAGAGAAAACATACCCGCCTGGGTCACAGTTGCGTGTAGGCGAACTCTCAAGGCTTTGAAGGCAGCAAGAGAGTTCGTTGCGCGATCCCCGTGTTACAGAATGCGATACAGCAACCGCTCAATCCGCACCCGGCTGACGCGACGCAGGAATTTGCCGACCGCTTGCGGGTAATCCACCAGGGTCTGTAACTGCTGATAACCGTCGATGCGCGTGGTGTGCTGGAAAATCTGCGCCAGCTCGGTCCGTCGTGGCTCCAGCCACTCGCTCTTGGGATCATCGATCAACAAGGCGTTTTCCAGATCAAGACGGAACGCGCGCGGGTTGAGGTTGTTGCCGGTCAGCAACGTATAACGCTGGTCGACCCACATGCCTTTGAGGTGGTAGGTGTTGTCGCCGTCATGCCACAGATGCAGGTTCAACTGGCCGCTGTCGATCATCGGCTGATGGCGCTTGGCGAAGCGGCGCAGGCTGATTTCGTAAAGGTACGGCAGGGCCGCAATCACCTTGAACGGCTCGCTCGGCGGGATGTAGAAGTCGTTGGCCGTCTTGTCGCCGACGATGATGTCGATCTTCACCCCGCGCGCCAGGGCGCGGTTGATTTCCCGGGTCACCGGCAGCGGCAGGTTGAAGTACGGCGTGCAAATGGTCAGTTGGTGCTGGGCGCTGGCGATCAGTTCGAGGATCACCCGGCTCAAGGGGTTGTTCTTACCGACACCGAGCAAGGGGCTGACCGACAGGTGGCCGTTGGGCAACAGGCCGGTCGTGGTGTCGTAGGCAGCGTGCTTGAGGCGACTGCGCAGGTCGCCGATATCATTGCGCAGGCTGCGGGTGGTCGGCGGGTTGGGCAAGTCGAGGCGATGTACCGCCTTGGACGCGATCAACCCGTGCTCGACCAGGTGTTGCATCGAATCCGCCAGCGGTGCGCTGTGGATCAGGTGGTAACGGTCGAAGCGGTACTTGTCGAACTTGTGCAAATACACGTTGTTCAGGCTGGCGCCGCTGTACAGCACGCTGTCATCGATCACAAAGCCCTTGAGGTGCAATACGCCGAACAGTTCGCGGGTCTGCACCGGCACGCCGTACACCGGCACCTCAGTGGCATGGCTTTGGGTCATGGCCTGGTACCAGGCGCTGTTGCCCGGCTGTTTACCGGCGCCGATCAACCCGCGCTGAGCGCGCAGCCAATCGACCACCACCACGATGTCCAGCTCCGGGCGTGCCGCCTTGGCCGCGTGCAAGGCGTCGTAGATCTCCTGCCCCGCCTCGTCCTGCTGCAAGTACAACGAGACGATGTAGATACGCCGGGTGGCCTGGGGAATTTTCTCCAGCAGGCAACGGCGAAACGCAGCGGCGCCGGAAAGCACCTCAATCGCCTCGGTGGAGAGTGGGAAACCGCGCAGTTTGGGCAACAGGGAACGTTTGAAGAACGACGGCATAAGGCTCGCAATGGGTCGAATCCGAAGAGGTCCAGAGCTTACACCATGGGGGTGCTCAGGTCTCGTTGCGCGGCATGGAAAATACCGATTGACCAAGAAGAACGATCGTTCTACTGTTCTCGGCATGAACGATATAAATCACAACGAAACCCGCGACATCATTCTCGACGTTACCGAGAAGTTGATCTATCGCCATGGCATCGCCGCCACCGGCATGGACCTCCTGGTGAAAACCGCCGGTGTCTCGAGAAAAAGCATCTACCGCTATTTCGCCAATAAAGACGAACTGGTCATCGCCGCCTTGCAACGTCGCGACGCGCGCTGGATGCACTGGCTGCGCACCGAGGTGGAACGCAGTGAAGACAGCGGCGAGCGCCTGCTCGCACTGTTCAGCGCACTCAAGGCCTGGTTCGGTTCGGCGGACTTTCGCGGCTGCGCGTTCATCAATACCAGCGGCGAAACCGGCGACCCGCAACACCCGGTACGCCTGCTGGCGAAGGCGCATAAACACACACTCTTCGAGTACCTGCTCGAACTGTGTCAAGCCCATGGCACGCCCGATCCGCAACAGCAGGCCGCGCAACTGCTGATCCTGATCGATGGCGCGATTACCGTGGCCCTGGTGACGGGCGATGCAACCACGGCGGATACGGCGCAATGCATGGCACGAACGGTATTGGGACTTTAAACCCACAGGCCTCGCACTTTCGATCAACTTTTATTGTTTTAAGGAGCTGCCTAATGCCATCCCAAGCAGAAACACGCCCGCCCCTGCCGCCGTTTTCCCGCGAGTCGGCCATCGAAAAAGTCCGCCTGGCCGAAGATGGCTGGAACTCCCGCGACCCGCAACGGGTGTCCCTGGCTTATACGCTGGACACGAAGTGGCGTAACCGCGCCGAATTTGCCTACAGCCGTGAACAAGCCAAAGACTTCCTCAGCCGCAAATGGGCCAAGGAGTTGGATTACCGGTTGATCAAGGAGTTGTGGGCGTTCAGCGATAACCGCATCGCGGTGCGCTATGCCTACGAATGGCACGACGACTCCGGCAACTGGTTCCGCTCCTACGGCAATGAAAACTGGGAGTTCGACGAGCACGGCTTGATGGCCAACCGCTTTGCCTGCATTAACGACATGCCGATCAAGGCCAGCGAGCGCAAGTTCCACTGGCCGCTGGGGCGGCGCCCGGATGATCATCCGGGGCTGTCGGAGTTGGGACTCTAACCTGTAGCCGCAAGCGTGAAGCTTGCGGCTTATTGCTCAATCCTGGTTCAAGCCCACTCGATACAACACCCCATCATCCTCATCGGTCAACACATACAAAAAGCCATCCGGCCCCTGCCGCACGTCGCGAATCCGCGCGTTCAAACCTCCCAGCAAGCGTTCCTCATGGACCACCTTGTCACCATCGAACTGCAGGCGAATCAGCTCCTGGCTGGCCAGTGCGCCAATGAACAGATTGTGCTGCCACGCCTTGAAGCGGTCTGCATCGTAGAACGCCATGCCACTGATTGCCGGGGATTTCTCCCACACATGGTGTGGCGCCACGGTGCCTTCCACCGCCTTGCCCTTGGCCTCGGGGATCGGCGTCAGTGAATAATTGATACCGTGGGTCGCCAAGGGCCAGCCGTAGTTCTTGCCGCGCTCGATGAGGTTGATTTCATCGCCGCCACGCGGCCCGTGCTCGTTTTCCCAGAGCGTACCGCTCCACGGATTCAGCGCCAGGCCCTGCGGGTTGCGCTGGCCGTAGGACCAGATTTCGGGGCGCACGCCCGGTTGGCCGACAAAGGGGTTGTCATCCGGCACGCGGCCGTCCGGGTAGATCCGCACCACCTTGCCTTGCAGCTTGTCCAGGTCCTGGGCGGTGGGCCGGTCGTTGTTTTCACCCAGGGTGACAAACAGATAGCCGTCACGGTCAAAGGCCAGGCGCGAGCCGAAGTGATTGCCGGTGGAGAGCTTGGGCTCCTGGCGCAGGATCACCTTGAAGTCGTGCAAACCGCTCAGGTCATCCGCCAACCGCCCGCGGCCAACCGCGGTGCCAGCCGTGCCGCCCTCACCGCCACCTTCGGCATACGACAGGTACACCAGGCGGTCCTGCTTGAAGTCCGGCGACAGCGCCACATCGAGCAATCCGCCCTGGCCCTTGGCCCAGACCTGTGGCACACCGGTCAGCGGTGCAGACAACTTGCCGTCCGGGCTGACGACCCGCAGGTGGCCGGGACGCTCGGTGACGAGAAAGCCTTGTTTGTCCGGCAAAAACGCCACAGCCCATGGGTGATCCAGGCCTATGGCGATCGGCGTGGCGCTGATGCTGCCTTGTTCACTGGGAAATTGCTGGGCCTGGGCGGCATACACCGTCGTCAGCGGCAATAAGGTGCTTGCGCAACACGCGGCGAGCATGGTTTTGCGTAGAAACATAAGACGGGGTCCTTACCGGCACTCAAGGCCGGCGATTGCCGTTGGCGTCAACCGTGGGGGCTTTGGTTTCGGTCGCGGGGCGGCTGGGCGCGGCCTCGCGTTGCGGATAGCGATTGCCGATGCCGCCGTTTTCCAGGGTCGGCGTGCGCGTGGCCGGCCCGGTCTGGATGCCGCGAACCGCCGGCGCATTGGGCTGGGTGCCCTGCATACTGTTGGGATTGGCGCGGTGGATCGGGCTATTGTTGGCGTCATTGCTGCCGGGCAGGTTTTGCGCCTGGACACTGGCGCAAAGCACCAGGCCTAGCGCCAACGCTGCAAGATGTCGCACACGGGTGTTCATGACAAAGCCTCTTAGGACGAGGAATACGTGCTTTCGATACCACGCTACGCTTTGGGTTCGGCTTTGGTAACTAAATAGTTTCTCATCAGATGTAACTGGTTCTGTCTGGGTATCCGCCCGCCGAAACTTTCGCCGAGCCCTGCGAGTCAACGGAACACAGCCTTTACTCAAGACAACATCATGGTTCTGGTTATGAAGAAGGCCAAAGCAGGCAAGATCGAAGACGTGGAATCCAGCGAAGCGCGTAAGCCTGCGCTGACGTTCGTGGTCCAGAAGCACGACGCGCGCAATCTGCACTACGATTTTCGCCTGGAACTCGATGGCGTACTCAAGAGCTGGGCCGTGCCCAAGGGTCCCAGCCTCGACCCCAGCCAGAAACGCCTCGCGGTGCAGGTCGAAGACCACCCCTTGAGCTACGGCAGTTTCGAAGGCCGCATTCCGGCCGGCCAATACGGCGCCGGCGATGTGATCGTCTGGGACCGCGGCATTTGGCAACCCCACGACGACCCACACACCACCTACGCCGCCGGCAAACTGGAATTCACCCTCGTCGGCGAAAAGCTCTCAGGCGACTGGGCCCTGGTACGCACCCACCTCAAAGGCAACGGCGACAAGGAACAGTGGCTGCTGATCAAGGAAAAGGACCGGCACGCCCGCCCGGCCAGCGACTACGACATCACCGAAGCCCAGCCCCTGAGCGTGCTCAGCGGTACCTGCGTGGGGAACGCCAGGCCCACGCCCGGGCCTGCCGGTGTCGGTGCCGGTGCCGGTCAGTCGCGATGAGTTGAAGGGATTGCGTGGCGCCCAGCAGTGGACGGTCGCCAACCTGCAACAGCGGTTGCAGGGTTTGAAGGAGAACCCGTGGGCGGGTTATGCCAATCGGCAGACGCTCAGCAAGAAGATGTGGGACACGTTGGGCGCGACGCCACCGCAGTGAGTCGCGCCGCTTCGAGCCTCAGATCAGGATGAAGATCAGCGCAAACACCGCGAAGATCGCCCACTTTTCCAGGTAGTAGCGCGTGCGATTGCGCTTCTTGAGTTCCTTGCCGCGCAGGCGGATTTTGTACAAGCGGGTAAACGCTCGGTTCAGGCCGCCGGTCTTGTCGCCTGCGTCGTTGGGCGAGCCTGCAGCCGCCACGACAGTGCGGCTGAACCAGCGATTGAACGCGGCCGCCCAGCGGTACTTCATCGGCCGCTCGACGTCACAGAACAGAATGATGCGGTTTTTCTGGGTGGCGTTTTCCGCGTAGTGGATATAGGTCTCGTCGAACATCACCGGCTCGCCATCACGCCAGGAGTAATTCTCGCCATCCACATTGATGTAGCACCCCGGATCGTTGGGGGTGTCCAGGCCCAGGTGGTAGCGATAGGAGCCGGCGTAAGGGTCACGGTGGCGCACCAGCTTGGAGCCCGGTGGCAGCTCCGCGAACATCGCGGCCTTGACCGAGCCAATGCTCTGCAGCAACTCGGTGGTGCGCGGGCACAGCTTCATCGCCGAGGGGTGGCTGTCGCCGTACCATTTCAGATAAAAGCGCTTCCAGCCAGACTTGAAGAACGAGTTGAAACCCACGTCGTCGTATCGGTCCGAACGCTTGATCGCGCCCGCCTGCATCAGATTCCGGGCTTCCTCGCGAATTTCTTCCCAATGCTCCTGCAGTGGACTCAGGTCTGGGAAGTCGCTGGGTGAGAGATACGGTCGGCTGCGCAGCTTGGAGAACAGGTAGAGAAAACAGTTGACGGGCGCCAGGAACGTGGAGTGATCGCTAAGCTGGCGGCTCAGTTTATGCCGCACCCGGCCACGCAGGTGGACATACGCAATGGAGGTAACGTAGAGGACAACAATGATAAGTTTCAATGGATTTGGTCACAAGTCAGAAGAAAACCGGCTGCTCCTGCGTGCCCACAACGGCCGAGGTTGGATAGCAGCACATGAAATCACAATTCAAATACAGGCGGCACGACCGACGGATAACCGTCCGGCACATAGCCATCACCCAATATTTAGCCACAGTTTGTAACAAAACGTTAACTAAGAATTGTGAAAAGCTGTCTACTGATTGTATTTGGAGGGGGACATGCGGGCTTGTCATGGGACAAGCCCTCTCGCGTTAAACGTTACAGCAGCGGCTGGTCATCCTTGCGCTCACGACGGGAAAAACGCCCGTCTTCCAAGGTCGAACAAGGCAAGGTTTCGCGCCGGGCCAGCACAATATGGCGGACCAGTGCGACGAGCAAGCCGAGGATTAACCCCGCGACCAGGCTCAAGGCGATCACCAAGGCTTTTTTCGGTTTGATCGGCGCCAACGGCTCTTGGGCGCGGCGGTCGACGGTGACCAGCTTGAGGTTGCTCATGTCGATGTTGAGGTTGCGCAAGCGCGCAACTTCGGCACGAAGCGGTTCAACATCCTGCAGGAATATGTCTTCATTCCCACGCTTGCGCAGCACCTCAACCTCACGGTTGACCTCCAGCAGTTGCAACTCCTTGCCGATCTCGGCGACGCGAGGGTTGGTGAAGTCGTCACTGGTCCGCTGTTGTAGCGCAACGCGCTCGGCGTCAAGGGCTTCGGTGCCGAGGAAGTAGAGCGGGATCTTCTGGTTGTTGACTTCGGTACGCATCACCTGGCTCGAGCCCCCTCGCGAAGCATCAGCCATGGAAGACGGCGTAGTCGGTGTCTTGATCCCCATGGACTTGGCGATGGCAATGGCTTCCGACAATTCCGCCAGGCGGTTGTTACGCTCCATTTTCATCTGCAGGCGCAGGGCACTGAGCTCATCTTGCAACTGGGCGCGCTTGAGGCGGTCATCTTCCAACAACTTAGCGATCTTCGATTCCTTATCGGTATCGTAGTTGGCGCGCGCGGCGTCAATCTTGCCTTTGAGTTCATTCAGGCGGTTATTGACGATCACCTTGAGGTCTGCACCGACCTGTTCGCGCTCCGCCGCAATGGCGTAGTCGACAAAGCCGTTCAGAATCGCCACACCGTCCACATCGGCCGGATACTGCAACTCCAGTCGGATATAACTGCTCAACGAGTCGGCCTTCTTCGGGTCCGGCAGAATCAAGTTGACCGAGTTGCGGTTGAAGTCTTCAAAAGACTGCTCCAGGCTTTGCCCAGGTTTCTGGAACGCGGTGAACAATTGCTCATGGGATTTGAAAAAGCCCAGCCTCGCCTCATAAGAGTCCAACTGCGCGCCCACTTTCGACAACGCATCGGCCGGTGGCAGTTTGTAGACTTCGGAACGGTTCAATGCATCCAGTTCGTTGATCGCCGCCGGGCGCAAGACACTGCTGACCTCATATGTGCGCGGCGCCAGGAAGGCATAGCCGACTCCAAGCACGCCTGCCAGAACCGTACACCCCACTACCCGTTTTTTTTGCTGCCAAATCGAGTGAAACAGTTCAAGCAGGTCGATTTCATCTGAAGAGCTAGAAGCAGTATGCGGGGACGTTCGATTCAAAATGAAAGCACCTTAAAAATGATACTAAACGGCCATCACCGCCAAAAACCTGAAAATCAAGTAAAGGATCAGGGACAACGCCCTGAAGCCCACAGAGCAGGCCTACCAATCGCTATCTGACCACTCAGCCGGACGAAAAATCCCACGCAATTAAAGTTTGTTTCCCTTCAAAAGCGATCATTGCCACCGGCGTTCATCGAGTAGGAATTTTCTTGTCACAAGAGTAGTCAAAAGTTTGTTAAATAGCTGCTGGCGCACGAAAAAATCGAGATAAAAGCCTGATAACACGACAATTCCGACAGATAAACCTGTGCATACCGGGCTTTTTCTGACCATTCGGTCGCGCTATCACCTATTAAGCCTCAACAAAAAGGAATTTGTATGACATCCATTTCCGACCCGGACTACCACGCCCTGCAGGGCACATGGGAGCAGATCGCGCTCGAAGACAGCGGCGTGCTCAACCCTCCCGACGCCCACAGCGCGCCCGGTGCAGTCACCATCATTACCGGCGACCACTTTGAAGTGCTCACCATTGATGGCGAGCGGCTATTGGCCGGCCGATTCTTCCTGGACAGCGCCACCCACCCCAAAAGCATCACGTGGATCGATGCCATGGGTGACGACGCGGGCAAGGCACTGCCGGCCAGCTACCGCCTGGAAGGAGACGAATTTGTGTTCATTGCAGCAGATGAAGGCATGCCGCGACCGTGGGTATTCAGCACCGGCCCCGGGCAGACAATGCGTACATTCGTGCGTCGATCCTGAGCCCCGCGCCCATCTGAACTTGCCATGGGATTTTCACAAGACCTTCACTTTCGGGTCTATAGGGTGAAGCCTACCTACTCCAGTGAATCCCTTGGCCCGCCTCCCCCGGTGGGCTTTTTTTTGGTTCTTCACGGAATCTCGGGAAACACAGAAACAAGAACGCCGATTTGGTTGATGATGTTCGTGCGAGCAAACACATCTAACAAACCGGCGTTCTTATGCGAGATATTAATACTTTCCT
>NZ_JAFCVO010000003.1:0-380691 GCF_049897085.1 Pseudomonas sp. PSPC3-2
TTTGAGCCGCCGCCGCTTTCCAGGCTTTCCTGATGGATGTTGTAGCGGATGCCGACGATCAGGTATTCGCGGTTCTGGTCCTGGCGGCTGAAGCCGGTGAGGCTGAACAGGTGGCCGGAGCCGAGGCCGCGGGCGTTGCCGCTGAATTCGATTTGTTCATGCAGGGTTTGCAGCGCTTCGATGCGGGTGCGCGCGTAGTGTTCGCCGTCCGCGCTTTGCACGTAGGTGCCGGGGTAGTCGTACAGCGGGTAGTCGCCGGCGGTGTGCGGGCGCGGCATGGCCGAGCGCACGTCGATGCTCGCGCTGGGGCGCTGGAAGTCGTAGTCGTTGAGCTCCAGCGAGCCCGGCTGCACTTGCTGCGCCAGGTGCCAGTTGTGCATGTGGTCGCGTTCGCGTTGCTGCTCGTCCTTGGGGTAATACGGAATCGACGCGTAGCCCGGCACCGTGGTGTGGGCGCCGTAGGCATCGGCCAGCACCAGCACGTGGCGGTCCTGTTCGTGTCGGAAGAAGTAGTAGATGCCTTCCTGTTCCATCAAGCGGCTGACGAAATCGAAGCTGGTTTCGCGGTACTGCACGCAGTATTCCCACTCGCGGTATGGCCGGCTCAGGGCGTCTTCGAAGTCGGAAAAACCCAGGTCGCGGAACACCTGCTTGATGATCTGCGGGATGCTCAGGTTCTGGAAAATCCGACAGTCCGAGGTGCGGCTCAGCAACCACAGCCACGGGCGTAGCGTCACTTGGTAGCTGGCGAACTGGCCCTGGTCGATGCTCTGGCTGCACTGCGCGACGATCCCGTGGAAATGCCGCTCGCCGCCGTCTGCCAGTTGCACGCCGACGCTCATCGGCTTGCCGAGCAACTGGTTGAGGTCGATGTTGGCGTCCAGGGAGGTCAGTTGCAGGTCGTAGGTGAACAGCCTTCCCAACTCTTCGCCGCCGCCCATTTGATTGAGCAGCAGCACGTCCGGCCCGAGGGGGCTGGTGATTTTGGCTAGGCGTGAGGCTTGGTTGAATAGCATCGGTTAACCCGTAAATTGCGTAATAGCTGAAGAAACCGGCTGCAAATGTGGGAGGGGGCTTGCCCCCGATAGCAGTGTGTCAGTTGATGCATGTGGTGACTGATTCACCGCTATCGGGGGCAAGCCCCCTCCCACACATTTGATCGTGTTTCGTCAGGTCAATCGTTGAACTGATAGTGCAATTCATTATCCCGGCTACTGATCCGCACACCCGCCAGCGCCTTGCCTTCGAGCATGCGCGTGAGGAATTCACGGCTCATGTCCGGCAGCAGGCTGTTGGTAAGGATCGTGTCGATCATGCGCCCGCCGCTTTCGGTCTCGGTGCAGCGCGAGACGATCAAATCGACCACCGCGTCGTCGTAGTCGAAGGCGACTTTGTGTGTGTTCTGCACACGCTTCTTGATGCGCTCGAGTTGCAGGCGGGTGATCGCCTTGAGCATCTCGTCGCTCAGCGGGTAATACGGGATGGTCACCAGTCGGCCGAGCAGGGCGGGCGGGAAAATTTCCAGCAGCGGCTGGCGCAGGGCCTTGGCGATGGCTTCCGGCTCGGGAATGTTCGCCGGGTCTTTGCAGACCTGGGAAATCAACTCGGTGCCGGCGTTGGTGGTCAGCAGGATCAGGGTGTTCTTGAAGTCGATCACCCGGCCTTCGCCGTCTTCCATCACGCCCTTGTCGAACACCTGGAAGAAGATCTCATGCACGTCCGGGTGGGCTTTTTCCACCTCGTCCAGCAGCACCACGCTGTAGGGCTTGCGCCGTACCGCTTCGGTTAGCACGCCGCCTTCGCCGTAGCCGATGTAGCCCGGTGGCGCGCCCTTGAGGGTCGACACGGTGTGGGCTTCCTGGAACTCGCTCATGTTGATGGTGATGACGTTCTGCTCGCCGCCGTACATGGCTTCGGCCAGGGCCAGGGCGGTTTCGGTCTTGCCCACGCCGGAGGTGCCGGCCAGCATGAACACGCCGATCGGCTTGCTCGGGTTGTCGAGGCCGGCGCGAGAGGTCTGGATGCGCTTGGCGATCATCTGCAAGGCGTGGTCCTGGCCGATGATGCGTTTTTTCAGGTGCTGGTCGAGGTTGAGCACGGTTTCCAGTTCGTTGCGCGCCATGCGGCCGACCGGGATGCCGGTCCAGTCGGCGACTACCGAGGCCACGGCCTGGTAATCCACGGTCGGTAGGATCAGCGGGGTTTCGCCTTGCAGCGCGGTGAGGCGCTGTTGCAAGTCGACCAATTGCGCACGCAACTCATCGTTGCCGCTGTCCACGACGCCGGCTTTTTCACGCAACGTGGCGCGGGTAGCGAGCAACTCATCCACCAGGGTTTTCTCTTCGGCCCAGCGGCTTTCCAGGGTGGCCAGGCGCTCGCGCTCGGCACTCAGCAAGGCTTCGCTGTTGCTCTGGCGCGCACCGATGGCGATGCCGATCGCATGCTCGCGGGCGATGATTTGCAGCTCGGTTTCCAGGGCTTCGATGCGGCGACGGCTGTCGTCCACTTCGGCCGGCACCGCATGCAGGCTGATGGCAACGCGGGCACAGGCGGTGTCCAGCAGGCTGACGGATTTATCCGGCAACTGGCGCGCCGGGATGTAACGGTGGGACAGCTTCACCGAGGCTTCCAGCGCTTCGTCGAGGACCTGCACCTGATGGTGCTTCTCCATGGTCGAGGCCACGCCGCGCATCATCAGCAGCGCCTTGTCTTCCGACGGTTCGGCAACCTGTACCACCTGGAAACGGCGGGTCAGGGCCGGGTCTTTCTCGATGTGCTTTTTGTACTCGGCCCAGGTGGTCGCGGCCACGGTGCGCAAGGTGCCACGGGCCAGGGCCGGCTTGAGCAGGTTGGCTGCGTCACCGGTTCCGGCGGCGCCACCGGCACCCACCAGGGTGTGGGCTTCGTCGATAAACAGGATGATCGGCTTCGGCGAGGCCTGGACGTCTTCGATGACCTGGCGCAGACGCTGTTCGAATTCGCCTTTCATGCTGGCGCCGGCTTGCAGCAGGCCGACGTCGAGGCTGCGCAGTTCCACGTCTTTCAGCGCGGGCGGCACGTCACCGGCGACGATGCGCAGGGCGAAACCTTCGACCACGGCGGTTTTGCCGACGCCGGCTTCACCGGTGAGGATCGGGTTGTTCTGGCGTCGACGCATGAGGATGTCGACCAACTGGCGGATTTCTTCGTCGCGGCCGACGATCGGGTCGAGCTTGCCGCTGCGCGCCTGTTCGGTCAGGTCAACAGTGAAACGCTTGAGCGCTTCCTGCTTGCCCATCGCACTCGGCGCCATCGCACCGCTGGCTTCGCCCGGAACGGCGCCGGCGTTGAAACCGTCGCTTGCGCTCAGGGCATTTTCCGGCGAGTCGCCGACGTACTCGTCAAAGCGTTCGCTCAGGGTTTCGGCCTTGATCTTGTCGAACTCCGACGATAAGCCCAACAGCGCATGGCGCAGGCTCGGCGTCTTCAGAATGCCCAGCACCAGATACCCGGTACGCACCTGGCTTTCGCCGAACATCAGGCTGCCGTAGACCCAGCCGCGCTCCACGGCTTCTTCCACATGCGAGGACAGGTCGGTGATCGAAGTCGAGCCACGGGGCAGGCGGTCCAGGGCTTCGGTCAGGTCGCGGGCCAGGCGTGCCGGTTCCACGTTGAACTGACGGATGATGCGGTGCAGGTCCGAGTCCTGCAGTTGCAGCAACTGGTGAAACCAGTGGGCCAGTTCCACATACGGGTTGCCCCGCAGCTTGCAGAACACGGTGGCGGCTTCGATGGCTTTGTAGGCCACGCTGTTGAGTTTGCCGAACAGTGCGGCGCGACTGATTTCACCCATGCTCTGGATTCCTTGAGGTGGTGGCGTGATCGGCGTAATGCCGGGCCAGGATTAGGTCGTTGGCATCAACCGCAGGGCGGCCGAGCCAGGTGTTGAAGCCCAGGCGGAACCGGCCGTTGAGTTGCAGCGCCGGTACTTCGGGTTGTTGCAGAACCAGGTTCAAGTCCCAATCCAATTCATGGCCCAGGTACTCGGCCACCCAGGCCACCAGCTCGTTGAACGGCTGGCTGCCGGGCAGCATGCCCATGTAATCATCAAGTTTCAGCGGGCCCAGGCGGATACGGAATTTATGCTGGCGGTCCCACACGTGGCTGCCCAGGCAGAAGTCCACGCCCAGCCGGTTGGCGCTGACACCAACGCGGCTGCGTTCGGGCAGTTCGAGCCACTGGCCGACGTATTCTTCGATTTCTACCGGCAGGCCGAAGTACTCGCCAAGGATCGCCTTCAAACCATCCGGGTAGCGGGTTTGCGCTGACAGGTGGCCGCTGTAATGCAGCTTTGCCGTGTCGGGGATCAGCCCCTGGTTGAGCAGGCTCGGCATGCCCCGACCGCTCAAGGCGGCGAGGCGCGCCGACCAGTAATCATCGTCCGGGCGGTCGTGGCTGACGGTCGGCCGCGCCTCGGCCCAGGCGCGATAGAACAGGCTCAACAGGCGATGATGGAAGATATCCAGGAACTGCTTGCTGGTGCTGTCGGCGTTGTTGCGCTGGCGCTCGCGCACGTATTCGGTGATGTGCAGCGGCAGCGGGCCGTTGGGACCGCCGAGGCCGAAAAAGAACTGCTCCAGCCGCGCCGGCTTGCCGTCGCCACCGGGGTCGACCGAGGCCAGGGTGGCCGGTGCGAAGGTGCAGTCGGCCTGTTGCCCGAGGCGCAGCGGGTCATCCGCCAGGCGCAGGGAATGGCCCAGGCGCGGCAGCTCCGGCGATTCGCACTCGATACGCCGCAGCGCCTGGAAGAAATCGTATTCCCAGGGCTCCCGGTGCATCGCATCCAGGGTACTCACAGGGTCGGACGACGTCCGGGCTTGGCTTTCCATCGCATGATCTCGCCGCGTTCGGTGGTACGGATCACCGTCTCGGTAAAGCTGTTGATCGACACGTAGCGTGCCAGGAAGCGCTCCAGTACCGCACCGAGCAGGAACACCCCGGTGCCGCGAAACGCGTTTTCATCGAATTCCAAGGTGATTTCCAGGCCGCGCCCAAACACGATCGGGCCGGGCATCGGCAGGCGCCGGGTCACCGTTTTGCTGCTGACTTCGCGCAGGCCTTCGATCTGCAATTGCAGGGCGGCGTCGTTGCTGTCGCCATACAGGCGCAACAGTTCGCGCAAGGCGCCCGCGCCCTGGCCCTGTTCGCTCAGGGACAAGTAGTTGAGCGACAACTGGCTGATCAGGCGCCAGGCCTTGGCGTCATGGGCATGGCTGGCCCGCGGGCGGCTCGGCCCGGCGACGCAGCGCACGGCCAGCACCGGGGCGCTGTCGGCGAGGGTGAAGTCGGTTTTGCCGTTGCCCACGCTCATGAACAGCGGCAAGTCGCGGTTGGTACACAGCGCTGTCACACCGAGTTGGCGCAGGTCGTGGCGGTACGGCGCTTGCTGGCTGTCCACCAGGCTGACGAAGGTTTCGCTGCCCACGTAGGTGGAGCGCGGGCCGTTGCGCCGTTGGTCGCTGGACAACACCCGAGGCTCGCGGCGCACGGTGTAGTACGCCTGGTCGCGGCCATAGCGCGATGGGTCGCGCACCGCATAGAACGGCAGGAACGGCTGCTCCGGCCCCGTGCCGTGGCCAGTGATGCCGCTCAGGGAGTGAATCTCGAAGTCCATCGGCCGCGTGCGGTCGGCGATCACATGGTGTTCGTTGACCCGGTCGGACAAGTGGATACGGTCCACGCGTTTCGGGAACAGGTTGATCGCCGGGGTGCAGAACGGCAGGAACTGCGCGGCGCCGACGCTGCCTTCCAGGCTCGGTTCGTGACGGTCGAACAGCACGATCAGCTCCAGCTCCTGGCCGTCGCAACGTTTGACCGCACGGCGCAGTTCGGCGAACTCGACGAACAGGAAACGGTGGGGCAGGGCGAAGTATTCCTGCAACAGCCGATAGCCCTGGAACGCCCGCGCCACCACGGGCATGGCCGCGTCGGCGTCGTCAAAACCCCGCGAGCGCAGCGCGTCTTGCGGCAGGCGCTCGACCCAATCGCCACCCGGCTTGCGCGCAAAGACCGCGCAGGTGTTGCCCAGCAACTGTTCGTAGAGGCGGAACGGTTGCTCATCGGCGCCGCTGAGGTACAGCGGCAGGTTGTCCAGTTCGAGGCTGTTGAATGGCAACTCGGCGCCGGTGCGCAGGGTCAGGCGCAAACCGGCCTTGGCTTTCGGCTCGCTGGCCGCCAGGCGCCCGAGCACGGCGGCGGGGTTGCCGAAGTATTCGGCGTGGCTGACCTGCAACGGCCACAGCGTCACCGGGTGAGCGGTGCGGTACTCGCAACAGGTCTGGGTTTCACGGCCCAACGCGGCGCGCAAGACGGTGTCGCGCGGCAACGGGAAGCCGCTGGCCAGGGAGCCTTCATCCGGGTCGGTCTGCAGTTGCACCACGGTCATCGACGGGGTCGGCGCCAGGTAGTGCGGGTAGGCGATTTCCAGCAGGTTGTGGGTGAAGGTCGGGTACTCGGCGTCGAGCTTGAGCTGCACGCGGGCCGTGAGGTAGGCAAAGCCTTCGAGCAGGCGTTCGACGTAGGGGTCGGCGCAGTCCATGCCGGACAGGCTCAGCCGACTGGCGATCTTCGGGTATTCCTTGGCGAACTCGGCGGCGCTTTCGCGCACGTGGTGCAGTTCCTGGTTGTACAGCTCCAGCAGGCGCGGGTTCATGGGCGTCTCCGCTGGTCGGCGTTGACCACGCGCACGTGGCCCGACTCCAGGTCCAGGTCGGTTTGCAGCAGCAGGCGCAACGGCACCGGCTGCGCCCACAGGTCGCCTTCGATCTCGAAGCTCAGGGCGTTGTGGTTCATCTCGCCATGGCCGACACGGGCTTTGACGCGCAAGGTGTGGCGCAGAATACGTGGCTCAAAGGTGGCGATCGCCTGATAGATGAGGGTTTCCAGGGCTTTGATGTCGACGCTGGAAACACTGTTGCCCGCCAGTGCCGGCAGGCCGTAATTGACCACCGAGGTGCCGGCCGGGGTGTGCAGGGTGGCATCGGCATCGAGCAGCGACGTGGTATTGAGCAGCCACGCCAGGTCACGCAGCACCGAGGCTTTCAATTGGGTCAGGGACAGCACGCGTTTGTCGGCGCTTTCCTTCGGATTGGTCGGGTCGTCGTCGGTCAACCGGTCCAGCAGGGACGGTTGCAGACGGTCGCGGGTGGCGATTTCGGTTACCACGTAAAGGGCGCCACATACATTTTTTGGTCGCCACCCCAACCGCAGGATGCCGATAGGCTGACCGGCGCCACCTCTAGGTGCCCTTGGATTTGGCGAATAGCCTGCATTTTGTTCAAGCAGTCGCGGCTCGGGGCAGGCATGTGCTCAACACGCCAAACTGAAAATATAGGGACGCCGTTGAATGTCTCCACGCGCAATTTCTGATGTTTATCCAAGCTGAAGCTGCATGGCCATTCCATATCCAGTTTTGTACGGCTTTGATCAGGGTTGACTAACGTGCACTGACCCTGGTCATCGATCAGTTTGAGGGGTTGCCCAACAAACACGGCCTCGATCGTCGCCGTTTCGGTATGTTCGGCGCGTGCGTTCAGACTGAGCACGTTCATGGTCAGGCAGAGGGCGAGCAATGGTTTTTTCATTATGTGAGTTCCCAAAACCAGACAGCTCTGGAGCGGAAAAAGAGATCGCCGGTTTGGGTTATTCCTCGGTTCCATAGATCAATATGATCGCCGGTACGGTTATCCAGGGACTCGCCTGATTGCTGGAAACAATCCTTGAAAAAAATAAGTCCGGTTTTGCCCATCAGCGTGCGACGGTCTTCGGCGGTGTTACCCAGAATGGCGGGTCGTCCTAGATGCCTTTTCCACAGCCAATTAGCCAACGACTCGGCACCCCTGGCGTGTTCATGCGCACACTTGGGCTCCGTATAGGTAGATTTGTTGACCTTGATGCTCAGCTCGGCGTTGAGCGCCAGACTCATGCGGATAGCGCATTGATTGGCCCAAGGGCCATTGCAAGGATCTGCTTTCGGGTACGTAACTAAAAGATCGGAATACGCCTTCCACACATTAATAAACGAAGGTTTGGCCATGACTCAGATACCGAAAAAGAAGGGGTCGAATGTGAGCACGCACCAAACCCCCCCCGGCGCATGGCGCCAGGGGGTGTTCATATCAGCGCTTGGTGTTGGAGCGGATGTTCCAGCCAAACTTGATCGCGCCGCCGTCTTTGGTGCCGTCGGCTTTCTGTGGCTGGTAGTCGACCATCACTTGGGCGAAGTTCAGGGTGACGTTTTCGGTCAGGCGATCATCGGAGCCCGAACCACCGGTGCTCAGCGACGTGACCAGCACTTCTTCCAGGTTGATCACCATGTACTCGACCTGGCTTTCGCCACCGGCCTTGCGCACGGTCAGCTTGACCTTGTCGATGTGTTTGCCGCTGGCGCAGTGCATCATCAGGTTCGGCGAGGATTTGTCGACGTACTTGGTCAGCGACAGGTCTTGGATGTTCACCTTGCCTGCGCCGCCGCCACCGCCTACGTGCATGTTGCCGGACTGGGACATGCCCCAGCTCCAGTTCAGCACGTCGATTTCGTCCTTGTGGGCTTTGTCCATGGACTCGCCCTTGATGTCGCCAATCTTGATGAAAATATCAACAGCCATGTTTTCTCCCTGTGTGGACTCGGCCACTCGATTTGGTTTTTTGTGGGAGGGGCAAGCCCCCTCCCACAGAAGAGCAAGTTCAGCCGCTAGTTATGCGCTTTTCGCCGAAGGCAGTTTCGATACCAGGCGCAGCGACACGGTCAGCCCTTCGAGCTGGTAGTGCGGGCGCAAGTAGAACTTGGAGTTGTAGTAACCCGGGTTGCCTTCGACGTCTTCCACGATCACTTCGGCGGCAGCCAACGGGTGCTGGGCCTTGGTGGTTTCGGTGGAGTGCGCCGGGTCGCCGTCGACGTAGTTGAGGATCCAGTCCTGCAACCAGCGTTGCATTTCGTCCTTCTCTTTGAAGGAACCGATCTTGTCGCGCACGATGCACTTCAAGTAGTGCGCGAAACGGCAGGTGGCGAACAGGTACGGCAGGCGCGCAGCCAGGTTGGCGTTGGCGGTGGCGTCCGGGTCGTCATACTCGGCCGGCTTCTGCAGCGACTGCGCGCCAATGAACGCGGCGAAATCGGTGTTTTTCTTGTGCAGCAGCGGCATGAAACCGTTCTTCGCCAGCTCCGCTTCACGGCGGTCGCTGATGGCGATTTCGGTCGGGCACTTCATGTCCACACCACCGTCATCGGTAGGGAACGTGTGGGCCGGCAGGTTTTCCACTTCACCGCCGGATTCCACGCCTCGGATGCGCGAGCACCAGCCGTAGTGTTTGAACGAACGGTTGATGTTCACCGCCATCGCGTAGGCGGCGTTGGCCCAGGTGTACTTGGAGCTGTCGGCGCCGTCGGTGTTTTCTTCGAAGGCGAAGGCTTCCACCGGGTCGGTCTTGGCGCCATACGGCAGGCGCGCGAGGAAGCGCGGCATGGTCAGGCCGATGTAGCGCGAGTCTTCCGATTCACGCAGCGAGCGCCAGCCGGCGTATTCCGGGGTGGTGAAGATCTTGGTCAGGTCGCGCGGGTTCGACAGTTCCTGCCACGAGCCCATGCCCATCACGGTCGGCGAGGCCGCAGCGATGAAGGGGGCGTGCATGGCTGCACAGACTTTGGACAACTCGCCCAGCAACTCGACATCCGGTGGCGACTGGTCGAAGTAGTAGTCGCCGACCAGGCAACCGTAAGGTTCGCCGCCGAACTGGCCGTATTCTTCTTCGTACATCTTCTTGAAGATCGGGCTCTGGTCCCAAGCGGTGCCCTTGAATTTCTTCAGGGTCTTGTGCAGGTCCGGCTTGGAGATGTTGAGCACGCGAATCTTCAGTTGCTCATCGCTCTCGGTGTTGTTGACCAGGTAGTGCAGGCCACGCCAGGCGCTTTCCAACTGCTGGAAATCCTGGTGGTGGATGATCTGGTTGACTTGGGCGGTGAGCTTGGCGTCGATGGCGGCGATGATCGATTCGATCGACTTGATCGCGTCGTTGGACACCAGGTCCGTCTGTGCCAACGCCTGTTCGGCCAGGGTGCGCACGGCGGTTTCCACGGCTTCGCGGGCACGCTCGGTCTTCGGTTTGAATTCTTGCAGCAACAGCGAGGCGAACTCGCTGGTTTCTTCGGTGGCGCCCAGGTTTTGAGCGTTTTCGCGAACGGTATTCTCGGTCATGATTATTGGTCCCCTGCCGGCTTCGGCGCGCTCGCAAGGGCCTGCAGCAATGCTGGGTCCTTGATCGCTTTCATGATGATTTCTTCAGCGCCGGTCTTGCCGTCCATGTAGGTCAGCAGGTTGGCCAACTGGGTGCGGGCTTCGAGCAGCTTGCTCAGCGCGTCGACCTTGCGGGCCACGGCGGCTGGGCTGAAGTCGTCCATGCTTTCGAAGGTGATGTCCAGGCTCAGGTTGCCTTCGCCGGTCAGTTCGTTGGGTACGTGGAACGCTACGCGTGGCTGCATGGCCTTGAGGCGCGAGTCGAAATTGTCGACGTCCACTTCAAGGAACTTGCGGTCGGCCACGGGCGCGAGCGGCTCGGCGGGTTTACCGGCGAGGTCGGCCATCACACCCATCACGAAGGGCAGCTGGACCTTTTTCTCGGCGCCGTAGAGCTCGACGTCGTACTCGATCTGCACTCGAGGCGCGCGGTTGCGCGCGATGAATTTCTGAGAACTTTGCTTCGCCACGTTGCTGCTCCTGGTCGCTTGAGCGACGGTATTGTTACTGCACGGTCGGTCGGCTTACTCGCCGTCCGGGCCACGCAGGTTTTCAAATTGGGACATGCCGTCGGGAATCAGATTACGCACGATGGCCGCGAAGTCGGCATGCACCAGGTGCTTTGCGCGGTTCAACAGCACCGGCAGTGGGCTCGAAGGCTCGTGACGGCTGTAGTACGCAAGGATCTTGTCGAGGCTGCGCAGCACGTCATCGCGGTTGGTGATATCGCCGCTGGGGCGCGGTGCGACAGGGGCGGCGGCGAAGTCGACCGAGGGGGCATTGTCGTCACTGACGGCCTCGGGTTCGCGGCTGTCGGTCTCGCTGCTCGGGACAAACTGACTGAGGATCTGCAGCGCCTGCTTGAGCGGTTGTTTCAACAGGCTGAGGTCGACGCCCTGGGCCGAGCCGACCTGGTCGCTGACCTGTTGTTCGATGGCTTCGCAGGCGGCACGCGCGCTGCTCAAGGCGTCGCGGGTGGCTTGCAGTTGCTCGGGGTCGCTGTCGAGGAACGCGGCGTTGAGCTGCTGGGCGCCGAGTTGTTCGTCGGGGAAACTCATCAGGCCGCTGGCGTTCAGCGCGGCGCGCAGGCTCACGGGGCCGAAGGTGCGCGAGCGCGTGAGGATGCTTTCGCGCAGCAGGCGAATCGTCGCGTCGCTGGTCAAGCCGGACAGGGCGTTGATGCGCACGGTGGGGTCGTTATCGTCGTCGGCATCCAGGTGCGGATGCAGGTCGGCCCAGTATTCGCGCAGCAGTGCGTTGATCAGCGTGAGCGCGTCGGCCAGCCCGGCCACACCCTGGAGGGCGAGGGCGCTTTGCAGCAGAAAATGGGTGATGCGCAGGTCTTTGCTGCGTTGCAATAAGTCGAGGCTTTGCTGCTGGATGCTGCGCCAGTCCGGCGGTTCGGCAGGGAGGATGGAGTCGCCCATGCTGCGCTCGGGCTGACCCTTGGCGTCACGTTCCAATTGTAGAAATTGCGCGTCATATTCCATGTCTTCGCCACATGGCGAAGTCGCGGAAACGGCAGCGAGCAGCAACGGCACATCCACTGAAATCGATCTCCCTATCGGCCCGTTAGATGGCGGGCAATTCATGCATTAGTTGCGTGATGAACTTTGCATGTTTTCTTGGTCATATAAGTGCGACGCCACTAATGTGCCATCACTGGTATTCAAGAAGTTGTGCATTTTTGGTGTAGTAGTTATGGCTTGTCAAGGTAAGCTATTCGCCCTCTGTGACAGATGTGCGGTGTTTAGCAACCTGCTCGACTGATAAGTCAGGAGGCGTACTAAAACAGGATTTTTCTCACAGACGCCGGTTAAGATCAGTGATCATGCTGTAAAAAGCAGGTTATAACAGCCGTTCGCACCACCTGACGGGACCCCTCGGGAAAGGTTGCCGCCGGGAATCGACTGCGCGCGAAGTATCAGCAAGGAGGCAAGATGTCGCTGTGTTTGACTATCACTAGTTATCACAAGATTACCCCTGGGCAGTGTGCCGAAAAATCCTTGAGCCAGGGCTCGATGGCGATCGGCCGCAGCTCGGATAATGACTGGGTATTGCCTGATCCTGAGCGTCTGGTTTCCTCGCAGCATTGTGTAATTCAATACAAAGATGGTCGATATTATTTAACCGATAACAGCACAAATGGTGTGGAGTTGGTTAACGCCGGCATCCGTCTGCGTCGGGGTAATAGCGAGCCTTTGCAGGATGGCGAACTGATCCGCATCGGTGATTACGAAATCCAGGCGCGCATCGATTTCAATGTGCAAGCCGTGGATAGCCAGCCGTTTGCCGGTGATTCCCCGAACAGTTTCGAGGCGCTGATGGGCGCCGTCGTGAGTAAACCGGCAGCCGCGCCGGTGATCGCCCCCCAGTTCCAGGGCGCGTCGTCGATGGACACCCTGCCGGACCTGTTTGATTTCCTCAGCCCGACCGCTGTGCCGCCGCCGACCGTGGCCGATCACGTGCCTTGCGAGCAACATGATTTTCGCCCGCCGACCCCGGTGGCCGTGCCGGTTGTCCCGCCACCTGCCGTGTCGGGCTCGGTCATTCCCGAAGATTGGGACCTGTTTGGCGACACGCCAGCTCCCTTGGTCAGCGCACCGCCACCGCCATCTCCCGCCGCCGTTGTCCCGCCGCCACCCGTGGTTGAGCCCTTGCTCCCCGTGGCCGACAGCCAACAACCCGATCTTTTGCAAGCCTTCCTGCGCGGTGCCGGCCTGGACCAACTGCGCCTGGACAAGGCCCAGGCCGAAGCCCAGATGGAAAGCATCGGCCGCAGCTACCGGCTGATGGTCGACGGCCTGATTGACGTGTTGCGCGCTCGCGCGAGCCTCAAGGGCGAGTTCCGCATGCAGCAAACGATGATCCAGCCAGCGGAAAACAATCCGTTGAAATTCGCCCCGAATGCCGACGAAGCGTTACTGCTGCTGCTTCGTCATGGCAACCAGGCGTTTATGGCGCCGGACATCGCGGTGCGCGACAGTTTCGACGATCTGCGCGCTCACCAGTTGGCAGTAATGGCCGGTGTGGAAGCGGCGATCAAACATCTGCTCAGTCGCTTCGAGCCGGCACAGTTGGAAGAGCGCATGGGCAAGCCCGGCGGGCTGTCGAGCCTGTTCAGCGGCTCGCGCCAGGCCCAGTACTGGCAGCAGTTCACCGAGCTCTACGGCAATATTTCCCGCGAGGCCCAGGAAGATTTCCAGGACCTGTTCGGCCGCGAATTCAGCCGAGCCTATGAAGAGCACAGCGCACGACAGCGTCGCTGAAGCATGGATAAAACGGAAAGCTAAGTACGTCATTGAGGACGAAGGATGATTCCCAGGTTTTTACTCGCAGTAGCCACCCTGCTGATGCTGACAGCGTGCGCCAAGGATGCTGTCAAACCCGAAGCCGCGGCCTCGGCCGAAGCGAACACCGCTGCCGTCGAGTTGCACTTTCATGCGATTGCCGGGCTTAACCCCGGCGCCAACGGCCAGGCCGCCCCGGTGCGGGTGCGGATTTTCGAACTGAAAAACGCCGCCACCTTCAGCCGTTCGGATTACTTCGCCCTGGCTGACCGCGCGCAATCCACCCTTGGCCTCGACCTGCTGGACCAGGACGAAGTGACGGTGCAGCCCGGCCAGCAACTGAGCATCCAGCGCGACCTCGACCCGTCCACCCGCCAGATCGGCCTGTTGGTGGGCTATCGCGAGCTGGACCGCGCGCAATGGCGCACGGTGCTCAACGTGCCGCCGCGCCAATACACCGAATACCAGATCAGCCTCGATGTGCGCGCCGTGCGTGCGGACGTCGTGGTTTCCCCATCCAGCCCAGCCCAATAACAAGCAATCGGAGCCCCCATGTCCTGGAACAATCGCGTGGTCTGGTCGGAAGGCATGTTCATTGGAACGCAGCACTTCCAGCAGCATGACCGTTACCTGGAAAACCTGATCGACGCCCGCAGTCGCCCGTTGTCCGCCGGCGCCTGGGGGTTTTCCGAGTTGCTGATCGATCAGGGCCTGCTGGCCCAGGGCAAGCTGGCGATTGTGTCGGCACGCGGCCTGCTGCCCGATGGCACGCCGTTCAATATTCCCCAGGATGACCTGGCGCCCAGCCCGCTGAATATCGACGACAGCCTGCGCGACGGCCTGGTCTACCTGGCGTTGCCGCTCAAGCGCGCGGGGGCCCGCGACACCGTCGACGACGGCGAAGAGCTTGGCGCTGCCCGCTACGTGAGCCAGGTGCGCGAAGTGCGCGACGACAACGCACCGTTCGAGAACCGCGCCCCGGTGGCCGTCGGTTCCCGCGCGCTGCGCCTGCTGACTGCGCAGGACGGCATCAGCGATTACGCCGCGATCGGCCTGGTACGTATCAAGGAAAAACGCGCCGACCGTGCGCTGGTCCTCGACGACAGCTACATCCCGCCGTTACTCGACGTGGCCGCCAGCAAACCGCTGACGGCGTTTCGCAGCGAACTGCTCGGCCTGCTGCACCAGCGCGGCGAAGCCCTGGCCGGGCGCGTGGTCGCTTCGGGCGCGGGCGGCGCGTCGGAGATCGCCGACTTCATGCTGTTGCAACTGGTCAACCGTGCCCAACCGCTGATCCAGCACCTCAGCCAACTGAGCCCGCTGCACCCGGAGCGTTTGTTCAGTGAACTGGTCAGCCTGGCGGGTGAGTTTGCCACCTTTTCCACCGCCGGCCGGCGCCCCCAGGAATACCCGCAGTACCAGCACGACGACCTGGCCCTGAGCTTTGCCCCGGTGATGCAGGCTCTGCGTGAAGCGCTGTCGATGTTGATCGACAGCAAGGCCACGCCGATCCCGATTGTCGAGAAAGCCTACGGCATCCACGTGGCGATGCTCGCCGACAAAACCCTGATCGACAGCGCCAGTTTCATCCTCGTGGTGCGCGCCGATGTGCCCGGCGAAACCCTGCGCGCACGCTTCGGCCAGCAGAGCAAGGTCGGCTCGGTGGAGCACATTCGCGACCTGGTCAACCTGCAATTGCCTGGCATCGGCCTGCTGCCGTTGCCCGTGGCGCCGCGCCAACTGCCGTACCACGCAGGCTCGACCTATTACGAGCTGGACCGGGGCAGCGAGCACTGGCAGCAGTTGAGCAATTCCGGTGGTTTCGCCTTCCATATCGCCGGGCAGTTCCCGGGCTTGAACCTGGCCTTCTGGGCGATCCGAGGATAATCCGCGATGCACCCCAATGATGATGACCGCACCCAGTTCATGCCGCGCCCGGGTGGCCGGGAGCCTGCTCCTGCGCGTGCCGAACCGGCGCCGCTGTCGATGCCGGCCGCGCCGATCCTTACCGGCCAAAGCCAAGGCCTGAACCCGCTGGAAAGCGCCGCCGGCCCGTTGCTGGCGTTGCTGACACGCCTGCGCAACACCATCGCGCATCCGGCGCCGGCCAGTTTGCGTGCGCAGTTGCTGGCCTACCTGCGCCAGTTCGAAGAGCGCGCCGAAGCTGCTGGCGTGGCCCGCAACGAAGTGCTGCTGGCGCGTTACGCGCTGTGTACCGCCCTGGATGAGGCCGTGTTGAGCACGCCGTGGGGCAGCACCAGCGATTGGGGTAAGCAGAGCCTGCTGATCACGGTCCACAACGAAGCCTGGGGCGGCGAAAAGGTCTTTCAGCTACTCGACCATTGCCTGCAAAGCCCGCGTGAGCGCTTGTACCTGCTGGAGCTGTTGTACCTGTGCCTGTGCCTGGGTTTCGAAGGCCGCTACCGCGTGATGAACGATGGGCGCAGCCAACTGGAAGCCCTGCGTGAACGCACCGCGGCGGCAATTCGCAGCGCACGTGGCGAGCATGAGCGCGAACTGTCGCCGCATTGGCGCGGCGTGAGCGTGGTACGCGATCGCCTGGCGCAGTTCATGCCGCCGTGGATCGCCGTGGCCATCGGCCTGGCGCTGCTGCTGGCGTTGCTGTTCGGCCTGCGCATGAAGCTGGCTTCGGACGCCGAGCCGGTGTTCAAGAATATCCATGCCCTGGGCGAGATCCCGGTGCAGGCCATCGACCGCCCCGTGGCGCAGCCGAAAGTGATCGAGCGCCCGCGTCTGGCCGGTTTTCTGGTGGAAGACATCAAGGCCGGTCGCGTTGCGGTGGAAGACAAGGTCGACCGTTCCGTCGTGACTATCCGCGGTGATGAGCTTTTTGCCTCGGCCAGCTCCAGCATCGTCGATGACTACCAGCCGTTGATGCTGCGCATTGCCGACGCGATCCGCAAGGTCAAGGGCCAGGTGCGCGTCACCGGGCACAGCGACAACCGCCCGATTGCCACGCTGCGCTTCCCGTCCAACTGGGCCTTGTCCGAAGCGCGGGCCAAGTCGGTGCTGGAGATCCTTGCGGCCAAGACCGGCCAGGGCGATCGCTTCAGTGCCGAGGGCCGAAGCGACACCGAGCCGGTGGCCACCAACGCCACCGCCGAAGGCCGTGCCCGCAATCGTCGGGTTGAAATCACCGTACTCGCGGAGGGCGTCGAGTGAAGGCGTTTTTCAGTTTCATGATTCGCTGGGTAATCCCGTTGCTGGGCCTGATCGCCCTGAGCCTGATCATCTGGTTTGTCGGGCCGTTGCTCGACGTACTGATGCCCGAAGGGCGGCGCTGGGCGCTGATCATTCTGGTGTTTGCGGTGTGGCTCGCCTACCGCGTGTTCCGCATCCTCCAGGCCCGCCACCAGGCCGCCGAAGTGATGCGCAGCCTGGCGGCGCAAACGCCGGCCGACCCCAACAGCGTCGCCACCGCCGAAGAACTCACCACCCTGCGCCAGCGCATGGACGAAGCCCTGGCCCTGCTGAAAAAAGCCAAGCTCGGCGGTGATGAGCGGCGCAACCTCTACGAACTGCCGTGGTACGTGATCATCGGCCCGCCGGGTTCGGGCAAGACCACCGCGCTGGTCAATTCCGGGCTGCATTTCCCGCTGGCGGCCCAATTGGGTGCCGGTGCGGTGCGCGGCGTCGGAGGCACGCGCAACTGCGACTGGTGGTTTACCGACCAGGCCGTATTGCTCGACACCGCCGGCCGCTACACCACCCAGGACAGCAACTCCACGGTGGACAAAGCCGCTTGGTTGGGCTTCCTCGACCTATTGAAAAAGCAGCGTTCGCGCCGCCCGATCGATGGTGCCTTTATCGCCATCAGCCTGTCGGATCTGCTGCTGGGCAGCGATGCCGAACGCGCTGCCCACGCGGCAGCGATTCGCCTGCGTATCCAGGAGCTGTACACCCAACTGGGCGTGCGCTTCCCGATCTACCTGATGCTGACCAAGCTCGACCTAGTGCCGGGCTTCATGGAGTTCTTCGACAACCTGAGCAAAGAAGAGCGCGCCCAGGTGTGGGGCATGACCTTTGCCCTGGACGACGGCAAGCACGGCGACAGCCCGCTGGCCCACCTGCAAAGCGAATTTGCCGGCCTCGAACAGCGCCTCAACGAACGCCTGGTCGAACGCCTGCAACAGGAGCGCGACCCGGCACGGCGCGACCTGATCTACGGCTTCCCGCAGCAGTTCGGCGCGTTGAAGGATTGCCTGCAAGGTTTCCTCGAAGGCGTGTTCAAACCCAACGCCTTTGAAGAGCGCGTATTGCTGCGCGGTGTGTACTTCACCAGCGGCACCCAGGAAGGCAGCCCGATCGATCGCTTGATCGGCGCCATGGCCCAGAGCATGAACCTGGACCGCCAGCACCTCGCGCGTCAGAGCGGCAGCGGGCGCAGTTACTTCATCGAGAAACTGTTCAGCGCGGTAGCCTTTGCCGAGCGCGGGCTGGTGGGCGTCAACCCGCAGGTCGAACGGCGGCGCAAATGGATCGCGCGCGGCGTGCTCGCGGCCACCGTGGCGCTGGTGATCGTGGTCAGCAGCCTGTGGTGGGTCAGTTATCGCGCCAACCAGGCGTATATCGCCCAGGTCGACCAGAAGGTCGCCCCCCTGGGCCAGGCCGTACAGAACCTCAGCCCGGCACAGCGCGAAGTGCTCGCCGTGCTGCCGTTGCTCAACGCGGTGAAACACCTCGCCGGTGATTCGCCAAGTTGGTCCGAGGGCCTGGGCCTGTATCAAGGCGATATGCTCGAAGCCGAATCCGCCAGCGTCTATCGCAAGCTGTTGATCGCCGTCTTCGCGCCACGCCTGGTGACGCGCATCGAGGAGCAACTGCACGGCGGCGGTAATTCCGACTTCCTCTACGAAGGCCTCAAGGCTTACCTGATGCTCGCCGACACCGAGCATTACGACCCGGACTTCATCAAAGCCTGGATCGCCCTCGACTGGGATCGCAACCTGCCGCGCGATTTGCCTGCCGATCAGCGCCAAGCGCTGGCCGAACACATGCAGGCGTTGTTCGAACGCCACCCGCCGAGCGCACGCCTCGACCCGCGCTTGATCGACGACCTGCGTCGGCAGTTGCGACAACTGCCGGTGGCCCAGCGCGTGTATGACCGGGTCAAACGCCAGAAACTGCCCGAAGGCATTGCTGACTTCCGCCTCAACGAAGCCGCCGGCCGCGACGCTGCGCTGGTGTTCAGCCGCAAGAGCGGCAAGCCGTTGGGCGAGCCGTTGAGTGGTTTCTTCACCGCCAAAGGCTATCGCCAGGCGTTCCTGCTGAGCAGTCTGAACCAGACCGGCACCCTGGCCGAAGAGCAATGGGTGCTTGGCCAGGAACAGGCCGACCAGCAGAACGTGGTCAGCCTGGCTGCCGACGTGCGTCGCCTGTACTTCCAGGACTATCAGCGTCAGTGGGATGCGTTGCTCGCCGACATCGACTTTGTGCCGATTACCAGCGTGGCCCAGGCGGCGGACGTGCTGCGGGTGATTTCCGGGCCGACTTCGCCGCTGAAAAAGCTGCTGGTGGCGGTGGCCAAGGAAACCGACTTGCAGGCGGAAGAACGCCAGTTGGCGGCCAAGGGCGTGCCGGTTGAAGGCGGGGTGGACAAGCTCAAGGAGCGCCTGGGCAACCTGCTCGGCCAGGAGCAGCCCAGCGCAAATGCGCCGGTTGCGGCGGACGACCCGGTGACCGCGCACTTTGCCGAGCTCAACAGCATCGTCAGCAAGAACGAAGGCGAGCCGGCGGCCATCGACGGCCTGCTGGCCGACATGAACGCGCTGTACGTGCAAGTCAGCGCCATGGTCGGCGCCAGCGGCGATGCCTTGCTCGGCGAGGCGAAGAACCAGGCGGCGGCTGCAGCCACGCGGGTCAGCCTGAACGCCGAGCGCCAGCCGCCGTTGGTGCAGGGCATGGTCAAGTCGGTGGTCAACTCGACCACCAACAGCATGATGGGCGGCGTGCGTAACCAACTGAACGCGGCCTGGGTCAGCGAAGTGGTGAACGTGTATCGCCAGTCCCTGGCCGGGCGTTATCCGATGTCGCCGGGCAGCGCCCGTGACGCCACGCTGGATGATTTCGGCCAGTTCTTCGGCGTGGGCGGGGTGATGGATAACTACTTCCGCAAATACCTGCAGCCCTACGTGGATACGTCCGCACAGACCTGGCGCTGGCAGCCGGGCGCCGCTCAGAAACTCGGGATTGCGCCGGGCGTGCTGCAAACCTTCCAGCGTGCCGCGACGATCCGTGACGCGTTCTTTCGCGCAGGCGGCACTCAGCCGATCGTGCGTTTTGAGCTCAAGCCGGTGGCGATGGACGCCAGCATCACCCAGTTCCTGCTTGACCTCGACGGCCAGCAATTGAGCTACGACCACGGCCCGAGCCGCCCGGTGGCGATGCAGTGGCCGAACCCCGGCAGCATTGGCGTGGTGCGTATTTCGATCATGCCGCCGTCGGCCAGCGGCCGTTCCGGCGTGACCCTGGACGGCCCGTGGGCCTGGTTCCGCCTGCTCGAACAATCGGACCTCACGCCCGGCAATGCGCCGGATCGCTTCAGCCTGCGCCTGCGGGTCGACGGTGCGAGCATCGCCTACGAATTGCGCGCCAACAGCGCCTTCAATCCGTTCAAAAGCCGCGTGCTCAGTGGCTTCAGCCTGCCGGAGCGGTTATGACGACGCTGGGCTTCTACGGCAAGTTGGCCAGTCGCGGGGATTTTGTCAGCCGCGCCTTGCCGCAGAGTTTTATCGGCCCGTGGGACAGCTGGCTGGCGGCGGGTTTGCTCGCCAGCCAACACAGCCTGGGTGCCGACTGGCTCAACGTGTACCTGGTCAGCCCGCTGTGGCGCTTTGTTCTCGCGCCCGGCGTGTGCGGGCCGAACGCGGCGGCGGGTGTGGTGATGCCGAGCATCGACCGGGTCGGGCGGTATTTCCCGCTGGCCGTGGTCGCCTTGCTCGATCACGACACCAACCCGGCGTCCCTGGTAGGTGGCCCGGACCGCTGGTTTGAAGAGGCCGAAGAGCTGTTGCTCAGTACCCTGGACGCCGGCGCCACCTTCGACCGTTTCAACGACGGCGTCGACAGTCTGGGCTTGCCGGCGACTGAACTGCGCGCGGTGGACAGCCGTTTCGCCGGGCTACAGCGGGTCGCCGCCACCGTGCCCCATGCACGCATGACCGCGCTCGCCGAACAGGCCTGCGACGGCGCCAGCCTGTGGTGGGGCCGTGGTTCGCAGACGATTTCCCCGGGTTTATTGCGGTGTCAGGGCTTGCCTGCCACCCGCGATTTTGCGCAGTTTTTGCTCGGACAAGAAGGTGTGATGTAGATGGGGTCGACGTACAAATCCGCGAGCAAAAGCCATGTGGGCATGGTTCGCCAGGTCAATGAAGACGCGTGCCTGGACCTGCCCGAGAGTCGCCTGTGGGTGGTAGCCGACGGCATGGGTGGGCATGCCGCCGGGGATTACGTCAGCAGCCTGATCGTCGACAGCCTGCGCAGTGTGCCGCTGGGACGTTCCCTCGAGGAATACTCGGCGGCCTTGCGCAATGACCTGATCCGCGTCAACGCGGCCGTGCGTGAAGAAACCGCCAACCGTGGCGTGACCATGATGGGCAGCACCGTGGTGGTGTTCGCCGCACGCGGCTTGCGCGGCGTGTGCCTGTGGGCCGGCGACAGTCGCCTGTATCGCCTGCGCGACGGCGTGCTCGACGGCGTCTCCCGCGACCACAGCTACGTGCAGGACCTGCAAGACAGCGGCCTGCTCAGCGAGGCCGATGCCCGCGTGCATCCGCGCGCCAACATCGTCACCCGCGCCATCGGCGTGGAAGCCCAACTGGAACTGGCGGTGGTCGACCTGCTGATTGCCCCCGGCGACAGCTACCTGCTGTGCAGCGATGGCCTGAACAAGACCGTCGAAGATCATGAGATCCGTGAAGTGCTCAACCATGACGCACCGGATGAAATCGTGCGCAGCCTGGTCCACCTGGGGCTTAACCGAGGCGCACCGGACAACATCACCGCCATCGTCGTGAAGGTATCGGCATGAACATCGTGATCCCGGGCTACGACATCGAAGGCGAGATCGGCGAAGGCGCCATGGCCAGCGTGTACCTGGCGACCCAGCGCTCGCTGGAGCGCAAGGTCGCGCTAAAGGTGATGGCTGCGGCGCTGGCGGCGGACCCGAGTTTCTGCGAGCGCTTCCTGCGCGAGGGCAAGACCCTGGCGCGGCTGTCGCACCCGCACACGGTGACCATCCATGACATCGGCAATGTCGGTGAGCTGTATTACATGGCCATGGAATACCTGCCCAACGGCACGCTCAAGGAGCGCATCGCCGCCGGCCTCACACCGGAGCAGGGCCTCACGCTGATCCGCCAGATCGCCTCGGCCTTGGGTTACGCCCATGCGCGGGGGCTGGTCCACCGTGACGTCAAGCCGGCGAACATTCTGTTCCGCGCCGATGGCACCGCCGTGCTGTCGGACTTCGGCATCGCCAAATCCCTGGACGACCGCACCCAGTTCACCCAGGCCGGTTTCGCCGTGGGCACGCCGAACTACATGAGCCCGGAACAGGCGCGTGGCCAGGAAATCGATGGCCGTGCGGACCTGTATGCGCTAGGCGTGGTGCTTTACGAGATCCTCGTCGGCAAGCTGCCTTATAACGGCACTGATGCGCTCTCCACGGCGCTGGCCCACCTGACCGAGCCGCTGCCGGAGCTGCCGCTGCATCACGGGCGTTATCAGGAGGTGCTGCGCAAGCTGTTGGCCAAGGACCCGAATGAGCGTTTCCCGGATGCGGCGGCGTTGCTGCTGGCGCTGGATCAACTGCCGACAGAGTCGCCGGACGCCACGCTGGTGCGGCCGTTGCCGATTCCGCTGAGTTTTGACCTGGCGGGCATGACGCCCGTCACCATCGACATTCCCACCGATAAACCCCAGCCACAACCCGTGCGCCAGCCGGTGGTGACACCGCCACCACACACTTCCGTGTCCGAGCAGCGCCGTGGGCCGGTGTTGGCGTTGGCCGCCGTGGCGGTGGCGGTTGCGTTGGCCATTGGTGGCGCCAGTTACTGGTGGTTGAGCGGTAGCGATACGCCTGCCAAGCCGCCGGCTGCTGTAGTGCCCAAGGTCGCGCCGCCTGTAGTGGTCGCCGACGTGGACGGTGGTCAACGACCCTTGCTGATGGTGGGCAAGAAAACCCTGTTCCAGCGCGTGCTCAGCAAGCCCGGCGCGAAACTCTCCAGCGCTGCCGGCAGCGCACCGGGCAAAGCCCTGCCGGCGTTTTCGGTGCTCTACGTGTATCAGCGCAAGGACGTCGACGGCAGCCCGTGGGTGCGCGTCGGCGCCGCCACCGATGGGCGCAGCGGCGGTTGGTTGCCGGCCGCCCAGGTCAGCGACTGGAAGCAAAGCCTGGTGCTCAAGTTCACCGAACGCTCCGGCCGGGCGCCGGTGATGTTCCTGCGTCAATCCGGCGAAGTGGAAAAGCTGCTGGCCGATCCCGCCGCCGCCAAAGGCGTGCTGGCCAAGGCGCAGAACAACCGCGACGACAACGGCCAGGTCCTGGCCCTGGAACCGGCCGCCAGCGCCGTGCCGCAGAACCAGTTCTACCTGTTGCCGATCTTCGATTCCAAAGAGAGCTTCGACGAAAACGGCCAGCCGGTGCAGTTGCTCAACGTCGCGTCCATCGACCCCGGCAATAGCGCAGTCGCCAAGCCCGCGACCCCGGTAATCAACGCCAGCGCTGATGCCTTCCGCACCGCCGTGGTGTTGGTGGTCGACACCACCGTGTCGATGCAGCCGTATATCGACCAGATCCGCGATGTGGTCCACGAACTGCAAACCCGCATCGCCGAGCGTGGCGAGCTGGACAGCGTCAGTTTCGGCCTGGTGGGTTTTCGCAACAGCATCAAGAAAACCCCGGGCCTGGAATACGTGGCCAAGACTCTGATCACCCTCGACCAAGGCCGCGACCCGCAGCGCTTCCTCGACCTGGCGCGTGAGGTCAAGGCGTCCAGCGTGTCCAGTCATTCCTTCAACGAGGACGCGTTTGCCGGAGTGATGCAGGCGGTGGAAGGCATGGACTGGTCCGGCTATGGCGGCCGTCTGATCTTGCTGGTCACCGACGCTGGCGCCTTGCGCAAGAACGACCCGTTCGCCGCGACCCAGATGAACGAAGCCGAAGTACGCCAGGCGGCGCTGGGCAAGCAGATCAAGATCTACGCCCTGCACCTGCGCACCGATGCCGGCAAGAAAACCCATGGCGGCGCCGAAAGCCAGTACCGCATCCTCACCGCTGACGCCAACCCGCAGATCGGCGACCTGTACACGAAGGTGCCGGGTGGCGATGTGCGCAAGTTGGGCGAGCGCGTCGACGAGATCGGCACGGTGTTCGCCAACCTGGTGCATCAGGTGCGCAGTAACACGCCGCAGCCGGTGCCGTTGTTGAGTGCCGCGCCGAGCCTGGCAGATAAATCCGCCGCCATCGGCTACGCCATGCACATGGACTTCCTCGGGCGCAAAACTGCAAGCCAGGCGCCGCAGTTGGTCAGCGCCTGGACCGCCGACCGCGACCTGACCAACCCGGCGCTGCCGGCGTTCCAGGTGTGCGTGATGTTGACCAAATTGCAGCTCAACGACTTGCAGCAGTCGCTGAAACTGATCGTCGACGCCGCCCGCAAAACCCAGACCTCGCCCAAAGACTTCTTCCAGGAAATCGCCAGCGCCTCGGCCTATATGAGCCGCGACCCGCAGGCCCTGCGCAAGGGCGGCAATCTGGCGGATGGCGGCATTCTCGGCGAATACCTGGAAGGCCTGCCGTACCGCAGCAAGTCGCTGAACATGACCCAGGATCTATGGCTGTCGTTGAGCGTGGCCGAGCAGGAAGACTTTATCGACGAGCTGGACTCGAAGATCCGTCTCTATGAAACCTTCCATAATGACGTGGCCAACTGGGTCCGTTTCGGCGATGCCGAGCCGGGCGATGCGTTGTACCGCGTGCCCTTGTCGACGCTGCCGTAATGCTGAACCTGAACGCGGTCCACAAGAGCCGGGGCGTCGGTAGCCAGCGCTATAGCCTGGTGATTCCGGCGCTGCACCTGCGTGCGGGTGAGCAAGTGGCGATTGTCGGGCCGAGCGGGTGTGGCAAAAGCACCTTGCTCGACCTGCTGGCGTTGGTGCTCGCGCCGGATCAGGTGGACAGGTTTGAATTCAATCAGACCGACATCGGCGACTTGTGGCGCGCCAATCGGCAGACCGCCTTGGCCGACCTGCGCAGCCGGCACCTCGGTTATGTGCTGCAAACCGGCGGGTTGCTGGGCTTTCTCGATGTGCGCAGCAATATCGCCTTGTCCCGGCAATTGCTGGGGTTGAAGGACGATGGCAGCGTGGCGCGCCTGGCTGAGCAATTGGAGATCAGCGATCAGCTGGCCAAGAAGCCGGCGGCGCTGTCGGTCGGCCAACGCCAGCGCGTGAGCTGCGCCCGCGCCCTGGCCCATGCGCCGCAATTGGTCTTGGCCGATGAGCCGACCGCGTCCCTCGACCCGCTTAACGCCGAACGGGTGATGCAGGCGCTGTTGGCCCGCGCGCGCGAACACCGCGCCGCTTGCGTGATCGCCACCCATGATGAACCCCTGGCCCGCGCCAGCGGCTTGCAGGTGCGCCGCATCGCTTGCCGTCGCGACAGCGACGGCGGCGTCACCGCCACCCTCGGGGAGGTGTGCTGATGCGCCTCGGCCTGGTGGCTTCCCTGGCTTGGCAGGACTACCGCAACGATGCGTGGCTGTCGGCCTGCTCGGTGCTGGCGCTGGTCGCCGTTATCGCGCCGTTGCTGGTGCTATTTGGCCTGAAATTCGGACTGGTCAGCAGTTTGACCGAGCGCCTGGAGACCGACCCCGCCACCCGCGAAATTATTCCGTTGGGCGGTGGTCGATTCAGCCGCGCTTTTGTCGAGCAGTTGGGCCAGCGCGGCGACGTGGCGTTCGCCATCCCGCGCACGCGGCAGATCGCGGCGACCGCGCAGGTGGGCACATTGACCCTGGAAATGCTGCCGACTGCGCCGGGCGATCCGCTGCTCAACGGTTTGCCGATGCCCCAGGGGCTGGAGCAGATCGTGCTGAGCCACACCGCCGCCGAGAAGCTCGCGGCGCGGCCGGGGGATTGGCTGGAAACCAGTTTTGCTCGTCAAGTTGCGGGGCGCGTCGAAGCCCGGCGTACACGCTTGCAGGTGCTCGCGGTACTGCCGCTGGAGGCCTTCGCCCGCGACGGTCTGTTTGCCCAATTGAGCCTGCTGGAAGCGGTGGAAGACTACCGCGATGGCCGCGCCGTAGCCGCGCTGGGCTGGGACGGCGACGCGGCCAGCGTGGGCGAGCAGCGGGTGTATCCGGCGTTTCGCCTGTATGCGCGCAACCTCACCGATGTGGAGCCGCTGCGGGTGTATTTCGCCGGACAGAATCTGTGGGTGTCGACTCAGGCATCGAGCATCGCCCAGGTGCAGTCGTTGAGCCGCAACCTTTCAATCGTGTTTTGGATCATCGCCGGGTTGGCCTTGGCCGGGGCGTTCGCGGCGATCTTCGCCGGGGCGTTGGCCGCCGTGGCGCGCAAGCGCAGGGAGTTGTCGGTGTTGCGCCTGTTGGGCTTTTCCACCGGCGCGCTGTTGCGCTTTGTGGTGCTGCAGGCGCTCTACAGCGCTGGCTTGGCTGCCGTGTTCAGTGCGGGTCTGTATGGCCTGGCCGAGGCAGGGTTGAATCAATTATTCGTGCAGGTGCCGGGCGAACACGCCAGCCACCTGTTGGTGCGTCATTACGGCCTGGCCCTGGTTGCGGTGCTCGGCGTCAGCGCCGTGGCGGCGGCCTGTGGCGGCTGGCGCGTGGCGCGTATCCAGGCTTCTGAAGGAATCCGAGATGTATAAGTTACTGGGCGCCGCCTTGGCGCTGAGCCTGGCCTCACTGGCCTGGGCCGATGAAGCCAGCGATAAGCTCGACAACCCCAAACCGTTGCCGGGCGACGTCAGCCTGCCGTTACCGTGCGAAGGCAACCTGGTGTTCCGCTACGCCTACGTGCTGGCGCAAGGCACGTTGGACGACCGCGAGATCAGCCTCGGCTACCCCTTTGCCGAAGGCGAGGCGGGCTATCAACAGTCGTTTATTTCCGGCTATCGCCGCGACTTCATCAACGGCCAGTTCAGCCTCAAGGACTTGCCCAAAGACTGGAATAAAGTCATCGCGCCCCTGATGCCGAAGACCGACGCCAAGACCCCGCTCAAGCCGATGCTGTACTTCATCGGCAAGTACGAAGTGACCGCGCGTCAATACGCCCAGGTGATGTCCCAGGCGCAATCGTTGGCCAGTGGCGAACCGGCGCCCGCGTGCGATGCGCCCAGCGGCATGGCCGGGCGTTTGCCCAAGGTCAAGCTGTCGCGCTTTGAAGCCGAACGCTTCTCGGCGGTGTACAGCGCCTGGCTGATGAAATATCACCGCGAGTTGCTGCCGGTCAGCGGGCGCGGCGCTTCTGCCGACGACGGCGGCCTCGGTTTTGTGCGCTTGCCCACCGAAGTGGAATGGGAATTCGCCGCGCGCGGGGGGCAGGCCGTGAGTCGCCAGGACTTGGAAGGGCGCCTGTTCCCCCGGCGTATCGAGGGCAGTGAAAGCGATGGGCCGCTGGCGGATTGGGCGGTGTTCAACCAGGTCGCCGGCGGCACCGGCCAGGCCGCACGGCTGATGCCCATCGGCACCAAACTGCCCAACCCGATCGGTATGTTCGATGTGATCGGCAACGCGGCGGAAATGGTCCAGGAATCCTTCCAACTGGTACATGCCGGACGTCGCCAGGGCGCCTACGGCGGCTTTGTGGTCAAAGGCGGCAATTACCTGGAAGGCGAGGGCACGCTGTTCACTGGCATGCGCCGTGAGTACCCGTTGTTCGCCGCCGACGGCACCGAGCAAAGCAACGAGACCACCGGTTTTCGCGTGGCGATTGGTGCGCTCTCGGCGCCGCGTTCGCGCTACAAGGAGCTGTTCGCGCAGTGGCAGAAAGAGGGCCGCTTGGCCTCGCTGACCGATGCCATCGATGACGCCCAGGACCCGACCAAGCGCCTGGACAGCATCATCGCCGCGAGCGTCGACCCACGGCTGCAAGCCGAGCTGGGGCTGGTCAACGAAGAGCTCAAGCGCAACGTCTCGCTGATCGCCCAGCAACGCGAAGAAGCGGCGGGCAACTTGATTCAGTCGGCGGCGTTGGTGGCCGAGACCATCAACAACTACAACATCCGCCTGATCAACCTGCAAAAGAGTCGCCAGCAGGCCGTGGATGCTAAGGACGAGGCCAGTGCGCAACTGTTTGCCACGGCCATCGCCAACGGGCGCAGCGCGCTCGACGGTGCGGTGGCGATCTATATCGACAACCTGGCCACCGGCACGCGCTACACCGATGCGGTGATCCAGGCACAGTTTCAACGGATCAAGGAAGAGTTGGATCGCAAGCCAGTGCTCGGCAAAAGCCTGGTGACGCGCGCGACACTGTTCGTTCGCCATGTCGGCGACTACCGCAAGCAACAGCGGGCCGACCCGGCAACGATTTTGAAGGAATTGCTCGCAGCCAGCGGTCAGCGGTCTTGATCGCTGGCTTGCGGGCGAGCTTGGAAGGGACTCAGGCGGCGGTGGGCCGTGCTGGGCAAGTCAAACTTAAAAGAGAACACACCTATGCTTTTTTCCCGTAAGGCGGTTTCCAAGCGTCACCTGCTGCTGATCGCGGCCGGTTTCAGCACCGTGTTGACTGGTTGCGCCACGTCGCCGGCCTCCAAGGTCGCGTCGAGCACCAAGGTCGAGTACTACCCGAACTGCTATGAGCCGGTGCAGCACCTGCGCACGACCGATTCGGACATGACCAAGTCGGTCGTTACCGGCGCGGCCATCGGCGCTGCCGGCGGTGCATTGCTCGGCGCCCTGACCGGCGACTCCGAGAAGCGTGGCCGTAACGCAGCGATCGGTGCTGCGGGCGGCGCCCTGGTCGGCGGCGCGGCGGGTTACTACACCGAGCGTCAGAAGCAGGTCGCCGACGACAACCAGCGTATTGCATCCTACGCGGCTGACGTGAACAAAAGCGCCTCCGACATCGATCGCAGCACCGCCTACGCCAAGGCGTCGCAGCAGTGCTACCAGAGCGCGTTCACCAAACTGGTGGCCGACCGTAAAGCCAAGACCGTCAACGATACCGAAGGCCGCAAGCGCCTGGCGGAAATCGTTTCCGGCCTGAAGGAATCCAATGACTTGATCGTCGCGGTCAATGGCAAAGCCAGCGAAGACCTGAACAACTACACCCAGGCTTACGAGAAAGACCTGCAACAGGTTGGCGTGCAGCGCAACGACGTGGTCACCGTGGCGACAGCGGATGCCACTCCGGCGGTCGTACCGGCCAAGAAAGGCAAATCGACCAGCAAAGTCGTGACCAAGCGTCCGCCGCTGCCTGTGGTGCCGAAAGAAGCGGTCGCCACCGAAAAAACCTTCCAGACTGCCCAGACCAAGCAAGCTGAAAGCAAGCAGGTCGCCAGCGCCGGTAAAGCGCAGATCGAAGGCACTTGCCGCGATCCAAACCTGGCCGACTGGGCACCGGTACCTTGCCCGAACGTATAAGCAAGTTGTTGCTATAAGCGTTAAACGCCAACCGATCTCCCGCTAAAGCGCGAGATCGGTGGCGTTCTTTTGGCAAATTGCTACACTGCTGCGGCCACTCAATAATTACACCGAGGCCGTGTGCATGAAATTTCGTTTTCTCCTCTGGGTACTGGGCCTGATGATGGGCAAAGCCAGTCGCACCAACCCTGCGTTCCAGCAGCAGTTGGGTGACAAAGACCTGGCGTTCCAGTTGCAGACCCTCGACGGCAAGGTTGCCCGTCATTTCATCGTCAAAGACCAGCGCATCACCAGCCGTTCGGGTGTTCACCCCGCGCCGGCCTTCGCCATTGCCTTTAAAGATGCCGCCTACGGCTTCGCCACGATGCAGGCGAAGAACAAGCAACTGGCGTTCATGACGGGGATTCAGGACAAGTCGATTCAGATCAAGGGCAACCCGGCGCTGGTGATCTGGTTCCAGGGGTTGACCAAGTATTTGAAGCCGAAGAAAAAGAAGTAGACCGAGGTGGATTCATCGGGGGCAAGCCCCCTCCCACACTTGACCGTGTTCGCAGATCAAAATGTGGGAGGGGGCTTGCCCCCGATAGGGATCTAACAAGCTACCGATTCAGCCCTGGCTGAACTGCGAGGCCAATTCGCGCAACAGCACCTCGGCATCCAGCACCTTGGCCACGACTTCTTCAGCCTTGTCACGGCTCAAGCCCAAACGTTCAAGCAACTCGTCAGGGATGGTTTCATCCGGCCCGGACCCGATGCCTCGGCTGCGCAGCAGGCGCACGGCCAAGCACACCAGATTCGGGTACTCGGCGTATTGGCCGTCGTAGAACGGATCGTGCTGGAAGCGCAGGGCGGTGGACAGTTCGTCCGGCATGTCCCAGTAGCGCATCAACCAGGCGCCGATCTGCTCGCGGCTGATCCCCAACAAGTGTTGCTCCACAAAGCTGTGGCACAGGTGCGGGTTGACCTCCAGGTGTCGGCAGATCAGCGAGAAGTGCGGCGGGAATACGTGGGCCAGCAGCAGATAACCAAAGTTGTGTAGCAGGCCGGCCAGGTAGGTCAGGCCGGCTTCCGGGCGTTGCGCGCGCGGCATCGCGCGGGTCAGGCCTTCGATGACGGCGGCGGTGTAGATCGACTGGTGCCAGTACGGCGTGGCGTGGTGCGGATGGTCCTTGGGCAGACTCAGGGTTTTGCCCAGGGCCAGGCCCAGCGCCAGGTTGATCACCAGATCGAAGCCCAGCACACGCACGATCGCGTCTTCCACCGAGCGGATTTTGCCCGGCGAGGCGTAATAGGGCGAGGCGGCCCAACTGACCACTTGGGCGGCCAGCGACGGGTCGGTTTCGACCACGCTGGTGATGTCTTCGATGGTGGCGTTGGGGTCGACGCGCAGTTTGATGATCTTCTGCGCGGTGTCGGCCAGCGGCGGAATCTCGATGGTCGCTTCCAGGCGCTGTTGGATGCGCCGGGCGGTGAACGCCTGCATGGCCTGGGTGATTTCCTCGCGGTCATCATTGGGCCGGTCGAGGTTGGGGCGGATGTTGCTCAGCGGCTCGCCGAATTGCGCGGCGCTGGCCTTGGTCAGCATGGTTTTGAAGTCGGCGCTGGCAATCTCCAGCAGCAAACCGGCTTCGCCCGAGTGAACCAGCAGGCTCGGCTCATTCAGCAGGCTGCCTTCATACAGGCAAGGTGAACTGGTCAGCGCCGGCAGGCCGGGCAGCAGGCTCAGGTCATGCTTGCCCAGCATGCGTTCGATACGCTCCGGTGACACCGACGTCAGGCGACGACCGGTGAGTTCGGTGAGTCGGTTGAGGTCGAGCAACTGGCTCTGAGGGAACAGCACCATGAGGGCGCCCACCGCATCCTCCAGCAGCACCGCCTGGACCTTTCGCGCAGGGTTCAGGCCCGGATGTTCGGCGACTTCCGTGTAGCTGATGGCGAGCTTCGCGAGCAGCGCTCGAATAACCGGCGGTGCGGTCAGCGGGGCGGTGGCGTGGGCAACTTCTGACATGGCCTGATCCAATTTCGTACAGTCTTTGGAGTATAACCAGCTTGATACATATGTTGGTCGGATAAGTGAAACAGGCGTCACACTTGGCCGTATTGCTGCCCATGCCGCAGCCATCGGTCCAGTAGCGGGCTGACGTGATGCGGCCAGCGTTCGAGCAAGGCTTGGGCCGCATCGCGCACCGCCGGCAGCAGGTCGGCGTCGCGCATCAGGTCGGCGACCTTGAATTGCAACAGGCCGGTTTGGCGGGTGCCGAGCATTTCGCCGGGGCCGCGCAGTTCGAGGTCTTTTTCGGCGATGACAAAGCCGTCATTTGTTTCACGCATGATACTTAGGCGTTGACGACCGACCTGTGACAGCGGCGGGTGATACAGCAGCACACAGTGGCTGGCCGCGCTGCCCCGGCCGACGCGGCCGCGCAACTGGTGCAGTTGTGCCAGGCCCAGGCGCTCGGGGTTTTCGATGATCATCAGGCTGGCGTTGGGCACGTCCACCCCGACCTCGATCACCGTGGTGGCCACCAGCAATTGCAGGTTGCCGGCCTTGAAATCAGCCATCACCGCAGCTTTTTCCGCTGGCTTCATGCGCCCGTGGATCAGCCCGACCTTGAGTTCGCCCAAGGCGCTGGTGAGGTCTGCGTAAGTGGTCTCGGCGGCCTGGCAGGTCAGCTCTTCGGACTCTTCAATCAGTGTGCATACCCAATACGCCTGGCGGCCTTCGGCACAGGCGCCGCGTACCCGCTCGATCACTTCCACGCGCCGCGTGTCGGTGACCAGCACGGTATTGACCGGGGTGCGGCCGGGCGGCAGTTCGTCGAGGATCGAGGTGTCGAGGTCGGCGTAGGCGCTCATGGCCAGGGTGCGCGGGATCGGTGTGGCGGTCATGATCAATTGGTGCGGGCTCATGCGTCCGCCCACGCCTTTCTGGCGCAGGGCCAGGCGCTGTTGCACGCCGAAGCGGTGCTGTTCGTCGATGATCACCAGCGCGAGGTTCTTGAACTGCACTTCGTCCTGGAACAGCGCGTGGGTGCCCACCACCATCGGGGCGCCGGCGGCGATCTGTTCCAGCGCCGTTGCGCGGTGCTTGCCTTTGAGTTTGCCCGCCAGCCACGCGACTTCCAGGCCCAGCGGTTCGAGCCAGCGCTTGAAGGTGATGAAGTGCTGCTCGGCGAGAATCTCGGTAGGTGCCATCAGCGCCACCTGGTAACCGGCTTCCAGCGCCTGCAAGGCGGCGAGGGCGGCGACCACGGTCTTACCCGCGCCGACGTCGCCCTGGATCAGGCGCAGCATCGGTTCCGGCTGGCTGAGATCGTAGGCGATTTCATTGCCCACGCGTTGCTGGGCACCGGTCGGCGCAAAGCCGAGGTTCGCCAGGTACTGTGCGGGCAGGCGCGTGGCCTTGGGCATCGCCGGTGCGCGCAAAGCGCGCATGCTCTCGCGCAGGCGTTGCTGGGACAGTTGGTGGGTCAGCAGTTCTTCGAAGGCCAGGCGATGCTGGGCCCAGTGATGACCGAGGGCCAGTTCGTCGACATCGGCGTCGGCCGGCGGGTGATGCAGGTAGCGGATCGCATCGTCCAGCGGCGCCAGTTGATAGTCGCGGGCCAGCTCCACGGGCAGCCAGTCGGGCAGGCTTTTCGGGCCGAGCATGCTCAGGGTCTGCTGGCACAGTTGGCGCAGGCGCTGTTGGGTGAGGCCTTCGGTCAGCGGGTAGATCGGCGTCAGGGTGGTGTCGACCGGCGGCGGCTCGTCGCCGGTAATGGCGCGGTATTCCGGGTGGTAGATTTCCAGGCCGGAGGCGCCGGGGCGTGCTTCGCCGTAGCAACGCACGCGGGTGCCGCGCTTGAGGCCTTCCTTCTGCGCGTTGCTGAAATGATAGAAGCGCAGGCTCAGGCCACCGGTGCCGTCCTGCAAGCGCACGACTAAACTGCGGCGCTTGCCCATCACCACGTCGGCGCCGCTGACGGTGCCTTCGATTACCGCGTCTTGCCCCGGACGTAAATGGCCGATGGGCACCACGCGTGTGCGGTCCTGGTAGCGCAGGGGCAGGTGGAACAGCACATCCTGAAGGTTCTCGAGGCCGACCTTGGCCAACTTCTCGGCCATGGCTTCGCCGACACCCTTGAGCGCCGTCACCGACACCTGCGACAGCTCAGTCATACAGCGGCTTAGCTCGCAGCAGGCGGCTTGGCCACCGAACACAGGCGGATCGAGTCGGCAAGGATCTCAATGGCTTTGGGTCGTGGGAAGCTGGCGCGCCAGGCGATCGCCACGGTACGGAACGGCACCGGTGGCGTGAGTGGGCGTACTGCGATCACGCCTGGGGCGTAGTGATGGCTGTCCACCGCCGACAGCGGCAGGATCGAGATGCCCAGGCCGGAGGCGACCATGTGGCGAATGGTTTCCAGGGAGCTGGATTCCACGGTGGTGTGTTTGGCGCCGTCGTGGCCCTTGGTCAGGGTCGGGCAGGCTTCCAGCACCTGGTCGCGGAAGCAGTGGCCTTCACCGAGCAGCAGCAGGCTCTTGTCGTTGAGCAGGCCGGCGTCGATGGTGTCTTTCTGCGTCCACGGGTGCGAGGCCGGCATCAGTACGTAGAACGGCTCGTCGTAGAGCGGCAGGGTCAGCACGTCGGCCTCGTTGAACGGCAGCGCAATGATGATTGCGTCCAGCTCGCCGTTGCGCAGTTTGTCGCGCAGCACGTGGGTGAAGTTCTCTTCGATATACAGCGGCATCTGCGGCGCGACGCGGTGCAGTTGCGGAATCAGGTGCGGGAACAGGTACGGGCCGACGGTGTAGATGGCGCCGACTTTCAGTGGCGCGGTCAGCTGGTTTTTGCCGGCCTGGGCCAGTTCACGAATGCTTTGGGCCTGCTCCAGAACCTTTTGGGCCTGGGCTACGATGCCTTCACCGACCGGCGTCAGGCGCACGGCGCTTTTGCTGCGCTCGAAAATCAGCACACCGAGTTCGTCTTCAAGTTTTTTCACACCCACCGACAGCGTCGGCTGGCTGACGTGGCAACGCTCGGCCGCGTGGCCGAAGTGTTGTTCTTGGGCGAGGGTCACGATGTAGCGTAATTCTGTAAGAGTCATAGCGGGCGTCCATGAGGTTGCGAGCCAAGCATACCGGCTGCAATCGATAGACGCACGTTATCAGAACTTTGACTGGGATTGAGCGGGGAATGTGCGAGATTTTGCTGAAACGATAAGACCCAATGTGGGAGGGAGCAAGCCCCCTCTCACACAGCCCTGCGCGTGCCTTTAGCGGCGACGCTTCTCGATGTTGTAAACGAACGGCGCGACGATCTCAATGCTGCCGCTTTTTACCATGTCGGCCGGTGGCTTGGGCAATGGCTGGGCGCTGCGGATCATGTCCAGGGTGGCGCGGTCCAGGTTGGCGTTGCCGGAGCGGCCCACCAACTCGTAGGACAGCACATTGCCTTGTGCATCGACCACGAAGCGCAAGCGATTCATGCCTTCCTTGCCACTGTTCAGAGCGCTTTGCGGGTACTTTTTGTACTTCTGCAGGTGCGCCAGCAGGGCGCCTTCCCAGGAGGCTTTGGCGGCGACCTGTTGCGGCGACGGGCCCGGCGCGGGCTGGGCCGATTTTTCCGCCGGCGTGTTGGTCGGCGGCGTGTCGCTCGGTGGCGCTTCGGAAGGTTTCTCCTTGGGCGGTTCGGGCTTCTTCTCCACCGGCTTGGGCGGCTGTGGTTTGGGCTTGGGTTTGACCGGCTTGGGCACCTGGATCGTCGGCTTGGGCGCCTCGGTCAGTTTCGGCAGCGGCAGCTCTTCCACCGGGGCCGGCGGCTGCGGCGGCGTGACGACCTTGGGCGGTGCCGGTGGCGGCGGTGCGGGCATCGGCGCCAGGTCAATGACCATGGCCGCCGGTGGCAGTTGGACCGTGCGCGGCGCTGACCAGTGGAGCGCGATGGCGATCGCGATGGCATGCACGCCCAGCACGACGGCCAGGCTGGTGCCATAACGCGTCAGTTTGTGGCGCGTCGTGATCATTTCTTGGCTGCCGTCTCAAGTCCGACCAGGCCGACCTTGAGGTAGCCGGCTGCCCGCAGGGCATCCATCACGCTCATCAGGTCGCCGTAGTCCACGCCCTTATCGGCCTGGAAGAAGATCGTCGTGTCTTTCTTGCCGTGGGTCTTGGCGTCGAGCACCGGCCCCAGGGTTTCGGTTTTGACTTCTTCTTCGCCCAGGAACAGGCGCTGGTCCGCCTTGACGCTGAGGAAAATCGGTTTCTCCGGGCGCGGCGCAGGCTTGGCGCTGGACGCGGGCAGGTCGACCTTGATATCCACGGTGGCTAACGGTGCCGCCACCATGAAGATGATCAGCAGCACCAGCATCACGTCGATAAATGGCGTGACGTTGATTTCGTGGTTCTCGACGAGTTCGTCGTCGCCTTGATTCAAATGCAGGCCCATGGCCGATTACCCCACTTTCACCATGTGCGGTTGCGAGCTGCGCTCGGTAGGCAGGTGATCGAGGTCGCGGCTGACCAGCAGCAAGACTTCTGCCGACGCGTCCGATACCTGGGCCTTGTAGCCGGCAATCGAACGGGCGAAGACGTTGTAGATCACCACCGCAGGAATCGCGGCAACCAGGCCCAGGGCGGTCGCCAGCAGGGCTTCGGCGATGCCGGGAGCGACAACGGCGAGGTTGGTGGTCTGGGTTTTGGCGATGCCGATGAAGCTGTTCATGATGCCCCACACGGTGCCGAACAGGCCGACGAACGGCGCGGTGGAGCCGATGGTCGCCAGCACGCCGGTGCCGCTGCTCATGTTACGACCGCAGGCTGCCACCAGGCGCTCCAGACGGAACGCCACGCGCTCCTTGATGCCTTCTTTTTCGCGGGTGTTGGCCGACAGGCGCATTTCTTCCAGCGCGTCGTGTACCAGCGTATTGGCCAGGGTGCCCTTCTTGGTCGCGCTCTCGCTCGCTTCCTTGAGGGTGGTGGCCTTTTTCAGGTGGACGATTTCGCCGCGCAGGCGGCGCTTGGCGCCCAACAACTCGAAGCCTTTGGCGATCCAGATGGTCCAGGTGATGATCGAGGCGATGGCCAGGCCGATCATCACGGCTTTCACCACCACGTCAGCGTTTTGGTACATGCCCCACGGCGACAGGTCGTGGGCCATGCC
This sequence comes from Pseudomonas sp. PSPC3-2, assembly GCF_049897085.1. Lineage (NCBI taxonomy): Bacteria > Pseudomonadati > Pseudomonadota > Gammaproteobacteria > Pseudomonadales > Pseudomonadaceae > Pseudomonas > Pseudomonas sp. PSPC3-2. The sequence goes on from NZ_JAFCVO010000003.1 coordinate 36,335, forward strand.
GAGGGTGTTGTTCTGTTCGGCTTGCGCCTCTTCGGCCAGCGCATTGAGGCCCTCAACAGCGGTCTTGAGTTCTGGCGGCAGCTTGGAGATGTCGACAGTGCCGTCAGCGTTTCTTGGCACCGGTGTTTGCGCGACGTTCGCGGGGGGTGCTTGTTCGGCGGGAGCAGCAGCCGGTGCGGTGGCATCAGCGAATGCGGCGGTCGGTGCCAGCAGTACGCTGAACAGCAACGCAGCAATCGCGCGCCAGGCGCGAGACGGACTGTGAAGCCTGGTTGGCGAAGCGGGGTTTGTATGACGTGTCATGCTGGCCGGACCTGAGAGAAAAAAATGAGTGATCGTCCTTCCAGACCCTGTGAGGTCGAGGACAAATGGGTGGTTATTATTGCAAGTAATTCTTGTTAACAGAAGCAATGCAGTAATTTTATTTGCCCTTTTTCTGGCCGCTGGTCTCTTGTGACGGCTAATCTAGACCTTTCAGTACGGAGTTTTGTGATGTCTGCGCCTTCTGTTGTGATTGCCGGTTGTGGCGATGTGGGGAGTCGGCTGGCCAGCCAATTACTCGCCTCGGAATGGGAGGTTCATGGCCTGCGGCGCGATATTTCGCGCCTGCCCGACGGCGTGATCGGCATTGCCGGTGACCTGTTCAATAAGGACTGCCCTGACACCTGGCCGATCGGCGGGGTGGATTACCTGGTGTATTGCGCGGCGGCGACGGATCACGACGAAGCCGGTTATCGCGCCGCGTATGTGCAAGGGTTGCAGCACGTGTTGGAGTGGTTGACGGATTACGGCCAGGAGCCCAAGCATCTGCTATTTGTGTCCAGCAGCAGTGTGTATGGGCAGCAGCAGGGCGAATGGGTCGACGAAACGTCTGAGACCCTGGCAAAAGGCTATTCCGGGCAGGTGATGCTGGAGGCCGAGCAAGTGGCGCTGAACAGCGGCATTCCGGCGAGCATCGTGCGGTTGACGGGGATCTATGGGCCGGGCCGTGAGTGGCTGCTGACTCAGGTGCGCCAGGGTTATCGCGTGGCGATCGATCCGCCCTTATATGGCAACCGGATTCACGCCGATGATGCGGCGGGCCTGCTGGCGTTTTTGTTGCGGCATGTGGAGCAGGGCGGTTCGTTGGATCAGATCTATATCGGTGTGGATGACGCACCGGCGCCGCTGGCCGAGGTGGTGGCCTGGTTGCGCGATTACCTGGGTGTGACGCAGTGGTCCGAGGACGCCAGTGTGCGTCGTGCCGGTAGCAAGCAATGCAGCAACGCCCGGGCGAAGGCGTTGGGCTGGGTGCCGACGTATCCGAGTTATCGTGAAGGGTATGCGGCTATCTTGAAGGGCTGAAACGCGATCAGAAAATGTGGGAGGGGCGGTGCGACGATTCGACTTGCCCCGATAGCAGGGGTTCAGTCAATGCATCTGTGACTGTCACCGCCGCCATCGGGGGCAAGTCGAATCGTCGCACCGCCCCTCCCACATTCATATCTGTGTGATGGCGGTTATTGTTTTTCAAGCATCCATTGGCGAGGGCCTGGCGTGAACTGTGGCACTTCATCAGCATGCGCGGTGTTGATCGCCTGGAAGATTTCCAGTTGCTTGCCCTTGCGTACAAAGATCCACGGATTGCCCACGCCGTGCTGTTGCAGCCACATGCTGTCGTAGCCGCCGCTCATGGAGGCGCAATCACCCGCCAGGCACAACGAATATCGATCGGCGCCCGGCAGGCCGGCGACTTGGCCGTCGGCTTGGAACTGCACGATGGCGCCTTCGCCATTGCCGCTGGCTATTTTCCAGTCGCCGCCCATATAAGCTGCGTACAGCGCGCGCTCGAAGTTGGCGCCCAGTGGCGCGCCTTCCGGTGCGGGTTCCTTGGCGCGGGCGAACAGCTGTTCGGGCTCGTTGTCGTTGGCCACTTGCAGCAGTTGCCTGCCTTTGCGCTTGAGTTCAGTGGCGGCGCTGCCGTAGAAGTCGACGCTCCAGGCGCCAGGCTTCTCACTGAGCAACTTGCCTTCCGCTACTTCAAAACCGTTGTAGTAGCGGGCCTGCATAGCCTTGGTGTTGACGTCCCATTCGAGGTTCGGACCAAAGCTCTGCAGTGCTTCACGCAAAGGGCCGCCCTTGGCTGCCGCGTCGATGGCAACCTGGTTGATCCAGGTGCCGCTCACATCCAGGTCGGCGGGGTTGCTGGCACAGCCGCCGAGCAACAGGGCGAGCAACGAAGAGGCTACTAGCGCTTTGCGCATCATGAAATCCTTTTAAAACGAAGTCGGCGCAGCCTGTGGAGGCTACGCCGGGTGTTTTACTCGATGACCAGAATCGCGTCCATCTCAACCTGTGCGCCCTTTGGCAGGGCAGCAACGCCGATGGCGGCGCGGGCTGGGTAAGGCTGTTCGAAGTACTTGCCCATGATCTCGTTGACCTTGGCGAAGTGGCTAAGGTCAGTGAGGAAGATGTTCAGCTTGACGATGTCCTTGAACGAACCACCGGCAGCTTCGGCGACCGACTTGAGGTTTTCGAAGACCTGTACGGTTTGTGCTTCGAAGCCTTCAACCAGTTCCATGGTCTTTGGGTCCAGCGGGATCTGGCCGGACATGTAGACGGTGTTGCCCGCCTTGATCGCCTGGGAGTAGGTGCCGATGGCGGCTGGGGCTTTGTCGCTGGTGATAACAGTCTTGGTCATGAATGACTCCTTGTAAGAGGTGGGCTATGCACGCATGCGGGTGATGCGGATCACGCCGGTCAAGGCGCGCAGTTTCTTGATCACGCGGGCCAGGTGTACGCGGTCGTGTACGCTGACCACCAGTTGGACCACGCTGATGCGACCATCGCGCTCGTCCATGCTGATTTTTTCGATATTGCCGTCGGCCGCGTTGACGCTGCTGGCCAGCAGGGCGATCAGGCCGCGTTGGTGCTCCAGTTCCACCCGCAGCTCGACGTTGAATTCACCGGTGACATCCTTGGCCCACGAGAGCTGGATGCATTTTTCCGGGTTGTGGCGGATTTCGCTGATATTGCGGCAGTTGTCCAGGTGAACCACCATGCCTTTGCCCGCAGACAGGTGACCGACAATCGGGTCGCCCGGGATCGGTGTGCAGCACTTGGCGTAGCTGAGCACCAGGCCCTCGGTGCCGCGAATCGCCAGCGGACCTTCCGGGCTTGGCAATTGCTCGCCTTCGCCGAGCAGGCGACGGGCGACCACATAGGCCATGCGGTTGCCCAGGCCGATGTCTTCGAGCAGGTCTTCGATGGTTTCCTGGCGGTACTCGTTGAGCATCGCTTGCAGGCGTTCGCCGGGGATCTTCTCCAGGGCGCTGTCGAAACCGTTGAGCACCTTGTTCAGCAAGCGTTCGCCCAGGCTGATGGACTCGGAACGGCGCTGCAGTTTCAAGGCGTGACGGATGTGAGTGCGCGCCTTGCCGGTGACCACAAAGTTGAGCCACGCCGGGTTCGGGCGTGCGCCCGGTGCGCTGACGATCTCCACGGTGGAGCCGCTTTGCAGCGGTTCCGACAGCGGGGCCAGGCGCCGGTTGATGCGGCAGGCGATGCAACTGTTGCCGACATCGGTGTGTACGGCGTAGGCAAAGTCGACCGCCGTGGAGCCTTTTGGCAGCTCCATGATCCGGCCCTTGGGCGTGAACACGTAGACCTCGTCCGGGAACAGGTCGATCTTCACGCTTTCGATGAATTCCAGGGAGTTGCCCGCACGTTGCTGCATTTCCAGCACGCCTTTGACCCACTGGCGGGCGCGGGCGTGGGTGCCTTTGGACTGCTCGTCGCCGCTGGATTTGTACAGCCAATGGGCGGCGATGCCGTTATTGGCCATCTCTTCCATTTCCCGAGTGCGGATCTGGATCTCGATCGGCACCCCATGCATACCGAACAGCGTGGTATGCAGCGACTGGTAGCCGTTGGCCTTGGGAATGGCAATGTAGTCCTTGAAGCGCCCCGGCAGGGGTTTGTACAAATTATGTACAGCGCCCAGTACGCGGTAGCAGGTGTCGACCTTGTCGACGATGATCCGGAACGCGTACACGTCCATGATCTCGTTGAAGGCCCGGCGCTTGCCGCGCATCTTCTTGTAGATGCCGTAGATGTGCTTCTGCCGCCCGCTGACCTCGCCCTCGATCTCGTCGATCGCCAGGCAATGGCTCAGGGACTCTTCGATCTTGTTGACGATTTCCTTGCGGTTGCCCCGCGCGCGCTTGACCGCCTGGTAGATGCGCGCCGAACGCATCGGGTACATGGCCTTGAAGCCGAGGTCTTCGAATTCGATACGAATGGCGTGCATGCCCAGCCGGTTGGCGATGGGCGCGTAGATTTCCAGGGTTTCCTTGGCGATGCGCCGGCGTTTTTCGCCGGACAGCACTTCCAGCGTGCGCATGTTGTGCAGCCGGTCGGCGAGCTTGACCAGAATCACCCGGATATCCCGGGCCATGGCCATCGCCATCTTCTGGAAGTTTTCCGCCTGGGCTTCGGCCTTGGTCTCGAAGTTCATCTGGGTCAGTTTGCTGACCCCATCGACCAGTTCGGCCACGGTGTCGCCAAATTGCGCGCAGAGCGCTTCCTTGGCGATGCCGGTGTCTTCGATCACGTCATGCAGCATCGCGGCCATCAGGCTCTGATGGTCCATGTGCATGCCGGCCAGAATATTGGCCACCGCAAGAGGATGGGTGACATACGCCTCGCCGCTGCGGCGGCGTTGGCCGTCGTGGGCTTGTTCGGCGTAGAAATACGCTCGGCGGACCAGGTTGACCTGGTCTGGGCCGAGGTAGGTCGATAAGCGATCGGCGAGGGCGTCTATGCTCGGCAAAGGATGAACTCCTGCTGCGTGCGTTGACTCCGCGCCGTGCTACGTCGACCAGGCATAGGCTTAGGCGTCCTCGTTGGACTCGCCTTCGAACGCGGCAAACAGCGGTTCGTCTTCAACGATTTCGGCGTTGGCGATGAACTCGTAGCTCATCAGGCCTTCAGCGATTTCGCGCAGGGCGACAACGGTAGGCTTGTCGTTTTCCCACTGGACCAGGGGCTCTTTGCCGCCAGTGGCCAGTTGACGGGCACGCTTGGTAGAGAGCATGACCAGCTCAAAGCGGTTTGCCACGTGGTCTAGGCAGTCTTCAACGGTTACGCGGGCCATGATATTCCTCGGAGCGAATGCAAAATGCGCGCTGCCCGGTTGGGCGAGCGGACTAAACAGTTTAAAAAAACACCAGCGTTTAGGGAAGCGCTGATTTTTCCACGGCCCTCGAAAACCGCTACAAGTGCCAATGTAAGGCCCTCGCAGCCGTTTTGGGAAGAACCAATCAACCGAGCAGTTCGGCCAGTAATTTGCCGAAACGCTGCTGTTGGCGCTTTTGCTGGAGCTGATTGGCGCGGAAAATCGCCTTCAAGTCGTCGAGTGCGTGGGCAAAATCGTCATTGATGATCAGGTAGTCGTAGTCGACGTAGTGGCTCATTTCGCTGACGGCTTCACGCATGCGGCCTTCGATGATCGCGTCGCTGTCCTGGCCTCGGTTGGTCAGGCGCTGGTGCAAGGCTTCGAGCGACGGCGGCAGGATGAAGATCGACCGCGCCTTGGGCATCAGTTGGCGCACTTGTTCGGCGCCCTGCCAGTCGATCTCCAGGATCAGGTCGTGACCTTCATCCAGGGTTTGTTGCAGGTGGCTTTGCGACGTACCGTAGAGGTTGCCGAACACTTCGGCGCGCTCAAGGAAGGCGCCGTGCTCGATCATCTTGACGAACTCGGTGCGCTCGACGAAGTGATAGTGGACGCCGTTCACCTCGCCCGGGCGCATGGCGCGGGTGGTGTGGGATACCGAGATGCGGATCTGTTCTTCAGCGTCGGTCAAGGCCTTGACCAGGCTGCTCTTGCCCGCGCCCGAAGGGGCGGAAATGATGTAAAGGGTGCCGGTGCTGTGGGTCATGGAGGTTGCCTTACTCAATATTCTGTACTTGTTCGCGCATCTGCTCGATCAACACTTTGAGGTTGACCGCAGCCGTGGTGCTACGCGGATCGAACGCCTTGGAGCCCAGTGTATTGGCTTCGCGGTTGAGTTCTTGCATCAGGAAGTCCAGGCGCCGACCAGCGGCGCCGCCGGACTTGAGCACGCGGCGTACTTCAAGGATGTGGGTACTCAGGCGGTCGAGCTCTTCGGCGACGTCGCTCTTCTGCGCGAGCAGGACCATTTCCTGCTCCAGGCGCACCGGATCAAGGTCGGCCTTCATATCGGCAAAGCGGTCGAGGACCTTCTGGCGCTGGGTCGCGAGCATCTGCGGCACCAACTCGCGCAGGGTGACCACGTCGGCTTCAATCGAGGTCAGGCGCTCGTTGATCAGTCGGGCCAGTTCGGCGCCTTCGCGCTCGCGGCCGGCCTTGAGTTCCTTCAAGCCCTGGGTGAACAGGGTGAGGGCTTCGGCGTTGAGGGCTTGCGGGTCGCTGGCGTCAGCCACCAGCACGCCGGGCCAGGCCAGCACTTCCAGCGGGTTCAGCGCGGCAGGCTGCTTGATCAGGCCTGCAATGGTCTCGGCGGCGGCGACCAGTTGCGCGGCGCGCTCGCGGTCGACCTGTAGCGGTTTGCCGGTGGTTTCCTCGGTAAAGCGCAGTGTGCATTCCAGCTTGCCGCGGGAAATGCCCTGGCGCAGTGCCTCACGTACCGCGCCTTCGAGGTCGCGGAACGATTCCGGCAGGCGCAGGTGCGGCTCCAGGTAGCGGCTGTTGACCGAGCGCAGTTCCCAGCTCAGGGTGCCTTGGGCGCCGGCTTTTTCGACGCGGGCGAAGGCGGTCATGCTGTGCACCATGGAGGTACCTCGCGTTGCAGTCCCGCAATAGCGGGCTGATGGGTAAATTGAAGCCGACAGGCTGCGAAGGCGCAGGAGTGTAGCGCAGTGGGGCGATTGGCCCCAAACCCTGGCACTGACAAAGCACTGGAAGTCGGCGATTCGTAACCGGATTTTTTAGATGTGCCCCGAATCGGCTCGCGGCTCTATAATGCCCGGCAGTTTTTCGTCCTCCGTACAGGTATCCCCTATGAAACGTCCAAGTGGTCGCGCTGCCGATCAGCTCCGCTCGATCCGCATCACCCGCAACTACACCAAACACGCCGAGGGATCTGTACTGGTCGAGTTTGGCGATACCAAGGTGATCTGCACCGTCAGCGTCGAAAACGGCGTACCGCGGTTCCTCAAGGGCCAGGGCCAGGGTTGGTTGACCGCCGAGTACGGCATGCTGCCGCGCGCCACCGGCGAGCGTAACCAGCGTGAAGCCAGCCGTGGCAAGCAAGGCGGCCGCACCCTGGAAATCCAGCGCCTGATCGGCCGTTCGCTGCGCGCTGCCCTGGACATGTCCAAGCTGGGCGACGTGACCCTGTACGTCGACTGCGACGTGATCCAGGCCGACGGCGGCACGCGTACTGCCTCCATCACCGGTGCCATGGTTGCACTCGTCGACGCGCTGAAAGTGATCAAGAAGCGTGGCGGCCTGAAGGGCGGCGACCCGCTCAAGCAGATGATCGCCGCTGTGTCGGTGGGCATGTACCAGGGCGAGCCTGTGCTGGACCTGGACTACCTGGAAGACTCGGCCGCCGAGACCGACCTGAACGTGGTGATGACCAGCACCGGTGGTTTCATCGAAGTGCAGGGTACCGCCGAAGGTGCGCCATTCCAGCCGGCTGACCTGAATGCCATGCTGGCCCTGGCCCAGAAAGGTATGACCGAGATTTTCGAGCTGCAGAACGCTGCGCTGGCCGACTGAGCCAGCTTCAAGGAGAAACGCCATGAGTGACAGCCAATTGCCTGTTCCGGCACCGTCCAAGGAAGTGCGCCAGTGGGCGATGTTGTGTCACTTCGCGGCGTTTCTGGGGTTGGTATTCCCTTTCGGCAGCCTATTGGGGCCGTTGATCCTGTGGCAGATCAAGAAGGACATGGACCCGCTGATCGATGACCAGGGCAAGGAGGCCCTGAACTTCCAGATCACCGTGGCCATCGCCTGGCTGGTCTGCATGGTGCTCGGGTTCGTGGTGATCGGCTTTCTGTTGATGTTGATCCTAGTGGTCGCGGCGCTGGTGCTGACGATCATTGGCGGGATCAAGGCCAACAACGGCACGGCCTACCGCTACCCGTGGACCTGGCGGCTGATCAAGTAAGCAGGCGCGCACAAAAAAACCGACAGCGATGTCGGTTTTTTTGTACCTGGACAAAGACCTCAGATGGTCAGTGTCCAGTCGTAGTCCACGATCAGCGGCGCATGCTGCGAGAAGCGCGGCTGGCGCGGCAGGCGTGCGCTGCGCACAAAGCGGCGCAGGCCCGGGGTCAGCAACTGGTAGTCGAAACGCCAGCCCAGGTTGAGCATCTCGGCCTGTTCGTTATCCGGCCACCAGCTGTACTGGTCGCCTTCACGGCTGACTTCGCGCAGGGCGTCGACATAGCCCATGTTGCCGACAATCTCGTCCATCCAGGCCCGTTCCGGCGCCAGGAAGCCCGGCGATTGCTGGCTGTCGCGCCAGTTCTTGATATCCAGCTTCTGTTGCGCCACGTACAGCGAGCCACAATAAATGTACTCGCGACGTTTGCGTCGCTGTTTATCCAGATAGCGGGCGAAGTCGTCCATTAGCTTGAACTTCTGGTTCAAGTCTTCATCGCCGTTCTGCCCCGAAGGAAGCAGCAAGGTCGCGATGCTGACCTTGTCGAAATCGGCTTGCAGGTAGCGCCCGTAGCGGTCGGCTGTCTCGAAGCCGAGGCCGCTGATGACCGCCTTGGGTTGCAACCGCGAGTACAAAGCCACGCCACCTTGGGTGGGCACTTCGGCATCGCAGGCATAAAGGAAGTAGCCATCCAGTTGGAAGGCTGGATCGTCCAGTTCAAAGGCGGAGGCGCGGGTGTCCTGCAGGCAGATGACGTCGGCATTCTGGGCTTGCAGCCAACTGAGCAAACCACGCTCGACTGCAGCCTGAATACCATTAACGTTCACACTGATGATCCGCATAAATGGCCCCAAAAATCGCGTGCGTGTATGATACACGCCGTCTACCTAATTAGCTAAAGCCGTGGTATCTGAGGTTTTTTTCATGCAGGCGTATCAACGCGATTTCATTCGTTTTGCCATCGATCGCGGTGTTTTGCGCTTCGGTGAGTTCACCCTCAAGTCCGGGCGCACCAGCCCGTATTTCTTCAATGCAGGCTTGTTCAACTCGGGTTCGGCCCTGGCTCAGTTGGGGCGTTTCTACGCGGCAGCCATCGTTGAAAGCGGTATTTCCTTTGACGTTCTGTTCGGTCCGGCCTACAAGGGCATCCCCCTGGCCGCTGCGACGGCCGTGGCGTTGGCTGAACACCATGGGCGCGATCTGCCGTGGTGCTTCAACCGCAAGGAAGCCAAGGCCCATGGCGAAGGCGGCAGCCTGGTGGGCGCGCCGCTGACGGGCGACGTGCTGATCATCGACGACGTGATCACCGCAGGCACCGCCATCCGTGAAGTCATGCAGATCATCGCGTCCCAGGAGGGTGCCAAGGCGGCAGGCGTGCTGATCGCCTTGAACCGCCAGGAGCGCGGCAATGGTGAATTGTCGGCGATCCAGGAAGTGGAACGTGATTTCGGCATCCCGGTGGTGAGCATCGTGTCCTTGAACCAGGTGTTGCAGTTCCTCGAAGACGATCCGCAGCTCAAGCAGCACTTGCCGGCGGTGCGGGCGTACCGCGAGCAGTTCGGCGTCTGACACCGAACCTCCGTCCACATAAAAAGGCCCCGCTCAATCAGATTGAGCGGGGCCTTTTGGTTTTCAGCGCTTAAGGACGCTTGCGATTGCTGATCAGCGTGCCCACACCGGTGTCGGTGAAGATTTCCAGCAGGATCGCATTCGGTACGCGGCCATCAAGGATCAGTGAGCTGCCGACCCCGCCCTGTACCGCTTCCAGCGCACAACGGATCTTCGGCAGCATGCCGCCGTAGATGGTGCCATCGGCGATCAACTCGTCCACTTGTTGGGTGGTCAGGCCCGTCAGCACCTTGCCTTGCTTGTCCATCAAGCCCGCAATGTTGGTCAGCAGCATCAGCTTTTCAGCCTTCAGTGCTTCGGCCACTTTGCCGGCTACCAGGTCGGCGTTGATGTTGTAGGACTCACCGTTGGCGCCCACGCCGATCGGTGCGATAACCGGGATGAAATCACCTTTGACCAGCAGGTTCAGCAAGTCGGTGTTGATGCCGATCACTTCGCCTACCTGGCCGATGTCGATGATTTCCGGCTGGGTCATTTCCGGCGTCTGACGGGTCACGGTCAGTTTTTTCGCGCGGATCAGCTCCGCGTCCTTGCCGGTCAGGCCAATCGCGCTGCCGCCGTGGCGGTTGATCAGGTTGACGATGTCTTTGTTCACCTGGCCGCCGAGGACCATCTCCACCACGTCCATGGTCTGCGCGTCAGTCACACGCATGCCATCGATGAAGTGACTTTCGATCGACAAACGCTTGAGCAGATCGCCGATCTGCGGGCCGCCGCCGTGGACCACCACCGGGTTGATCCCCACGGCTTTCATCAACACGATGTCGCGGGCAAAGCCGGTTTTCAGCTCGTCGCTTTCCATGGCATTGCCGCCGTATTTGATCACCAGCGTCTTGCCGACGTAGCGTCGAATGTAGGGCAGCGCTTCGGACAGGACCTTGGCGGTGTTGGCAGCGGCTTCGCGTTCGAGGGTCATTCAGGGCTCCGGTGCAAAAAAATCAGAACGGTAATTGGAGATCAGGGGCAACACGTTTCAACTGGGCGTGGAACACGTCCTTGATGCGCTGCAACTCAGCCTCGGTATCCGCCTCGAAACGCAGCACCAGCACCGGTGTGGTGTTGGACGCGCGAACCAGGCCCCAGCCTTTGGCGTAATCGACTCGCACACCATCAATGGAGGTCAGGTTGGCGCCTTCGCCCCATTGCGCATCGTGCAATGCGTCAATGATGCTGAATTTGCTCTCTTCGGTCACATGGATATTGATCTCTGGCGTAGAAATATCGTTCGGGAAGGTCTGAAACAGCTCCTGCGCCGTGGATTTTTCCTTGCTGAGGATCTCCAGCAGACGAGCGGCGCTGTAAATGCCGTCGTCAAACCCGAACCAACGCTCTTTGAAAAACACGTGGCCGCTCATTTCGCCGGCCAGCAGCGCGCCGGTTTCCTTCATTTTCTTTTTGATCAACGAATGACCGGTCTTCCACATTAGCGGGCGACCGCCGTACTCCTTGATCAGCGGCGTCAGGCGACGGGTGCATTTCACGTCGAAGATGATTTCGGCATTCGGGTTGCGCGCCACCACGTCACGGGCAAACAGCATCAGCAGGCGGTCGGCGAACACGTTTTCGCCGGTGTTGGTCACCACGCCCACGCGGTCGCCGTCGCCGTCGAAGGCCAGGCCTACGTCGGCCCCGGTTTCCTTGACCTTGGCGATCAGGTCCACCAGGTTTTCAGGCTTGCCCGGGTCCGGGTGGTGGTTGGGGAAGTTGCCGTCGACGTCGCAGAACAACGGCACGACTTCGCAGTTCAGGGCTTCGAGCAGTTGCGGGGCGATCACGCCGGCCGCGCCGTTGCCGCAGTCCACCACCACTTTGAGGCGACGTGCGAGTTTGACGTCACTGGTGATTTCGTCGGAGTAGCGCTGAAGAATGTCGACCTTGGTGATGCTGCCTTTGCCGCTGGTCAGGTCGTTGGTTTTCAGGCGTGTGTGCAGGGCCTGGATCTGTTCGTTGGCCAGGGTGTCGCCGGCGATGACGATCTTGAACCCGTTGTAGTCCGAAGGGTTGTGGCTGCCGGTGAGCATCACCCCGGATTTGCCGGCCAGCACGTTGGCGGCGTAGTACAGCGCCGGGGTCGGCACCAGGCCGACATCGCTGACATGGCAACCGCTGTCGGCCAGGCCCTGGATCAATTGTTCCACCAACTCGGGGCCGGACAGGCGGCCATCACGGCCAACCGAAACGTTTGGCTCATCCTGGGCCAGGCTTTGGGCGCCGATGGCGCGGCCAATCCAGTAAGCGGTTTCGGCGGTCAGGGTCTTGGGCACCACGCCACGGATGTCATAGGCGCGGAAGATGCTGTCGGGAAAGGTCGGTGCTACTCGGGCGGCGGTACTCATCGCGGGGGGAAACTCCATCTGAGAGAGGCAAGGCTGGCCTTAATGCGGCTGACCGGCAGGCTTAAACTGAAGGGTATGACGGCGTTTTCGGTGCAGAGTTCGTGGTGCAAAAAGGCCATCGGAGCATCCGCTCCGCGCTTATGTTCTGGTAGTGCTTTGATTTTAATGAAGAAATATCGTTCGTCAGGTCCGCGCATTCTTCATCCTGAAAGGCCATGCGGTGGCGTCGAGCCGGGCCGGACAGTGGCGTCCGCCCCGGTTCAGTGTGGTCAGAGACTGCCGGAATGCCCAAAGCCGCCTGCACCGCGCTGGGTTGCGTCGAATTCCTGTACCAGTTCGAAGTGCGCCTGCACCACCGGCACCAGCACCAGCTGCGCAATGCGCTCGCCGACGACGATGTTGAAGGCGGTCTGGCCACGGTTCCAACACGACACCATCAATTCGCCCTGGTAGTCCGAGTCGATCAGGCCGACCAGGTTACCCAGCACGATGCCGTGCTTATGGCCGAGGCCGGAGCGTGGCAGGATCAGCGCCGCCAGGCCCGGGTCGCCGACGTAGATCGACAGGCCGGTTGGAATCAGCAGGGTCTGGCCCGGCTCAAGGACGGTGTCTTGCTTGAGCATGGCGCGCAGGTCGAGGCCGGCGGAGCCAGGTGTGGCATAGGCCGGCAGTGGGAAGTCGGTGCCGATGCGGGGGTCGAGGATCTTGGCTTGCAAAGCGTGCATGTAAATTAAACCTGGTTCAGCCGTTGGGCGATAAAAGAGATCAGTTGACGGGCAATCTTGCCCTTGCTGGTCTGGGCGAAAAGGGTGGCGTGCAGGTCGCGGTCGATCACGCTGCAGGCGTTTTCCTCGCTGTTGAAGCCGATGCTCGGGTTGGCGACATCATTGGCAACGATCAGGTCGAGATTTTTGTCTTTCAATTTGCGAGCGGCGTAATCCAGCAAGTGCTCGGTCTCGGCGGCGAAGCCGACGCTGAACGGGCGGTCCGGGCGGCTGGCGATCGTGGCCAGGATGTCCGGGTTGCGCACCATTTGCAGGAGCAGGCCGTCGCCGCTGGTAGGGTCTTTCTTGAGTTTGTGCGGTGCGACGACTTCCGGGCGGTAATCCGCAACCGCTGCCGAAGCGATAAACAGGTCGCAGGGGATGGCCGCCTCGCAGGCCGCCAACATGTCCCGGGCGCTGACCACGTCGATTCGCGTGACGCGATCGGGGGTCGGCAAATGCACCGGGCCGGTGATGAGCGTCACGCGCGCGCCTGCCTCGACCGCGGCTTCAGCCAGGGCAAAGCCCATTTTTCCTGAGCTATGGTTGGTGATGTAGCGCACCGGGTCGATATTTTCCTGGGTCGGGCCGGCGGTGATCAACACGTGCTTGCCGGTCATGGCCAGGTGCTGGAAGCACTCGGCGGCGCACAGCGCCAGGTCGGTGGCTTCGAGCATGCGGCCCATGCCGACGTCACCGCAGGCCTGGCTGCCGGAGGCCGGGCCGAACACCTTGAGGCCACGGCTTTGCAGGAGTTGAGTGTTGGCTTGGGTGGCCGGGTCGCGCCACATGGCCTGGTTCATGGCCGGGGCGATAGCGACGGTGGCGTCGGTGGCCAGGACCAGGGTGGTCAGCAGGTCATCGGCGATGCCTTGCGCCAGGCGGGCGATCAGGTCGGCGGTGGCCGGGGCGATCAGTACCAGATCGGCCCATTTGGCCAGTTCGATATGGCCCATGGCGGCTTCGGCGGCCGGGTCCAGCAGGTCCAGGTGAACCGGGTGGCCGGACAAGGCCTGCATGGTCAGCGGGGTGATGAACTCACTACCGCCGCGGGTCATGACCACGCGCACTTCGGCGCCCTGGTCGAGAAGCCTGCGAACCAGTTCTGCGCTCTTGTAGGCGGCAATGCCGCCGCCGACGCCGAGAACGATGCGTTTCCGATACAGACGCTGCATTGGTTTGCCTTTCCAGTTCAGTGAAGCCAGTTCAGTGACGCCTGCGACGCCCCCTCCCCAGGTGAAATCGCATGCAAAAAAGAGCGGCTACGATAACACAGCGTCCGCCAGGCAACAGCGGCGCACATGCACAGGGAGGTGGGATGAGTATTCGTGATTGGCCGGCAGCAGAGCGGCCACGAGAGAAACTGTTGGAGTGGGGCGCGGCGAGTTTGTCCGACGCCGAACTGTTGGCAATCTTCCTGCGCACCGGGGTAACCGGGCGAAGCGCAGTGGACCTGGCCCGCCATCTTCTCGCGCAGTTCGGTGGACTGCGCCCGTTGCTGGAGGCCAGTCAGGTGCTGTTCAGCCAGCAGTTGGGGCTGGGGCCGGCAAAGTTTGCCCAACTGCAGGCGGTGCTGGAGATGTCCCGGCGCCACCTGGCCGAACAGTTGCGCGGTGACTCAGTGCTGGAGAGCCCGGTCGCTGTGCGTGACTACCTCAAGGCGCTGTTGCGCCACGAGCCTCACGAGATTTTCGGCTGCCTGTTTCTCGATTCAAAGCATCGGGTACTGGGTTTCGAGGCGTTGTTCCAGGGCACCATCGATGCCACCGTGGTTTACCCCCGGCAAGTGGTCAAGCGCGCCCTGGCTTACAACGCGGCGGCGTTGATCCTGTGCCACAACCATCCTTCGGGGAGCGTGGAGCCGAGTGCGGCTGATCGAAAATTGACCAAGATTCTGCAAAAAGCCTTAGAAGTGGTGGATGTACGGGTGCTGGATCACATCATCGTGGGGGATGGTGATCCATTGTCGATGGCGGAATACGGGTGGATGTAGGGGCGGAGCAGCTGCAAACCTCAAGAGGGCTTGCAGCTTGTCGCTCAGGGCTTGACGCTGACCTTGGAGAAATCCTGCCGCCCAAACGGGCTCACCTGGTATCCCTCGACATTCTTGCGAGCCAGGGCGAACGCCGTCGGGTGCGCCAGCGGCAGCCACAGAGCCTGTTGCTGGATCTGCGCCTGGGCCTGTTGATACAGCTTGCTGCGCACCCCTTGCTCGCTGGTGGTCTTGCCGGCGCTGATGAGCTTGTCCAGGGCCGGGTCGCAATAGCGCGCGAAGTTGGTGCCGGATTTCAGCGCCGCGCAGGAGAACTGCGGCGTCAGGAAGTTATCCGGGTCGCCGTTGTCACCGGCCCAGCCCATGAACAGCAGGTCGTGTTCGCCGGCCTTGGCGCGGCGAATCAGCTCGCCCCATTCGATCACGCGGATCTCAGCCTGGATGCCGACCTTGGCCAGGTCCGCCTGCAGCAGTTGCGCGCCGAGGTTTGGGTTGGGGTTCAGCAGGCTGCCGGTGGGGCGTGTCCAGATTGTGGTCTTGAAGCCGTCCTTGAGCCCGGCGCGCTCCAGCAGCAGCTTGGCTTTGGCGATGTCCTGTGGATAACCCGGCAAATCCTTGGCATAGCTCCAGGTGTTGGGCGGGTAGGGGCCGTTGGCGGCTTCGGCGGTGCCTTCGAACACGGCTTTGAGATAGCTGCCCTTGTCGAAGGCCAGGTTGATCGCCTGGCGCACCTCAGGCTTGTCCAGCGGCGGGTGCTGGCTGTTGATCGCGACGAATGCGGTCATGAATGCTGCGGTTTTTTCCACTTTGAGTGCAGGGTCTTTCTCGGCTTCGCCCACATCCAGCGGTTTGGGTGACAGTGCGATCTGGCATTCGTCGCGGTGCAGTTTCTGCAGGCGCACGTTCGCATCCGGGGTGATGGCGAAGATCAAGTTATCCACAGCCGGTTTGCCGGCGAAGTAGTCCGGGTTGGCTTTGTAGCGCACCACGGCATCTTTCTGGAACCGCGTGAAAATGAACGGGCCCGTGCCGATGGGCTGGCTGTTGAGCTTCTCCGGGGTGCCGGCCTTGAGCAGCTTGTCGGCGTATTCGGCCGGGTAGATCGAGGCAAAACCCATGCTCAGCGCGGCGAGGAAAGTCGAGTCGGCGTGATCGAGGGTGAAGCGCACGGTCAGCGGGTCAAGGGCGTCGATCTTCTTGATCAGTGCCGGCAATTGCAGCGACTGAGCGTGGGGGAAACCGCTCTGGGCGATCTTGTGCCACGGGTTGGCCGGGTCGAGCATGCGCTCGAAGCTGAAGCGTACATCTTCGGCGGTCAGGGTGCGGCTCGGGGTGAAATAGTCGGTGCGGTGGAATTTTACGTTGGGGTGCAATTGGAAGGTGTAGGTCAGGCCGTCCGGCGACACTTCCCAACTGTCCGCCAGGCTTGGCACCAGTTTGCCGCTGGCCGCGTCATAGTCCACCAAGCTGTTCATCAGCACGTCGGCCGAGGCGTTGGTGGTGGTCAGCGAGTTGTACTGCACCACGTCGAACCCTTCAGGACTGGCCTCGGTACAAACGCTCAGATTGGTCGCCGCCAAGGCCTGCGACGCGATAAATAGAGGGGCTAGCAAAAGCGCTAGGGCAGCGAGGCGCATGTTCGGTTTCCTGTGCAGATCGAAGGCCCATCTGCGAGTGCAGTCTGGAAAAGTCCTACCGTAGTGGTCTGATTGATAAATGACTAGTCCATTTTTGCCTGTGCTTTTGCCTCAAATGCTGTTTTGATGGCGCCTCAGCGCGTTTCGCCGTGTACTTTTTGGTGCCGGCGGGCGTTGTAAATCATTCTGTGCGACGAGCGGTCGGCTGTTGCAGCGGCCCCTCCTGGCAACGGTTCGGGCATCTGTCGCCGAGATTTACGCCGTTAAAAACACACGGGCTGTTGTTGCACTTGGGTCTTTCTGGTATAAAGCAGCGCTCTTTTCTAGGGGCCCGGTTCCTTCGCTTGTAGGTGTAGCCGGTAAGACCCTAAAGAAACGCGGCGCCTGGCGCCAAATGACTGAGAGATTAAGCGGCCAACCCATGCCGGGTTGGGCATGTGGTTTTAGAGGGCTGAGGCATGTCGAGAGTCTGTCAAGTTACCGGTAAGGGTCCGGTGACTGGGAATAACATTTCCCACGCAAATAACAAAACCCGTCGTCGTTTCCTGCCGAACCTGCAGCATCACCGCTTCTGGGTTGAAGAAGAGAAACGTTTTGTTCGCCTGCGTGTATCTGCCAAAGGCATGCGCATCATCGACAAGCGTGGCATCACTGTCGTGCTGGCCGAAATCCGTGCCGCTGGCAAGATCTAAGGAGCTCTATCATGCGTGAATTGATTCGAATGATCTCTAGCGCCGGTACTGGTCACTTCTACACTACCGACAAGAACAAGCGTACTACCCCGGACAAGCTCGAAAAGAAAATGTTCGACCCGCGCGTTCGCAAGCACGTGATCTACAAAGAAGGCAAAATCAAGTAATTGATTTTCTTCCTTGTGAAAAAAAGCCCGTATCTCACGATGCGGGCTTTTTTTTGCGTGGGATTTGCTGATCAGGCTTTCTGTTCGAACACCACGTAGATCTTGCGGCAGGGCTCCAGCACTTCCCAGGTGCCGCTGAAGCCGGCCGGGATCACGAAGCGGTCGCCGGCCCGCAAGGTCTTGGCGTTGCCCTCGGCATCGCGCAATACGGAAACCCCCTGCACAATCTCGCAGTACTCATGCTCGGTGTAGTTGACCTTCCACTGCCCGACCTCGCCTTCCCAGACCCCGGCGCTCATCTGGCCGCACGGGCTGTTGTAGTGGTTGTAGATCGTCTGCTCGGGATCGCCCTTGAGGATTTTCTCGGCAGCAGGGCGATAGCGATCGGCGGCGGTTTTGGCTTGGCTGAAGTCGATGATGTCCTGGATGCTCATGTGCGTGTCCCGTCTGGCCTGCGGTTGGGGAACCCAAAGTCTATGTTTATTAAAATGAACATCGCAAGGGCGTTTACCGGCGTTATGTCAAATATATTGATACATCCCCAGCCGCTGGTTTAGGGTGGTAGCCGCCTTTAGCCGAAAAAATGGCTGGCGAGGCAAGCATTCTTTGAGGCTGCCGGGGCACATCGCCTGGCCCTTGTATTCAATAAGAGGAGGACACTCGCATGACCACCCTGACCCGTGCCGACTGGGAACAACGCGCCAAGGACCTGAAGATCGAAGGTCGCGCCTATATCAATGGCGAGTACACCGCTGCGGTTTCCGGCGACACGTTTGAATGCATCAGCCCGGTCGATGGCCGCCTGCTGACCAGCGTTGCCAGTTGTGACGTCGCCGACGCCCAGCGCGCCGTGGAAAATGCCCGCGCCACTTTCAATTCCGGTGTCTGGTCGCGCCTGGCGCCGGCCAAGCGCAAGGCCACCATGATCCGTTTCGCCGCGTTGCTCAAGGCCAATGCCGAAGAGCTGGCGCTGTTGGAAACCCTGGACATGGGCAAACCGATCAGCGATGCCCTGAACATCGACGTACCCGGCGCGGCGAATGCCCTGAGCTGGAGCGGCGAGGCAATCGACAAGATTTACGATGAGGTTGCCGCCACCCCTCACGATCAGTTGGGTCTGGTGACCCGTGAGCCGATCGGTGTGGTCGGCGCCATCGTGCCGTGGAACTTCCCGCTGATGATGGCGTGCTGGAAACTCGGGCCGGCGCTGTCCACCGGTAACTCCGTGATCCTCAAGCCGTCCGAAAAATCCCCGCTGACTGCCATCCGCATCGCGGCCCTGGCCGTTGAGGCCGGTATTCCAAAAGGCGTGTTCAACGTGCTGCCGGGTTATGGCCACACCGTGGGTAACGCGCTGGCGCTGCACATGGATGTCGACACCCTGGTGTTCACCGGTTCCACCAAAATCGCCAAACAGTTGTTGATCCGCTCCGGTGAGTCGAACATGAAGCGGGTATGGCTGGAGGCGGGCGGCAAGAGCCCGAACATCGTGTTCGCCGATGCCCCGGACCTGCAAGCCGCCGCCGAATCCGCCGCCGGTGCCATTGCCTTCAACCAGGGTGAAGTTTGCACCGCCGGTTCGCGCCTGCTGGTGGAGCGTTCCATCAAGGATAAATTCCTACCGCTGGTGATCGCTGCGCTGAAGGGCTGGAAGCCAGGCAACCCGCTGGACCCGGCCACGAACGTCGGCGCGCTGGTGGACACTCAACAGATGAACACCGTGCTGTCCTACATCGAAGCCGGCCACGCCGACGGCGCCAAATTGGTGGCCGGTGGCAAGCGCATCCTGGAAGAGACCGGCGGCACCTACGTCGAACCGACGATTTTCGACGGCGTAACCAATGCCATGAAGATTGCCCGGGAAGAAATCTTCGGCCCGGTGCTCTCGGTGCTCACCTTCGACAGCGCCGAAGAAGCCATCGCCATCGCCAACGACACCCAATACGGCCTGGCCGCAGCAGTGTGGACGGCGGATCTCTCCAAGGCGCACCTCACCGCCAAAGCCTTGCGCGCCGGT
Source organism: Pseudomonas sp. PSPC3-2 (assembly GCF_049897085.1). NCBI lineage: Bacteria > Pseudomonadati > Pseudomonadota > Gammaproteobacteria > Pseudomonadales > Pseudomonadaceae > Pseudomonas > Pseudomonas sp. PSPC3-2. The sequence goes on from NZ_JAFCVO010000003.1 coordinate 55,705, forward strand.
AGCGTATGGGTCAACCAGTACGACGGCGGTGACATGACCGCGCCGTTTGGCGGCTTCAAGCAGTCGGGTAACGGTCGCGACAAGTCGCTGCATGCGTTCGACAAGTACACCGAGCTGAAGGCGACCTGGATCAAGCTCTAAGCAACACCGCAGCCCCCTGTAGGAGCGAGCGTGCTCGCGAAAAACGTCAACGATAACGCGTGCTGTATAGGTTGAACGCGGTGTCTTTGAGTTCTTCGCGAGCAGGCTTGTTCCTACAGTTCGTTTACAACCCTGAAAATAGTTATCCACAGGAGCGTGGAAATGCGTTGGGCGACTTATTTCGCCGTCCTGGCCTCGGTGCTCAGCGTCGGCCTGGCGTTGGGCGTCAGCATGCCGTTGGTATCCCTGCGCCTGGAAGGCTGGGGCTACGGCAGCTTCGCCATCGGGGTGATGGCTGCGATGCCGGCCTTCGGCGTGCTGTTGGGGGCGAAGGTCTCCAGCCGGCTGGCGTCCTGGCTGGGCACCGCCCACCTGATGCGCTTGTGCCTGTGGGCGGGGGCGGTGTCCATCGGCCTGCTGGCGATTCTGCCGAGCTACCCGGTGTGGCTGGTGCTGCGGCTGATGATCGGGGTGATCCTGACCATCGTGTTTATCCTGGGCGAAAGCTGGATCAACCAGTTGGTGGTGGAGCAATGGCGTGGCCGGCTGGTGGCGCTGTATGGCTGCACCTATGCGTTGAGCCAGTTGTCGGGGCCGTTGTTGTTGGGCCTGCTGGGCACCGACCATGATTATGGGTTCTGGGTGGGCGTAGGCCTGTTGACGCTGGCGCCGTTGCTGTTGCTGGGGCGTTCCGGGGCGCCGACCGCCGACTCCTTCAGCGTGACGTTTGCCGAGCTGTGGCGCTTTTGCCGGAGCCTGCCGGCGATTGCCTGGGCGGTGGCGTTGTTCGCTGCGTTCGAGGCGATGATTCTGACGCTGCTGCCGGTGTATTGCCTGCAACAGGGCTTCACGGCCGAGGTCGCCCTGGCGATGGTCAGTACAGTGGTGGTGGGCGACGCGTTGCTGCAGTTGCCCATCGGCGCACTGGCCGACTACCTACCGCGCCGCACGCTGTTCTTGAGTTGCGCCCTCGTGTTGCTGGCGTCGAGCCTGGCGATTCCGTTGTTGCTGCACACGCCGTTGATCTGGCCGGTGTGGGTGCTGTTCGGCGCCAGTGCGGGCGGGTTGTTTACGTTGTCGTTGATCCTGATTGGCGAGCGTTACCGCGACGATGCGCTGGTGCGCGCCAATGCCCACGTGGCGCAACTCTGGGGCATCGGTTGCCTGATCGGGCCTTTGGTCGCCGGTGCGGGCAGTCAGTGGGTCAGCGGGCAGGCGTTGCCGTGGCTGATGGCGGCGGGAGCGCTTGGGCTGGTGGTGCTGTTGTTGCGCCAGGGCGCGTTTGGCGTCGTGCAATCGGCCTAGCACCTGATTTGGTCTTAGAGCATGCGTTCCAGGCCGACGGAGGTGGCGAACCAGGCATTGAAACGGCGCCACCAACTGCCGGGCTCGCGGGTCAGGGTGTGCAGTTGCCCGTTATCCTCGGTCGTCCACACCACCTGGCCATCCTGTAGTTTTGCTTCGTAGCTCAATGCTGGCGCCATGCCTTGCAGCGCCAGGTTGCGCACGTGCTCGGCCAGCTCGGGGCTGTCCACCAGCACGCCGACTTCGGTGTTCCACAGCACCGAGCGCGGGTCGAAGTTGAACGAGCCGATAAACGATTTCTGCCGATCAAAAATCATCGCCTTGCTGTGCAGGCTGGAGTCCGAGCCGAGGAAGGTGCCGCGACGAAACAGGTGTGGCCCGCTGCCTGTGCCGGGCGCACCCGGTTGGCGGCGCAACTCATAGAGTTTCACGCCGTGCTCCAGCAGCGCCTTGCGATAGGGTGCGTAGCCGCCGTGTACGGCCGGAACGTCGGTGGCTTCGAGGGAGTTGGTCAGCAGGCTTACCGAGACGCCCGCGTCTGCGCGTCCGGTCAAGTACACCAGGCCCGGCTGGCCCGGCACGAAATACGCCGAGATCATCACCAGCTCATGGTCGACGCCTGCCAACTCCGGCGCCAGTTGGGTGGTCAGCAGCAGCCGTGGGTCCGGATCAGCCTTGGCGAGTACCTTGCTCGGTGCGTCCCACAGTGCCTGGTTCCAGGCCCAGATCAGCTCGCTGCGCCAGATGTCCAGGCGCGGTTCGGTCTTGTAGATGCGTAGACGGTTGTAGAGCGCGTGGTTCTGTTGGCGCGATTGGGCCAGTGACTCTTCCAGGCGCAAGCGTCCTTTGCTCAAGTCACCTTTGGACGGCAGGTTAGAGACGAACTCATCGATGGGTTTGCTCAGTGCGCTGTTCCAGTACTGGTCGAAACTGTGGCCCAGTTGCTCGGCCACCGGGCCCACGCTGAGCATGTCGATATCGGTGAAATTCAGGTTCGGTTCGGCGTCGAAATATTCGTCGCCCAGGTTACGCCCGCCGACGATGGCCGCGCTGTTGTCCGCCAGCCACAGCTTGTTGTGCATGCGTCGATGTTGCCGCGACAGGTTGAGCAGGCGCCCCATGGCCCGCGTCACGCCGGTGCTGCGCCCCAGGTGCAACGGGTTGAATAGGCGAATCTGGATGTTGGGGTGGGCGGCGAGGGTGGCGATGACCTGATCGAGGCCGTCGCTGGTGGTGTCGTCCAGCAGGATGCGCACGCGCACGCCACGGTCGGCGGCCTTGAGCAGTTCATCCACGAGCAGGCGAGTGCTGATGCCGTCGTGGACGATGTAGTACTGCAGGTCGAGGCTGGTCTGGGCGTTGCGGATCAGTTCGGCGCGGGCCATGAACGCCTCGCTGCTGTTGGGCAGCAAGCGAAAGCCGGAGCGGCCCTGATGCGGCGCGGCCTGGGCCTGGATCGAGCGACCGAACGACGATTGCGCCGCCGGCAGGGCGTCGCTGGGGATGCGCGGCACATCGACCGTAGCGCAGCCGCCCAGGGCCAGGGCGCCCACCAGGAAAAACGCTAAAAGCCGTCGAGTCATCAAGGGCGCTGCTTCCACATCAGGGCGTTTGTCGACATATGACGGCTATTTCCCGGGAAAGGTCAGTCGGCGGCCTCGGCCAGCATCTTGCTCGCGGCGGCGCCGACCTTGCGCACCGCCTCTTCAATCTGCGGCGTAGGTTTGGCCGCGTAGTTCATGCGCAGGCAGTTCCTGTACTTGCCGGAAGCGGAAAAGATACTGCCCACGGCGATTTGTACGCCTTGTTCCATCAACGCACGGTTGAGCTTGAGGGTGTCGAAGCCTTCCGGCAGCTCAATCCACAGCATGAAGCTGCCTTGAGGTCGGCTGGCGCGGGTGCCTGCGGGGAAATAACGGCTGACCCAGTCGAGCATCAAGTCGCGATTACGTTGGTATTGCGTGCGCATCCGCCGCAAATGCGGTTCGAAATGGCCGCCTTTGAGAAATTCAGCGATGGCGATCTGCGGCTGTGTCGCGGTGGAGCCGGTGCTGATGTATTTCATGTGCAGCACCCGCTCCAGGTAGCGGCCCGGAGCGACCCAGCCAATCCGCAGCCCCGGCGCCAGGGTTTTCGAGAAGGAGCTGCAGAGCAATACGCGACCATCTTCGTCGAAGGATTTGATGGTGCGCGGGCGCGGGTAGCTGTAGGCCAGTTCGCCATACACATCGTCTTCGATGATCGCCACGTCAAAGCGCTGGGCCAGGGTCAGCAGTGCCCGCTTGCGCGCCTCCGGCATGATGTAGCCCAAGGGGTTGTTGCAGTTGGGGGTCAGTTGAATGATTTTGATCGGCCACTGTTCCAGGGCCAGTTCCAGGGCTTCGAGGCTGATGCCGGTGAGCGGGTCCGTAGGGATTTCCAGGGCTTTCATGCCCAGGCCCTTGAGGGTTTGCATGGCGCCGTGGAAGCTCGGCGAGTCTACCGCGACGATATCGCCTGCCTCGCAAATGGCACGGATGCTGGCGGACAGCGCTTCATGGCAGCCGGTGGTGATCACGATGTCTTCGGCGGTCAATTGGCAGCCGGAATCCAATGACAGTCGAGCGATTTGCTCGCGCAGTTCCATACAGCCGAGGATGTTGTCGTAATACAACCCCGGCAGATCCTGACGCCGGCTGACGCGGGCCAGGCTGCGCAGCAGGGGCTTGAGGGTGGGCGACAACACGTCCGGCATGCCGCGCCCCATCTGTATGACATCTTTACGCGGCACTGCGCGAATCAACTCGAGTACCTGGTCCCACTGGGAAATTTCCACCGGGCGCTGGGCCGGGCGGCCGACTTCGGGCAAGGCCGGCAGCTCACGGCTCGCGGGCACAAAGTAACCGGACTTGGGCTTCGGCATCGCCAGGCCGTTGTCTTCCAGCACGCGATACGCTTGCTGCACGGTGCTCAAACTGACCCCGTGCTCCACGCTCAAGGCCCGTACAGAAGGCAGCCTATCGCCGGGGCGGTAGAAGCCTTGCTCGATGCGGGTGCCCAGCAATTCGGCGAGGTTGACGTAAAGGGTCACGGTGATCACTCCCAAAGGACCAGTACAGATCCAGGGAAAATACAGGATTCAGCCGTTCGTGGGCAGTGTCTGTATGGATTTAATAAAATTGGGTTGAATCTGTAATGGTTTTGTCCGCCCGCTCATTCTAGTCACTCATGGCAACCAGCAAATGAGGGCAGCAAAATGAACGGGATGAGCGATGTGCGGCTGACGTTACACAGTCAGGAACTGGAAGCTGGGCAGGAGCCGACGATGTCGACCCTGACGCGCCACCGCTGGAGCCTGTTCTGGTGTCGCCGCCACACGCGTAAGGCGTTGCTGGACCTGACTGCCGAGCAACTGCGGGATATCGGGCTGACCGCCGAGCAGGCGCGCCAGGAAGGCCTGAAGCCGTTCTGGCGCCGTTGAGTCACACCTGTTCTTTCAGCCGGTGCCAGAGCATCCCCAGCGCCAACAGCGGCGAGCGCAAGTGCTTGCCGCCGGGGAAGGTGATGTGCGGCACCTGGGCGAACAAATCGAAACGTCCCTGCTGCTGGCCGCTGATGGCTTCGCCCAGCAGCTTGCCCGCCAGGTGCGTAGCGTTGAGGCCATGACCGGCGTATGCCTGGGCGTAATACACATTGGGTTGATCCGCCAATCGGCCGATCTGCGGCAAGCGGTTGGCGCCGATGCCGATCATGCCGCCCCATTGGTAGTCGATCTTGACGTCGGCCAGTTGCGGGAACACCTGCAACATCTTCGGTCGCATGTAGGCGCTGATGTCCTGGGGGTCGCGGCCGGAATAATGACAGGCGCCGCCGAACAGCAGGCGACGGTCGGCGGACAGGCGGAAGTAGTCCACCGTCACCCGCTGATCACACACTGCCATGTTTTGCGGCAGTAACTGGGCGGCCTGGGCTGCGCTTAGCGGCTCGGTGGCGATGATGTAACTGCCGGCGGGCAGCACTTTGCCGCTCAGGTGTGGGTTCAGGCCATTCAGGTAGGCGTTGCAGGCCAGCACCAGGGTCTTGGCGCGCACATTGCCGCGGGCGGTGTGTACGTTGACCTCGGGGCCGTAGTCGATGCGCGTCACTTCGGAGTGCTCGAACAGTTGCGCGCCCAGTTGCGCTGCGGCGGCCGCTTCGCCGAGGGCCAGGTTCAGCGGGTGCAGGTGGCCCGAGCCCATGTCGATCATGCCGCCCACGTAGCGGTCGGAGCCGATCACGCTGCCCATTTCGCCGGCTTGCAGCAGGCGTACTTCATGGCGATAGCCCAGGCTGCGCAACGCTTCGGCGTCTTCGGCGAGGCCGAGCAGGTCGCGGGGTTTGTTGGCCAGGTCGCAGTAACCCCAGGTCAGGTCACAGGCGATCTGGAAGCGCTCGACGCGCTGGCGCACAATTTCTACCGCCTCCAGGCCCATCAATTTCATCTGGCGCACGCCGTCGGTGCCGATCACATTGGCGAACTGCTCCAGGCCGTGGCCGACGCCGCGAATCAATTGGCCGCCGTTGCGCCCGCTGGCGCCCCAGGCAATCTTGCGCGCCTCCAGCAGCACCACGCTGAACCCACGTTCGGCCAGTTCCAGGGCGGTGTTGAGCCCGGAAAAACCACCGCCGATCACGCACACGTCGGCAACCCTTTCGCCGGCCAACGCCGGGTAGTCGGGTTGCGGCAGGCTGCTGGCGGCGTAGTAGGAAGCGGTGTGCCGGGCACTGGCGGTCATGGGGAATATCCCTGTTTGGAAAACTTGACGCAGGATACAGCGGTCGGACGAAGCTGTCTCACCGTGGGCTTTTGCGGCAGAATCCACGCCTATTCGCCGTTCGGTACGTGTTTCGATGAGTTGCAACAGTCAGAAAATCAGCGCGTTGCGCCGACAGATTCCCTCGTTCGAGTGCGTCCCCGGCTGCCACGATTGCTGTGGGCCGGTGACGACCTCACCCGAGGAAATGTCGCGCCTGCCGCGTAAGACCGCTGCCGAGCAGGAAGCTGCCATGGACGAATTAAACTGTGTCCACCTGGGCCCCAATGGCTGCACGGTGTATGGCGAGCGACCGCTGATCTGTAGGCTTTTCGGCACCACAAAGACCTTGCCGTGCCCCAATGGGCGCGGGCCGGTGGAGCTGATTCACCCGCGCGTCGAGAAGCAGATCCATGAATACATGGCGAGTACCCGGCAGGTGCTGGTCTAACAGAGGTATGCGGTCAAAATGTGGGAGGGGGCAAGCCCCCTCCCACATTGACCCAGTTGTGTCAGTCAGTCGGGGATCGGCAGATTGAGGCTCTCTTTCACTTCCTCCATCACGATATAGCTCTTGGACTCCCGCACATGGGGCAGTTTGAGCAGGATGTCGCCGAGCAACTTGCGGTACGAGGCCATCTCGGAAATCCGCGCTTTCACCAGGTAGTCGAAGTCCCCCGACACTAGGTGGCACTCCAGCACATGGGGCAATTTCAGCACGGCGCGGCGGAATTCTTCAAAGGTGTCGCCGGATTTGTAATCGAGGCTGATCTCGACAAATACCAGCAAACTCCCCTTCAAATGCTGGGGGTTGAGCCGCGCGTTGTAGCCCATGATGATCCCTTCACGCTCCAGGCGGCGCACGCGCTCGGTGCAGGGGGTGGTCGACAGCCCGACCTTTTCCCCCAGCTCCGTGAACGAAATACGCCCGTCGGCTTGCAGGATGCGCAGGATATTGCGGTCGATCTTGTCCAGCTCCCGCTTGGTCTGGGTGTTGGTACGCATAGGGGATACGCCTCTGTTAAAAGGGTTTTTGCCGAGAATTGTCGCCAAATATAAGCATTTATATAGTGAAATGCACTGGTGATTGCTTTTTATACTGCTCACATTATTGCTCGAACAACACACGTCGGCGGTCAAGCCGCGATGAGGATATAAAAATGCGCGTTCTGGTCTTGGGTAGCGGCGTCATTGGTGTGACCAGTGCCTACTATTTGGCGCGAGCCGGCTTTGAGGTGGTCGTGGTCGATCGTCAGCCTGCCGCTGCCATGGAAACCAGTTTCGCCAACGCCGGCCAAGTGTCTCCAGGCTACGCTTCGCCATGGGCTGCACCGGGTGTGCCGCTCAAGGCCATCAAGTGGCTGCTGCAACGCCACGCGCCGCTGGCGATCAAGGCTACCGCTGATATCAACCAATACCTGTGGATGGCGCAGATGCTGCGCAACTGCACCGCCAGCCGGTATGCGGTGAACAAGGAGCGCATGGTCCGCCTGTCCGAGTACAGCCGCGACTGCCTCGACGAGCTGCGCGCTGAAACCGGGATTGCCTACGAAGGCCGCAGCCTCGGTACGACCCAACTGTTCCGCACCCAGGCCCAACTCGATGGGGCGGCCAAAGATATCGCCGTGTTGAAAGAGTCCGGCGTGCCGTTCGAATTGCTTGACCGCGCCGGCATCGCCCGTGTCGAACCGGCCCTGGCCAGTGTTACCGACATCCTCGCCGGTGCCCTGCGCCTGCCGAACGACCAGACCGGCGACTGCCAGATGTTCACCACCCGCCTGGTCGACATGTGCAAGCAGTTGGGCGTCGAATTCCGGTTCGAACAGGATATCCAACGCCTCGACTACGCCGGTGATCGCATCAACGGCGTGTTGATCGACGGCAAGCTGGAAACCGCCGACCGCTACGTGCTGGCCCTCGGCAGTTACTCGCCGCAGTTGCTCAAGCCGTTGGGGATCAAGGCGCCGGTGTACCCGCTCAAGGGCTACTCGCTGACCGTGCCGATCACCAACCCGGCGATGGCGCCGACGTCGACCATTCTCGACGAGACCTACAAGGTCGCGATCACCCGTTTCGACAACCGTATCCGTGTCGGCGGCATGGCTGAAATAGCCGGTTTTGACCTGTCGCTTAACCCGCGTCGGCGTGAAACCCTGGAGATGATCGTCAACGACCTTTATCCTCAGGGCGGCGATCTGAGCGAAGCGATCTTTTGGACCGGGCTGCGCCCAACCACTCCCGACGGCACGCCGATTGTCGGTGCCACCCCGTTCAAGAACCTGTTCCTGAACACCGGCCACGGCACCCTCGGTTGGACCATGGCATGCGGTTCCGGTCGTTTACTGGCGGACCTGATGGCGAAGAAAACGCCGCAGATCAGCGCCGAAGGCCTCGATATTTCCCGTTATGGCAACCACCAGGAGTCTGAAAAACATGTCAATCCAGCGCCAGCTCACCAATGAGCGCATGAGCCAGATCGTTGCCCACAGCGGGACCGTGTATTTGTCAGGGCAAGTCGGCGACGACCTGAGTGCCGGGATTGAACAGCAGACCCGTGAAGCGCTGGCTACTATCGAGCGCCTGCTGGACCTGGCCGGTACCGACAAGACCAAGTTGCTGTCGGTGACGATCTACCTGAAAGACATTGACGCCGATTTCGCCGGCATGAACGCAGTGTGGGACACGTGGCTGCCTAAAGGCGTTGCCCCGGCCCGCGCCACGGTTGAAGCGAAACTGTGCGAACCGCAAATCCTGGTGGAGCTGTCCGTCGTGGCCGCCCTGCCTTAAGCAACGATCCCTCTCCCGGCACCGATGTTGTTGGTCGGTGCCGGTTTTTTTCACTCTGCCGCCTAGAAGCCTGCCGCCATGCGTCCAGCCCGTGCCCTGATCGACCTCCAAGCCCTGCGCAACAACTACCAATTGGCCCGTGAAGTCACGGGGGCCAAGGCCCTCGCCGTGGTCAAGGCCGATGCCTACGGCCATGGTGCCGTGCGCGTGGCCCAGGCACTGGAAGCCGAGGCCGATGGTTTTGCCGTGGCGTGTATCGAGGAAGCGTTGGAGCTGCGGGCCGCCGGCATCCGCGCGCCGGTGTTGCTGCTGGAAGGGTTTTTCGAAGCCGACGAGCTGCCGCTGATCATCGAGCATGATTTCTGGTGCGTGGTGCATTCGCTGTGGCAACTGGAGGCGATCGAACAGGCCAAGTTGAGCAAGCCACTGACCCTCTGGCTCAAGCTGGATTCGGGCATGCACCGCGTCGGCCTGCATCCCAAGGATTACCACGAGGCGTACCAGCGCCTGCTGGCCAGCGGCAAGGTGGCGAAGATTGTGTTGATGAGCCACTTCGCCCGCGCCGATGAACTCGATTGCGTGCGCAGTAATGAACAAGTAGCGGTGTTCGAGGCAGCGCGCCAGGGCTTGTCGGCTGAGGTCAGCCTGCGCAATTCACCCTCGGTGATGGGCTGGCCGAATGTGTCCAGCGACTGGGTGCGCCCGGGCATCATGTTGTACGGCGCGACGCCGTTTGGTGAAGACCAGGCCATCGCCGCACGCTTGCAGCCGGTGATGACCCTGGAGTCGAAAGTCATCTGCGTGCGCGAATTGCCGGCCGGCGAGCCGGTAGGCTACGGCGCCAAGTTCATCACGCCCAAACCGATGCGCATCGGCGTGGTTGCGATGGGTTATGCCGACGGTTATCCGCGTCACGCGCCCACCGGTACGCCGGTGTTGGTGGCGGGGCAGCGCAGCCAGTTACTGGGCCGCGTATCCATGGACATGCTGTGCATCGACCTCACCGACGTGCCCCAGGCCGGCCTCGGTTCCACCGTGGAGTTGTGGGGCAAGAACATCCTCGCCAGTGACATCGCAGTCGCCGCCGAGACCATCCCTTACCAGATATTCTGCAACCTGCACCGCGTGCCAAGGCTCTATTCCGGCGCTTGATCGGCCGTTACGAACGGAGCTGGCGAGGATTTAGGCTCAAGTGTTGTAAATACTGAACGCTGTCGCCATGATAACGCTCAATTACAACAAAGCCTGAATCCTAGGAGGCTCCCGCATTGGACGTCGGCGAACGACTGCAATCCATCCGTAAGCTGAAGGGTCTTTCCCAGCGTGAGCTCGCCAAGCGTGCGGGTGTCACCAACAGCACCATTTCGATGATCGAAAAGAACAGTGTCAGCCCTTCCATCAGTTCCTTGCGCAAGGTGCTGGGCGGCATCCCTATGTCGATGGTCGAGTTCTTTTCCGAGGAAATCCTCGAGGAAATACCGACCCAGATCGTCTATAAAGCCAACGAGCTGATCGACATCTCCGACGGCGCCGTCACCATGAAACTGGTGGGGCGCGCACATCCGAGCCGGGCGATCACGTTTCTCAACGAAATTTACCCGCCTGGCGCTGACACCGGCGTAGAAATGCTCACCCATGAAGGCGAGGAAACCGGGATTTTGGTGGAAGGTCGCCTGGAGTTGGTGGTCGGTCTTGAAATTTTTGTGCTCGAAGCCGGCGATAGCTACTACTTTGAAAGCACCAAGCCCCATCGTTTTCGCAATCCGTTCGATATGCCGGCGCGACTAATCAGCGCAGCCACACCCGCGAATTTTTGACAGAAGAGGCGTCCTGCCAGCATTGCAGAGACACCCGCAGCTGTATTCCGTGAAACTGAATCTCCCTTTGCTTAATAGGGTTGTTTCAGCCAAGCGGGCTAACCGTTATACTTTCGCCGCCTGCGAAACCGTGGCCGCAGGCGTGAATAGCCACCATTGAGGGTGAACGCGTGAACCTAATTATGAAAATGCTGGCTGCACCAGCAACCGTACTGGCCCTTTGGGCTGTCAGCGCTCAAGCTGCGACCAATGATGACATTGCCAAGCGCCTGGAGCCTGTTGGCCAAGTGTGTGTGCAGGGACAGGAGTGCAAAGGGATGGAAGTCGCCGTAACAGCGGGCGGCGGCGGTGCAAAAACACCGGATGAGATCATCACCAAGCACTGCAGTGCGTGCCACCAAACCGGCCTGTTGGGCGCCCCGAAAATCGGCGACACCGCCGCCTGGAAAGACCGCGCCGACCACCAGGGCGGCCTCGACGGCATCCTGGCCAAGGCGATCACGGGTATCAATTCCATGCCGCCAAAAGGCACGTGTGCTGATTGCTCGGATGCTGATCTGAAGGGCGCAATCAAGAAGATGTCCGGGTTGTAATCCAGCGATCTTCGTCAAAAATGCCGCTTACGAGCGGCTTTTTTGTGCCCTCGATTTATGTTTAGAGGCTGTTCTTTGCAGCAAAGACCCGCCACTCTCTGTCCAACCCCTAATCACGAAATGTTCAGGAGGGTCGGATGGTGCAGTTATGTTCAATCGAGCAAGCCGTTGACGACGTACTTGCGCGCTTGCCGGCGCATATCCACATGGGCTTGCCTCTGGGCCTGGGCAAGCCCAATTTGTTCGTTAATGCGCTGTACCGCCGTATCGCCAAGCTGCCGGAGCGGGCGCTGACGATCTACACCGCATTGAGCCTGGGTCGCCCGGCGTTGGGCGATGGCTTACAGAAGCGCTTCCTGGAACCGTTTACCGAACGGGTGTTTGGCGACTATCCCGAGCTGGATTTCCTCGCCGCTCTGCATAAAGACAGTCTTCCAAAAAATATCCACGTACAGCAATTTTTCATGCAGCCAGGCAGCCTGCTTCACAGCCAATCAGCGCAACAGGACTACGTCAGCAGTAACTACAGCCACGCCGCGCGCGATATCTACGCCGCGGGCCTGAACCTGGTGGCGCAACTGGTGGCCAGCAGCGCCGAACACCCCGACCGGCTGAGCCTGAGCTGCAACCCCGATATCACCCTCGACCTGCTGCCGATGATCGCCAAGCGCCGCGCCGCCGGGGAAACCGTGCTGATTGTCGGCCAGGTCCACACCGATCTGCCCTACATGCCCGGTGATTCGGAGCTGGGCATGGATGAATTCGACTACCTGCTCGATGAAAAGGACAGCACCACGCTGTTCTCCACGCCGAATATGCCGGTGGGCTTCCAGGACCACTTTATCGGCCTGCATGCCAGCACGCTGGTGCGTGATGGCGGCACCTTGCAGATCGGGATTGGTTCGATGGGCGATGCGCTGACCGCCGCCTTGCTCGCGCGTCAGGCGGATAACGAAGCCTATCGGCTGCTGCTGACCGACCTCGATGTGTACCAGTGGGCGCCGCTGATCAGCCGTGAAGGCGGCGTCGAGCCCTTCGCCAAAGGCCTTTATGGTTGCAGCGAAATGTTCGTCAACGGCCTGCTGGTATTGGCCGATGCCGGGATTGTGCGGCGCAAGGTCTACCCGGATGTGGCGACCCAGGAACAGGCGAATGCAGGCCTGCTCGATGACGCGGCACAGCCCGACGGCATTTCGATCCATGGCGGTTTTTTCGTTGGCCCGCGCAGTTTCTACCAACGTTTGCAGGACATGCCGCTCGCCAAGCGTCAGGCATTCAACATGACGCGCATCAGTTACATCAACGAGCTGTGCGGGCAGGAAGAACTCAAGCGTTTGCAGCGTCTGGATGCGCGGTTTATCAACAGCGCGATCGTGGTGACCTTGCTCGGCGCCGGGGTTGCCGACCAACTGGAAGGTGGCCACGTGCTCAGTGGCGTGGGCGGGCAGTACAACTTCGTTGCCCAGGGCCACGCGCTGGAAGGCGCGCGCTCGATCCTGATGCTGCGCAGTTGGCGCGAAGCGGGGGGAGAGGTCAGTTCCAATATCGTTTGGGAGTACGGCCATTGCACCATCCCACGGCACCTGCGGGACATTGTGATCACCGAATACGGAATTGCCGACTTGCGCGGTCAGACCGACGCCAAGGTGATCGAGGCGTTGCTCAACATCACCGACTCCAGGTTCCAGGGCGACTTGATCGAGCAGGCGCAAAAGGCTGGCAAGTTACCCCAGGATTTCCAGCTGGACCCGCGCTTTACCGACAATACTCCGGAGCGGCTTCAGGCCCTTCAGGCACGGCATCGCCGATTGTTTCCGGAGTATCCGCTGGGCACTGACTTCACGGATGAGGAGCGGGATCTGTTGCGGGCGTTGAACTGGCTCAAGAGCAAATTCAAGCTGAGCGAGATTTTCGACTTGGGCAAGGCGGCGCTGGATGCACCGGAGCCGGAGGCGTTTCCAGAGCATCTGAAGCGGATGCGGTTGGATAAGCCTGAAGGTTTGAAGGAGGACGTGTATCAGCGGCTGTTGCTCGCCGGCCTCCAGGCCACCGTGCACTAAATGTGAGAGGGGCGGTGCGACGATTCGACTTGCCCCCGATAGCAGTGGGTCAGCCAACACATTTGGTGACTGATACACCGCTATCGGGGGCAAGTCGAATCGTCGCACCGCCCCTCCCACATTTTGATCCGTGCTCACCTGGTATTTGCTGTGTAGCAAATTACTCGATGAAGGTGACGACACCACCGCTCAGCGATTTCACCCGCGCCAGCGACTCAACCCGATAACCCTGCGCATCCAGTTCGGCACGCCCACCCTGGAACGACTTCTCGATCACAATCCCCACGCCGGCAACGGTGGCGCCGGCCTGTTTGATGATCGAGATCAGCGCCTGGGATGCTTTGCCGTTGGCCAGGAAGTCATCGATGATCAGTACGCGGTCGCTGCTGGTCAGGTGGCGCGGCGAGATCGCCACGGTGCTTTCGACTTTCTTGGTGAAGGAATACACCGTCGCCGACAGCAGGTTTTCGGTCAGGGTCAGGGACTGCTGCTTACGGGCGAAGATTACCGGCACGCCGAGGTTCAGGCCGGTCATGATCGCCGGGGCTATCCCCGAGGCTTCGATGGTGACGATCTTGGTGATGCCCGAATCTTTGAACAGCGCGGCGAATTCGTCGCCGATCAGTTTCATCAGCGCCGGGTCGATCTGGTGGTTCAGAAAGGCGTCGACCTTGAGTACCTGATCGGAAAGCACGACGCCTTCTTCGCGAATTTTCTTGTGCAGTGCTTCCACGGAACGCTTCCTCTAATGGCGCGCAGTGCGCCGAAAGTAGATTAAAAAATAGTCAATTCTAGCGCTTTAACATCGCGCGTATATCCGCCAGGGCGGTGTTGCCGCGAACGGCCTTCACCTCGGTCGGGGTGTCGTCATTGCCTTCCCAGGCCAGGTCGTCCGGCGGCAGTTCGTCGAGGAACCGGCTGGGGGCACAATCGATGATTTCGCCGTATTGCTTGCGCTTGGCGGCAAAGGTGAAGGCCAGTGTCTGACGCGCGCGGGTAATGCCCACGTAGGCCAGGCGCCGTTCTTCCTCGATGGTGTCGGCTTCGATGCTGGAGCGGTGCGGGAGGATTTCCTCTTCCATGCCCATGATGAACACGTAGGGAAATTCCAGGCCCTTGGACGCATGCAAGGTCATCATCTGTACACCTTCGGCGCCGTCTTCCTCTTCCTGCTGGCGCTCGAGCATGTCGCGTAGCACCAGCTTGCCGATGGCGTCTTCGACGGTCATTTCGCCGTCTTCGTCTTTTTCCAGGGTGTTCTTCAGCGCTTCGATCAGGAACCAGACGTTGCCCATGCGGTAATCCGCGGCCTTGTCGCTGGAACTGTTGGTGCGTAGCCAGTTTTCATAGTCGATGTCCATGACCATGCTGCGCAGGGCGCTGATCGGGTCTTCGCCGGCGCACTGCTCGCGCACTTTGTCCATGAAGCGCTTGAAGCGCGACAGGCGATCGGTGAAGCGCGTGTCCAGGTGTTCGCCCAGGCCGATTTCGTCGGTGGCGGCGTACATCGAGATCTTGCGTTCGGTGGCGTAGTTGCCGAGTTTCTCAAGCGTCGTCGAACCGATTTCCCTGCGTGGGACGTTGATCACCCGCAGGAAGGCGTTGTCATCATCCGGGTTCACGATCAGCCGGAAGTAGGCCATCAGGTCTTTCACTTCCTGGCGTCCGAAAAAGCTGTTGCCGCCCGACAGACGATACGGAATCTGGTGGTGCTGCAGCTTCAGCTCGATCAACTTGGCCTGGTAGTTCCCGCGATACAGGATCGCAAAGTCACTGTAGGGCCGGTCGGTGCGCAGGTGCAGGGTCAGCAGTTCGACGGCCACGCGCTCGGCTTCGGCGTCTTCGTTGCGGCAGCGGATCACGCGGATCTCATCGCCGTGGCCCATCTCGCTCCACAGTTGTTTTTCAAACTCGTGGGGGTTGTTCGAGATCAGCACGTTGGCGCAGCGCAGGATACGGCTGGTGGAGCGGTAGTTCTGCTCCAGCATCACCACTTTCAAGGACGGGTAGTCGACCTTGAGCAGCATCAGGTTTTCCGGGCGTGCACCGCGCCAGGCGTAGATCGACTGGTCGTCGTCACCCACCACGGTGAACTGGTTGCGCTTGCCGATCAGCAACTTCACCAGCAGGTACTGGCTGGCGTTGGTGTCCTGGTATTCGTCCACCAGCAGGTAGCGCACCTTGTTCTGCCACTTTTCGAGGATGTCGGCGTGT
Organism: Pseudomonas sp. PSPC3-2; assembly: GCF_049897085.1. NCBI lineage: Bacteria > Pseudomonadati > Pseudomonadota > Gammaproteobacteria > Pseudomonadales > Pseudomonadaceae > Pseudomonas > Pseudomonas sp. PSPC3-2. The sequence goes on from NZ_JAFCVO010000003.1 coordinate 71,394, forward strand.
TCCTGGAACAGCTTGACCGGCTGCAGGATCAGGTCGTCGAAGTCCACCGCGTTGAACGCCTTGAGCGTGCGCTGGTAGTGGGTGTAGACGATGGCGGCGGTCTGTTCCTTGGGGTTGCGCGCGTTTTCCAGGGCTTCGGCGGGCAGGACCAGGTCGTTTTTCCACGCGCCGATCATGTTCTTGATCTCGTCGACGCCATCGTCGCCCGCGTATTCCTTCTGCATGATGTCGGTCATCAGGGCCTTGACGTCGGTCTCGTCGAAGATCGAGAAGCCTGGCTTGTAGCCCAGTCGCACATGCTCCTTGCGGATGATGTTCAGCCCCAGGTTGTGGAAGGTACACACAGTGAGGCCACGGCCTTCGCCACCCTTGAGCAGGGTGGCGACACGCTCTTTCATTTCCCGCGCCGCCTTGTTGGTAAAGGTCATGGCGACGATGTACTGGGCGCGGATGCCGCAGTTCTGGATCAGGTGCGCGATCTTGCGGGTGATCACGCTGGTCTTGCCGGAGCCAGCACCGGCGAGCACCAATAGAGGGCCGCCGACGTAGTTCACGGCTTCTTGCTGCCGGGGATTGAGTCGGGACATACAGAGTTCAGGGAGTCATTGTTCAAAAGGGCGGGCATTTTAACAGGCTGGCAAGATTCTGCTGCCTTGGATCGACGGTGTGACGTACCACTCGATCTAAATTTGCCGCTTTTGTTACTTTGCCGCAGGATGTGCGGGTATTTGCGACTATTGTGCGCATGGTTTGTATTTGATAAACATTATCATTGGTGGTTGCTAGGCCGCACGTCATAATGCCCGCCGCCAACGAAATCTTGCAGAGTCTAGGGAGCTAGCTTGTCTACGCCTGTCGAACCCTTGCGTTTGCTGCTGCTGGCCGATGCGCCTGAGTGGGCAGCATTGTTGCGCGAGTGCCTGGTGCCGATGGGCGATGGGGCGGTGCTGATCAGTGCGCCCAACTGGGACTCGGTGAGTCGTCTGTTCGAGGACGACCACAGCGCCGTGCTGTTGACCACGCCCAACCTGCAACCCGGCCCGGGGCGGTGCAGCTTGCCGTGCGTGTTGTTGCTGGAACTGGAGCCACTGGTGGCGCCCCTGGGGGTCAGTGACTGGCTGGTCCGTCATGCCATGGACACCGCGACCCTGCGCCGCTGCCTGCGCCATGTGCGCGAGCGCGGTGTGTTGGAAAATACCCTGCAGCGCCTGGCCGAACAAGACCCGCTGACCGGCATCGCCAACCGCCAGGGCTTCCAGACCCTGCTGGCTGCGCGCCTGGCCGACAACGAGGGTCGCGGCCTGGCCCTGGGTCACCTGGACCTCGACAACTTCCGCCACGCCAACGATGCCCTCGGCCACCAGGCCGGCGACCGGTTGATCCTGCAAGTGGTCTCGCGGCTCAAGAGCCAGCTCGAAGCCGGCGACCAGTTGGCACGCCTGGGCAGCGATGAGTTTGCCTTGCTGATCGACACCCGCCGCGCACCCCAGCGTGCCGAATGGATGGCCGAGCGCATCACCGAAGCCATGGCTGAACCGTATTGGGTGGATGGCGAAAGCCTGCTGATCGGCTGCAGCCTGGGCGTCGCGCATGCCCGCGCGCGTGCCGGCGCCGACCCGCTGATGTGGCATGCCCATATCGCCATGCAGCAAGCCAAGGGCACCCAGGGCTGCACCTTTCATATCTTCAACGAGCGCATCAACCGCAACGCCCGCAGCCTGGCCGACCTGGAAAGTGAATTGCGCCGAGCGCTGCGTCGCGACGAGCTGGAACTGCATTACCAACCCCGCCTCGACCTGGACGACGGCCATATCGTCGGTCTCGAAGCGCTGGTGCGTTGGCGCCACGGCGAGCGCGGCCTGTTGCCGCCCAGCGAATTCGTGCCCCTGGCCGAACAGAGTGGGCTGATTGTTCCGCTGGGTTACTGGGTGATTTCCCGGGCCCTGCGCGACATGCAGGACCTGCGCGAACGCGGCCTGCCGCCGCTGCATATGGCGGTCAACCTGTCGTTTCGCCAGTTCCAGGACAGCCAATTGCTTTCGACCCTCAGCCGGCTGATTACCGAGCGCGGGGTGGATGCGCAATGGCTGGAATTCGAGCTGACCGAAACCGCCGTGATGCGCCGCAGTGATTTGGTCAAGCAGACCATGGACGCCCTCGGTCGCCTCGGTGTGCGCTTTTCCCTCGACGACTTCGGCACTGGTTTCTCATCGTTCGTACACCTCAATAGCCTGCCGATCGCCTTGTTGAAAATCGACAAGAGTTTTGTCGGCGGCATGGAAGAGCGCGAAGAAAACCGCAAGCTGGTTCACGCCATGATCAACCTGGCCCACAACCTGAATCTGGAAGTGGTGGCCGAAGGCGTAGAAACCGCGGAGCAGTTGGCGCTGTTGCGTTTGTTTGGTTGCGACCAGGCCCAGGGGTACCTGATCAGCAAGCCGCTGCCGTTGCCGGAGCTGGTGGACTACCTGACGTTTGGCAAGGACCAGCAGGCTTTATTGGGCTAGCTCATCCTCTATTTGCCAACCCGCTCCCACATTTCAACCGCGCAAGACTTCTAGTCGGTCTGCGCGGCATGGAATGAGCGTTGAGCGTCTGGCTCGTGCCGAATCATGCGCTTGATCTTCGCCTCAAACGCCCAGGTCAGGCTCACCGCCGCGCAGGCCAGGCCCAGCGCGAGGCCCCACCACACGCCGGTTGGCCCCCAACCCAGGGTGAAGGCCATCATCCAGGCCGCCGGCGCACCGATCAGCCAATAGCAACCCAGGCCCACCAGAAAGGTGGTCTTGGCGTCCTTGAGCCCACGGATGCCGCCCATGGCGATGGTCTGCACGCCGTCGAACAGTTCGAACCAGGCCGCCACGGCCAGCAGGCTGACGGCGAGCACGATCACCTCGTGGAATGCCGGGTCGTTATGGTCGAGGAATAGCCCGATCAGTGGATCGGAATACAGCCACAGCACCGCGGCAAATCCCAACATCACCGCCGCGCCAAAGCCGATGCCGACACGCCCGGCCATGCGCGCCTGCAGCAGTTGCCCGGCGCCATAGTGCTGGCCGATGCGCATGGTCACCGCGTAGGACATCCCCGCTGGCACCATGAACGCCACCGAGACGATTTGCAGCGCGATCTGATGCGCCGCCAATTGCGTACTGCCCATGGTGCCCATGCACAGCGCTGCAAAGGCAAACAACCCGACTTCCACCGCGTAGGTGCCGCCAATCGGCAGGCCCAGGCGCCATAACTCGCGCAAGTACTGGGTGTTCAGACGCAACAGGCCTGCGCTCAGCGGGTAGGCCGAGTACGCACGGTTGCTGCGGATATACCCCATCAGCGCCAGCGCCATCCCATTGGCGACGATGGCCGTAACCAGGCCGATGCCCATCAAGCCGAGTTTTGGCAGACCGAACATGCCCTCGATCAACGCGTGGTTGAGCAGGTAGTTGACCAGCGTGCCGCCGAGGCTGATCACCATCACCGGTGTGGCCTTGCCGATGGCGCTGGTGAAGCCGCGCAAGGCCATGAAGCTCAGATAGCCGGGCAGGGCGAACGGCAGGATGGTCAGGAATTGTCCTGCCGCGTCCACGTTGGTCTCGGTCTGGCCGAACATCAGCAGCACCGGCTTGAGGTTCCACAGCAGCACCGCCGCCGCCAGGGCCATCAGCCAGGCTAGCCACAGCCCGGCCTGGGTCAGGCGGGTGGCACCGTCGATGTCGCCCGCGCCGTGGCGGATGGCGACCAGGGTGCCCACGGCAGCAATCACGCCGATGCAGAAAATCGCCACGAACGAGTAGCTCGCCGCGCCCAGGCCACCGCCGGCCAGGGCCTCGGGGCTTAGGCGGGCCATCATCAGGGTGTCGGTCAGCACCATCAGCATGTGCGCCAACTGTGAGGCAATCAGCGGCCCCGCCAGCCGCAGAATGGCCCAGAGTTCGGTACGTGCCGGATGTTGGATGATCATCACGCTCAAATTCTCGGAAGGTTCGGAACAGCTGATTCTCGGCGCTCTCAGCCCATTGCACAAAGGGATAAAAGCGATTGCTCGCATGATTAAAACTCATGCTTGATTGATTCTGGTAGGGTTTCGGCATTGTGCTGTCGGAGCTTTCCTTATGTCTCGTCGTCTTCCTCCGCTTTATGCCCTGCGGGCCTTTGAAGCCGCTTCCCGGCACAACTCCTTCACCCGTGCAGCGCAGGAACTGTCCATCACTCAAAGTGCGGTGAGCCGGCATATCCGCACCCTTGAAGAGCATTTCGCCTGCCGCCTGTTCCAGCGCAGCGGCCGCAACCTGCAGCTCACCGAGGCCGCGCGCCTGCTGTTACCTGGGGTGCGTGAGGGCTTTGCCGCGTTGGAGCGGGCCTGTCATACCCTCAACGCCGAAGATGACATTTTGCGCATGAAGGCCCCCTCGACCCTGACCATGCGCTGGCTGCTGGCGCGGCTCAGTCGTTTCCGGCATTTGCAGCCGGGCAACGAAGTGCAGCTCACCAGCGCATGGATGAGCGTGGATGAAGTGGATTTCAACCAAGAGCCTTTCGACTGCGCAGTGCTGTTGAGCGACGGGCACTTTCCGGCGGATTGGGACGCCAGTTACCTGTTCCCGGAACTGTTGATTCCAGTCGGTGCGCCCAACTTGTTGAGCGACGGCCCGTGGGACGTCAATCGCCTGGCCAGCGCCGAGTTGCTGCACCCCACGCCCGATCGCCGCGACTGGCGTAGCTGGCTGGAGCGCATGGGGCTGTCTGCCCAGGTGTCGCTCAAGGGCGGGCAGGTGTTCGATACCCTGGAATTGGGCATGATCGCCGCCGCACGGGGTTATGGCGTGTCCATGGGCGATCTGCTGATGGTCGCCGAAGACGTGGCTCAAGGGCGCCTGAGCCTGCCGTGGCCAACCGCTGTCGCCAGTGGGGAAAATTATTACCTGGTGTGGCCGAAAACCCGCCCGGGCGGCGAGCGCCTGCGCCGGCTGGCGGAGTTTCTGCAAGGCGAAGTGCAGGCCATGGTCTTGCCCGTCGTCGAACGTCTCGATTGAAGCGCTTCAGCGTGAGCTAGCAATCGTTTGCGTTTCGCTCAAGTATTGCCAGCGTCCGCCGAAGTAGGTGTGTTGGAATTGTCGTGCACCAACGAATCTCACTAGATAATTTGCCGAGCAACGCTATGAGATCAGGATGATCCTGGCCTCGGCCAGGAGCTGTCATGTCTCAACCTCGTGCTCGGATCGCCTCCCAGTTAGGCCTCGCGTTAGCCGTGATTCTGGCTGTCGTTATCAGCGGCAGTACTGTTTTTGCCTTGCGTTCCCTCGACTCCGCCAACCTCGATACCCGGGAAGAACACCTGGCCAGCGAGGCGCGCCTGCTGGCCGACCAACTCAGTACGTTCCACGGCACCTTGCGCGAGAGCACCCAGCGTTTGAGCGGGCTGTTTGAAAAGCGCTTCAGCGCCGGCTTGAGTGTGCAGGCAGATCAGCCGATCGCCGTGGCCGGTGTGCAAACCCCGAGCCTGTACCTGGGCAAGGTGCTGCTGAACAACAACTTCGATGGCGTCGACGAGTTCAAGCAGATGTCCGGCGGCGTGGCCACGGTGTTCGTGCGCAGCGGCGATGACTTTATCCGTATCAGCACCTCCTTGACCAAGCAGGACGGCAGCCGTGCCATCGGCACCGTGCTGGATCGCCAGGGGCCGGCCTACTCGCGGGTGGTCGGCGGACAGACCTATATAGGCCGCGCCGTGCTGTTCGATCGCTCCTACATGACCCAGTACAGCCCGGTGCGCGACGCCAGCGGCAAGGTTATCGCGGTGCTGTTCATCGGCTTCGATTACACCGATGCGCAGAACGCCCAGTTCGACAACCTCAAACGCTTCCGCATCGGCCAGACCGGTTCGCTGGCGCTGCTCGATGAGCAGAAACACTGGCTGGTGCCGCCGGCCGGGGTGCAGGCGCCGGACCAGTCTGTTGCGGTGATGCTGGACCTGGCCAAGACCCCCGGCAAGGGCCGCTTCTGGAGCGACAAGAACGAAGATTTCTACAGCGTCTCGGTGCCGTTTGACGGCGGCCCCTGGGCGGTAGTGGCGAGCATGCCGAAAGCCGAGATCCGCGCGGTCACGTGGTCGGTGGGCACTCGCCTGGTGATCGGCAGCCTGTTGGCGATGCTGCTGGCGGTGGGCGCGACGGTGTGGTTGTTGCGCAGCAAACTGGCGCCGTTGAGTGACCTGGTACGCCAGGCCGAAGCCTTGGGCGCCGGGGATTTGAGCGCGCGCCTGAACGTGTCCAGTCATGACGAGATAGGCCAACTGGCGCGCAGCTTCAACCAGATGGGTGAAGCGTTGTCGACCATGGTGTCGCACATCCGCAAGGCCGCCGAGGAGGTCAACGGCCGCGCTCAGGCGTTGTCCGGTTTGTCCGGTGGTGCTTATGAGGGCATGGAGCAGCAGTCTGGCGAGATCACCAGCATGGCCGGCGCGGTGGAAGAGTTCAGCGCCACCTCGCTGAACATCGCCGACAACATGGGCAACACCGAACGCTTGGCCCAGGAAAACGCCCAGCAGACGCGCATCGGCCGTAACTCGATGGAGCAGGCGTCGTCGTCCCTGGAGCACATCGCCACCTCCCTGAACAGCACCGCCACGGTGATTAACACCCTCGGCCAGCGCTCCCAGGAAATCGGCGGCATCGTCGGCGTGATCACCTCGATCGCCGAACAGACCAACCTGCTGGCGCTCAACGCTGCCATCGAAGCCGCCCGCGCCGGTGAGCAAGGCCGTGGGTTTGCCGTGGTCGCTGACGAAGTACGCAACCTCGCTTCACGCACCCGCCAGGCCACCGATGAAATTTCCGGGATGATCCAAAGCATCCAGCAGGAAACCGGTAACGCCATCAGCACCATGGAACAGGGCAATGCGCTGATGCAGGAAGGCCTGTCACGCAACGCCGACGTGGCGTCGGCCCTGGCACGCATCGACGAGCAAAGCCGCTCGGCCGGGCAGCAATTCGCCGCGATCACCACCGCCACCCAGGAGCAGAGCAGCACGGCAACGTTGCTGAGCAGCAACCTGCAGAGCATTGCGCTGGCCAACAGCGAGCAACGCGAAGTGGTGTCGAACCTGGCGATTACCGCCAAGGAGCTGGAGACGCTGGCGTCGGGCTTGCGCCAAGAGGTCGATCGGTTTCGTTGAAGGTGCGCCTGGAGCGGCTAGCGCGCGTTGAGCGCGTTCGCCAGGCGCAGCATGGCGGTTTCGATTTCATGGGCGGTCAAGGACGAGTAGCCCAATAGCCATCCCTGTTTCGTGGCGGCACCGGCATACAGCCGGCTGAGGCCGGCCAGTTGCACGCCCGCGTTGGCGGCCTGGCGGATGGTTTTTTCTTCCGACCAACCTTCATGCAGCACGCAAGGGATTTGCAGCCCGCCCTGGGGCCGGCACGCCGTGACCACATCGCCCAGGTGCTTGCCGATGGCGTCGAGCATGATGGCTTGGCGCCCGGCGTAGAGTTTGCGCATCGCACGGACATGGGCGTTGTAATGACCGTCCTCCATAAAGCGCGCCAGCGTCAGTTGCAGGATCTGCGGGGTGTGGCCGTCCATCATGCTGCGCGCGTAGGTGAAGGCCTTGACCAGTTCAGGGGGCAGCACCATGTAGCCCATGCGCAGGCCGGGGAACAGGGTCTTGCTGAAGGTGCCGAGGTACAGCGTGCGCTGATACTTGTCCAGGCCCTGCACACAGGCCGTGGGTTTGCCGTCGTAGTGAAACTCGCTGTCGTAGTCGTCTTCGATGACCCATTTGCCTTTTTCCGCAGCCCAGTTGATCAACTCAAGGCGCCGTTCCAGGGGTAGCGTGGCGCCGGTCGGGTATTGATGCGAGGGCGTGACATACACGCACGTGGCGCCGCTGCGGTCGGCGTGCAGCAGGTCGGTGCGGATGCCCCACTCATCGACATCGATCGGCACGACCTTGGCCTCGGCGGTTTCGAAGGCCTTCCTGGCGCCGTAGTAGCCCGGGTTCTCCAGCAGGATCGGTTTACCGACGTCCACCAACAACTGCGCACACAAAAACAGCGCCTGGCGCGTACTGCTCAGCACCAGGACCTGGTCGGGCGAGCACTTGGCCCCACGCTCAAGGTTCAAATAGGTGGCGATGGCTTTGCGTAATGATTCGGCCCCTTGCGGGTCGCCGTGCAACAGCACGCTGCTGCGATAGTCCTTCATCACCTGGCGCTGCAGGCGCTCCCAGACCTCGGTCGGGAACGAGCGGGTTTCGGGCAGGCCCGTGGCAAATGCCTTGATCACCTGTTGGTCGGCCACGCCGCCGCTGTCGAGGATCATCCGCCCGCGCTGGCTCAAGCCGGCACCGGGAGCCGCCTGGCTGGTTTTGACGGCCTGCGCCTTGATGCGGCGGCGCGAGGCGCCGCGCAATTCGGTGCCGATGGCCTCGCACACGTAACTGCCGGAGCCCTCGCGCCGCACGATAAAACCATCGCGCTGCAACTGCACGTAGGCGTTCTCCACCGTATCGCGCGCGATCCCCAATGACTTCGCCAACACCCGCGTCGCCGGCAGCTTCAGACCGGGTGCCAGCGCGCCGTCGAGGATCAAGGCGCGCAGGGCACGTTGAATTCGCTGGTGCAGGCCCAACCGCTGGAATTGCGCATCGTTGAGGCGCATTTGCAGGGTTTCCAGCTCGAAGGTTTTCGCCATGCGGTCTGCCTTGCCTTGAAGAATTGGCTGGTATTGGCAGGCCAGTCTATCCGTAGACTTCGACCTGCGCCACGGCCTTCACGCCGGCCAATGGCCGATCACGCGAGGCTCAACCCCTCGTCTGGCAAGGAGCTAAGTACCTATGTCTTCGTCAATATCGCCGTCGTCGCTGCGCCTGCGCGACCTGTTCCACCCCATCGTGGCCGGGCTGATTTCAGTCATCGTCAATTATGGCGGCACGTTCATTCTGGTCTTCCAGGCCGCCAAGGTGGCGGGGCTGAGTCCCGAGCTGACCGCTTCGTGGGTCTGGTCAGTGTCGATCGGTGTGGGGGTGACCGGGCTGTTTCTCAGTTGGGTGAGCCGTGAGCCGATCATCACCGCCTGGTCGACCCCCGCTGCGGCGTTTCTGGTGGTCGCGCTGTCTGCCACGCCTTATGCCGAGGCGGTCGGCGCGTACATGGTTTCAGCCGTGGCGTTTGTGCTGCTGGGGCTGTCCGGCTGTTTCGAAAAAGTCATCCGGCTGATTCCGCCTGGCATCGCGGCGGCCATGCTGGCGGGAATTCTGCTGCAGTTCGGTATCGGCGCGTTTGGTGGCATGAGCCTCGACCCTTTGTTGGTTGGGTTGCTGATCACCGCTTACGTTGGGCTCAAGAGGTTTACTGCGCGCTACGCCGTGGTCGGGATTCTGGTGCTGGGGCTGGGATTCCTGCTGGTGCAGGGGCGGGTGGACTTGTCGGGCCTGTCCCTGCAACTGGCGGCGCCGGTATTCACCCGGCCCGAGTTTTCGCTCAATGCGTTGCTCAGTGTGGCGCTGCCGCTGTTTCTGATCACGCTAACGGGCCAGTACATGCCGGGCATGCTGGTGTTGCGTAACGATGGCTTCAAGACCAGCGCCAACCCGATCCTGACAGTGACCGGGCTGGGGTCGCTGTTGATGGCGCCGTTCGGCTCGCACGCGTTCAACGTCGCGGCGATCACGGCGGCCATCTGCACGGGCAAGGAAGCCTCGGAGGTCCCGTCCAAGCGCTGGGTCGCCGGGGTTGCGGCTGGTGTGTTCTACATCCTTGTCGGGGTGTTCGGGGTGACGCTGGCCGCCGTATTCATGGCGTTCCCGCCGGCGTTCATCACCACGCTGGCCGGCTTGGCCCTGCTGGGCACCATCGGCGCCAGCCTGGCCAACGCGATGGCAGACGTCAGGTCGCGTGAAGCCGCGCTGATCACCTTTCTGGCGTGCGCCGCGAACATCACCCTGTTGGGGATCGGTGGGGCGTTTTGGGGGTTGTTGATCGGGTTGGCCGCGTATGCGCTGCTCAACGGCCGCTTGCCCCGTCGTCGTGCGGCGGTTTCCGAGGCGGTGACGATGGCCAAGGAGGCGGCCCAATGATGCGCGCCGAAGCGCAAGCCAGCGCCACCCTGCATGCGCGTCACGGGCGTTACCCGCAGGCCACCAGCGTGGAGGATTTTCGGCGCAATCTGGCGGCCGTACAGCAACGTATCGCCGCTGCCTGCGAGGGGCCGAGGCGCTGGATCGTCGCCTGCACATTGAAGGACGGCAACTGGATGTGTTCGTGCAGGTGAACACCTCCGGGGAAGCCAGCAAATACGGCCTGGTGCCGCACGCCGTCGCGGACTTTCTGCAGGCCCTGCCGGCGTTCCCGGCCTTGCGCGTTCGTGGGCTGATGACGCTGGCGCTGTTCCCGGCCGACATGGCCCGCGTGCGCCCGCGCCATGCCGGATGCCTGCTACTGGCCGAGCGCTGATCACTGATCAACGACCTGATTTTCCCAGCAAGGACCTGTTCATCATGTACGACTCAACATTGACGCTTGAAGCCTTCGACCCGCAGTTGTGTGAGGCGATTCATAACGAGGAGCGCCGCCAGGAAGACCACGTCGAGCTGATCGCTTCCGAAAACTACGCCAGCCCGCTGGTCATGCGCCTCCAGAGCACGGTATTGACCAACAAATACGCCGAGGGCTATCCCGGCAAGCGCTACTACAGCGGGTGCGAATACGTCGATGTGGCCGAGCGCCTGGCCATCGAACGGGTCAAGACCCTGTTCGACTGCGATTACGCCAACGTGCAGCCCCATGCAGGGGCCCAGGCAAACGCTGCGGTGTTCCTGGCCTTGATCAACCCCGGGGATACGGTGATGGGCATGAGCCTGGCCCAGGGCGGTCACCTGACCCACGGCAATCCGTCCAACTTTTCGGGCCGGCATTACCACATCGTGCCTTATGGGCTCGATCCGCAGACGGGCTTGCTCGACTACGACGAGATGGAGCGCATTGCCGTGAAAACGCAGCCGAAGATGCTGATCGGTGGGTTTTCTGCCTACTCGCGGTACAAAGACTGGGCGCGCATGCGGGTGATTGCCGACAAGGTCGGCGCGATTTTCTGGGTCGACATGGCTCACGTCGCCGGGCTGGTCGCTGCTGGCGAATACCCGGACCCGTTGCCGCACGCCCATGTGGTCACCAGCACCACGCACAAGACCTTACGTGGCCCACGGGGCGGGTTGATTTTGTCCAAGGGCCAGGACGCAGCGTTTTACAAAAAGCTCGACTCGGCGGTATTCCCGGGTGTTCAGGGCGGGCCGTTGATGCATCAGATCGCGGCCAAGGCGGTGGCCTTCAAGGAAGCCTTGAGGCCCGAGTTCAAAACCTACCAGGCCCAGGTCGTGGTCAACGCGCGGGCCATGGCGGCCGTGCTGCAGCGGCGCGGTTACACGATTGTCTCGGGTGGCACCGATAACCACATGATGCTGATCGACCTATCCGACCGGCCCTACACCGGCAAAGACGCCGATGCGGGCCTGAGCAACGCCGGCATCACCGCCAACAAGAATTCGGTGCCCAACGATCCGCGCTCACCCTTTGTCACCTCGGGGCTGCGCATCGGCACGCCGGCCGTCACGACCCGCGGTTTCGGCGTGTTCGAGTGCGAGCAACTGGCCGGTTGGCTGTGCGATGTACTCGACGCCCTGGAGCGCGGGGAGAGCGAGAGCGTTGCGCATCAGGTGCGTGAACAGGTGATTGCGCTGTGCCGCCGTCACCCGGTTTATCGCTGATTTTTTATGTCTAAGCGTTGGCGCAGTCGACTTGGCTGGAAGCCGAGGGCCGGTATTGCAAGGCTTCGGCAATGTGGCGGCGACCGATAGTGTCGGCGCGCTCCAGATCCGCCAAAGTGCGGGCGACCTTGAGCAGGCGGTGGGCTGCTCGAAGCGACAGGGTCAAGCGCTCGCAGGCGCTTTCCAGCCAGGCTTCGTCCGGCTTGGACAGCGCACAATGCTGGCGCAACCCCGGTAGATCCAGGAACGCATTGGCGCAGCCCTGGCGCTGATGCTGGCGTTCCCGTGCCTGGGCAACCAGCGCCGAGGCGGTGGACGTGTTGTCGCCGGGCTGCGGGGCTGGGTTCAGCGCGGTGATTTCGCGGGCGACGGTCAGGTGCAGGTCGATCCGGTCCAGCAACGGCCCGGAGAGTTTGTTGCGGTAGCGCTGGATCTGCTCCGGCGTACAGCGACAGCGCGCGCTGGGGTCGCCCATGTAACCGCAAGGGCAGGGGTTCATCGCGGCGACCAGTTGAAAGCGCGCCGGGAAACTCACACGGTCACGTGCGCGGGAGATCACGATATGCCCCGACTCCAGCGGCTCGCGCAAAACCTCCAGCACCTTGCGATCAAACTCCGGCAGCTCGTCCAGGAACAGCACCCCATGGTGGGCCAGGGTGATTTCCCCCGGTTGCGGCTTCGACCCGCCGCCCACCAGCGCCGGGCCGGAGGCCGAGTGGTGCGGCTGGCGAAACGGCCGGTGGGGCCAATGGCTCAATGGCGCCAGGCTGACCACGGATTGAATCGCGGCGACTTCCAGCGCTTCGTGTTCACTCAGCGGCGGTAGCAAACCCGGCAGGCGGCTGGCGAGCAAGGTCTTGCCGGTGCCGGGCGGCCCGCTGAACAATAGGTTATGCGCGCCTGCCGCAGCGATCAGCAGCGCGCGTTTGGCGGCGAGTTGGCCCTGGACTTCGCTGAGGTCCGGGTAGGGCTTGTTCAAGTACAGCAAGCCGTCAGACTTGAAGGGCTCGATCGGTACTTGCCCATTCAGGTGCGCCACCACCTGCAGCAGGTGATCCACTGCAATCACCTTCAACCCGGATGCCAGGCAGGCCTCTTCGGCATTCGCCCGAGGCACGATCACGCTGCGCCCGGCCTTGCGCGCCGCCAGCGCCGCCGGCAACACGCCTTTCACCGCGCGTACCTCGCCCGAGAGTGCCAATTCTCCCAGGCACTCCACGTCATCGAGCATCAGCGCCGGCACCTGCACGCTTGCCGCGAGAATCCCGAGGGCAATCGCCAGGTCAAAACGCCCGCCGTCCTTGGGCAGGTCGGCGGGTGCGAGGTTGAGGGTGATGCGACGGGCCGGGTATTGCAGCGCTGAATTGAGGATGGCGCTGCGCACGCGGTCCTTGCTTTCCTTGACGGCGGTTTCCGGCAAACCCACCAGCGTGAGCGATGGCAGACCATTGGCCATATGCACTTCGACGCTGACGGCGGGGGCTTCGACGCCGATCTGGGCGCGGCTGTGGACGATGGCGAGGGACATGCTCATTCCTTGAAAGGGCGGGCCGCTTCCTGCGGTTTTTCAAGGGTAGACGAGGTGGGGAAGAGCGAGGCGGGGGAGGTTTTACAGAACGTATCCGGAGAGTGACGCAGAACGAGTGTGTGGGCTGGCGTGCCTGCGATATAGGCGGTTAGGTGTGTCAGAGGGACCGAGTCGATCCCATCGCAGGCAAGCCAGCGCCTACATTGACCGGGGTTTATTCAGCGGCTGCCGGGGTCAACCGCGCTTCCAACTCCGCCACCTTCGCCTCCAGGCTTTCCAGGCGCGCTCGGGTGCGGGCCAGTACCACCATTTGGCTGTCGAATTCTTCCCGGCTGACCAGGTCGAGCTTGCTGAAGCCGCTTTGCAGCAACGCCTTGAACTGGCTTTCGATTTCATTGCGGGGCAGCGGGGGGTCGCCGCTGAACAGGCGGGAGGCGTGGCCGCTCAGGGCGTCGAGGAGGTCTTTGGGCGCGAGCATGGGAAATCTTCCGGAAAACTGTTGGCGGGCAGTGTATCACGCAGCGTCTATAGTCATTTTCACGGACTCACGCGCACGCTTTTCGCGCATGGGGGCGCACGGTGGCGCACCCTTTTCGTGCGCATTGCATTCGCCAGAGGGTCCCGCAGGTGGGCGCAGCTAGGCAATGGACTGATTTCAATGATTTTTACGGAGCTGGCAAGGTTTCTGCTTAGACGAACATGACCCATGCACTGATGCAGTCGCTGTGACGAATGCAGTGCGCCGACGGATCAGGGGTACAGGTTTCGTCACCAGTGGTTCGCTGGCGTCGTAATGGCAATTGCTCTTGCGACGACGCGTTACAAAGCCAGGCGCTGCGCTTAGACTTGAGACGGGTTTGTTTTCCTGGGGCAAGTCCACCAATTCGGGAGAGAGTTTTCATGAAGCTAGTCACTGCCATCATCAAGCCGTTCAAGTTGGACGATGTACGCGAGTCGTTGTCCGAGATCGGCGTGCAGGGCATTACCGTTACTGAGGTCAAAGGCTTCGGGCGGCAGAAGGGTCACACCGAGCTGTATCGCGGCGCGGAGTACGTGGTCGATTTCCTGCCGAAGGTGAAGATTGATGTCGCCATTGACGACAAGGATCTTGACCGGGTTATCGAGGCGATAACCAAGGCTGCCAACACCGGCAAGATCGGTGACGGCAAGATCTTTGTGGTCAATCTGGAACAGGCTATTCGCATCCGTACCGGCGAAACCGATACCGACGCAATCTAAGCCGCCAAACCCCAACGCCCCAGGAGAAAACAATATGACTCTGCGTAAATTCGCAGGGCTCGGAGCCCTGTTGTCCTTTGTAATGCCAAGCCTGGCCTTGGCGGCAGACGAAGTGGCTGCTCCAGTCCTCAATTCCGGTGACACGGCGTGGATGCTCACATCCACCGCGCTCGTGCTGTTCATGACCATTCCCGGCCTGGCGCTGTTCTACGGCGGTATGGTTCGCTCCAAAAATATTCTGTCGGTGATGATGCAGTGCTTCGCCATCACTGGCTTGATCACCATCCTGTGGTTCGTCTACGGCTACAGCATGGCGTTCGATACCACCGGTATGGAAGCGGGCGTCGTCAACTTCAACTCGTTCGTGGGCGGCTTGTCCAAGCTGTTCCTCTCAGGTGTGACCCCGGCCAGCATCACCGGCCCTGCGGCGCTGTTCCCTGAGGCGGTGTTCATCACCTACCAGATGACCTTCGCCATCATCACCCCGGCGCTGATTGTCGGTGCCTTCGCCGAGCGTATGAAGTTCTCCGCGATGCTGATCTTCATGGGCGTTTGGTTCACCCTGGTCTACGCGCCGATTGCTCACATGGTGTGGGGCGGTCCGGGTTCGCTGCTAGGTGACTGGGGCGTGCTGGACTTCGCCGGCGGTACGGTGGTGCATATCAACGCCGGTGTGGCTGGCCTGGTAGCGTGCCTGGTCCTCGGCAAGCGTAAAGGTTTCCCGACCACGCCAATGGCGCCTCACAACCTGGGTTACACCCTGGTGGGTGCGGCCATGCTGTGGGTCGGCTGGTTCGGCTTCAACGCCGGTTCTGCAGCGGCGGCCAACGGCACTGCCGGTATGGCGATGCTGGTGACCCAGATCGCTACTGCCGCCGCCGCACTGGGCTGGATGTTCGCCGAGTGGGTCACCCACGGTAAACCAAGCGCCCTGGGCATCGCCTCGGGTGTGGTGGCGGGCCTTGTGGCTATTACGCCGGCTGCCGGTACCGTGGGCCCGATGGGCGCGCTGATCATCGGCCTGGCGGCGGGTGTGGTGTGCTTCTTCTGCGCCACGACCCTGAAACGCAAACTGGGCTATGACGACTCCCTGGACGCCTTCGGTGTGCACGGTATCGGCGGTATCCTCGGCGCAATCTTGACCGGTGTGTTTGCAGCGCCAGCACTGGGTGGCTTCGGCACCGTGACTGATGTGGCGGCACAGGTCTGGATTCAGTGCAAAGGCGTCGGCTTCACTGTGATCTACACAGCCATCGTGACCTTCATCATCCTCAAGGTGCTGGACATGGTCATGGGCCTGCGGGTTACCGACGAAGAAGAAGCTGTCGGCCTCGACCTGGCGCAACACAACGAACGCGGTTACAACTTGTAAGTAGGCGAAAAAAACATGCCCGGCTTGCCGGGCATTTTTTTGTCTGACGTTTGTCAGTCATGACGCGTGGTGCCGGTTTTTGCGCTGCGTATGTGATGGCGCGCACACGGCACTTTTCCGGATGCGAATGTCTTACAGGCATGTAGGCGTATTCGGCACTTTGTTTTTTCCCTGAGCGCGCTAGAATGCGCGCCGATGGGCGGAGAACTGTATGTGGCAACAGACCCTGATTACCCTGCGGGCCAAGCCCCGGGGCTTTCACCTGGTAACCGACGAGTTGCTGGCCGGCTTGCCTGAATTGAAGGCGTGTCGCGTGGGCCTGTTGCATCTGTGGCTGCAGCATACCTCGGCCTCGTTGACCATCAACGAGAATGCCGATCCGGCGGTTCGTCGTGACTTCGAGCGTTTTTTCAACTCGCTGGTGCCGCAAGGCCGAGCCGGGTTCGAACACAACGACGAAGGCCCGGACGATCTGCCGGCGCACTTCAAGGCCAGTCTCCTGGGCTGCCAGCTGAGTTTGCCGGTCAAGGCCGGCCGCTTGGCGATGGGGACCTGGCAAGGTGTTTATCTGGGCGAGCACCGTGATCATGGCGGTGCTCGTAAAGTCCTCGCCACTTTGCATGGTGATGGGGCATAAGCCATTGGTTATCCGGTGGATGTTGATTTTTTTTCCGGCGACCTTCGACAGAGGGCGAAGCTGGGCTATAACTAATCTGCTTTTCGCAAGTCATGAGGTAGAACATGAGCGACGATGATCTGGAAGACGACCTGGAAGTAGGTGAGGACGACGATACCGAAGAGCTGGAGGCGGTAGCGGAAGACGCTCCTGACGAAGGCGATGACGGTGGCGATGATGCGCCTGCCAAAACAGCCAAAGGCAAGGTCAAGGCCGCAGTTTCGGTCGATGAGCTGCCGAGCGTTGAAGCCAAGAACAAAGAGCGCGATGCGCTGGCCCGTGCGATGGAAGAGTTCCTCGCTAAAGGCGGCAAAGTGCAGGAAGTCGAGGCCAACGTGGTGGCAGACCCGCCCAAGAAACCGGATAACAAGTACGGCAGCCGACCTATTTGAGGTCAGCTTCCCGCTTGCTGAAAAAGCCCGCCGTCGCTGCGGGCTTTTTCATGCCTGAAACAATGTCTATGAGCCAGCGGTGTTGCCGCGACAGCGTTACTGCCAACTGCGGAGCAACGGTGGCAACTCCGTCAGGCTGCGAATCTGCGCATCCGGGTGTTGATCCGCCTCCCAGACCTTGCCCGTCGGGTTGAACCACACCGCGCGCAGTCCTGCTTGTTGGGCTCCCGCGATGTCATCCCCCGGATGATCGCCAACATGTACCGCTGCGCTGGCGTCCACGCCACCACGTTGCAGCGCTTCCTGAAACAACCGCGCATCCGGCTTGGCGATGCCGAGGTCTTCAGCGCGCAGGGCAAAGTGAAAGTAGTCCGCCAGGCCCACACGCTGCACGTCCGCGTTGCCGTTAGTGATCACCCCCAGCAAGAAGTGCTTGCGCAGCGCTTGCAGCATCGGCTCGGCTTCGGGGAATACGGTGAGCTGGTGGCGTGCATGAATGAACGCTTCAAAGCACACATCGGCCATTTCCTCGGCTTGCGGCTGCGGGTAGCCCGCTTCTTCGAAAGCGTACATCAATACGCGGTGGCGCAGCACGCTGATGCGGTGTTTGAGTTCGGGATGGCGTTCCAACACCTGCTGGCGAAGGCTGGCGAAATGCTCCAGGGGCAGTTCGCCGACCTTGGCGGCATGGGTGGCCAGCCATTCGCGCATTGACGCTTCGGCGCTGATGATGACGGGTACGTTGTCCCAGAGGGTGTCGTCCAGGTCGAAGGTGATCAGCTTGATGCTCATGAGTCGCCGCCCTTGATGCGTTTGGCCCGTGGATGGGCGCTGTCGTACACCGTTGCCAGGTGTTGGAAATCCAGGTGGGTGTAGATCTGCGTGGTCTTGATATCGGAGTGGCCGAGCAGTTCCTGCACCGCGCGCAGGTCTTGGGACGACTCCAGCAAATGGCTGGCAAACGAGTGCCGCAGCATGTGCGGATGCAGGTTCTGCCCCAGCTCGCGCTCGCCGGCCGCCTTGACCCGCAGCTGAATCGCCCGCGGGCCCAGGCGCCGGCCCTGCTGGCTGACAAACACGGCGTCGTCCGCCGGGTTGGTCAGTGCGCGCAGGGGCAGCCACAGTTGCAAGGCTTCGCGGGCTTTTCTACCCACCGGCAGCACGCGGGTCTTGCTGCCTTTGCCGAGCACTTGCACCAGGCCGTCGGCCAGGTCGAGTTGATCGAGGTTCAGCCCGGTCAGTTCCGACAGGCGCAGGCCCGAAGAATAGAACAGCTCCAGGATCGCCTGGTCGCGATGGGCCAGGAAATCATCCTCGACGGCGCCATCGAGCAATTGCAGGGCGCGGTCGGTGTCGAGAGTCTTGGGCAGCCGCCGCTCGCCCTTGGGCGGGGCCAGGCCATTGGCCGGGTCGTGGTCGCACAGGCCTTCGCGGTTGAGGTAGTGATACAGGCCGCGCACCGCCGATAGCAGGCGTGCCAGGCTGCGGGAAGATTGGCCCTGCTGGTGCAGGCGCGCGATCAGGCTGCGCAGCCCCTGGATATCCAGGGCTTTCCAACTGGGGATTTGCTGCTTTTCGCAGTAGGCCAGAACCTTGTTCAAGTCCCGTCGGTAGGCTTCCAGGGTGTGGGGCGACACCTGGCGCTCGCTGCGCAGGTGAGCGCAGTAAGCGTCCAGTTGCCGTTCCATGGTTAGCGCACCGCGCGCAGGGCGGTGGTGAAACGCGGTAGTACGCGGCCCAGCACTTCGGCGATGTAGGTCAGGAACAGCGTGCCCACCGAGCTTTTGTAGTGCGCAGGATCACGGCTGGCGATGGCCAGTACCCCATGCAGGCCCTGATGGCTGAGGGCGACCACCGCGGTAGAGCCGATCTGCTGGCGCTGCTCGGCGCCAAACAAAAAGTCCAACTCATGTTCGCGCAAGGTGCCGCTGATGGTCTTGCCTTCGGAAAGCAGGCCGCCAATCGCCGTTTGCGCTTCGCCGCCGCTGACCCAGCGGCCTACCGGCATCGGGTTGTCGCTGAACAGGATCAGGCTGACGAAGGGCACCTGGAAGTCCTGGCGCAGGCTGTCTTCCACGGCGATCACCGTTTCTTCCAGGCTGGTGGCGTCCATCAGCGTCAGAATCAGGCGCCGGGTCTTGTCGAACAGGCGGTCGTTATCGCGGGCTACGTCCATCAAGTGCGAGAGCCGATGGCGCATTTCGATGTTGCGCTCGCGCAGGATCTTCATCTGCCGCTCCACCAGCGACACGGTATCGCCACGCTGGTGGGGGATGCGCAGGGCCGGCAGCAGTTCTTCGTGCTCGACGAAGAAGTCCGGATTAGCCTCAAGGTACGCCGCGACAGCAGCGGCCTCCAGGCTGACGCTCGGGGATGCTTGTGCGGGTACTTGAGGCTTATCGGTCATTTGCTTGGCTCACTCATAGACGGACCTGTCCTTCGTATACGCGCATGGCCGGCCCGGTCATCATCACCGGGTGGCCGGGGCCTGCCCATTCGATGGACAAGCGTCCGCCGGGCAGGTCGATCAGCAGCGGCGAATCCATCCACCCCTGGCTGATCGCGGCCACGGCAGCGGCGCAAGCACCGGTGCCGCAGGCCTGGGTTTCACCGGCGCCGCGCTCCCATACACGCAATTGCGCGCGGGAGCGGTCGATCACCTGCAGGAAGCCCACATTGACCCGTGCCGGAAAGCGCGGGTGATGTTCGATCTTCGGCCCCAGCTCATGCACCGGCGCGCTATTGATGTCATCGACGCGCAGCACCGCATGGGGGTTGCCCATGGACACGGCCGCCAATTCGACAGCCTGGCCGTCGACGTCAACGGTGTAGCAGGTGGCCTGCTCGGCGGCCTGGAACGGAATATCCGCCGGCACCAGGCGTGGCGCGCCCATGTTGACGCTGATCTGGCCGTCGCTGCGGACATCCAGCTCGATCACGCCGCTCTTGGTCTCGACGCGAATCTGCCGCTTGGCGGTCAGGCGCTTGTCCAGCACAAAGCGGGCGAAGCAGCGCGCACCGTTGCCGCACTGTTCCACTTCGGAACCGTCGGAGTTGAAGATCCGGTAACGGAAATCCACCTCCGGGTTGCTGGGCGCCTCAACGATCAGCAACTGGTCGAAACCGATGCCGGTATGGCGGTCGCCCCACTGTTTAGCGTGCTTGGGCAGAATGTGCGCATGCTGGCTGACCAGGTCAAGGACCATGAAGTCATTGCCCAGCCCGTGCATCTTGGTAAAACGCAACAGCATGGCTTACTCCGGCAGCAGGCTTTCGCCAGCATACAACTCGGCTACCGTCTCGCGGCGACGCACTTCAAACGCTTGATCACCGTCCACCAGCACCTCGGCGGCACGTCCGCGGGTGTTGTAGTTGGAACTCATGACAAACCCGTAGGCACCGGCCGAATGAATGGCCAGCAGGTCGCCTTCTTCCAGGGCCAACTGACGATCCTTGGCCAGGAAGTCGCCGGTTTCGCAGATCGGGCCGACGACGTCATAGGCGCGCGCTTCGCTGTCGCGAGGCGTTACGGCAGTGACATTCATCCAGGCCTGGTACAGCGCCGGGCGGATCAGGTCGTTCATCGCCGCGTCGACGATGGCGAAATCCTTGTACTCGGTGTGCTTGAGGTACTCGACCTGGGTCAGCAGCACGCCGGCGTTGGCGACGATGTAGCGGCCCGGCTCGAACATCAGCGTTAGGTCGCGGCCTTCCAGGCGTTCGCGCACGGCCTTGATGTAGTCGCCGATCAGCGGCGGCTCTTCATCGCGATACTGCACGCCCACGCCGCCACCGAGGTCGATGTGCTGCAGGTAGATGCCGCACTCGCCGAGGCGGTCGGTCAGCGCCAGCAGGCGGTCGAGGGCATCCAGGAACGGAGGCAGGGTGGTGAGTTGCGAGCCGATATGGCAGTCGACACCCAGCACTTCCAGGTTCGGCAGTTGGGCGGCGCGGATGTACACGTCCTCGGCGTCGGCGATGGCGATGCCGAACTTGTTCTCTTTGAGACCGGTGGAAATGTACGGGTGGGTGCCGGCGTCGACGTCCGGGTTGACGCGCAGGGAGATCGGCGCGCGAACGCCCATCTCGGCAGCGACGACTTGCAGGCGCTCCAGTTCGTCGGTGGATTCGACGTTGAAGCAATGCACGCCGACTTCCAGGGCGCGGCGTATGTCTTCGCGGCTCTTGCCGACGCCGGAGAAGACGATTTTGTCAGCCTGGCCGCCAGCGGCCAGAACCCGTTCCAGCTCGCCACGGGAGACAATGTCGAAACCGGCGCCCAGACGCGCCAGGACATTGAGCACGCCCAGGTTGGAGTTGGCCTTGACCGCGTAGCACACCAGGTGCGGCACGCCGTTCAACGGGTCGGTGAAGGCGCGATATTGGGCTTCGATATGCGCGCGCGAGTACACATAGGTCGGGGTGCCAAAGCGCTCGGCAATTGCGGACAGCGCCACGCCTTCCGCGAACAGCTCGCCGTTCCGGTAGTTAAAAGCGTCCATGGGTTTCCCTTAGTAAGTGTCGTGCTTGTGCGCTTTTTGTGGTTTCTGCGACGATTGCGCCTGTTCATTTGGGTCTTTGCTGTCATCAGGCAGGTACAGCGGGCCTTTTTGACCACAGGCACTAACGAGGCAAGCGACCGCGACGAGCGCAGCAAGGGAAGAGATCAGGCGCTTCATGGCGAAATCCTTGAATATGCATTAATTGCGCCCGAGTATACCGACCACCCGCCAGCTTGCCTATGCACCGAAATACCCGTCCGGCGGGGGTTTGCCGAGACAGTAGCGAAGCGGCTTACGGTAGTCGGGGATATTTCTTACCGTCATCGGTAACGAACTCGGTATCCTTTGCAATCGGCGGAGCGCGACCGTATCGTGCGGCGCTTGAGCAAAACCAGACACTTTTGAGGTTGCCGCAATGAGTTTGACCGAAGCCCGTTTTCACGACCTGGTGGATTCGACCCAGCACGCGCTGGAAGATATTTTCGACGAGAGCGGCCTGGATGTGGACCTGGAAAACTCGGCCGGGGTGCTGACCGTCAAGTTCGAGAACGGCACTCAACTGATCTTCAGTCGCCAGGAACCGTTGCGCCAACTGTGGCTGGCGGCACGCTCCGGCGGTTTTCACTTCGATTACAACGAAGAAGACCGCAATTGGCAGTGCGACACCAGCGATGAGCTGCTCAGCGAAATGCTCGCGCGCATCACGCTGGAACAGGCCGGCGTCGAGTTGGGCTTCGATGAGCTGAACCCCGACGAGAACTGATCGTGAACCAGCCAGCGCCTGTACGTCCGCCCAAGCCGTTGTTCAGTAATGTCAGCGCGGCGGTGCCGTCACCTTGTATCAGCTTGTGTCGGCTGGACGAGCAAAAAGTCTGCCTTGGCTGCTTTCGCCATGTGGAAGACATCCGTGAATGGCGCTCCGCCGACGATCAGCGGCGGCGAGTGATCGTGGCCCAAGCCGAGCGGCGCAAAGTCGCGCCTTGAGCCCTTCTTGTTTATTTACGGTGCTGTGGTAGTGTCCGGGTACACCTCAACTCATCGAGGTCCGTGAGAACCCCGCCTTTTCCTGGCGGGGTTTTGCTTTTTTGTGCAGAAAAAAGGAGTCTGCCTGAATCATGACCGCACCTTCCATCATTCTTACCCGTCTCGACGTGCAGCGTCTTGAGCAACTGATCGACCGTGTCGGCGAAAACTCGCCGGGCGTAGAAGCCCTGCAACACGAACTCGACCGCGCCGAAGAAGTGGTTGGCCACGATGAAGTGCCTGCAGATGTCGTGACCATGAACTCCAGCGTGCATTGCCGCGAGCAAGGCAGCGGGAAGGACTATCACCTGACCCTGGTTTACCCCAAGGATGCGAATGCCGACGCAGGCAAGATTTCGATCCTGGCGCCGGTGGGCAGCGCGTTGCTCGGCCTCAAAGTGGGCCAGCACATCGACTGGCCTGCGCCCGGCGGCAAAACCCTCAAGCTCGAACTGCTCAGTGTAGAAAACCAGCCCAAAGACGGCGGTGCGTTCTCGCTCTAGGTCCGGCTCAGCGCTTCATTGAGCGCCTGTTCCAGCTCGGCCTTGTAACGCAGGTACAAATTGCTCGGGCTGTGCACATCACCGAGCAGACCCGACAGGTCCAGATCAGTGATATAGCAGCGGTAGCGCTCGGTTTCCCGGCGCTGCCCGACGATCTCCTGGGCGACCACTGCAAACAGCTGGTCGCCAAACTCCAGTTCGGAAAATTCCCGCTGATTGCAGTACAGGGTAATCCCCACCTGGCCCGGCGTCGCCTTGCCGATAATCGCCTGCACGTCATAAAACGGCTTGTTGGCCGGGTTTTGCGGCGCCGGCCGAGACTCGATGCTGCGTGCGCGGTTGCTGCCCGATGGCAGCAGTTGGTAATACAGGGTTTGCACCGCGCCCAGCGGTTCTTGCGGGTCCACGGGCGACAACGCGTCCCGGCGATAGATGATCGACTGCAGAAAGCGCTGCAACGGCGCCAACAGGCTCTGTTCATCGTGGAACGGCAAGCGTTGTTGCCAGAGCGCATTGAACTCATCCAGCACGTACAGCTCGGCGAAGCCTTCGTTGACCCGGTAAAACACCTGCACGCAATTGGCCATTCCCATCGGTAGCAGCAGCGCCAGGTCGTGGTCTTCCAGGGCCATCGCGTCCAGGTGCAATGGGCTGTAGCTGGCCAGTTCTTCGCTGAGGTAGGCGATCAGCGCGTCCTGCGTCGCCAGTGATACGTGGGTAGCCTGGCCTGGCATCAGCTCCATCACGTGATAGTGCTGCTGCACCTGCAGCAGGTAGCGATGGTTGCCCTGGCCCAGCAGCAGGTTCTGCGCGGTGTCGAAGATTTCTTCCACGCGCCGGGCAATGAACTGCGCGCGGTTGTGGCAGAAGCAGCGCACCCGCAGGCGTGGAAGGTGGTCCGACGGCAATTGGTTGAGGTAGTCGCGCAGGCAATCGAGCAGGGCATGGGGGCCGTCGTAGCGACTGACCATCACCTCGTTCCAACTGTTGAGCGTGACCTGATCGAGGGTCAGCACCAGGTTGTCACGCACGCCGGCGTAACTCAGCGAGTCGGTGCGCTCGGTGGTCATCAGGATGTTCAGGTCGCGGTGGTGCTTGAGCGGGTCGACGCCGACGTTGATCAGCAGCAACACCTCTTCCGGCACCGCCGAGCGCAGCAGACGATCTTCATCGACGCTGGCCAGGGGCAGGGCGATGGTCTGTTGCAGGCTGCCCAGCAGGTTGAACAGTTCGAATTCGGTCATGTCGCTGACGCCCGGGTGCAGCGCTAGGCGGGTGCTGCTGTCGATCACGCCGTTGCGGTGGCACCAGGTGAGCATTTCCAGCAGGTCGCGGCTGCGCTTGATCGGCGCGAAGTGCTCCGATTCCAGAGCGGTGAGGCTGCCGTTGTATAGCCCCCAATGATGCTGGTCTGGTTCCTTGCGGTTGGGGGATTGCACCAGGGTTAGGGTGTCTTCGGCCAGGTCCGGGGCGATGCCGGGGTTGATGAACTCGACCTTGCCAGCCTTGCGTTCAAACGCCGCATAGAGACGGCGGCCAAGCACATTGAGGTCGCGCTTATTGATCAGGCTGACGGTCTGCTCGGTGCGGGCGAACTGGGTCAGGAAGCGATAGCTGTAGTTCAGCTCATTGACCAGGGCGCGTCGCTCGGAGGCCACCTGGCGCACTTTCCACTGGCTGCGGCTGTCGAGCAGGGCCAGTTGACGCGGGTCCCAGCCCCATTCACGGGCCAGGCGCTCCAGCAACAGGTGCTGCCAGCCGAGGGTGCGCTGGCCGGCGCTGAGCTTGCGGTTGACCTTCAAATACAGTGCGCGCCTTACCAGTTCCAGGCGTTCCGGCTCGTTGCGCGCGTTGAGGTACTCCTCGATGCGGCGATAGACCACGACATACGGGTCCAGCTCGTCCAGGTCCATCTTGTTGGCGAACACCGCCCGTTTGAAGCGCAGGCTCAGGCACTGCACATTCGGGTGCTCGCTGGCGTAGACCTCGGTCAGCAGCAGCTTGAGCAGCGACTTGTAGGGCGATTCGATGCCCTTGAACAGTTGCCACAGCCCGGCGCCAATGAATTCGCCGGGTGGGATGCGCGCCAGATGACCGAGGTCGAGGGTTTCATCGGCGCGAATAAAGCGTTTGGAAATCAGCGTGTGGGTGAACTGGGCGTAGCGGGTTTCTTCGTACACCGGCACCAGCCACCAGATCGGCGTGCGGCCGGCGAGCCAGATCGCGGTGCGATAGAACTCATCCAGCAACAAATAGTGCTGGGTTGTACCGCAGTCGTCGGAGCTCAGTTGCGTGTCGCGCTCGCCCAATACAAAACGGCTCGGCTCGATCAGGAAAAAATGCGCTTCGGCACCCATGCTCAGAGCCCAGGCTTCGAGTAACTGGCATTTCTTGCGCAGCTCGACCAGTTCGTTCTCGCCCAGGTCGGGGGCGTGACATACCCACACGTCCATGTCGCTTTGATCGGCCTGGGCCAGGGTGCCGAGGCTGCCCATCAGGAACAGGCCATGGATCGGCTGCGGCGGTTTGCCGTGGCGCGGTTTGTAGGAAAACGAACGGGTCAGGCGTTGGGCTTCGCTCAGGGCCTGGGCGTCGGGTTCGAAATTCGACAGCCCGGCCGGGGTGCTGCCTGACACGTAACCGGGCAACAGCGGGTGATTAACGTGAAAAAACAGCGGCAGCAGGGTCAATACGCTTTGCTGACGCGGCGTCAGCCCTTCGATGGCCCTGGCCATACGCCCTTCGTTCAGCGCCATGAAGCGCGCGCGCAACTGGGCCAGCACCTTGCGGTCGATGCCTTCGTCCAAGTCGGGGCGGATTTCATGGGTGCGGGTCATGTCGAACTCGGTGGCGCGCAAGGCCCGACATGGGCGGCCGTGTAGGAGTTTACAGTCAGAAGCGTAGGAGGTTTAGAGGGGGAAGCGCTTTTTGGCGTCAGAATTTTATCCAGTCCACGGCAACGCCCTAGGAATCCGCGGCAGGCGGACCCCATGGGCGATATCCGGAATCAGGCAGCTTCTTTGGTCGTGGTGGTGGTCAGGATGGTCAGCAGGGATTGGGCTTGTTCTGCGGCGTCCCGGCCAAGGCTGGTCAGGTAGCCTCCGTCCGGTTGGTCGATCAGTTTTTTCTCGAACAGGCGTTTGGCGGCTGCGATAGCGGTCGGTGCGGCAGTCTGATGGACTTTCAGACCTTCCTGGGAGCTGCCCAGGTTGAAGAGTGCAAGGATTTCCAGTTCGGCAACCAACTCAGGGGTATACGACATAGGGACTCCAGACTTTCTAAGAATTTGTTAGAGGCTAGCAGGCCCTAAGGTGAACGTACTTTGACGGGCTGTCCAGTGGGAAACTCGCGGGTGTTGATATGGCGCAGTGTTGTGGCGAGGAAGCAGGCTTCCCGGCCACGCGGGCGGCCGGTTCAGGCGTTTTCAGGCGGCAGTTCGGGCAGCGCGCGCAAGGCTGTTTCATACCAGTCGGTATCGAAGGCGCGGTCTTCGTCGAGCATCTTGTCGATTTCCACTGCCAGCACATGGGCCATCAGATTCAAAATCTCTTCGCGCTCGTAACCCACCAGCGTCAGCTTGTTGAGCGTGGCCTTGGCGGCAGGCGGATTGTCGCTTTCGATCTGGTTTTCGATGGCCTGGGTCAGCGTGCTTTCGGTGAACTCTTCTTCGTCGTTGTCGATATCGGTCGGCTCGCTCATGGCAGGCTCCTCAAGGAAAGGGCGCCAGTCTACCTCCATTCAGGCAGGTGATGCTGCTAGCCAGGTTGGTCGGGCCGATCTATAACTCATGCAGCCAACCCCGCACACGGCCTGGAGGCTTTGCGATGCTCAAACTGTACGGATTTTCGGTCAGCAACTACTACAACATGGTCAAGCTGGCGCTCTTGGAGAAAGGCCTGACGTTCGAAGAGGTGCCTTTTTTTGCCGGGCAAACGCCCGCAGCCCTGGCGGTCAGCCCGCGGGGCAAGGTGCCGGTGCTGGGTGTCAAACAGGGCTTTATCAACGAAACCAGTGTGATCCTCGAATACATCGAGCAAACCCAGGAAGGCACTGCACTGTTGCCGGCGGAGCCGTTTCAGCGCGCCCAGGTGCTGGCATTGTGCAGGGAAATCGAGCTGTACATCGAGCTACCCGCCCGTGCCTGTTTCGCTGAAGCGTTTTTCGGCATGCCGGTGCCGGAGGCGATCAAGGACAAAGCCCGGGCCGAGTTGCTGCTGGGGGTGGGGTCTTTAGCTCGGCACGGCAAGTTCGCGCCCTATGTCGCTGGGGAGAGCTTTACGATTGCCGATCTGTATTTCATGTACAGCCTGAACCTCGCCTGCGGCGTGGGCGAGAAACTGTTTGGCCTGGATCTGCTGGCAGAATTGCCGGAGGCGAAGGCGTTGCTGCAGCGCTTGCATGCCATGCCTAACGCCATGAAGGTGGCGGCGGACAGGGAAGCGGCGATGCCGGCGTTCATGGCGATGATGGCGGCGAAGAAGTAAGCAATGTGGGAGGGGGCTTGCCCCTCCCACATTGATGCTTTTAGCGGCTGGCGAGCAGTGCCTGGCCGCGCACGACGGCGGCTTTTACCTGCCCCGGCGCAGTGCCGCCGATATGGTCGCGGGCATTCACCGAGCCTTCCAGGGTCAGCACAGCAAACACGTCCTGCTCGATCTGGTCGCTGAATTTGCGCAGTTCTTCCAGGCTCATTTCCGCCAGGTCCTTGCCGCTTTCCACGCCGTATTTCACGGCATGGCCGACGATTTCGTGGCAGTCACGGAACGGCAGGCCACGGCGTACCAGGTAGTCAGCCAGGTCGGTCGCAGTGGAGAACCCGCGCAGCGCCGCTTCCCGCATGATCGCGTGCTTGGGCTTGATCGCCGGGATCATGTCGGCAAAGGCACGTAGCGAATCGCGCAGGGTGTCGGCAGCGTCGAACAGCGGTTCCTTGTCTTCCTGGTTGTCCTTGTTGTAGGCCAGGGGTTGGCCTTTCATCAGGGTCAGCAGGCCCATCAGCGCGCCGAATACGCGGCCGCTCTTGCCACGTACCAGCTCGGGCACGTCGGGGTTTTTCTTTTGCGGCATGATCGAGCTGCCGGTGCAGAAGCGGTCGGGCAGGTCGATGAACTGGAATTGCGCGCTGGTCCACAGCACCAGTTCTTCGGAGAAGCGCGACAGGTGCATCATCGCGATACTGGCGGCGGCGCAGAATTCGATAGCGAAGTCGCGGTCCGACACACCGTCCAGGGAGTTGCCGCCTACGGCGTCAAAACCCAGCAGTTGTGCGGTGTACTCGCGGTCGATCGGGTACGTGGTGCCCGCCAGTGCGGCGCTGCCCAATGGCATGCGGTTGGCGCGCTTGCGGCAATCCACCAGGCGCTCGTAATCGCGGCTGAGCATTTCGAACCAGGCCAGCAAGTGGTGGCCGAAGGTCACGGGCTGTGCGGTCTGCAGGTGGGTGAAGCCGGGCATGATAGTGTCCGATTCACGCTCGGCCTGTTCCAGCAAACCTTTTTGCAGGCGGGTGATTTCGGCCAGGATCAGGTCGATTTCGTCACGCAGCCACAGGCGGATATCGGTGGCCACTTGGTCGTTACGGCTGCGCCCGGTGTGCAGTTTCTTGCCGGTCACGCCGATGCGATCGGTGAGGCGGGCCTCGATGTTCATGTGCACGTCTTCCAGATCGACGCGCCAGTCGAACGTACCGGCTTCGATCTCCCCACGGATGGTGGTCAGGCCGTCGATGATGCTGTCGCGCTCGGCGTCGGTCAGCACGCCGACCTTGGCCAGCATCGTGGCGTGGGCGATCGAGCCCATGATGTCGTGGCGGTACAGGCGCTGGTCGAAGGTGACGGAGGCGGTGAAGCGGGCGACGAAGGCGTCGACGGGTTCACTGAAGCGGCCGCCCCAGGACTGGTTGGTCTTGTCGGTGCTCATGGATTCGCTCGTGATCTGCTTAAAAGAGGCGTGGAGGTGTGACGCCGATAATAACAGGGTTGCCCGTGGAGGCGGTGCTGTGGGTGGTCGGCATTTTTATTTGTGCAAAGGATGGCTAAGTGCCTTGCCGCCGACCGCGTCCGGGAAGAGACTGGGCAAAGGTGCTTATTGAAACGATATTTGACGAATGAGCAATGTCGTCTCGGCGAGCGTCTACAGTTGGACTGATAGTGTGTGAATGCACCAAAGTCAGGTGATGCGGTCATAACCCTGACTACCATTAAACAAGGGGGGTATTCGGATTGTGTATCAGCAAACCCTACGACGATGCCCAAGGGCGGCAGGTTTTGGGCGCTATTGAACAGGTCCGGATAAATATGAGTGTCGCTCTCGGGGCACTTTTTGCCGCTCGCGCTAGTCTTAGCGTGGATCGCTGTGACGCACGTCACCGCACCTGTCTACGCTATCCTTGTGCGAGACTCACGCAGGAATCCAGCGCAATATGAATGTCCTGATCGTTGATGACGAACCCCAAGCCCGCGAGCGACTGAGCCGTCTGGTCAGTGAGCTCGAGGGTTATACAGTCCTTGAACCGAGCGCCGCCACGGGCGAGGAGGCGTTGACGTTGATCGACAGCCTCAAGCCGGATGTGGTGCTGCTCGATATCCGCATGCCGGGCCTGGATGGCCTGCAAGTCGCCGCCCGCCTGAGCGAGCGCGAATCGCCACCCGCCGTGGTGTTGTGTGCCGCCGAGGAAGAGTTCCCTGCCGAAACCCTGGAAGCCAGCGGTGTCAGTTTCCTGGTCAAACCGGTGACTGCCGAGGCGTTGCTCAAGGCGCTGAAAAAGGCCGAGCGCCCCAATCGCATCCAGCTTGCCGCCCTGACCCAGCCCGCCGCCCAGAGCGGTAACGGGCCGCGCAGCCATATCAGTGCGCGCACCCGTAAAGGTATCGAGCTGATCCCGCTGAGCCAGGTGGTCTACTTCATCGCCGATCACAAGTACGTGACCCTGCGTCACGAGGCTGGCGAAGTGCTGCTTGATGAGCCGCTCAAGGCCCTTGAGGATGAATTTGGCGACCGTTTCGTGCGCATCCACCGCAATGCGCTGGTGGCCCGTGAGCGCATCGAACGCCTGCAACGCACGCCCCTGGGGCACTTTCAGTTATTCCTGAAAGGGCTTAACGGCGATGCCTTGATCGTTAGCCGGCGCCATGTCGCCGGCGTGCGCAAGATGATGCAGCAGCTTTAGCGCAAGGGCTGTAGCGGTGATCGCGGTGCGCTGCGGCCAGGGAGGCCCCGCACTTGCTGATTCAAATCAAAGCGAATTTTCCTGAGCTGTTATTATCTCCCGTATCTATTCAGTACGGATTGATCCATGTCCTCTCGCGAAATCCGCATCGCCACCCGTAAAAGCGCCCTGGCCTTGTGGCAGGCCGAATACGTCAAAGCACGCCTCGAGCAGGCCCACCCTGGTCTCCTGGTGTCCCTGGTGCCCATGGTCAGTCGCGGCGACAAGCTGCTGGACTCGCCGCTGTCGAAGATCGGCGGCAAGGGTTTGTTCGTCAAGGAACTGGAAACCGCACTGCTGGAAAACGAAGCCGACATCGCCGTGCATTCGATGAAAGACGTGCCCATGGACTTCCCCGAAGGCCTGGGCCTGTTTTGCATCTGCGAGCGTGAAGACCCGCGCGACGCCTTCGTGTCCAATACCTATGCGTCCCTGGATGAGCTGCCGTTGGGCAGTATCGTCGGCACCTCCAGCCTGCGTCGTCAGGCCCAGTTGCTGACGCGTCGTCCGGATTTGCAGATCCGCTTCCTGCGCGGCAACGTCAACACCCGCCTGGCCAAGCTGGATGCCGGTGAATATGACGCGATCATTCTCGCGGCGGCCGGTTTGATCCGGCTCGGCTTCGAAGACCGCATCACCTCGGTCATCAGCGTCGAAGACAGCTTGCCCGCCGGCGGGCAGGGCGCAGTGGGCATCGAATGCCGCACCGCCGACCGTGAAATTCACGCCTTGCTCAAGCCGCTCGATCACCACGACACCGACGTCCGTGTCACCGCCGAACGCGCCCTGAACAAACACCTCAACGGTGGCTGCCAGGTACCGATCGCCTGCTACGCCGTGCTTGAAGGGGAAAACCTGTGGCTGCGCGGCCTGGTGGGCGACCCTGACGGCGGCAACTTGATCACCGCGCAAGTGCGCGGGCCGCAGCGTGATGCGACGGCGCTGGGTATCCAGGTCGCCGAAGCGCTGCTGGACAAGGGCGCCGGTGCCATTCTGCAAAAAGTCTACGGCGAGGCCGGCCCGCAGTGACCGATTGGCGTGTGCTGCTGACGCGGCCTGCCGAGGAGTCTGCGCTGTTGGCGGCGTCGTTGTCCGATGTCGGGATTTTCAGCAGCAGCCTGCCGTTGCTGGAGATCGAAGCCTTGCCGGTCACGCCTGCGCAGCAGGCGGTCTTTGCTGACCTGGGCCGCTATTGCGCGGTCATTGTGGTGAGCAAACCGGCGGCGCGCCTTGGCGTGCAATGCTTGGATCGACGCTGGCCGCAGTTGCCGTGGTTCAGCGTGGGGGCCGCCACCGCGCAGGTCCTCGCCGAACAGGGCCTGGACGTTCATTATCCCCCCAGCGGCGACGACAGCGAGGCCTTGCTTGCCTTGCCCGCCTTGCGCGAGGCTATTGCACATGCTGATGCACGGGTGTTGATCCTGCGCGGCGAGGGTGGGCGAGAGCTGCTGGCGGAGCGCTTGCGCGAGCAAGGTGCTAGTGTCGACTATCTGGAGTTGTATCGCCGTTTTCTTCCGGCCTACGACCCGGGGGTACTCATGCAGCGCATCCAGTTGGAACGCTTGAACGGCCTGGTGGTCAGCAGTGGGCAGGGTTTTTTACACCTGCAAGCCCTGGCCGGCCCGGATTGGCCACAGGTGGCGCGGCTGCCGCTGTTCGTGCCCAGCCCGCGAGTCTATGAGATAGCGCGGGCCGCTGGCGCAGAAAAAGTTGTGGATTGTCGCGGCGCGAGTGCTGCGGCTTTGTTAGTGGCGTTACGGAGCCATTCCGTTCCCACTCTCTGATACGCAAAGGATGGATACGTGAGCGAAACAGCCTTGCCTAAAGATGAAGCTCAGCCCGCGCTCGATGCGTCGGGCCAGACACCGGTCACCGCGCCGCGCCGTGGCAATGGCCTGGCAATCGTCGCCTTGCTGCTGGGTGCTGCGGGCGTTGCCGCCGGCGGCTGGGGGATCTGGCAGGTCCGCGCCCTGCAAGCCAGCAGCCAGCAACAGCTGAGCCAGGTACAGACCCTCGACGACCAGTCCCAGACCCTCAAGCAAAGCCAGCAACAGTTGGCGGCACGCCTGGCGCAACTGCCGGGTGCGGACGAGCTGGAAGAGCGCCGCCGTCTGGTGGCGCAGTTGCAGGGCGACCAGCAGCGTTTGGGCCAGCGTCTGGAAACCGTGCTGGGAGCCAGCCGCAAGGACTGGCGCCTGGCTGAAGCCGAACACTTGATTCGTCTCGCGAGTTTGCGCTTGTCTGCCCTGCAGGATATCAACAGCGCGCAGTCGCTGGTCCAGGGCGCCGACGAGATTCTTCGCGAGCAGAGCGATCCGGGTTCCTACGCCGCGCGCGAGCAATTGGCCAAGAGCCTTGCCGCGTTGCGCAGTACCGAACAGCCGGACCGTACCGGGCTGTACCTGCAGCTCGCGGCCTTGCGTGATCAAGTCGTGCAACTGGCGGCGATCGCGCCGGAATACCAGCTTCAGGAACCGGCGCCCCAAGGGCGTCCGACGACCGATACGGAAAACCGCTGGAGCCAATGGTGGGAGCAGCTCTCGCGTTACTTCCGCATCGACTTCAACCCGGATGACAACATTCGCCCGCTGCTCGCCGGCCAAGGCCTGAACCAGGTGCGCCTAGCCCTGAGCCTGGCCCTCGAGCAAGCGCAGTGGGCTGCGCTCAATGGTGAATCGGCGGTGTACAGCCGTTCGCTGGGTGAGGCGCGCAGCGTGTTGCAGGACAACTTCAACCAGGACAACCCACAGAGCAAAGCGATGCTGGCGCGTATCGCCGAGCTTGAGCCCAAGGCTGTCTCGGTCGTGACCCCGGACCTGGCTGCCAGCCTGGCTGCCGTGCAGGCATACCTTGAACGTCGTCACTCGCCTGCCGACGAAGCCAAGGCTTCGGCTGGCACGCCGGCGAGCCAGGAGTAGAGCCGATGAAGCGTTTCTATGTGATCCTGGTGCTGGCGATTGCGATCGCCCTGGCGCTGGCTGTGGGCATTTCGAAACACACAGGCTACGTGCTGATTACCTATCCCCATCTGCTGCATTACGAGTCGAGCCTGTGGGCCACCCTGGTGGCGGTGTTTGTCATCGGCCTGGCGATCTACCTGATTCGTGTCCTGTTGAGCCTGCTGAGCACCTCGGGCGGCGTGGTCAACCCGTGGTCGCGGCGTAACCGCAGCCGTCGCGTGCAGATCGCGATCGAGCAGGGCCAGATGGACCTCGCCGAAGGCCGCTGGGCCAGTGCCGAACGCCACCTGCATCGTGCCGCCGAAGCCGAACGTCAGCCGTTGCTGTATTACCTTGGCGCGGCCCGGGCGGCGAATGAGCAAGGGCGATATGAAGCGTGCGACGGTTTGCTGGAGCGTGCCCTCGAGCGTCAGCCCCAGGCCGAACTGGCGGTTGCCTTGAGCCATGCGCAATTGCAGATGGACCGTGGCGATACCGACGGCGCGCTGATCACCTTGCAGGCCATGCACGAGCGTCATCCCCATAACGCCCAAGTGTTGCGCCAGTTGCAACGCTTGCATCAGCAGCGGGGCGATTGGTCGTCAGTGATTCGTCTGTTGCCTGAGCTGCGTAAGGACAAAGTGTTGCCGGCCGGCGAACTGGCCGAGCTGGAGCGCCGTGCCTGGGGTGAAAACCTGAGCCTGGCCGTCCAGCGTGAAGAGCAGGGCGAAGCGGGTTTGCAGGCGCTTGAGCGCGCCTGGCAACAACTGACGTCCGCCCAACGCCAGGAGCCGCAATTGGTGTTGGCCTACGCCGAGCAACTGCGCCAGTTGGGCGCTGATGCCAAGGCCGAGGAAGTGTTGCGCAGCGCGATCAAGCGGGCTTATGACAGCCATCTGATCCGCCTGTATGGCCTGTTGCGCGGCAGTGACCCGGCCCGCCAGTTGAAGTTTGCCGAGGGCTGGCTCAAGGACCATCCAGGTGATGCCAGCTTGCTGTTGACCCTGGGTCGCCTGTGTCTGCAAAACAGTCTGTGGGGCAAGGCGCGGGACTACCTGGAAAGCAGCCTGCAAGTGCAGCGCAACCCCGAGGCGTGTGCCGAATTGGCACGCCTGCTGGCCCAGTTGGGTGACACCGAGCGCAGCAACCAGTTGTTCCAGGAAGGCTTGGGCCTGCTGGACAACCGTTTGCTCGCCTCACCGTTACCCGTGCCGGCGCAGGGTTGAAGTAGGAAGTGGTGCGAGGGTTGGCTCGGATGCGTCCGACAGCCAACCTTTTGGTTCTGTGTAAAGACTCGGTTTAACTGGGTGCGTAATATATTCCTACGTTGCGTCAGGTTATGTCCTCCAAGTTCTGGCGGGATGTCCCTACGTTTTCGCGGAATCGTCTGCTCTAACGCGTATTGAAAGGGGTCAGGCCTTTCCTCTACCGTAACGGCCTATCTCTCGCGGTACGGATAAACAATGTCTTTGGCCCCCTCACGCTCCTTGTTTTTCCTGGCGTTCATGGCCGGTGCGCTGACGTTGGGTGCGTCTTTCTACCTGGAATATGGCGCGCTGCTGCGGCCCTGCTTTCTGTGCCAGGTACAACGGCTATTCCTCGCCACCTTTACGTTGATCAACCTGGTAGCGGCTGTGCATAACCCCAAACGCTACGGCGTCTATGGGTATGGGCTGGCGAGCACAGGCTGTGCCGCGCTTGGCGCAATTACCGCCGTGCGCCAGGTGTTATTGCAGAACACCACGTCGGATCAGGCCAGCCATTGTTGGCCCAGTTTGCAGTACATGCTCGAAAGCCTGTCTTTTTCACAGGCGCTGCGCTCGATCTTCAACGGCACCGTTGACTGCGTGGAAATCACTTGGACCCTGTTCGATTTGAGCCTTCCGGAGTGGAGTCTGTTGTTTTTCGTGGCGATGCTGATCCTGGGCTTCATGCAATTTTCACGGCTGATATTCAGCCAACCGTTGCGCCTGTCGAGACGCTGAAAACCGGTCGTAGGTTGTAGGAGGGGATTAAACACTTGTATGAACTTTCTCTCCTGCGTACCTTGAAGCCATAGTCATGCGGGCATAATCTGGCCCGAATGCGTTATTGAAACCGTTGTCAGATACGGCTTTGTCCGGCTGCCGCTTTATCCTTGAAGTATTGCGCGGGCACACAGCGGCAGCGCCCCTATAGGGAAGAGAGATCATCATGCTGGAAAGTTGTCAGAATGCTCAGGAACGCTGGGGTGGGGTGCACAAGCTGATCGATAGCTGGCTGAAGGCACGCCACGAACTGGTTCGGGCGTTTGATGCTCTCGGCGCGGAGCCCGAAGCATTGACGAAGAATCGCAAGCCGTTGCAGGCGTTTTGCGGTGTGTTGGTGGACTACGTGTCTGCCGGTCATTTCGGCATCTACGAGCAACTGACCAAGGAGGCTGAAGCCTTCGACGATCAGCGCGGTCTTGAATTGGCCGATACCCTCTACCCACGCATCGATGTGATCACCGAGAAGTTGCTGGCGTTCAATGACCTGTGTGATGCCGGCAAGTGTGTTGCGGAAAAATTCAAAGAGCTGGGTGGCCTGCTCCATGAGCGTTTCGAGCTTGAGGATTGCCTGATCGAAGTGCTGCACAATGCTCACCGGGATGTGGCTGTCGCTCAGGCCTGACCCTTGGTGATGAGATAAAAAAACGGTGCGCATAACGCACCGTTTTTTATTGGGTCAATGCCGGGTGCCGAGTAATTCGATCTCGAATACCAAGGGTGTGTAAGGCGGGATCAACGCACCGGCACCGTCGGCGCCATAGGCCTGTGCTGACGGAATCACCAGGCGCCATTTCGCGCCCACCGGCATCTGTTGCAGCGCGCTGCTCCAGCCGCTGATCACACTGTCTAGACGAAACCATTGCGCTTGGGTGCTTTGATCGAACACCGTCCCATCGGGCAATCGCCCCACGTATTTCACCTGAACCTCATCATTGGCCAACGGTTTATTGCCGGTCCCGGGCGTCAACTCGGTGAGCAGAACGCCATCGGCTAATTCGCGCACGCCGCTCGCGGCTTTTTCCTGGGTCAAAAACTGCTGTTCGGCCGTCAGGGCTTTTTCACTTTGGGGTGCCTGAATATCGGCTTCGTCCTGCGCTTCATGCTGCGCCAGGATCTGTTCGATGCGCGTGTTATCCAGCGCCAGCGGTTTACCTTGATAGGCTTGCTTGAGGCCATCGATCAAGGCCTGGAGCTGCAGGTCAGGGACTTCCTGGCGCAGCCGCTCACCGAGGCTGGCGCCCAGGCTGTACGCGAGGTCGTGCGCATCTGGGGCAGTGGTTTTGGACGGCGAAGGCTCGCTGGCATTGGCCACGGAAATCGCCAAGCCAAGCGCAAGAAAAAGGTAACGCGACATGGGTCTTCTCCAGCCGAAAGTGCGACGGATTATGCCAGTGTGAGTGGATAAAAAGTGGCGTGGTTTTCCGTTATATCGATAAGATTTTTCGCACGGTGCAACGCAAGGCAAACGATACTGTCAACATGCGCTAGCGGCGGTAAGAGCAGAGGGCTAGTATGAGCCGCACCCACGTCAGCCAGGAGGTAAACCATGTCGGCCAAACAGAAGCCTGTAAATACCCCGTTGCACTTACTCCAACAACTCTCGGGCAGTCTGCTCGAACATTTGGAAAGCGCGTGTTCCCAAGCCTTGGCTGATGCAGAAAAACTGCTCGCCAAGTTGGAAAAACAACGCGGTAAAGCGCAAGAAAAACTGCACAACTCCCGCACCAAACTGCAAGACGCCGCCACTGCCGGCAAGGCCAAGGCTCAAGCCAAAGCCAAAGACGCAGTCAAAGAACTTGAGGACCTGCTGGACGCCCTCAAGGATCGCCAAGCCGAAACCCGCACCTACATTTCCCAACTCAAAAAAGATGCTCAAGAAAGCCTGAAACTGGCCCAGGGCGTTGGTCGTGTGAAGGAAGCTGTATCGAAAGTGCTGGGCGCTCGTGCACCGGTGAAAGCCGTTGCAGCGAAGACGCCGGCTAAGGCCGCCGCCAAGCCAGTTGCTAAAGCTGCTGCCGCAAAACCAGCCGCCAAGCCAGTTGCTAAAGCCGCTGCTGCAAAATCAGCCGCCAAGCCAGTTGCTAAAGCCGCTGCTGCAAAACCAGCCGCCAAGCCAGTTGCTAAAGCCGCTGCTGCAAAACCAGCCGCCAAGCCAGTTGCTAAAGCCGCTGCCGCAAAACCAGCCGCCAAGCCAGTTGCTAAAGCCGCTGCTGCAAAACCAGCCGCCAAGCCAGTTGCTAAAGCCACTGCTGCAAAACCAGCCGCCAAGCCAGTTGCTAAAGCCGCTGCTGCAAAACCAGCCGCCAAGCCAGTTGCTAAAGCCGCTGCCGCAAAACCAGCCGCCAAGCCAGTTGCTAAAGCCGCTGCTGCAAAACCAGCCGCCAAGCCAGTTGCTAAAGCCGCTGCCGCTAAGCCAGTCGCTAAACCTGCTGCTGCAAAACCAGCATCGGCCAAGCCAGCCACCCCGGCAGGATCGGCTGCTACCCCAGCAGTGTCCGCCGCTCCAACCGCATCGGCCAGCAGCACTCCTGCACCGGTCGCGCCAAGCAACACCCCAACCAGCGCTTCCTAAGCGCCGGTGACTGCGACGCGCATCTGCTGCAGCGCGTCGTGGTCAAGGTTGGCGGCTCCCTCGGCCGCCAGTCCTTCCAGCCATCGTTGACCCATCGCTTCGCCTGTCGGCCATGCTGTTGCCAGCGTTGCCAGGCGTGTCAGCAACTCGCGTTCCGCCTCCAGCTCCAGGGCCTTGACCCGCTCCCGTAACGCCGCCAAGGGCTGATCCTGCTGCGCCACGGCCCGCCATTGCATGCGCACCTGTCGCAACGGTTCAACGACCTGCGATTGCCACGGCTCGGCGATTTGCCTCAGCGCCTGCGTGCGTTCAAGCGTCAGCGCCACACCGCGCCGTTCCAGCCACGCCCCGCAGAGCAACAGGCACACATCCGCGCCTTGTTCCTGCAAACGCAGGCACGCGGCCTCGACGCCCGTGCGGGCGTAAGTCGAGAGGGCAAAGCTCCACAGGTCAGCGCACATATTCACACCCAAGCCAGCGGCCAACGAAGCTGGTAGACTCCGCCGCCATTATGATCCGACTTCAAAGCCTAACATTACAGCGTGGCCCGCAACGTCTTCTTGAAGACGCCGAGCTGACCCTGCACGCCGGTCACAAAGCCGGCCTGATCGGTGCCAATGGCGCCGGCAAATCCACGTTGTTTGCCCTGTTGCTGGGTGAGCTGACCCCGGATTCCGGGGACTGCTTGCTGCCGGCCGACTGGCGCATCGCCCATATGCGCCAGGAGATCGACACCCTGGACCGCATCGCGATCGACTACGTGCTCGATGGCGACCTGCGTCTGCGCCAGGTGCAACACGACCTGGCCGAGGCCGAGAAAGCCCAGGACGGCGCCGCTCAGGCCCGCCTGCACGCGGAATTGGACAGCGCCGACGGCTACACCGCCGACGCCCGTGCGCGCAAGATGCTCGCCGGCCTTGGCTTTACCAACGAGCAGATGGACCGCCCGGTCGCCGACTTCTCCGGCGGCTGGCGCATGCGCCTGAACCTGGCCCAGGCACTGATGTGCCCCTCGGACCTGTTGCTGCTCGACGAACCGACCAACCACTTGGACCTCGATGCGATCCTGTGGCTGGAGGATTTCCTCAAGAACTATCAAGGCACCTTGCTGCTGATTTCCCACGACCGGGATTTTCTCGACGCCGTGGTCGACAACATCGCCCACGTCGAACAGAAGAAAATCACCCTCTACCGTGGCGGCTACAGCGCGTTCGAGCGCGCCCGCGCCGAACGCCTGGCCCAGCAACAGCAGGCGTTCGAGAAGCAGCAGGCGCAGCGCGCGCACATGGAAAGCTACATCGCCCGGTTCAAGGCCCAGGCCACCAAGGCCCGCCAGGCCCAGAGCCGGATCAAGGCGCTGGAGCGCATGGAAGAGCTGTCGGCGGCCCACGTCGATTCGCCCTTCGATTTCGTGTTCCGCGAGTCGGCGAAGATCTCCAGCCCGTTGCTCGATCTGTCCGATGCACGCTTGGGCTATGGCGATAAAACCATCCTCGAGAAGGTCAAGCTGCAACTCACGCCGGGCGCGCGTATTGGCCTGCTCGGACCGAACGGCGCGGGCAAGTCGACGCTGATCAAGAACCTGTCGGGCGAACTGCAACCCCTGGCCGGTCGCCTGACCCGGGGCGAGAACCTGGTGGTGGGCTACTTCGCCCAGCATCAGTTGGACTCCCTGGACGCCAAGGCTAGCCCATTGCTGCATTTGCAGCGCCTGGCGCCGACCGAGCGCGAGCAGACTCTGCGCGACTTCCTCGGCGGTTTCGACTTCCGGGGTGCGCGCATCGATGAGCCGGTGCTGAACTTCTCCGGCGGCGAAAAAGCCCGCCTGGCCCTGGCGCTGATCGCCTGGGACCGGCCGAACCTGTTGCTGCTCGACGAACCGACCAACCACCTCGACCTGGAAATGCGCCTAGCGCTGACCATGGCGTTGCAGGAATTCAGTGGTGCGGTACTGGTGGTGTCTCACGATCGCCACTTGCTCAAGAGCACCACCGACAACTTCCTGCTGGTGGCCGATGGCAAAGTCGAAGAGTTCGACGGCGATCTTGAGGACTATGCGCGCTGGCTGACGGATTACCGCCTGCGTAACGCGCCGACCAGCAACACGCCCGTCAACCCGGACAAAACCGACAAGAAGGCCCAGCGCCAGGCCGCCGCCGCCCTGCGCCAGCAGTTGGCGCCGCACAAGCGCGACGCCGACAAGCTGGAAGCCGAGTTGGGCAAGGTCCACGAACGTCTGGCCAAGATCGAGACCAGCCTGGGCGACAGTGCCGTGTACGAAGCGGCACGCAAGGATGAACTGCGCGATCTGCTGGCCGAGCAGGCCAAGCTGAAGGTCCGTGAAGGTCAGTTGGAGGAAAGCTGGATGGAAGCCCTCGAACTGCTCGAAAGCCTGCAAGCGGAGCTGGAGGCGCTGTCCTGATGGAAGCGCTGCAACTGCCGCTGCCGGCGCAATGGGTCGAGCCTGTGTGGATCGGCGTGCAAGTCCTGCTGATCCTGCTGGCTGGCTACCTTACCCAGCGGTTTGTCGCCAAGGGCCTGACCCGACTGGGTGAGCGCTACCCCTTCCCGCCGCAATTGTTGATGCCGCTGCGCGGCGGCTTGCGCTGGCTGATCATGGGCAGTGCGCTGATCTTCGTGCTGGAACGCCTGGGCGTGTCCGCCACGGTGTTGTGGACCGCGCTGTCGGGGTTCGTCGCGGTGGCGGCGGTGGCGTTCTTCGCCATGTGGTCGGTGTTGTCCAACCTGTTGTGCGCGATCCTGATCTTCACCGTCGGGCCGTTCCGCCTGGGTGACATCGTCGAGTTGGTGGACACCGTCGACAAACCGGGTGTGAAGGGCCGCGTCGTGGCGATCAATCTGCTTTACACCACGCTGATCGAAGTGGAAGAGGCGGGGACCGGCGGAGTGACGGTGCAGGTGCCCAATAGCCTGTTCTTCCAGCGCTCGGTGCGACGCTGGCGCGACAGTGCGGTGATGCCGGGCGAGCGCTAGCGTTCACATCTTGTAAAAATCTATAGCCAGCCTTCGGTCGGCAGAGTTAGCTTAAGGCACAACCGCAAACTCGCTGCTGAGGTGTGCAATGGCACTCGACACATGGCTGGCCTTTTTCCTCGCCAGTTGGATCATCTCCCTTTCCCCTGGCGCAGGCGCCATCGCCTCGATGTCCAGCGGCCTGCAATACGGTTTCCTGCGCGGTTACTGGAACGCCATCGGCCTGCAAATCGGCCTGGCGATGCAGATTGCCGTGGTCGCGGGCGGGCTGGGGGCTATTTTGGCGGCGTCGTCCACCGCGTTCTATGCGATCAAATGGTTTGGCGTGGCGTACCTGGTGTACCTGGCCGTCAAGCAGTGGCGTGCCTTGCCCATGGACATGACCGACGACGCGGCAGTGCGGCCGATTGGCAAGCCGATGGCGATGATGTTCCGGGGGTTTCTGGTCAACGCCAGTAACCCCAAGGCGCTGGTGTTCATGCTCGCGGTGTTGCCGCAGTTCGTGAACCCGCAGGCACCGCTGCTGACCCAGTACCTGATCCTCGGCGCGACGATGATCAGCGTCGATATGATCGTGATGGCGGGGTATACCGGCTTGGCGTCGAAGGTCTTGCGCCTGTTGCGCACGCCCAAGCAGCAAAAACGCATGAACCGCACGTTTGCCGGGTTGTTCGTGGGGGCGGCGGGGTTTCTGGCCAGCTTGCATCGCGCAACGGCGTAACTGACGAAACCGCAGCAAAAATGTGGGAGCTGGCTCGCCTGCGATAGCAGCACCTTGGTGTAACTGATACACCGAGGTGTCCGCATCGCAGGCAAGCCAGCTCCCACCTTTGATTTGTGTTGCTTGTGAAGTCGCGGCTCAGCGCAGAATCTTCGGCGCTTCATCCCTTGGCAGGTTATTGCGCAACACTGGCTGGCCTGGGTCTTGATACCCACCGCCCAACTGTTCCGCCAACTGCCTGGCCACATCCTCACCCAAGGCTTTCGACACTTCCTTCACCACACGCGGCCGGTTCAGGCTGACGTGCACGTCGCGGCTGTTCACCAGTTTGGTGTCCTGACCTTCACCCATCGCGGTAAACGCTGAGGTGATTTCGAAGGTGCGCGTGTTGATCAGGCTGAAATCCGCCACCAGCGTCAGGCCCAGCACCGCCGAGTAGCTGTTGGTGCGGTCCAGGGCGTTGATGTCCTGGGTGAAGTCGATGTCCGACAGGGTGCCGAACAGCACGTAGTCCGCGTCCTTGAAGTGGCCGGCCTTGATGCGCTTGATCACGTCATACACGTCACCCTTGGCATCGGCGGTGTAGGGCGTGCCCTGCACCAACTGGAACTGGCGCGACTTGAGGATCTCGCCCTTGATGTCGCCGCTGAATTTACGCAGCTCTGCCTGTTCGATGTAGCGGGTGCGGCTTTCGTACTCGCTGTAGTTCGCCGCGCCGCTGGCGTTGTATGCGCTGGCCTGGAAGTTGTTGCTGGCCGAGACCTGATGGATGTACTCCTCGACCTGCGCCTCGTAGGCCAGGTCGGTCACCGCGATCTTCGGTGCAGCCGAGGCGCCAAAGGCGCACAGCAGGCCGATCATGCCGATCCATGCACGCATTGCTTAGCGCTCCGTGGTCTTGCGGATTTCTTTTTCGTCCATCCATTCGGCCACGCCGCTTTCGACGTCGATCAGTTGCAGGCTGAACTTGTAGAACACGTCCTTGTAGTCCGAGCTGCGCTTGACGATGGAACTGATCGAGCCTTCCAGGCGGTACTTGGCAGCGACCATGTTGCCGGTCTTGCTCACGCTGGATTTTTTGTACAGGCCGCTCTGGTTCTGCAGCTTGAGCTGGTCGACCTGGCTTTGCATGTCGGTGTTGTCGCTGGCGAAACGCGCGGTGCCGGTCTTCATCAACTGGGTCTTGATCGACGTGGTGATCTCGCGGGTGTCGATGTACTCGCTGGTCTTATTCTTCACGTCATACACCTGCACCACCGGGCGGCCCTGGAGGACGCCGGACTGGGCGAGGGAGCGGGTCATGCTTTCGGCGATCATCTGCAGGTCGGTGGAGCCGAACTCGTTGGTCACCAGTTCCACGGCCTTGGTGTCGCCGTAGCTGATGTTCTTGCCGCCGAGTACCGGCGAGGTGTTGGCGCAGCCGCTGGCCAATACGGCGATCACGGCGAGGAGCGAGAAGCGTGCAAACATGGGAAATCTCTCTAAAACCTGAAAAGGGGAGCGACTCAAGGGGTCTTCACTTCGAGGCGGAAGTCCGCCGCTTGAGGCAAGTTGGCAATGGCTGGCAGGAACGTGGCCTGGTTGGCGTACAGGGTCAGTACCTTCCAGGTTTCTTCGTCGCCCACCGGGAAGCCGTCGGCGCCCAGCCAGGCGAAGCGGTAATACATCATCCGGTTGCTGCTGGTGATGTTGCTCAACTGCACCTTGGCGGTGAGAAAACCATTCTCGCGCGCCACCCGAATGGCACCGACGGCGATGCCCTTGAACTTGCCCATCACCACGATTTTGCTGGCGGCGCTGCCGGGTGCAGGTGGCGGCGGGGTGGCGCAGCCGGCGAGCAGGACCAGCGCCAAGGCGCCGAGGATGAAATGACGCATAGCGTGCTCCTTAAGGTTGTTTGAGGGCGATGGCCTGGGCGGAAGTACTCGGCACCACGTGGGCCGCCAGACCGCCGGCGAATACCTGGTTGCCGACCACGCGCAGGGTGATGACCTGATAGCGCTGATCGGCCTTGACCGTCACCCGCGTGCCGCCCAAGGCGTTGGGCAGGCTGACTTGATGCTCGCCGTGCTTGAGGCGCAGGCGCGTCACTTGGGTCATGTCCGGCAGGGTGCGCCAGGTGCGGGTGTCGGCGCCTTCGGCCACGGCCGAAGCAATGCCCAGCACCAGGCCGGCCATCGGGTTGGTCTTGTTCAGGTTGTTTTGCGCCACGCCCCGGCTGACTGCCCGCACGGTGGTGCGCAGGATGATCCCCGGCATGTCGTCACGCAGCGCGCGACGGGACATGGCGGTGGTGCTGTTGAGCACGGTGAGGTTCTGTTGCTGGCCGTCGACGCCGATCTGGGCGAAGGCCTGGGTGGACGTGTCGGCCTTGATCACCGGGAACGACAGCGGTGTGATCACCAGGTTGCCATTGATCGGGATTGGCAGCGGCAAGCGTATCGAGTCGCGGGCTGGCGCCAGGCCGCTCTGGACCACGATCAGCACGTCGGTTTCATCGGCGCCGACGTTGGACGCATCCAGGTTCAGCAGCGCTTGCTCGAGCAACGGCGTGTTGGGGCGCAACTCGGCGGCTTTGCGATAACCCGGCGCCGCCAGGTCTTTTTCGCCGAGGGCTTCGTAGACAAAACCGGCCAGGTAATGGCTGAACGCGCTCTGGTAGCTGTTTTTCAAGCCGACCACGTCCGGCGCGTCCAAGGCTTCCACCGGGTACCCGCGCAGGTCTTTGATCTGGGTGGTCACGCCCTGGCGTTCGGCCTCGTTTTCGCGCTTGAGGTATTCCTTGTCTCGCAGGTTGGCGATCACGGCTTCGCGCTCGTGGGTCTTCTTGATCTCGGTGCGCGCGCCGTCGAAGTCATTCAGGGCCAGCAGGTTCAGGGCCATCTGGGTGGTCAGCATGACTTTTTCGTAGTCGTAGCCTTCGTAGCGACGCACTTTGTCGTTGGCCAGGAAGCTGCCGAACTGGGAAAGGTACTTTTCGCTGTCGAACTTGACCGACTCTTCCCACTTGTAAACTTGCAGGTCAGCACTGCGCCAGGCGGTCTGGCTGCCGGTCAGGTCGCCCTTGGCCCGCAGCAGTTCACCTTTCTCGAAGAAATAGAGCAGGTCCTTGTCTTCGCCGGTGTTGTTCTTTTCCAGCAGGGTCAGCGCGGCCTCGACGTTGCCGGTTGCCAGTTGCTGGTTGGTAGCTTGCAGCTCGTCGTCGTAGCTGCGAAACATCGAACAGCCGGACAACGCAGTGACCGCAGCGAGCGCGAGCGGGGTTAAGGCGCGAAATGCCA
This sequence comes from Pseudomonas sp. PSPC3-2, assembly GCF_049897085.1. NCBI lineage: Bacteria > Pseudomonadati > Pseudomonadota > Gammaproteobacteria > Pseudomonadales > Pseudomonadaceae > Pseudomonas > Pseudomonas sp. PSPC3-2. The sequence goes on from NZ_JAFCVO010000003.1 coordinate 116,134, forward strand.
TGGCAGGCTTCTTCCCTGAATGTAATCGGCCGAGGTGCTGGTCGGCTCGAATCACCAATCGCGGGAGACAGCGTGCCTCCAACTAATTCCTCATAAAAATGAGGAGCAAAATTCCCTTTTGCGATAACAGGGCGCGGCATTATAGGCAGCGAGCATGGCAAAACAATGGCTTTTTGCTAGTTAGTCGCCATCATCCATGTTATTGCCGCTCCTTGGTCCGCACTGTTATTCCAAATACAAATCACTTACACCTTGAGTCAAACCTCTTAAAGCTCAACAATGTGTTACTTCGTATTTCTTTTTGAGATTCATTCATGACTGCCCCCTTCCGTTTTCTCGCCTGGCTGGTATTGCCGGCGTTGATGTCGTGCAGCTTCAACCTGTTGGCTGCACCTGCCGAGGGCGCCACGAAAGCCCTGCATTTGCTGGACTACATTGGCGCGGATTACCCGCCGACGGTAGCGGCGGGGAAGGTCATCGATGAGTCGGAATACCGTGAGCAGGTGGAATTTCTGGGGGTGTTGCAGGGCCTGGTGGCTGAGCTGCCTTCCAAGCCCGAGCGCGCCGATCTGGTCAAAGGGGTCGATGAATTGGTTGCCGCTGTGACCGCTCGTCAGGAAGGCGCCAGTGTGGCCCGCCAGTCCCGGCAGTTGGGCGCCAAGCTGGCGGCGGCATATGAAGTCAGCCAGGCCCCGGCGATTACGCCCGACCCGACACGCGGCGCACCGCTGTATGCGCAGCACTGCTCGGTCTGCCACGGCGCGGCCGGAGCCGGTGATGGCCCGGCGGGTGTGGGCATGACGCCGCCGCCGGCGAATCTGCAGAACGCTGAGCGCCTGGACCGCCTGAGTCTTTATGCGATCTACAACACGCTGGGCCTGGGCGTCGAAGGCACGGACATGCCGTCTTTCGCCGACCAACTGGACGACCGCCAGCGCTGGGACCTGGCCACCTATATCGCCAGCTTCACGGCCGACCCGGCTGCCGCGAAAAGCGCGCAGCCCTTCAACCTCGCCGACCTGGCCCGTCAGACCCCGAATGAAGTGCTGGCCGCCAGCGGCCCAGCCGCTGCCGCGACGTTCCGCGCCCAGCGTGCCCAGCCGCCGCAGGTCAAACGCGGCCCGGCGCAGTTGCTCGACTACACCGCCGCCACCCTCGACAAGAGCCTTGCGGCGTTCCGCAACGGCGACCATGAGCAAGCCTATGACCTGTCGGTAGCGGCGTATCTGGAAGGGTTCGAGCTGGTAGAAAGCTCCCTGGACAACGTCAACGCCAACGTGCGCAAGGACACCGAGAAGGCCCTGATGGCCTATCGGCAGTCGTTGCAGGACGGTTTGCCGCTCGAACAGGTGCAGCAGCGCCTGGACGCAGCCAAGGGCAAGCTCAGCGAATCCGCCGGCTTGTTGGGCGGCGATGGTCTGAGCTGGTCGTTGAGCTTTATCTCAGGCTTGCTGATCCTGCTGCGCGAAGGTCTGGAGGCGATCCTGGTGCTGGCGGCGGTCCTCGCCTTCCTGCGTAACACCGGCCAGGAATCGGCGGTGCGCAGCGTCCACGTCGGCTGGGGCTTGGCCTTGGTGGCCGGCTTGGCCACCTGGGCGTTGGCCGCCTATGTGATCGATGTGAGTGGCGCCCAGCGCGAACTGCTCGAAGGCTGCACGGCATTGTTTGCCAGTGTGATGGTGCTGTGGCTCGGCGTGTGGATGCACGACCGGCGCCACGCAGCGGCCTGGCAGGACTACATCAAGAGCAGCCTGGTGGGCGGCGGTGGGCGTTTCGGCTTCGCGCTGCTGGCGTTCTTCTCGGTGTACCGCGAGCTGTTCGAAGTGATCCTGTTCTACGAAACCCTGTGGCTGCAAGCCGGCCCGGCCGGGCACAACGCCGTGCTGGCGGGTGGCGCGACGGCGCTGGTGCTGCTGGTGGGCCTGGCGTGGGTGATCCTGCGCGGTTCGGCGAAGCTGCCATTGGCGCTGTTCTTCGGGATCAACGCGGCGTTGCTGTGTGCGTTGTCGGTGGTGTTCGCCGGGCACGGCGTGAAGGCGTTGCAGGAAGCCGGCATCTTCGGCACGCGGCCGGTGGCATTCTTTGACTTCGATTGGCTGGGTATCCACGCCGATGCCTACTCGTTGAGTGCGCAGGTCGTGGCGATCCTGGCGATTGTGGTGATGTATGGCCGCAGTCGGATCGCCGACAAGCGCCGGCTGGCGGCATAAGCATGCGCGTGTGGATCGACGCCGACGCCTGCCCGCGGGCGGCCAAGGACCAGGTGGTGAAGTTCGCCCTCAAGCGTCAGTTCGAGGTGGTGCTGGTGGCCGGGCAGAGCCAGATCAAGCCGAGCTTTGCCTGCGTGAAGCTGATCGTGGTGCCCAGCGGCCCGGACGCAGCGGATGACTACCTGGTGGCGCACGCGGTGCCCGGTGAGTTGGTGATCTGCAGCGATGTACCCTTGGCCGACCGCCTGGTGAAGAACGGCGTGACGGCACTCGACCCGCGTGGCAAGGAGTTCAGCCCGCAGAACATGAGTGAGCGGTTGGCGGTACGCAACCTGTTCACCGATCTGCGCGAGCAAGGCCAGATGGGCGGTGGTCCACCGCCCCATGGGGAAAAGGACAAGCAAGCGTTTGCCAACTCACTCGACCGTCTCCTTACGCGCTTGATGCGGGCCGATTAGTCGTTCTCGTGGGTCAGCTCAAGCACCCGATCCACCAGCTTGTTGATGCCTGACGCGACTTCACTGATGTTCTTGCCAAGCATATAGGCCGGCGTGCTGACCAGCTTGCGCGCCGTGTCTTCGACGATATCCTCTACCGTGCATTCCTGATGGTGGGCGCCCATCTTGTCCAGGGCGGCGGCGGTGTCGGTATCGTTGCCGATGGTGCAGGTCACGCCCGGACCATAGATTTTTGCGGCCAGGGCTGGCGAGATGCAGATCAGCCCCAGCGGCTTGCCCGCTTCGACAAAGGCTTCGGCCAGCGCCAATACCTGCGGGTTGAGGCTGCAACCCGCGCCTTCGATGGCAAAGTTCGACAGGTTCTTCGCCGCGCCAAACCCGCCAGGCACGATCAACGCATCGAAATCCTCGGCGTTGGCTTCAGCGATGTCCTTAACCTCGCCCCGGGCAATGCGGGCGGACTCCACCAGCACATTGCGCGACTCGGGCATTTCTTCGCCCGTGAGGTGGTTGATCACATGCAACTGCGCAATGTCGGGGGCAAAGCATTGGACCTGAGCGCCGCGCTGATCCAGGCGCAGCAGGGTGATCACGCTTTCGTGGATTTCTGCGCCGTCGTACACGCCACAGCCGGAAAGGATCACTGCAATCTTTTTGCTCATGGGCATTTCTCCTGATTCATGGCGTTAAATGTCTACTAATTTGTCATCTGTTGCCAATGGGAACTCCCGCCGCAGCACCTAATCTTGAGGCAATAAAAACAGACCGGACTAGCTCATGGACTTCGTGCCTTACGCGGTGCCGTTTTTCATCGCCTTGATCGTGGTTGAACTGCTCGCCGACCGTTGGCGCGGGGCGCGCAACTACCGGGTGGCGGATGCCATCAACAGCCTCAGCACCGGCGTGCTGTCCACCACCACCGGGCTGCTGACCAAGGGCGTGGGGCTGCTGACCTACGCGTTCGCCCTCAAGCACCTGGCGCTGCTCGAGTTGTCGGCCCAGAGCGTCTGGACCTGGGTGTTTGCCTTTGTGTTCTACGACTTCTGCTACTACTGGCTGCATCGCTGCGGGCATGAGCGCAATATCCTGTGGGCCGCGCACTCGGTGCATCACCAGAGCGAGGACTACAACCTCACCACCGCCTTGCGCCAGACCAGCACCGGCTTTCTGCTGAGCTGGATCTTCTACCTGCCCCTGGCCGTGCTCGGCGTGCCGCTGCTGGTGTTTATCAGCGTAGCCTCGCTCAACCTGCTGTATCAATTCTGGGTCCACACCCGCCACGTGCCCAAGCTCGGCTGGTTCGAGTGGTTCTTCGTCACGCCGTCCAATCATCGGGCCCACCATGCACAGAACGCTCTCTACATGGATCGCAACTACGGCGGGGTGTTCATTATTTGGGACCGGCTGTTTGGCTCGTTTCAGGAAGAGGACGATAACGAGCCGGTGATCTTTGGCGTCACCACCCCCTTGGCCAGTTGGAACCCGCTGTGGGCCAACCTGCAGTTCTATGCGCAGTTGTGGAGTGATGCGCGGCGCACGCAAAGCCGCTGGGACAAGCTGCGTATTTGGTTCATGCGCACCGGTTGGCGGCCCGCCGATGTGAAGGCCAACTACCCGTTGGCCAAGCCGGATTTGAGCCAGTTCCGCAAATTCGAGGTGCCGCTGGATACGCGACAACAGGTGTACGTCGCCCTGCAATTTGCGGTGTATGTGGGGTTTGGCAGTTATCTGATGAACGTCGGGGAAGGGCTGCCCACGACGGCACTGGTGCTGGGCTGGAGTGCGATGGCGCTGGGCTTGTTTTGCGTGGGCGTCGCCCTGGAGAACCGCCCGTGGGCGTTGAGGGCGGAGCTGGTGCGCCTGGGGCTGAATGTGCCGCTGGTATGGCTGGCGCCGCTGGTCGGGCTATGGCCGGCCAGCCACCTGGGCTGGCTGGGCCTTTTGAGCTACAGCTTGCTGAGCCTGATGGGCCTCTACTGTTGCAGAGGCCGGCTTACTCGGCTGGCGTCTTAGGCGGCTCGACCGGGCTGGTTTCGGCCGGGTGTGTAGCCGCCAGTCGGGCCTTTGCATCGGCACAGGCTTGACGGGCGATGCGCGCGTTCTTGAACCGCCGCCGCAGCCAGAGAGCCAGGCCCAGCAGTAACAAAGCACCCAGCACCCACAGCTCGTACTTCTTGATGCTGCCCAGCATGCCTTCCAGGACCGCGCCAAAATGGTACGCCGCCGCGGCGAGCGCCGCCGCCCACACCGCCGCGCCAATGCCGTTGAGCAATAGGTAGCGCAAGGGCGGATAGCCGGACAGGCCAATCGCCACGGGCATCACTGTGCGTAATCCGTAGACGAAGCGAAAGCTCAGCACCCAGATATCCGGGTGCTTGCGGATATGTTCCAGGGCCTTGTCGCCCATCAATTGCCAGCGCGGCTTGCGCGCCAACAGTTTGCGGCCGTGCTTGCGCCCCATGTAGTACCAAAGCTGGTCGCCGGCGTAGCTGCCGAAAAAGGCAACGACCACCACCAGGTTGATATCCATATATCCACGGAACGCCAGGAAGCCTGCGAGAACCAGTATGGTTTCGCCTTCGAAGAACGTGCCTAGGAAGAGGGCAAAGTAGCCGAAGTCATGCAGAAATTGTTGAAGCATGGTCTGGGTGCTGGCGAAATGAACGCGCAGCCTACGCCTTCGTGAACATTCATGAAAGTATCGAGATGTGTCACGAAGTGAACATTTCCTACATAAACGCCGAATGCGACTACAGGTCGCATGGATAAGCACAACTGTCATTCCTTCGTCATAATGGCCGCTTATAACTGCAACACTCGTCCGTAAATGCGGGCTCAGGAGTCTGTCGTGAGCTTTACCCCTGCCAATCGCCTGTTCCCCGCCACCCGTCTGCGCCGCAACCGTCGTGATGATTTTTCTCGCCGTCTGGTCCGTGAAAACGTACTGACCACGAACGATCTGATCCTGCCGGTCTTTGTGCTGGACGGGGAAAATCGTCGGGAAGCCGTGGCGTCGATGCCGGGTGTAGAGCGCTTGAGCATTGATCTGCTGCTTGAGGAGGCGGCGAACTGGGTGGAACTGGGGATTCCAGCGTTGGCGCTGTTCCCGGTGACGCCTGCGGAACTCAAGTCCCTCGATGCTGCCCAAGCCTGGAACCCGCAAGGGATCGCCCAACGCGCCACCCGCGCGTTGCGTGAGCGCTTCCCGGAGTTGGGGGTAATCACCGATGTGGCCCTGGACCCGTTCACCACCCACGGGCAGGACGGCATCCTGGATGAAGAAGGCTACGTGCAGAACGACATCACCGTCGACGCGCTGGTCAATCAAGCCCTATCTCATGCGGCAGCCGGGGCCCAGGTGGTCGCGCCGTCGGACATGATGGACGGCCGCATCCAGGCGATCCGCGAAGCCCTGGAGCTGGCCGGCCACGTCAATGTGCGAATCATGGCTTACTCGGCCAAATACGCCAGCGCCTACTACGGCCCGTTCCGCGATGCGGTGGGCTCTGCGCTGAATCTTGGCAAGGCCAACAAGGCCTCGTACCAGATGGACCCGGCCAACAGCCATGAAGCCCTGCACGAAGTGGCCGCCGACCTGGCCGAAGGTGCCGATATGGTGATGGTCAAGCCCGGGATGCCCTACCTGGACATCCTTTATCGGGTCAAAGAAGAATTCAAGGTGCCGACCTTTGTCTATCAGGTCAGCGGTGAATACGCCATGCACATGGCCGCGATCCAGAATGGTTGGTTGAGTGAAGGGGTGATCCTCGAATCCCTGACAGCCTTTAAACGTGCCGGCGCTGATGGCATTCTGACCTACTTCGCCGCCCGCGCTGCCCAATTGCTTAGAGAGCAACAATAGCCCTCACAGGAACACTCGATGAATACCGAAGGACTCTCAGAAGTTGCCGTAAAAGACGCCCACCCGGTGGTTGAACAAGTCGCCGAGACCCCGCCGGAGCTGGAGCCGCCTGTGGTGGTCGCGGAAGCGCCTGCTCCGGCGCCCGCGCCCGTCGTGGTGACCAACCTGGATGACAGCAGCCTGTACATCCACCGCGAGCTGTCACAGCTGCAATTCAACATCCGCGTGCTGGAGCAGGCGCTGGATGAGTCCTACCCGTTGCTGGAACGCCTGAAATTCCTGCTGATTTTCTCCAGCAACCTGGACGAGTTCTTCGAGATCCGCGTCGCCGGTCTCAAGAAACAAATCACCTTCGCCCGTGAACAAGCCGGTGCCGATGGTCTGCAACCGCATCAAGCCCTGGCACGCATCAGCGATCTGGTGCACGGTCATGTGGATCGCCAATACGCAATCCTCAACGACATCCTGCTGCCAGAACTGGAAAAACATCAGGTCCGCTTTATCCGTCGCCGCCACTGGACCACCAAGATCAAGACCTGGGTGCGTCGCTACTTTCGCGACGAAATCGCGCCGATCATCACGCCGATCGGTCTCGACCCGACTCACCCGTTCCCGTTGCTGGTCAACAAGAGCCTGAACTTCATCGTTGAGCTGGAGGGTATCGACGCCTTCGGTCGCGATTCCGGCCTGGCGATCATCCCGGCACCGCGTCTGCTGCCACGGATCATCAAGGTACCGGAAGAGGTGGGGGGCGCTGGCGATAACTATGTATTCCTGTCGTCGATGATCCACGCGCACGCCGATGACCTGTTCCAGGGCATGAAGGTCAAGGGCTGCTACCAGTTCCGCCTGACCCGTAACGCCGACCTGGCGCTGGACTCCGAAGACGTCGAAGACTTGGCCCGCGCCCTACGCGGTGAGCTGTTCTCGCGGCGCTACGGCGATGCGGTACGCCTGGAAGTGGCCGACACCTGCCCGAAACACCTGTCTGACTACCTGCTCAAGCAATTCAACCTCGGCGAGAGTGAGTTGTATCAGGTCAACGGCCCGGTCAACCTGACGCGCCTGTTCAGCATCACCGGCCTGGACAGCCACCCGGAGCTGCAATACACGCCGTTCACGCCGCAGATCCCGAAACTGCTGCAAAACAGCGAGAACATCTTCAGCGTGGTGAGCAAGCAGGACATCCTGCTGCTGCACCCGTTCGAGTCCTTCACCCCGGTGGTCGACCTGCTGCGCCAGGCCGCCAAGGACCCGCATGTATTGGCGGTCCGCCAGACCCTGTACCGCAGCGGCGCCAACTCGGAAATCGTCGATGCGCTGGTGGACGCTGCGCGTAACGGCAAGGAAGTTACTGCGGTGATCGAGCTGCGTGCGCGGTTTGACGAAGAGTCCAACCTGCAACTGGCCAGCCGCCTGCAAGCGGCCGGCGCGGTGGTGATCTACGGCGTGGTCGGGTTCAAGACCCACGCCAAGATGATGCTGATCCTGCGCCGCGAAGCCGGTGAGATCGTGCGTTACGCGCACTTGGGCACCGGCAACTACCACGCCGGCAACGCCAAGCTCTACACCGACTACAGCCTGCTGACCTCCGACGACGCCCTGTGTGAAGACGTCGGCAAGTTGTTCAGCCAGTTGATCGGCATGGGTAAGACGTTGCGCATGAAGAAGCTGCTGCATGCGCCGTTCACCCTGAAGAAGGGCATGCTCGACATGATTGCCCGCGAGACCCAGTTCGCCCTCGACGGCAAGCCGGCGCACATCATTGCCAAGTTCAACTCGTTGACCGATCCGAAGATCATCCGCGCGCTGTACAAGGCCAGCCAGTCCGGCGTGCGCATCGATCTGGTGGTGCGCGGCATGTGCTGCCTGCGGCCGGGCATCGTCGGGGTCTCGCACAACATCCATGTGCGCTCGATCATCGGGCGCTTCCTGGAGCACACGCGGGTGTTCTACTTCCTCAACGGCGGCGAAGAGCAGATGTACCTCTCCAGCGCCGACTGGATGGAGCGCAACCTCGATAAGCGCGTAGAGACGTGTTTCCCGGTGGAAGGCAAGAAGCTGATCATGCGGGTCAAGAAAGAGCTGGAAAGTTATCTCACCGATAACACCCACAGCTGGAGTCTGCAGTCGGACGGCCGCTACGTGCGCAACACGCCGACCGGCAACCAGAACCCGCGCAGCGCCCAGGCGACGTTGCTGGAGAAACTGGGTAGCCCGATTCTCGCGGTGAATTAACCCAGGCTGGCTCAGGCCCAATGTGGGAGGGGGCAAGCCCCCTCCCACATTTTTTTCGGTGCTGTCTAGATCGAGTTAGTGCACGTTCAGGCTGAAGCCCACCCGCGTCAGCCATTCCGCTTCCTGGGCGAAGTCCGCCTGGGTCAACTGGTTTTCTTCCAGCCAGCCTTCCGGGAACACCACGTCGAGGCTGTCGCCGCTGGCACGCAGGGTCACCTGGGGCATTTCCTGGGTGCCACGGATGTGGTGGAACAGGATCGCAAAGCGCAGCAGCACGCACAGGCGGATCAGCTTGATGCCTTCGTCACCGAATTCGGCGAACTTGTCCTTGGGGATATTGCGGCGATGGCCGCGTACCAGCAGTGCGAGCATCTGCTGGTCTTCCCGGGAGAAACCGGCCAGGTCGGAGTGCTCGATCAGGTAGGCGCCGTGCTTGTGGTAATGGTAGTGGGCGATATCCAGGCCTACTTCATGCACCTTGGCCGCCCAGCCCAGCAGTTCGCGCCATACGCCGTCTTCCAGGTCCCAGTCCGCAGCCACCTGGTCGAAGGCATGCAGGGCTTTGCGCTCCACGCGGGCCGCTTGTTCCAGATCGACGTGATAGCGCTCCATCAACGAGCTGAGGGTGCGCTCACGCACGTCCTCGTGGTGATGACGGCCGAGCAGGTCGTAGAGCACCCCTTCGCGCAGGGCGCCGTCGCAGTGGTCCATGCGTTGCAGTTCGAGGGCGTCGAAGATCGCTTCGAGAATCGCCAGGCCCGCCGGGAAGATCGTGCGGCGGTCAGGCTTGATGCCATCGAAGTCGATTTTCTCGGCATCGCCCAGTTTGAACAGCTTGCGCTTGAGCCACGCCAGGCCTTCGGCGTTGACCTCGCCGGTGCCATGGCCGCCGGCTTTCAAGGCCAGGCCGATGGCGCGGATGGTGCCGGACGAGCCGATGGCTTCATCCCAGGTCAGGCGATGCAGGGCGTGCTCGATGCTCATGATCTCCAGCCGCGCCGCCGTATAGGCCTGTGCATAGCGCGCCGGGGTGATTTTGCCGTCCTTGAAATAACGCTGGGTATAACTGACGCAGCCCATCTGCAGGCTTTCGCGCAGCAGCGGCTCAAAGCGCTGGCCGATGATGAATTCGGTACTGCCGCCGCCGATGTCCGCCACCAGGCGCTTGCCAGGGGTGTCGGCCAGGGTGTGGGACACGCCGAGGTAGATCAGGCGCGCTTCTTCGCGTCCGGAGATGACTTCTACCGGGTGCCCGAGGATTTCCTCGGCGCGGCGGATGAATTCGCCGCGGTTACGGGCTTCACGCAACGCGTTGGTGCCGACGATTCGCACAGCGCCCAGGGGCATGCCGTTGATCAATTGGGCAAAACGCTTGAGGCAATCGAGCCCTCGCTGCATGGATTCTTCATTGAGCTGGCGCGCGTCGTCGATTCCGGCAGCCAGTTGGACTTTCTCGCCTAGCCGCTCAAGGATGCGGATTTCGCCGTTCTGGGCCTTGGCCACGACCATATGAAAGCTGTTGGAGCCCAGGTCGATGGCGGCGATCAGGGACAGATTCTTGGCTTGGGATTGCGGCATGGTTAGGGGTCTCGGTCGATAACCTCGCCATCGTGCCACGATCGACCGCTGGAGCCAACGCGTAGCGCTTCGCTAATTTTCCTATGACTGTCTGTGAGGAACTCTTGTGGGAAATGTAAGGTGGGTTTCTAAAATTGCCCTGAATGAGGTTTTAGTTTCGTAGGAATTTTTAACTAGTTGTCGTTGTAAAAATTTTTGTGATTTTCCCTACAGGGTTATTGTTTGAAATCCTTTGGTTTTTTTGTTTTGGACTACCTCGTATTCGGGCAAAGGCGACTCTTTGTTTTTACAGCTCCCACAGTAACTGATGTGTTATCTGATTCTTTAATGAGGGGCCAAAGCGACAGACTGTCACTCGGCAATATTGCCTGGGTGTTATTTATTTATAGTCGTGCAGGTCCAGAGAAATAAACCGTTCGGCGCTGGGCTTGCTAAGAAGAAAATAAAGAACGCCTGATAACTTTTAGTGACAGGTCAAATATGAAAAAAATTGTTGGATTGACTCTCGGTCTCGCTTGCCTGGCTGCGGCCATCAGCGCACAGGCATCTACCGTTGCCCAGTTGTCCGTCAGGGGCACGATTACACCCGCTGCTTGCAACCTCAGCCTGACCGGGAGTGGCACTATCGATTACGGCACCATCCGCTCCGGTGAACTGTCCCAGACCGCGTTCAACCCGCGAGAGGAGAAAACCACCTCCCTGTCCGTCAGTTGCGGCACTACCCCTGCCAAGTTCGGGCTGAAACTCACCGATCTGCAGGCCGGCAGCAAGGTGACGGGCATTCTCGGTGCGGGTTTCACTGAAGCACAGAACTATGGCTTGGGTCAGGTCTCGGGCCGGCGAACCGGTGGCTATTCGGTCACTCTCAGGGACCTTCGGTCGTCGAGCACCGCGCTGTTTCCAATCATGCGTGTCGGCACCGGTACCTGGCAGAACAGTGATGGCAAAGTTACTCAAGCCCCTACCCAGTATTCCTGGCGCAGTAGCACCACGGTTACACCGGCTTCAATTTCCCAACTGACTGGCACCATCGCTGTGAAGGCAGTGATCAACAAAGGCCAGGACCTGGACCTGAGCCGCGACATTACCCTTGATGGGCGCGCCACCCTTGAACTGAGTTACATCTAAACGACTCAACAGCAGCCGATCAAGAAACTGACTATTTCTTATCGGCTGTTTTCATGTGAGCGATCAGTTGCCATTTGCTCAACGTCATGGTCACGGGGAATACCGAGTGCGTAGTCTTTCAATAATAAATAGTGTGCTGTTATGGAGTGTAAGTGCATGTCTCTGTTTTGCCACTGTTGCAGTAGCGGACGGCATGCAGCCGGAAACCACAGTGGTGGTGCTTTATGAGGAAGATGGCGAGGCCACAATAAATATCAGGAATACCGATTCGGGTCCGGCGTTACTTCATTCGGTAGTGGAAAATGTGCCAGAGGACCCGGAACCGTTATTAATTGTCACGCCTCCCATCACCCGCGTGGAGGCGGGCGAAACCCAGCTCGTGCGCTTCATCAGTACCTTGAAGGAACCGCTGAAGACCCAGCGGTTGAAGCGCGTATCTTTCGAGGGGATTCCCCAAGCGCGTGCCGCAGGTGGTGCGACGATCGGTATCACCCTGCGACAGAATTTGCCGCTGATTCTGCACCCCAAAAGTCTGCCTCGGCATCAAGCACCCTGGGAGCTGCTCACCTGGAAGCGGACCGGGTCGCGTCTAACGGTTCACAACGACAGCGCCTACGTAGTGCGGTTGGCGCCCCAGGTGCAGCTACTTCCGCAGCAGGCCCTGGCGACGTTGCCGCGTACCTACATTTTGCCGGGGGAGGCGTTGACGGCGAAGGTTGACGGAACGTTGGACGGCTTGGCTGAAGTCGAGATCCAGCCCGCCACGGTCTACGGGTTTTCAGTGGACAGCTACCGCGCCCCGATCAGTGCCGATGGGGATTGAGCGGCTTATGACGAACCTGTCGAGTAACAAATCTGCGATTTTTATCCGGCCTCGCCGCCCCACGCTGCTCATCGGGTGTGCGACGCTGTGGAGCTTGCCCGGCCTGGCCCCGGCGCTGGAGTTGGGCGAGGGTTTCGACCTCGCGGCACTGACCACCCACGGCATTGACCCGAAGGTCTCCGACTACTTCCGCAGTGCGGCGCGTTTTCGCGAAGGCGTCCAGGTGGTGGGGCTGCGGGTCAACGGGAACCCGCTCGGGTCAGTCGATGCGCGGTTCGATGCCCAAGGGCAATTGTGTTTCACCCCGGGCTTGCTCGAGAAAGCCGGGTTGGTGCAGCCCCGCGCCGTTGTTCGCGAAGGTGCCTCACCGGACCAGGCCTGCCATGACTTCCTGGGGGCCTTTCCGACGACGATGGTCCGGCTCCGGCCCGGCATCGATGAGGTGGCGCTGGTGGTGCCGACCCAGGCATTGCATGAACCCCAGTGGGAGGCCGGGCACTTTGCCCAGGGCGGCGCAGCGGCGATGTTCAACTATGACGTGCTGGGTTTCGACAGCCGTTCGCGCAGTGGGCCCAGCCGGTTCGTGTCGGCCTACACCGAAGCGGGCTTCAACCTGGGCGACTGGATTGTGCGCAGCCGCCAGTTTTATGTGTCTGACAATGGTGAAGCCCGTACCGAACACCTGTATGCCTACGCCCAGCGGGATATCGCCGCGTTGCAATCGACTTTTCAGATGGGCCAGCTCTCCAGCAACAATCCGCTGTTTGGTGGTATCCAGTTGTCCGGCATCCAGTTTTCCCCCGATGGTCAGTCGCGGGCGCTGGCGGGCAGCAACAACGCAGTCGTCGAAGGTCTGGCCCAGAGTCAGTCGCGGATTGAAGTACGCCAGTCCGGCGTGCTGATCCATAGCACGCTGGTGCCCGAAGGCCCCTTCCGGCTGACGGGGTTGCCTTTGCTCAATGGCACCAGCGACCTCGACGTCAGCGTGATCGATGTACGCGGCGCCAAGCGCAGTTTCGTGGTGCCGGCGGCGTCATTCGCGGGAGCGGCCCCGGCGGCGCCCGGTTATTACGTTTCCCTCGGCAAGGTGCGCGAAAATATCGACGCACAGGTTCCGTCACCGGTGGTCGCCATGGGCAGTGGCACCTGGGGCCTGGGGCGTGAATCGTCGGCGGGGTTTGGCTTATTGAGTACCGAAGAGTACTGGTCGGCAGGCGGCACCCTGAGCAGCGTGTTTTTCCAGCGGGTTGCCGTTGGCGCTCGTCACAATGTGTCCCGAGACAGCCGTAACGCCGTGTCGGGTTCGCGTAGCAGCGTGTCCGCGAGCAGCCCGGTCTACGCCAATATAGACGTGAACTTCAGCGCTACCACCCAGACCCGAGGGTATCGCGAGGTACTTGAAGCGGGTCGCTCGTTCAAGGCCGGCGAACTGGATTCGCGATTCAAGAACCAGTACACAGCGGGCATGAGCTGGGTTGATCCGACCCTGGGCGTGTTCTCCCTGGGCTATTCGCGCAGTGCGCAATTTGACCGGCACACGGCCGAACATGTGTTTGCTTCGTGGAACAAGTCGTTCAGCCATCTCGATGTCGCGTTGATCGCCGATTCGCAGGTGGGCGGTACACGGCCTCGCCGTGATGCTGCCGTTGCCGGCGACCGGCGCGATAGCGCTGAGGACAATGATCTGTCGGTACGGCTGCAGATCAGTGTGCCGCTGGGCGGCGATCGTCGTGTGAACAGCTACGTCAGTCGGCGTGGCGACCAGTCCCGCGTCGGTACGGCGCTCAGTGAGCGGGTCAATGAGTATGTGAATTACGAAGTGGGCGTCGAACGCGACCTCAGCGCCCGCGAGCAGTCGGTTCGCGGCCATGTGGACTTGCTGCCACGCTACACCCGCGTTGGCCTGGGCGTCAGCCGAGATGCGCAGGGCACCGGTTATACGGGGCAGTTGCAAGGCGGCATCGTCGCGCACGAAAACGGCCTGACATTTTCGCCCTACACCGTGCAGGACACGTTTGGCATCGTCTCGGTGGGGGATATCGGTTCTGCAAAAGTCGAAACCCCGCAGGGGCCGGTGTGGACTGACTTCACCGGGCAGGCGGTGATTGCCGGCTTGCCCGCGTATGCCAATAGCCGCGTCGAAGTGCAGACGCAGTCGTTGCCCAAACGGGTTGACCTGAAGAACGGCACCCAGGTGCTCGCCGCCGGTCGCGGGTCCTTCAATACCGTCGCGTTCGATGTGGTGACAGCGCGCCGCGTGCTACTCACCGCCAGTGATCAGTACGGTCGGCCGTTGCCCCAGGGCGCTTCGGTGTTCGGCAAGGATGACCGCTTCCTGACCAGCGTGGCGGGCGAGGGCATGATTTTCCTGAATGACGTCAATGAGTCGCAAAGCCTGCGGGTTTCGTTGCCGGACTCTTCCACCTGCCGGCTAAGCCTTGACCCCGGAACCAAACCTGATCATGACAAGTTCTATGAGACCACGACGGCGGTGTGCCATGGCCGGTAAATGGAAAAGTGCATGTTTCACCCTGTTCTGCAGCCTGTTGATGGCCCAGGGCGTGCGCGCTGAAAACTGCCGGTTGTCCGTGAGTCAGCCGCGCATCGACTATGGGGTCATTCGCCGGGAGGCCTTTGTCGAAAGCACCACCTTAGCCCTTGGCACCCGCACGCTGCATCTGAACGTTGCGTGTGCGCAGCCTTCGGTGATGGCGTTGCGCTTCATCGGTGCGGCGGACGGGCAAGGTTTTCGGTTTGATCGCCAGGGGCGTATGCGTATGCATCTCAGGCATGCTCAGGTGGATGGGCGCGCCGTCGAGTGGGAAGTGGCGCATCCGCCCGGTGAAACCGTCAGCGGGCAGTTGTTACCGGGCCAGGTCCTGGTGGCACGCGCAGCAGGCCAAACAATGGTCGGCCAGCGCCTGACCGCCCAGGTCGATGTCGATATCGACCTGCCTTCCGATGCCCTGCAGGTACGCAATGAGACGCGGCTGGAGGGGCAGGGCACCTTTGAGCTGGTCAGCCCGGCTGTCCCACTGAGCCGATGAAGTTAGCCAGCTCGGGCGTTCTGGGATTGGCGAACAGTGCTTGGGGCGGGCCCACTTCATGCACCTTGCCCTGGTGCATGAACACCAGCTTATCCCCGACTTCGCGGGCGAAACGCATTTCGTGCGTCACCATGATCAGGGTCATGCCGTCCTTGGCCAGTTGGCGCACCACGCTCAGTACTTCATTGACCAGTTCCGGGTCCAGCGCCGAGGTGATCTCGTCGCACAGCAGCACCTTGGGCGACATGGCCAGTGCGCGGGCTATCGCGACGCGTTGTTGCTGGCCGCCGGACAGGCGATCAGGGAAGGCATCGAACTTCTCCCCCAGGCCGACCCGCTCCAGCATCTGTCGCGCCAATTGGGCGGCCTTGGCCTTGGGCACTTTCTGCACCACCTGCGGCGCGAGCATGACGTTTTCGCCCACCGTCAGGTGCGGGAACAGGTTGAACTGTTGGAACACCATGCCGACTTTTTGTCGCAGGCTGCGCAGGTCGGCGCGGGCGGCGTCGAGGTATTCGCCGTCGACTTCGATCACACCGTCGTTGATCGACTCCAGGCCATTGAGGGTGCGCAGCAAGGTCGACTTACCCGAGCCGCTGCGGCCGATGATCGCGACGACCTGGCCTTCTTCAACGGTCAAGTCGATGCCCTTGAGCACGTGGTGATCGCCGTAATACTTATGCAGGGCGGAAATTCTAAGCAGAGGCATGCAGTCTCCTTTCCAGGTAGCGCGCACTGAGGGACAAGGGGTAACAGAGCAGGAAGTAACCGAGGGCCACCAAGCCGTAGACCATAAACGGCTCGAACGTGGCGTTGGCGAGCATGCCGCCGGTCTTGGTCAGTTCGGTGAAGCCGATGATCGAGGTCACGGCAGTGCCTTTGACCACTTGCACCGAGAACCCCACGGTAGGTGCTACGGCAATCCGCAGGGCCTGGGGCAGGATCACGTAGCGCAGCTGTTCAAGCGGATTCAGGGCCAGGCTGGCCGAGGCTTCCCACTGCCCGTGGGCGATGGAGTCGACACAGCCGCGCCAGATCTCGGCGAGGTAGGCGCTGGTAAACAAGGTCAAGGCAATCGCCGCCGCCAGCCAGGGCGAGATATCCACCCCAAGCAGGGCAATGCCGAAAAACACCAGGAACAGCTGCATCAACAGCGGCGTGCCCTGGAACAGTTCGATATAGGTGCGGGCGACATTGCGCGTGAAGGCTTTGCGGCTGATGCGCATCGTCATCACCAGCAGGCCGATCAAGCCACCGCCTACAAACGCCACCAGCGACAGCAAGAGCGTCCATTGCAGGCCGATGAGCAGGTTGCGCACGATGTCCCAGAAGGAAAAATCACTCATCGGCTGTTCCTCATCACAAACCGGCGACCGATCCAGTTGAGCAACTGGCGAATCATCAGCGCCATGCACAGGTACACCAGGGTGGTCAGGGCATAGGTTTCAAAGGCGCGGAAGTTGCGCGACTGGATGAAGTTAGCGGCAAAACTCAGCTCTTCGGTGGCGATCTGCGAACACACCGCCGAGCCGAGCATCACAATGATGATCTGGCTGCTCAGGGCCGGCCACACCTTGCCCAGCGCCGGCAGCAGCACCACATGGCGGAACGCCTCGAAGCGCGTCATCGCCAACGCGGCGGCGGCCTCTAGCTGGCCACGGGGGATCGCCTGGATGCCAGCGCGGATGATTTCGGTGGAATAGGCGCCCAGGTTGATCACCATTGCCAATACCGCCGCTTGCCATTCGGTGATTTTCAGCCCCAGGGAAGGCAGGCCGAAGAAGATGAAAAACAACTGCACCAAAAATGGCGTGTTGCGGATCAACTCGACATACACCCCGAAGAACCAGGCGAACGGCTGGATTTTCCACGCCCGCACCACCGCGCCGACGGTGCCCAGGGCGACCCCCAGGATCGCACCGATCGCCGTCAGTTCAAGGGTGAACAGGGCGCCGCGCAACAGCAGGTCGGTATTGGCCAGCACCGGCACAAAGTCGAATTGATAGGCCATGAATCAGCTCCGTCGCAGGCTTCAGAGATCAGCAGGCAGGGGTTCTTTCAGCCACTGCATCGCGTTTTTTTCCAGGCTGCCGTCAGCCTTGGCCGCGACCAGGATCTGGTTGACCTTCTCCAGCAGCGCCGGCTCGTTCTTGTTCACGCCCACGTACACCGGCGAATCCTTGAGCTTCACTTTCAGCGCCGGCACGCGTTTCGGGCTGCGCTCGCTGATCGCAACCATCACCACGTTGCCGCTGGCGATCAGGTCGACCTGGCCGGCCAGGTAGGCGGCGATGGTCGAGTTGTTGTCTTCGAAGCGCTTGATCGTGGCTTCCTTGGGCGCGACGGATGTCAGCTCGATGTCCTCGATGGCGCCACGGGTCACGCTGATGGTCTTGCCCTTGAGGTCGTCGATGCTGCTGATGGCGGCATCAGGCGGGCCGAATACGGCCAGGTAAAAGGGTGCGTAGGCCTTGGAGAAGTCGATGACCTTTTCCCGCTCGGGGTTCTTGCCCAGGCTGGAGATCACCAGGTCGACCTTGCCGGTCGTGAGGAACGGGATGCGGTTGGTGCTGTTGACCGGGGTCAGCTCCAGTTTGACCTTGAGCTGGTCGGCCAGCAGCTTGGCGGTGTCGATGTCCAGGCCACGTGGTTTCATGTCGGGGCCGACCGAGCCGAACGGCGGGAAGTCCTGGGGTACGGCGACCTTCAAGGTGCCACGGGCAACGATATCGTCCAGACCGTTGGCCTGGGCGGGTGCCTGGCTCAGCATCAGGCTGGCAAACAGGGCGGTGAGCAGGGCGCTGTAGCGCTTGGTCATGGGAACTCTCCGAGAAGGGCGAAGGGATATTCTGTTTTTGCCCAGTGCACAGCCCATGCCATGACCGCTCGGATTGTCTGCAAGGCCGGGATTTGTTGCGTTGTGGTGGTCTTACTGGTCTGAACAGTGAGCACGGGTTTTGCACCGTTTTCGAGCGCCGGCAAAACCGCGCGAGCCCCTTTGGGGCGTGGCTTGCCGCCAGGCGCGAATAGCTTTACAACTACTCGCTCAGTTGTCTGGAACCTTGAGTTTTTTATGAATTCCATCGCCCAAGCGGTACCGGAAGCGGCCTTGCAGGCCATCCGCAAACTGATCAAGGAGCAAGGCTTCGGGCCGGGCGACGCATTGCCATCCCAGCGCGACCTGGCGCTGCAGTTGGGCGTGAGCCGGGCGTCATTGCGCGAGGCGTTGTCGTCTCTCAGTGCCTTGGGGGTGGTCAGCGTGCAGCCGGGCAAAGGCGTGTTCGTGCAAGAGGCACAAGAGTCGCCGGGGTTTGCATGGCCCTTCGCGGCCCAGGCGACGCCGCTGGATATCTTCCAGTTGCGCTATGCCCTGGAGGGGTTTGCGTCGGGGTTGGCGGCCGTCACGCTGACCATCGATGAGCTGGACCGCCTGGAAGATAATGTCGAAGCCATGCGCAAGGTGCTCAAGGCCGGCGACTTCGAAGCCGCCGCCCGGCTGGACTTCGAATTCCACCAGCGCCTCCTCCTGGCCAGTGGCAACCAGGCGATGGTCAGCATCCTGAGTGCCAGCGCCGAGGTGTTCCTGGAGAGCCAGAAGCTACCGTTCATCCGGCCGGAACGGGCCATGGAAACCTGGCAGGAGCACCGTAGAATTCTGCGCGCCCTGGCCCGTCGCGCCAGTGCGGCGGCACAGAAAAGCATGCAGGAGCATGTGCGCAATGCGGCGTTGCGCACGGGGATTGCCTTTGTGACGCCGGTATCGCCGTGAGCGGAGCGATACCCAAACTCATGCATCACCATAGCAAGACTCAATCAGAGGCGGCTTCCTGAACGGGGGAAGGGCAGCTATGATGGGCCACGTTTTTTTTGCTTACAATCCGGAGACATCCATGAGCAACGATCTTATCAAGCACGTCACTGACGCGACCTTTGAGGCCGAAGTACTCAAGGCAACTGGCCCGGTGCTGGTTGACTACTGGGCTGAATGGTGTGGCCCTTGCAAAATGATCGCTCCGGTTCTGGACGAGATTGCAACCACCTACGACGGCAAGCTGACCATTGCCAAGTTGAACATCGACGAAAACCAGGAAACCCCGGCCAAGCACGGCGTGCGTGGTATTCCGACGCTGATGCTGTTCAAGAACGGCAACGTGGAAGCGACCAAAGTGGGCGCGTTGTCGAAGTCCCAGTTGGCGGCATTCCTCGACGCAAACATCTAAGCGTCGTCAAAAAAGCCCCGCAATTTGCGGGGCTTTTTCGTGAAACAGGGCTAGACGCTCCTAAATTCAGGTGGTACATTCGGCCCCGCACTGGTTTCTCCACTGCCCCCTGCAAGCCGTCGCCGACGCATTCCTTTTCGATTAGTACGCGATCATGTCGCCTTCTCTGCGGCGCGGCCTCATTAAGCCAAAAGCTTAATTTCCCCCCTCCATAAATGATTACGTCATTCCTATATGAATCTGACTGAACTCAAGCAAAAGCCGATTACCGACCTGCTCCAATTGGCCGAAGAGATGGGCATAGAAAATATGGCCCGTTCGCGCAAGCAGGACGTGATTTTCTCCCTGCTCAAAAAGCACGCGAAAAGCGGCGAGGAAATTTCCGGTGATGGCGTGCTGGAGATTCTCCAGGACGGCTTCGGCTTCCTCCGCTCTGCGGACGCTTCCTATCTCGCCGGCCCAGACGATATCTATGTCTCGCCGAGCCAGATCCGTCGCTTCAACTTGCGCACCGGTGACACCATCGTTGGCAAGATCCGCCCTCCGAAGGAAGGCGAGCGTTATTTCGCCCTGCTCAAGGTCGACACGATCAACTTCGATCGTCCCGAGAACGCGAAAAACAAGATTCTCTTCGAGAACCTGACCCCGCTGTTCCCGACCGTGCGCATGAAGATGGAAGCCGGCAACGGTTCCACCGAAGACTTGACCGGTCGTGTCATCGACCTGTGCGCCCCGATCGGCAAGGGCCAGCGTGGCCTGATCGTCGCACCGCCGAAAGCCGGTAAGACCATCATGCTGCAGAACATTGCCGCGAACATTGCGCGTAACAACCCTGAAGTTCACCTGATCGTGCTGCTGATCGATGAGCGTCCGGAAGAAGTGACCGAAATGCAGCGCACCGTGCGCGGCGAAGTGGTTGCCTCGACGTTCGATGAGCCGCCAACCCGCCACGTGCAGGTTGCCGAAATGGTGATCGAGAAGGCCAAGCGCCTGGTCGAACACAAGAAAGACGTGGTGATCCTGCTCGACTCCATCACCCGTCTGGCCCGTGCCTACAACACCGTGATCCCGAGCTCCGGCAAGGTATTGACCGGTGGTGTCGATGCCCACGCCCTGGAGAAACCGAAACGTTTCTTCGGCGCCGCACGGAATATCGAAGAAGGCGGCTCGCTGACCATCATCGCTACCGCGCTGGTTGAAACCGGCTCGAAGATGGATGAAGTGATCTACGAAGAGTTCAAGGGTACCGGCAACATGGAACTGCCCCTGGACCGTCGTATCGCTGAAAAGCGTGTGTTCCCGGCCATCAACATCAACCGTTCCGGCACCCGCCGCGAAGAGTTGCTGACTGCCGACGACGAACTGCAGCGCATGTGGATCCTGCGCAAGCTGCTGCACCCGATGGACGAAGTCGCCGCCATCGAGTTCCTGATCGACAAGCTGAAAACCACCAAGACCAACGACGAGTTCTTCCTGTCGATGAAGCGTAAGTAATACGACGTTTCAGGTCCAAAAAAATGGCGCCCTCAGGGGTGCCATTTTTTTTTCCCGTTTTTTAAGTGCCTTCGACCCCCCAATGCACTGCGATAAGCTGCCAGCCGCCCTCAGAGCAGGTACGATGTACGCCTATTTTACGGGTGGCATGGTTAATGAAATTCAAGGATCTTCGGGATTTCGTGCAGCAACTTGAGCAGCGCGGAGAGTTGAAACGTATCCAGATGCCGGTTTCGCCGGTGCTGGAAATGACTGAGATTTGCGATCGCACCCTGCGCAACAAGGGCCCGGCGCTGCTGTTCGAGAACCCGACCGGTTTTAATATCCCGGTGCTCGGCAACCTGTTCGGTACCCCCGACCGCGTGGCCTTTGGCATGGGTGCCGAGTCGGTCAGCGAACTGCGCGAGATCGGCAAGTTGCTGGCCTTCCTCAAAGAGCCCGAGCCTCCCAAGGGCTTGAAGGACGCCTGGTCGAAGCTGCCGATCTTCCGCAAGATCATTGCCATGGCACCCAAGGTGGTCAAGGACGCGGCGTGTCAGGAAGTGGTCATCGAAGGCGATGACGTCGACCTGGGGATGCTCCCGGTGCAGACCTGCTGGCCCGGCGACGTTGGCCCGCTGATCACCTGGGGCCTGACCGTCACCAAAGGCCCGAACAAGGACCGCCAGAACCTCGGTATCTACCGTCAGCAAGTGATCGGCCGCAACAAGGTGATCATGCGTTGGTTGAGCCATCGTGGCGGCGCCCTGGACTTTCGTGAGTGGTGCGAAAAGCATCCCGGCAAGCCGTTCCCGGTCGCCGTGGCCCTGGGCGCCGACCCGGCCACCATCCTCGGCGCCGTGACCCCGGTGCCTGACAGCCTGTCCGAATACGCCTTCGCCGGCCTGCTGCGCGGCAATCGCACCGAGCTGGTGAAGTGCCGCGGCAACGACCTGCAAGTACCGGCCACCGCCGAAATCATCCTCGAAGGCGTGATTCATCCGGGCGAGATGGCCGATGAAGGCCCCTACGGCGACCACACCGGCTACTACAACGAAGTCGACAGCTTCCCGGTGTTCACCGTCGAGCGCATCACCCATCGGATCAAGCCGATCTACCACAGCACCTACACAGGCCGTCCGCCGGATGAGCCGGCGATTCTTGGCGTGGCGCTGAACGAAGTGTTCGTGCCGATCCTGCAGAAGCAGTTCCCGGAAATCACCGACTTCTACCTGCCGCCCGAAGGCTGCTCGTACCGTATGGCCATCGTGACCATGAAGAAGTCGTACCCCGGCCACGCCAAGCGGGTAATGCTCGGTGTGTGGTCGTTTTTGCGACAGTTCATGTACACCAAGTTCGTTATCGTCACCGACGACGACATCAACGCCCGCGACTGGAACGACGTGATCTGGGCCATCACCACGCGCATGGACCCCAAGCGCGACACGGTGATGATCGACAACACGCCGATCGACTACCTCGACTTCGCTTCGCCGGTTTCGGGCCTGGGCTCGAAGATGGGCCTGGATGCCACGCACAAATGGCCGGGTGAGACCACCCGCGAGTGGGGCAGGGTGATCGTCAAGGACGAAGCCGTGACGGCGCGTGTCGATGCGATCTGGAAAGAATTGGGAATAGATTGATGCGTGTAACCCTGCAACCTTCCGGCGCCGTATTGGAGCTGGACCCTGGCGAGCGAATCCTCGAAGGTGCGCGCCGCCTGGGCTACGAATGCCCGCAAGCCTGCCGCAATGGCGTGTGCCATGTGTGTGCGGCGCTGTTGGTGGAAGGCCGCGTGCAGCAGGCCGGTGAGGTACGCGACCATGGTGAGTTCTACACCTGTATCGCCGAGCCGCTGGAAGATTGTGTGGTGTTGTGGGATGGCGTGCTGGCGCCGGGAGAGTTGCCGTTGCGCAAGTTGTCGTGCCAAGTGAGTGAGTGTGTGGAAGTCGGTGGCGATGTATGGCGCGTGCGCTTGCTCGCCCCGGCCGGTAAGGCCGTGCGTTACCACGCCGGGCAATACCTGATGATTGAACGGGAAAACGGCGAGAAGTCGGCGTTTTCCCTGGCCTCGGCGCCCCACTCCGGACGCGAGCTGGAACTGCACGTGCTGGCTCGCGAAGACAGCGCGCGCAACCTGCTCGAGCAGTTGCAGCGCAACCAGATGGCCCGCATCGAGCTGCCGTTTGGCGATACCCACCTGGCCGAGTTACCCGATGGGCCGCTGGTGTTGATCGCCGCCGGTACCGGCATGGCGCAGATGCACAGCCTGATCGAGCATTGCCGCGCCTCCGGCTTCAAGCACCCGGTGCATCTGTATTGGGGCGTGCGGCGTCCGGAAGATTTCTACGAGATCGAGCATTGGGATCAATGGTTGCAACTGCCCAACCTGTTCCTGCACAAAGTGGTCAGCGACGTGTGCGGCTGGGAAGGACGCTGTGGGCTGTTGCATGAAGCGGTGTGCGAAGACATCCGCGACCTCAAGGGCGTGTATGTCTACGCCAGCGGTTCACCGGCGATGATCTACGGCACATTGGACGCGCTGGTGGACGCCGGCATGGATGCACATCAGATGCGTGCCGACGTATTCGCCTACGCCCCGCGGCCCTGAAGCCCTACGCGGGCTTCTAATGGGGAGCTGGCGTCGCGTTCAGAAACGCACGCCGGTCGTGATCATCGCCGCATTGAACCCCAGCAGCACCAGCTCCGCCGCCACTGGCCCGTAATGGGTGCCTACGGACGGAATGATCACCGGCGCCACGCCGAAACGGTTCAACGGGATCTTGTCGCGGTACTTGCCGCGATAGCCCTGAATCGCCCCGCCTGTCAGCTTCAAATAGACCGGATAGTCGGTCATGTCATAGCGTTTGCCCGCATAGGCGTAGTAGGACCGCTGGCTGAACGAGTTGCGAAACGTCGCCGCGCCATACACCAGGCCTGACGCTTCATTGCGCTCCAGGCCGAGCAGATCCTGATGGTTGTTATGCTCGGGGTCCGGCGCAAAGTGCCGGGTGTAGACGCTGGTCTGCGCATACCAGAAGCCCTTGTCATCGTCGACAGGTGGGGCCTCGGCCGCGAGGGCGGTGGTGGCCTGGGCCAGGAACAGCAGGCCGGGCAGTCGAAATTTTTTCATGGGGATGACCTCGATTAGTCGGTATGAGGGGCGGCTAGGTGGGTCGTGATGTGGAGACTATTTTGAAGGTTGTGCGCGCACCCAGGCTGAACCGGCGCTGAAAGTAGCGGGATTGGCGCCCTGAATCCTGACGAATGGGTGGAACCACGCCCCAGCCCCAGGGCAACTCGGCCGATTAGCACTTTTTCGCCATACGGTTACAGCGGCGGGTTCTATTACGGTAAAGTTACTTACAATTGGTAATAGATTCTCGTAGCCGCACAGGAGACCTCAGCGATCCGCCATGACCGCCATTGAATCCGATCTTTTGCAATTGGCTTACCCTCCGCAGCTCGATCTGGGGCCGCAACTCACTCACGAACAGTTGATGAGCTCGATGCAGGCCACCATGGCCCGGCATAAGGGTGGGCCGGTCTGGCTATTCGCTTACGGTTCGCTGATCTGGCGGCCTGAGTGTTCATCGACCGAGCGGGTGCGGGCACGGGTCCATGGGTATCACCGCGGTTTGTACCTGTGGTCCCACGAGCATCGGGGTACGCCGGAAATACCCGGGTTGGTCTTCGGCCTGGATCGCGGGGGTTCGTGCAGCGGTTTTGCCTACCGCCTGCCGGAAGACCAACTGGAGGCCTCGCTTTACGCCTTGTGGCAGCGCGAAATGCCTTACCCTTCCTATCGGCCGCACTGGCTCAGTTGCCGTCTGGAAGATGGCAGTCGGGTGCAGGCGCTGGGGTTTGTATTGGAGCGGGACCTGCCGAGCTACGCCGGCAATCTGCCCGACATCGTGCTCAGCCACGTGCTGCAAAGCGCTTGCGGGCGTTACGGCACTACGCGCGATTATGTCGAGCAGACCGTTAACGCCCTGCGTAGCCACGCCATGCCAGACAAAAACCTGGAGGCGCGGCTCAAGCGTTGTGCCAAGGATTGCTCAGGCGATTAACGCGCCGAGCTGACACTGTTGGTGTGCCACAACGTCGGGATCAGGCACGCGATCGCCAGCAGGCACGCGCCGACCAGCAGCACAAAGCCGCCGTCCCAGCCGAAGTGGTCCACGGTGTAGCCCATGGCCGCACTCGCCGCCACCGAACCGCCCAGGTAACCGAACAGGCCGGTGAAGCCCGCAGCCGTACCGGCGGCTTTTTTCGGCGCCAGTTCCAGCGCCTGTAGGCCGATCAGCATCACCGGGCCGTAGATCAGGAAACCGATCGAGAACAGCGCGATCATGTCGACCATCGGGTTGCCCGGCGGGTTGAGCCAGTACACCAGGGTCGCAACGGTCACCAGCGCCATGAACACGATACCGGTCAGGCCACGGTTGCCGCGGAAGATCTTGTCCGACATCCAGCCGCACAGCAGCGTGCCCGGAATACCTGCCCACTCGTAGAAGAAATATGCCCAGGACGACTTGTCGACCGTGAAGTGCTTGGCTTCTTTCAAGTAGGTCGGTGCCCAGTCCAACACGCCGTAGCGCAACAGGTAGACGAACACGTTGGCAAAGGCGATGTACCAGAGCATTTTGTTGTGCAGCACGTACTTGACAAAGATTTCCTTGGCGCTGAATTCGTCTTCGTGGCTGGCGTCGTAGCCTTCCGGATAATCGTTTTTGTACTGCTCAATCGGCGGCAGGCCGACCGATTGCGGGGTGTCGCGCATGGTGATGAAGGCGAATGCCGCCACCAGTAACGCAACCGTTGCCGGCACATAGAACGCGGCATGCCAGTCATTGAACCAGGCCATGCCGAGCAGGAACAACGGGCCGATCAGGCCGCCGCCGACGTTGTGCGCCACGTTCCACACGGACACCACGCCACCGCGTTCCTTCTGCGACCACCAATGCACCATGGTCCGTCCGCTCGGCGGCCAACCCATGCCCTGGGCCCAGCCGTTGATGAACAGCAAAATGAACATCATGGTCACGCTGGACGTCGCCCAAGGCGCGAAACCGAAAATGAACATCACTCCCGCCGATACCAGCAGGCCGAAGGGCAGGAAGTAGCGCGGGTTGGAGCGGTCGGACACCAGGCCCATGAGGAACTTGGACAGGCCGTAGGCAATCGCGATCGCCGACATCGCCAGGCCCAGTTCGCCCCGGGTGTAACCCTCGTCGATCAGGTAGGGCATGGCCAGGGAGAAGTTTTTACGCAGCAGGTAGTACCCGGCGTAACCGAAGAAAATACCGGCGAAGATCTGCCAGCGCAGGCGTCGGTAGGTACTGTCTATTTTTTCTTCAGGCAGGGGCGCCTTATGCACGGCAGGACGAAAGAAAGCAAACATTCAAGAGCTCCAAATTTCTTGTTTTGACAGCGGATGCGAATGTTACAGTTTCGTTACCGAAAATAGCATCGCGTCTTATGTGCAAACACAGGAAATATGAGCAAACGCATGTTCTCTTACGAACATGTCGTGAATGGGCAAGTGATGGTCGCAGTTGGCGTCTGCAGGACACTGGAGATCAAAATGTGGGAGGGGCGGTGCGACGATTCGACTTGCCCCCGATGACAGTGGGTCAGTGAATACATCTGTTGACTGAACCAACGCCATCGGGGGCAAGCCCCCTCCCACATTTGAGCGCATTTCACCTCTGTCAGCGGGTCTGCACGACCACCTTGCCGACGGCCTTGCGCTGCCCCAGGTCATTGATCGCCCGGGCAGCCTGCTCAAGTGGATACACCTGCGACACCAGCGGTTTCAACTTGCCCTCGGCATACCAACCAAACAGTTGCTGGAAGTTCGCCGCATTGTCCTGCGGCTGGCGCTGGGCGAACGAGCCCCAGAACACCCCGACCACGGCCGCACCCTTGAGCAGCGCCAGGTTCACCGGCAGCTCTGGAATACGCCCGCTGGCAAAACCCACCACCAGCAGGCGGCCGTTCCAGGCGATGGCGCGGATGGCCTGGTCAAACAGGTCGCCGCCCACCGGGTCGTAGATCACATCGGCGCCGTTGCCGTCGGTCAGGCGCTTGACCTCATCTTTCAGGCTGGCTTCGCTGTAGTTGATCAGTTCATCGGCGCCGGCGGCCTTGGCCACCGCCAGTTTGTCCGCGCTGCTGGCGGCGGCGATCACGCGGGCGCCCATGGCCTTGCCGATTTCCACGGCGGCCAGGCCCACGCCGCCGGAGGCGCCGAGGACCAGCAGGGTTTCGCCGGGTTGCAGGTTGGCCCTTTGTTTCAGGGCATGCATCGAGGTGCCATAGGTCATGCTGAACGCGGCTGCGGTGTTGAAGCCCATGCTGGGCGGGATCGGCAGCACGTTATAGCCGGGCACCGCGACCTGCTCGGCAAAACTGCCCCAGCCGGTCAGCGCCATCACGCGGTCACCGACCTTCAGATGGCTGACTTTTTCGCCCACTTCACTGACTACCCCCGCCGCTTCGCCCCCCGGTGAGAACGGAAAGGGCGGTTTGAACTGGTACTTGCCCTCGATGATCAGGGTGTCCGGGAAGTTGACCCCGGCGGCATGCACGTCCAGCAGGATCTCGTTCTTCTTGATCGTCGGGCTGGCGATCTCTTCCAGCACCAGGGTTTCGGCGGGGCCGAAGGCTTTGCACAGCACAGCTTTCATCGGACTATTCCTTTTGGCGTCGTGGCCGATAAGTGTAGGAGGGTGCGCCCGTGGGTCAACAAGCATGCCCGGGCCTGATAAGTCGCCATAAGCTTGTGCTCTGCCCTGCTAGCGTTATGCTACTGGGCAACCGAATGTGAGGAATGAACTGTGAAAGCGTGGATTCTGTTGATGCTCGCCCTGACCTTGCCGATGGCGGCCCAGGCCCAAGAGGCGAAAGAGGCGAAAGAAGGCGAGGCGCCGAAGGTCAGCTATATCAGCCTGGCCCCGCCGCTCGTGGGCAACTATGGCCTGGATGGCACGGCCAAGCTCAAGGTGTACAAGGCCGATATCGCCCTGCGTGTGACCGGGCCCGAAGCGGCTGCCGCCGTCAAAGCCAACGATGCGTTGATTCGCAATCAACTGGTGGCGCTGTTCACCCAACAAACCAACGAGAGCATGAGCACCGTTGAAGGCAAGGAAAAACTGCGCCAGGAAGCCCTGAAGCAGACCCAGCAAGTGATGAACGACGAAACCGGCAAGCCGATGGTGGAAGACCTGTTGTTCAACAACCTGATCATCCAATAGTCGCTGTACGGCGATCGCAAGCAGGCACGCGCACACATCGGAATGCGTTCCAAATGTGGCAGCGGGCTTGCTCGCGATCGCGGCCATGCAGACACCTCAAGACGCCAGGCTCTTCCTGAACCGCGCCAACGCCACCGCAAAGAACAGCAAGCCAATCCCCGCCAGCGCCAGCAAATCTGGCCACACCACACTCACGCCCGCATCGCGGAACAGGATCGCCGCGCTCAGGCTCACAAAGTGCGTCGACGGCGACCCCTGCATCACCCACTGCAACCACTCGGGCATGCTGTCCAGCGGCGTACTGCCGCCGGAGAGCAACAGCATCGGGATGATCACCGGGATCGCCAGCAAGCCGAATTGCGGCGTCGAGCGGGCGAGGGTGGCGAGGAATATCCCCAGGGCGGTGCTGGCAAACAGGTACAGCGCGGTCACGAATAGAAACAGGCTCAGCGACCCGGCCAGCGGCACGCCGAGCATGCCCTTGACTACCACTTCCAGGGACAGCCAGGTACACAGCACCACCACCAGCATGTTGCTCCAGATTTTCGCCAGCATGATTTCCAGCGCCGTCAGCGGCAGCACCAGCAAATGGTCGAGGGTGCCGTGTTCGCGCTCGCGCAGCAGCGCGGTACCGGTAAGCACGATGGCGAGGATGGTGATGTTGTTGACGATCTGGATGACCGCGAGAAACCAGCCGCCTTCCAGATTGGTATTGAACAGCGCCCGCGTCGTCAGCAGCGCCGGCGCTTTGCTGGCGGAGTCGGCCTGGCCGCTGTAGGTCAGCAGCTCGCGTTGGAAAATCCGCCCGATGTAGCCGGCGCCCATGAAGGCCTGGCTCATCGCGGTGGCATCGACGTTCACCTGCACGCCGGGCTCGCGACCGGCCAACAGATCGGCCTGGAAATTCGCCGGTACGTTGATCACGAAAGTGTACTGGCCGCTGTCCATGACCTTATCCAACTGGTCGTAGGCCAACGGCACGGGAGGCTGAAACTCGGGCGGCTGCAACGCCTCGGCCATCTGCCGCGAGAGCGCACTGTGGTCCTCGTCGATAAACGCCACGCTGGCGTTATGCACACCAATCACCGAGCCGGCCGCAGGCATATAGATCGCGACGGTGAAGGCGTAGAACAGAAACAACAGCAGCACGCTGTCGTGGCGCAGGCTGGTCAGTTCCTTGATCCCCAGGCGCAGGATGTGCGCGAACTTATGCATCAAGCCTCCTGCTTCTTCAGCATGATCAGGCTAAGCCCGGTAAACCCGAGGAAAAACCCGAACAGCGCCAGGCACTGCGGCCACAGTTGGCGCAGGTCGAGGGCCTTGGTGAACGTGCCCACCGCGATATCGAGAAAGTGCCCCGCCGGAAACAGTGTGCCCATCACCGCCGCCGCACCTTCCAGGGACGAACGCGGCACGATCAGCCCGGAGAACTGAATGGTCGGCAGGCTGGTGATGATCATGGTGCCGAGGATCGCTGCGATCTGGGTGCGGGTGAACGCGGAAATCAGCAGGCCCATGCTGGTGGTGGCGAGCACGTACAGCAGGCCGCCGAACGCCAGGGTCAGGGCGCTGCCCTTGAACGGCACGCCGAACAGCCAGCGGTTCATCGCGGCCAGCACGGCCAGGTTGACCAGGCTCACGGCCAGGTACGGCGCCTGTTTGCCCAGCAGGAACTCCAGGCGGGTCAGCGGCGTGGCATAGAAGTTGGTGATCGAGCCCAGCTCTTTCTCGCGCACGATACCGAGCGCAGTCAGCATCGCCGGGATGAAGGCGAGGATCAGTGCCATCACGCCTGGGCCGATGGCGTTCACGCTGACCACATCCTGGTTGTAGCGAAAGCGGGTTTCGAGCTTGGCCGCGCTTTGGCTGTTCAACGGCTGGCTGCTCAGTTCGGACAGTTGCTGCAGGTTGGCCTGGTGGACCGCCTCTACATAGTTACGGCTGGTTTCTGCGCGAAACGGCATGCCACCGTCGAGCCAGGCGGCCACGCTGGGTTGGCGGCCGGCGTAGAGGTCGCGGCCAAAACCGGGCGGGATTTCCAGGGCCAGTTTGATTTCCGAGCGTTGCAGGCGCCGGTGCAGTTCGTTGGCATCCTGGATGGGTGTTTGTTCGGCGAAGTAGCGCGAGCTGCGGAACGCTTCCAGATAGGCGCGACTTTGTGGGGTCTGGTCCTGGTCGTAGACGGCAAAGGCGAGGTTTTCCACATCGAGGGAAATGCCGTAGCCGAAGATCACCATCATGAACATCGCCCCGAGCAGGGCGAAGGCCATGCGCACCTTGTCGCGCAGCAGTTCCTTGCCTTCACGGCTGGCCACGGCCAACAGGCGCGACAGGCTGAACCCGCGCTTGCTCACGGGCGGTGGGCTGGTTTCGCTGACGGTAGCGGTGGGTGCGTTGGGCGCGGCGGGTTCGGCTTCGCCCTGGGCTTGCTCCAGGCATGTGACGAACGCGGCTTCGAGGGTGTCGCCGTGGAATTGCTGCTGCAGCGCGTCGGGCGTGTCGCAGGCCAGCACCTTGCCCGCGTGCATCAGGGAGATGCGGTCACAACGCTGGGCTTCGTTCATGAAGTGGGTGGACAGAAAGATCGTCACCCCTTGTTCGCGCGACAGTTCGATCAGCAGCCGCCAGAAGTCATCCCGCGCCGCCGGGTCGACGCCCGAGGTCGGTTCATCGAGGATCAGCACTTCGGGGCGGTGCAGCACCGCCACGGCCAACGACAAGCGCTGACGCAGGCCGAGGGGCAGCTCGCCCGACGGCTGCTCGGCCACCTCGCCGAGGTCGAAACGCTGGATCAGCTCATCGATCCGCTTGCCACTGTCGGCTTTGGGCAAATCGAACAACTGCGCGTGCAGCACCAGGTTCTGCAGCACGCTGAGTTCGCCGTACAGCGAAAAGCTCTGCGACATGAAGCCCACGCGCTTGCGGGTGGCCAGGTCCTTGGCGTTCACCGGGTTGCCCAGCAGCGTGGCAGTGCCCTCAGTGGCCGGCATCAGGCCGGTGAGGACTTTCATGGTGGTGGTCTTGCCGCAGCCGTTGGAGCCGAGGAAACCGAAAATCTCGCCGCGGCCGATGGCAAAGCTGACGTTATCGACCGCCGTGAAGTCGCCAAAGCGCAGGGTCAGGTTGTGGGCTTCGATGGCGATATCGGTGCTGTTGCTTGCGCGCGCAGGGATAACCAGCGGTTGGTTGTCATGGGCGCTGTCGCCCTGGAAGTGGGTGAAGGCCTCATCCAGCTTGCCGCTGGGGGTTGCTGCGGCGAGCTCACTGCTCAAACCGTCGGCGATCAGTTTGCCGCGGTCAAGCATCAGGCAATGTTCAAACTGCTCGGCTTCTTCCATGTAGGCCGTGGCCACCAGCAGCGTCAGTTGTGGGCGCTCGCTGCGAACGGTTTCGACCAGTTCCCAGAAGCGCCGACGTGACAGCGGGTCGACCCCGGTGGTGGGCTCGTCGAGGATCAGCAGGTCCGGGTCATGGATCAGCGCGCAGCACAGGCCGAGTTTCTGCTTCATCCCGCCGGAGAGTTTGCCGGCCGGACGGTCGGCGAAGCGCTCAAGGTCGGTGGCCAGCAGCAGGCTGTGCATGCGCTGGTCGCAATCGGCTTTGGTCAGGCCGAACAGCGTCGCGAAGAAGCGGATGTTTTCGCTGATGGACAGTTCGGGGTACAGGTTGCCGCCCAGGCCTTGGGGCATGAAGGCGATGCGCGGGTAGAGGCTGTTGCGGTGGTGGCGGTCGGCGATGGAGCCGCCGAGCACCTCCAGTTGGCCGTCCTGGAGTTTTTTAACCCCGGCGATCAAGCCCAGCAGGCTCGACTTGCCCGCGCCATCCGGGCCGATCAGCCCGCAGCGCGTGCCAGCGGGCAGGCTGAAGGCGATATCGACCAGCGCCTGTTGCTTGCCGTAGCGGTGCTGGATGCCCGTGGCGTGCAGCGCCAGATCGGTCATTGCAGGTTAGCCGGCCAGTCGATGTCAGCCGTGCGCACGTAGCCGGCGCCGGGCATGCCCGGTTTGGCCTGCGGCACGGCGCTGGGGTGGGTCAGGCGCAGTTTGACGCGAAACACCAATTTCTGGCGTTCATCGCGGGTTTCTACCTCTTTGGGCGTGAACTGCGATTTGGCCGCGACGAAGCTGATTTTGGCCGGCAGCGATTGGTCGGGAAGCGCGTCGAGGAGGATGCGCGCGTCGCTGCCGACGGTCAGGGCGCCGGTCACCGAGGCGGGCAGGTAGAGGTTCATGTATTGATCTTCGGGATCGATCAGCAGCAAGACGCGGCCGCCCGCGCCGAGCACTTCGCCCGGCTCGGCCAGGCGCAGTTGGATAATGCCGTCGATGGGCGCACGCAGGCTGCTGTCATCGATTTCGCTGGTGAGCTGCGCCACCTGGGCCTGGGCGGCACCGATGGCGGCCTTGGCCGAATTGACCTGGGCCTGGGCGGCAACCACGGCCGCATTGCCGGTGTTCTGGCGCGCCTGCTGCTGGTCGATCAACTGGCCGCTGGCGAAGCCACGCTTGTACAGCTCCTGGGTTCGCTTGAGTTCCTGGTGGGCGAGCAGTTGTTCGCTCTGGCGCAATTGCACATTGGCTTCGGCGGCGGCGAGGTTTTCCTTGGCGCGCAGCACTTCGGCTTCGGCCTGGGCGCGCTGGGCTTCCAGGGTGCGCGTGTCCATGCGCGCCAGCAGTTGGCCCTTGAGGACCTTGTCGCCTTCATCCACTCGCACTTCGTCCAGCCGCCCGGGGATCTTGGCGGCAATCTGCACTTCGGTCGATTCCAGGCGGCCATTGCCCATGCTCAAGCCTTCGGGCAGGCGGTCCTGGGTGGATTTCCAGTAACCGAAACCGCCGGCGGCGAGCAGCAACACAATCAGGAGGGTGGCAAACAACTGGGAGGTGCGATGGTTCGTCGACATGGTTGCTTCCTGCGGTGTTAGCGTCCTAGTCTGACCGGTTCGGCCCGAGGGCGCTTGATACGGGTCAAATGAAGCGCAAGCCTAACCCGGTTGCGGTGCAGATGCATGCGTTGGGCGCGTGACTGTAAGGTTCTGCTGTTTAGCGCAGCGCGAGTACCGCTGACCATTGCTCGGCGGTCACCGGCATCACCGAGAGACGGCTGCCTTTTTGCACCAGCGGCAGTTCGGCCAGTGCGGTTTGTTGCTTCAGATAGCCCAGGCCGAGTACCTTGGGAAACGTCTGGACGTGGGCCACGTTGATCGCGCTCCACGGGTTTTTGTCCGGGCCGGCCTTGGCGTCGAAATAGTGGCTGGAAGGGTCCAGCGCGGTGGGGTCGGGATACGCCGCCGCGACGATTTTGCCGATGCCGGCAATGCCAGGCTCCGGGCAACTGGAGTGGTAGAAGAAAAACGCATCGCCCACCGCCATCGCGCGCAGAAAGTTGCGCGCTTGATAGTTGCGAACCCCATCCCATGGCGTTTCGCCGAGGTGTTCCAGGCCGGTGATGGAAAGTTCGTCGGGCTCGGATTTCATCAGCCAGTAGGCCATTGGGCGGCTCCTGAAAAAGGCGTTGGACAGGTTGTCGGGCAATTGCATGACAAACCGACGGTCGGTTGGCGTCAAGGTTTGCGTGTTGGTTCACGTTAACGCAGAATGCCGGGATTTTAAGCTTGACGCAGCTGCAACGGACTACTTTGGAACGTTGTTGTCATCGTGTACGAGGTGCCTGAAGGGGGGCAATCGATGCAACGTAAACCGGATTTACTATGGATATTGGTTATTTTGTTTGGTCTGGGCGTCGTGACCACCGGGTATGCGCAGAGCTTGTGGTCGAACAAGACCGATGCGCCCATTGAGCTGACTCAGCAGCCGCCACAACCGTTCAAGCGTTAACCCTTCTTCAGGGCGTCGCAGGTTCCAGCGACGCCTGCGCGATATACCATTTCTTATCGGTGACGGTGCCCGCCAACGGCACATCCCAGCTCGCCTGCACCAGTCGTTCGACTTTCTGACATTCATGGGCCAGGCCCAACAGCGTCGGCTTGCGCCAGTGCTGGCGGCGCACCAGGTAAGCCAGGCTGCGGTCATAAAAGCCGCCGCCCATGCCCAGGCGCCCACCCGCGTCATCGAACCCAACCAACGGCAATAGCACCAGATCCAGCGCCCAGACCTTGCGCTGGCGGCGGACATTCGTCCGTGGTTCAAGAATGCGAAAGCGATTGGGCAGCAGCTTCTCCCCAGGCCGAACACGCTGGAACACCATCTTGGTCCGTGGCCAGGCGCTGAGCACCGGCAGGTAGGTGGCCTTGCCCCGCCGCTGGGCCGCACGCAGCAGCAAGCGCGGATCGATTTCACCGTCCGTCGGTAGATACAGGGAAATATGCTTGGCCCGGCGAAACAGCGGGTGCTGTGCCAGTTGCCGATACACGCCTTGGGCGGCTTTGCGTTGCTCGCTCGGCGTGAGGGCGCGGCGGGCGTTGCGCAACATGCGTCGAAGTTGCGGACGGGAAAGCGGCGCAGGTTCGGTCATGGTTTTTCGGCTCATAAAACAATGCCAGTCCTGGGACTGGCATTGAGTTTGGGATTCAGGCTCCCCGACAGAACCGCTGTCGACTAAGCCCTTGAACCCGAAAGTTCAAGGTGGAAGATGCAGTAGGCTTTAAGGCTTTCCGTCTAGCGGACATGCACACCAGCCAAACGTGCAACTTCCAGGGTAGTGCGAATCGGCTCCGGGACATCGCCGACTGGCAAGCACGCCAGGGAGTGGGGCGAGTATACCTTAAACGGGCGCGGCAATCAGCCCTTGGGTGCCTCGGAATCGTTGGACAGTGCCAGGTCCACACGCTCCAGCAGGTCACGCACCTGCTCGCGCGTCGAGCCGCTGGCCTGTACGTCAGGGCGCTCCTGCTTATGCAGCAGATCGTGGGTGATATTCAGCGCGGCCATCACGGCGATGCGGTCGGCGCCGATCACTTTGCCGCTGCTGCGGATTTCACGCATCTTGCCATCCAGGTAACGGGCGGCGCTCACCAGGTTGCTGCGCTCTTCCTGGGGGCAAATGATCGAATATTCTTTGTCGAGAATCTGCACGGTGACGCTATTGCTTGAACTCATGAGTCTTGCTCCAGGGCCTTAAGGCGCGAAATCATCGATTCGACCTTACGCCGGGCGATTTCGTTTTTTTCAATGAGGTGAGCGCGTTCCTCGCGCCAGGTCTTTTCCTGAGCTAATAGGAGTCCGTTTTGCCTCTTTAGTTGCTCGACCCGATCAATTAGCAATTCGAATCTGGCCATCAGCGCTTGCAGGTCGGTGTCTTCCATTGGGTTCCACTGGATTTGTCTGATGAATGGCAACTGCAGGATAAACGATCTGACGCCCTTGATAGTCTTGGTACGTCTGCCGGTGCTAGGATACAGCGCTCCATTCTAGACATTGCGCCGTCTGGCGCCTAGCTCACCATGCCTATTCAGAACTCCCCGTATGATGCTTTTACCAAACTGCTGAGCACCAGCGGTCATCCTTGCTCGCCTGCCGAACTGCACGGCGTGTTGCTGGGCCGCAGTTGCACCGGTGTCGGCTTTGACGCCGACAACTGGCTGGCCGATGTGGCCGAACTGCTGGAAACCGAACCCACCGAGAACGTGCGTAACGCGCTGATCGGCCTGCAGGAAATGGTCAAGGGCGAGCTGACCGGTGATGACGTCACCGTGGTCCTGCTGCTGCCGACCGACGATGCACCGCTCACCGAGCGCGCTGCCGCGCTGGGCGAATGGTGCCAGGGCTTCCTCCATGGTTTTGGCGTGAACGCCGGCGGCCTTGAGCTGAGCACCGACGCCAAGGAAGTGCTGCAAGACCTGGCCGCCATCTCCCAGGTGCAAGATGCCCTGGAAGAGTCCGAAGACGGTGAAGGCGACTACATGGAAGTCATGGAATACCTGCGCGTCGCGCCGTTGCTGCTGTTCACCGAGACCCGCAAGTCCGCTGAACCGGTCGCGGCCAAGCCGTCGTTGCACTAAGGCTGTCACTGCACCAAGAAAGGAAACCCATCTGCCCATGATCCATATCCCGAAAGCGGAATACACCCGTCGCCGCAAGGCGCTCATGGCGCAGATGGTGCCCAACAGCATCGCGATTCTACCGGCCGCTGCCGTGGCCATCCGAAACCGTGATGTCGAACATGTCTACCGCCAGGACAGCGATTTCCAGTACCTGAGCGGCTTCCCCGAGCCTCAGGCAGTGATCGTGCTGATGCCCGGTCGCCAGCACGGCGAGTACGTGCTGTTCTGTCGCGAACGCAATGCCGAGCGCGAACTGTGGGACGGCCTGCGCGCCGGCACCGAAGGCGCAGTGCGTGATTTTGGCGCCGACGATGCCTTCCCCATCACCGATATCGACGACATCCTTCCCGGCCTGATCGAAGGCCGCGACCGGGTGTATTCGGCCATGGGCAGCAATGCCGAGTTCGACCGGCACCTGATGGAGTGGATCAACGTCATCCGCTCTAAAGCGCACCTGGGCGCCCAGCCGCCGAACGAATTCGTTGCCCTGGATCATCTGCTCCACGACATGCGCCTGTATAAATCGGCGGCGGAAGTGAAGGTGATGCGCGAAGCAGCGCGAATTTCCTGCGCGGCCCACGTGCGGGCGATGCAGGCCAGCCGCGCTGGCTTGCATGAGTTCAGCCTCGAAGCCGAGCTGGATTACGAGTTCCGCAAAGGCGGCGCGAAGATGCCGGCCTATGGCTCCATCGTCGCCGCCGGGCGCAACAGCTGCATCCTGCATTACCAGCAGAATGACGCGCTGCTCAAGGACGGTGATCTGGTGCTGATCGACGCCGGTTGTGAGATCGACTGCTACGCCAGCGACATCACCCGCACCTGGCCGGTCAACGGTAAGTTCTCGCCCGAGCAAAAGGCGATCTATGAAGTCGTGCTGGCCTCCCAGGAAGCCGCCTTCGCCGAGATTGCACCGAACAAGCATTGGAACCAGGCCCATGAGGCCACCGTGCAGGTCATCACCGCCGGGCTGGTGAAGTTGGGGTTGCTGCAAGGTGACGTTGACGAACTGATCGCCAGCGAAGCCTACAAGCCTTTCTATATGCACCGCGCCGGCCACTGGCTGGGGATGGATGTGCATGATGTCGGCGAGTACAAAGTGGGCGGTGAATGGCGTGTGCTGGAAGTCGGCATGGCGTTGACCGTGGAGCCGGGGATCTATATTTCGCCGGACAACCAGAACGTGGCAAAGAAATGGCGTGGCATTGGCGTGCGCATCGAGGACGACGTGGTAGTGACCAAACAAGGCTGTGAGATTCTGACCAGCGGCGTGCCCAAGACCGTCGCCGACATTGAAGCGTTGATGGCGGCCGCCCGATGAGCCGGGTCAACCTGGCCATTATCGGCGGCGGCCTGGTGGGCGCCAGCCTGGCGTTGGCGTTGCAGTCCGGGGCCAAGGCGCGGGGCTGGAAGATCGTACTGATCGAACCCTTCGCGCCGGGCGACAGCTACCAGCCGAGCTACGACGCTCGCTCTTCGGCGCTGTCCTATGGCGCACGGCAGATTTATCAGCGTTTGGGCCTGTGGCAGGCCATCTCCCGCCGCGCCGAACCGATCAAGCAGATTCATGTGTCGGACCGCGGGCGCTTCTCCACTGCGCGTTTGTCCGCCATGGAAGAGGGCGTGCCGGCCCTCGGCTACGTAGTGGAAAACGCCTGGCTCGGCCAATGCCTGTGGCAAGGCCTGGATAAGGACGTGGTCAGTTGGCGCTGCCCGGCTGAAGTCACGCGCATGGAGCCGTTGCCCGACGGCTATCGCCTGACCCTCAACGACGAAACCGTGCTCGAGTGTGACCTTGCCGTGCTGGCCGACGGCGGTCGCTCCGGCCTGCGTGAGCAATTGGGTATCGCCGTGAAAGCCCGCCCGTACAACCAGAGCGCGCTGATCGCCAATATCACCCCGAGCGAAGCCCACAACGGCGAAGCCTTCGAGCGTTTCACCGACGACGGCCCGATGGCCCTGCTGCCGCTGCCGGACAACCGCTGCGCGTTGGTCTGGACCCGTGCCGGCATGGACGCGCAGCGTCTGGCCAACCTGGATGAGCGCAGTTTCCTCAGTGAATTGCAGGGCGTGTTCGGCTACCGCCTGGGCACCTTGAAGCAAGTCGGCGCGCGGCATCTGTACCCGCTGACCCTGGTGGAAGCCGAAGAACAAGTACGCTCGCACCTGGCGATCCTCGGCAATGCCGCCCACAGCCTGCACCCGATTGCCGGGCAGGGTTTCAACCTGTCCCTGCGCGATGCGAGTGCCCTGGCCGAGGCCTTGCTGGCCGGGCCAGCGGTGCCGGGTGACCTGGCGACCTTGCAGGCATATCGCGAGCGTCAGCGCATGGATCAGAAGCTGACCGTGGGCTTCTCCGATCAGGTCACGCGCCTGTTCGGCAGCGCCCAGCCGCTGGTCGCGCTGGGGCGCAACATGGGCTTGCTGGGTCTGGATTTGCTACCGCCGGCCAAACGCTGGTTCGCCCGTCAAGCCATGGGCCTGGGCACGCGTCCGGATGCGTAAGTGGCTGATCGCCCGTCTGGGCAAAGCGCGCTTGTTGCGTTGGGTCATGAGTGTGTACCCACCGTATTTGGGCGCTGGGGTCCGCGTGCAGCAGATGAGCGCGGATTTCCGGCACGTCAAAGTGCGTATGGGCCTGGGCTGGTACAACCGTAACTACGTCGGTACGCAATTCGGCGGCAGTCTTTATTCGATGGTCGACCCGTTCTACATGTTGATGCTGATGGAGAACCTGGGCCGCGACTACATCGTCTGGGACAAGGCCGCGAGCATCGACTTCATCTCGCCGGGCAAAGGCCCGGTGTATGCCGAATTTTCCATCGACGACGCCTTGCTGGATGAGATTCGTCGACAGACCGAGGGCGGCGAGAAGTACTTGCCCCACCTCAAGGTCCAGATTCATGACGGCTCCGGCACCCTGGTGGCGCGGGTCGACAAAACCCTTTACGTGCGGCGCAAGCCGCCAGCGAGACAGGCTTAAAGCATGGACATGCGCGCAGATGTGCTGATTGTCGGGGCCGGAATGGTCGGGAGCGCCCTGGCGCTGGCGTTGCAGGGCAGTGGCCTGCAGGTGCTGCTGCTGGATGGCGGCCCGCTGAGCGTCAAGCCGTTCGAGCGTGACGCCGCCTTTGAACCGCGGGTGAGCGCCTTGTCGGCCGCCAGCCAGCGCATCCTTGAGCGCCTTGGCGTGTGGGACGGCATCGTCGAACGGCGCGCCAGCCCGTATGGCGAGATGCAGGTGTGGGACGGCAGCGGCACCGGGCAGATCCATTTTTCGGCGGCCAGCGTGCATGCCGAAGTGCTCGGGCATATCGTCGAAAACCGCGTGGTCCAGGATGCCTTGCTCGATCGCCTGCACGACTGCGACCTGGGCCTGCTGGCCAATGCGCGCCTGGAACAGATGCGCCGCTCCGGCGATGACTGGCTGCTGACCCTGGCCGATGGCCGCACGCTGCGCGCGCCGCTGGTGGTCGCGGCCGATGGCGCCAACTCCGCCGTGCGCCGTTTGACCGGCACCGCGACCCGCGAATGGGATTACCTGCATAACGCTATCGTCACCAGCGTGCGCAGCAGCCAACCGCACCAGCGCACAGCCTGGCAACGCTTTACCGACACCGGCCCGCTGGCGTTTTTGCCACTGGTGCGCGATGGGCAGGAGGACTGGTGTTCGATCGTCTGGTCGACCACGCCGACTGAGTCCGCACGCCTGATGGCGTTGGATGATGAACACTTCTGCCGTGAGCTGGAGCGCGCCTTCGAAGGGCGGCTGGGCACGGTGCTCAGCGCCGACCCGCGCGTGTGCGTGCCATTGCGCCAACGCCACGCCAAACGTTATGTGGCCGAAGGCCTGGCGTTGATCGGTGACGCGGCCCATGTGATCCACCCGTTGGCGGGGCAGGGCGTGAACCTGGGCTTTCTCGACGCGGCCGTGCTGGCCGAGGTGCTGTTATCGGCGACCGAACGTGGTGAGCGCCTGGCGGATGTGAAAGTGCTGAGCCGTTACGAGCGCCGGCGCATGCCGCATAACCTGGCGCTGATGGCGGCGATGGAAGGTTTCGAGCGCTTGTTCCAGGCCGATCAACTGCCGTTGCGTTGGCTGCGCAATGCGGGCTTGAAGGTGGTCGACCAGATGCCGGAAGCCAAGGCGATCTTCGTGCGCCAGGCCCTTGGTTTGACCGGGGATCTGCCGGAACTGGCCAAACCCTGACACACAATACAGTGCCTTGTGGGCGCCGGGCGTGCCCGCGATGAACTGCCGATCGCGGTCGTGCAACATCTCGTAACGCCTCCGCTGAGTGTTTGATTGAGATGCTAAATGTGAGTCCTTATCATTTGTGCTCTTTTGTTCACGAGAGACCGCACCCATGTCGGCACCCAAGCGCCTCCTGACTGCCCTGGCACTCACCCTCATCGGCAGCTCCACCGTGCAGGCGGCCGACGAAGTCGTGGTCTACTCCTCGCGCATCGACGAACTGATCAAGCCGGTGTTCGATGCCTACACCCAGAAAACCGGGGTGCAGGTGAAGTTCATCACCGACAAGGAAGCCCCTCTGATGCAGCGCATCAAGGCCGAGGGCGAAAACGCTACCGCCGACCTGCTGCTCACCGTGGACGCCGGCAACCTCTGGCAGGCCGAGCAGATGGGCATCCTGCAACCGTTCACCTCCAAGGTGATCGACGCCAATATTCCGCTGCAATACCGCTCGTCCACCCATGCCTGGACCGGGTTGAGCCTGCGTGCGCGGACCCTAGCCTATTCCACCGACCGGGTGAAGCCGGGCGAGCTGACCACCTACGAAGCCCTGGCCGACAAACAATGGGAAGGCCGCCTGTGCCTGCGCACGGCGAAAAAGGTCTACAACCAGTCGCTGACCGCCACCCTGATCGAAACCCATGGCGCGGCCAAGACCGAAGAAATCGTCAAGGGCTGGGTCAATAACCTGTCCACCGATGTGTTCTCCGACGACATCGCCGTGCTCGAAGCGATCAACGCCGGGCAGTGCGACGTTGGCATCGTCAACACTTACTACTACGGCCGCCTGCACAAGCAGAAGCCGAACCTGGCGGTGAAGCTGTTCTGGCCGAACCAGGGCGACCGTGGCGTGCATGTGAACCTGTCCGGCATCGGCCTGACCAAGCACGCGCCGCACCCCGAAGCGGCCAAGGCGCTGGTGGAATGGATGACCACGCCTGAGGCGCAGAAGATTTTTGCCGACGTGAACCAGGAGTTCCCGGCCAACCCGGTGGTGGCGCCGTCGGCTGAAGTGGCCAGTTGGGGCAAGTTCGTGGCGGACACCTTGCCGGTGGAAGTGGCGGGCAAGCGCCAGGCAGAGGCGATTCGCTTGATGGATCGGGCCGGCTGGAACTGAATGTGTCTGTGGGAGGGGGCTTGCTCCTGATGGCGGTCGGTCAGTCACTGATGAGGTGACTGGCACTGCGCTATCGGGAGCAAGCTCCCTCCCGCACTGTTTTGTGTCTGTCTGTAGATCATCCTTTCCCAGGGAATTTGCTCTTGGCCCACTCCGCCCAACGCCGCTGGTACCTGCCGGTCTTCAGCGTCGCCGCCCTGGTGTTGCTGCCGCTGAGCGTGCTGTTGCTGTCCTGGCAAAGTATCGATGTGCAAATCTGGTCCCATCTGTGGGAAACCCAGATGCCGCGCCTGTTGGGCAATACCTTGACCCTGGTGCTCGGCGTTGGCGTCGGCGTGACCCTGTTGGGTGTGAGCCTGGCGTGGCTGACCAGCCTCTGCGAATTTCCCGGGCGGCGCTGGCTCGATTGGGCGCTGATGCTGCCGTTCGCGATCCCGGCGTATGTGCTGGCGTTTGTGTTTGTCGGCCTGCTGGACTTCGCGGGGCCGGTGCAAACCCTGCTGCGTGAAACATTCGGCAGCGGCTTGCGCCTGCCCCGCGTGCGCTCCACCGGTGGGGTGGTCGTCGTGTTGGTGCTGGTGTTTTATCCCTACGTTTATTTGCTGGCGCGCACGGCGTTCCTGGCCCAGGGCAAGGGCCTGATGGAAGCGGCGCGCGTGCTGGGGCAATCGCCCTGGCAAGCCTTCTGGCGCGTGGCCCTGCCCATGGCGCGGCCGGCGATTGGCGCCGGGGTGGCCCTGGCGCTGATGGAGACCTTGGCGGATTTCGGTGCGGTCTCGGTGTTCAACTTCGATACCTTCACCACCGCCATTTACAAGACCTGGTACGGCTTTTTCAGCCTGTCCAGCGCGGCCCAACTGGCCAGCCTGTTGCTGCTGGTGGTGATGCTGGTGCTGTACGGCGAGCGTCGTGCCCGCGGTGCCAGTCGGCCGAGCAATGAGCGGCCGCGCGGCAAGGCGCTGTATCACCTGCGCGGGTGGAAGGCGGCGGTGGCGAGTGGTTGGTGCGGCCTGGTGTTTGCCTGTGCCTTTGTCATTCCGATGCTGCAACTGGTCGCCTGGTTCTGGCAGCGCGGCCGCTTCGACCTGGACGAGCGCTATACGGGCCTGATCGTCCACACCCTCTACCTGGGCGGTATCGCGGCGCTGGTCACTGTCGGCGTGGCCCTGATCCTGGCCTTCGCCAACCGCCTGGCACCGACCCGGGCGATTCGTTCCGCCATCGGCCTGGCCAACGTCGGATATGCCTTGCCGGGCTCGGTACTGGCGGTGTCGATCATGTTGGCGTTCAGTTACCTGGACCGTGAATGGGTGGTGCCGTTGTCGGGCTGGCTCGGCGGCGCGGGCAAGCCCTTGTTGCTGGGCAGTTTGTCGGCCTTGGTGCTGGCGTATCTGGTGCGCTTCCTGGCGGTGGCTTACGGGCCGCTGGAAAACAGCTTGGCGCGTATTCGTCCATCGTTGCCCGAAGCGGCGCGCAGCCTTGGGGTGAGCGGCCCACGACTGTTTTGCAAAGTGTATCTTCCGTTATTGCTGCCGGGCACCCTGAGCGCCGCGTTGCTGGTGTTCGTCGACGTGCTCAAGGAAATGCCCGCGACCCTGCTGATGCGCCCGTTTGGCTGGGACACCCTGGCGGTGCGGATCTTTGAGATGACCAGTGAAGGGGAGTGGGCGCGGGCATCATTGCCAGCCTTGACCTTGGTGCTGGTCGGCCTGTTGCCGGTGGTTGGACTGATACGACGCTCCGCTCGACAAATCGGTTAGGTGCCAGTCCTACGGCTTGAGGCTACAATGCGCGGCATTCGGTACGCTCCGTGTTTCGGACCGGCTCGTTGGATGTGGCGGCAGGCCTTTTAATTCAAGGTGTTCAGCCCATCCCGCAGCCCTGCGTACCTTCGCCAAGCCCGGAAGGAGAAACCCATGGGACAGCGCACGCCTCTGTATGACCTGCATCTCGCCCTCGGCGCGAAAAT
This sequence comes from Pseudomonas sp. PSPC3-2, assembly GCF_049897085.1. Classification (NCBI taxonomy): domain Bacteria; kingdom Pseudomonadati; phylum Pseudomonadota; class Gammaproteobacteria; order Pseudomonadales; family Pseudomonadaceae; genus Pseudomonas; species Pseudomonas sp. PSPC3-2. The sequence goes on from NZ_JAFCVO010000003.1 coordinate 159,770, forward strand.
GGTCGATTTTGGCGGTTGGGATATGCCTCTGCACTATGGCTCGCAAGTGGAAGAACACCATCAGGTGCGACGCGACTGCGGGGTGTTCGATGTATCTCATATGACCGTGATCGATGTCACCGGCCCCCAGGCCAAGGAATGGCTCCAGTACCTGCTGGCCAATGACGTCGACCGTTTGCATGGCTGCGGCCGTGCATTGTACAGCGCCATGCTCAACGAGCACGGTGGGGTGGTGGACGACATGATCGTCTACCGCACCGACACCGGTTATCGTCTGGTGGTCAACGCCGCCACCCGTGACCAGGACATGGCCTGGATGCAGGCGCAGTTGGGCACTTATCAGGCGCAACTGCACGAGCGTTCCGAACTGTCCATGCTCGCTATCCAGGGCCCCCACGCCCGGCAGAAAATCGCCGAGCTGGTGACTCAGTCGCGTGGCACCCTGATCCACCAGCTAAAGCCCTTCGAAGGCCAGGCCGACGGCGATTGGTTTATCGCCCGCACCGGCTACACCGGCGAAGACGGCCTGGAAATTGTCCTGCCAGCCGATCAGGCCCCAGGATTTTTCAACGATCTGGTGGGCGCGGGTATTTCACCCATCGGCCTCGGCGCCCGTGACACCCTGCGCCTGGAAGCCGGTATGAACCTGTATGGCCAGGATATCCACCAGGACGTTTCGCCCCTGGCGGCCAACATGGCCTGGAGCATTGCCTGGGAACCGGCCGAGCGCCGTTTCATCGGCCGCGCCGCGCTGGAAGCCGAACTGGCGGCAGGTGTGCAGACCAAATTGGTCGGTTTGGTGCTGGAAGAGCGTGGGGTTTTGCGCGCTCACCAGGTGGTTCGTATCGCCAATGTTGGCGAAGGGGAGATCACCAGTGGTAGTTTCTCTCCTACGCTGAGCAAATCCATTGCTTTGGCGCGTGTACCGACGGCGACAGCCGATCGGGCCGAAGTGGAAATCCGCGGCAAGTGGTATCCGGTTCGAGTGGTCAAACCGACCTTTGTGCGCCATGGTAAAACCTTGATCTAACTATTCCGGCAGGCCAATGGCCGCTGACATTTCTTCTTGAGGACATAGACTATGAGCGATATCCCTGCCGGCCTGCGTTTTGCCGAAAGTCATGAATGGGCCCGTTTGGAAGCCGACGGCACCGTCACCGTCGGGATCTCCGACCATGCCCAGGAAGCCTTGGGTGATGTGGTGTTTGTAGAGTTGGCCGAAGTCGGCAAAGTGTTTGCGGCGGGTGACACGGCGGGTGTCGTGGAGTCGGTTAAAGCGGCTTCTGATATCTACTCGCCAGTTGCTGGCGAAGTGATTGCGGTTAACGAAGAACTGGGTGGCAGCCCTGAGTTGCTGAACACCGACCCTTACGGCGCTTGGATCTTCAAGCTCAAGCCAAGCAGCGTTGACGCCGACCTGGCCAAATTGCTCGATGCTGACGCCTACAAGGCCGCCATCGGCGAGTGATTCCGCTGCAGGAGCCGGTCACCCGGCTCCTGCAACTGGCTTTCAGCGTTTCAACACGGCCTTCACGGCCGCTACCGAGCGTTCCACATCCGCCTCTGTCATCGCCGTGAACATCGGCAACGACACGATCAAACGCCCAACACGCTCCGCCACCGGGAACATGCCTTCCTTGAAACCCTGTGCCCGATACAGGCTCAACAGGTGGATCGGCGGGTAGTGATAGCCAATGCCGACGCCGTGGGCCTGCATCTGCTCCATGAATGTGGCACGGGCGGGCAGACCGTCCTGGCGCTCCGGCAGGACCAGTTGGAACAGGTGCCAGTTGCTGTTTTCGAAATCTGCCGGTGGCAGTTGCGCGCCGGATTGTTCTTCAAAATCACTGCCGAAGCACTTGAAGTAGTGCCGCGCCAGGTTCTGGCGGTGAGCGGTGATCTCCTGGATATGGGCAAATTGCCCCAGGCCGATGGCGGCGGCGATGTCGGTCATGTTGAACTTGCCGCCCAGCACATCCACGTCCAGGCCGTCGAAGCCGGTGCGGGTGACGCCCTGCAAGCGGTACTTCTCCGCCAGGCGTGCTTCGTCGGCGTTGTTCAACACCAGGCAGCCGCCCTCGGAAGAGGTGATGTTCTTGTTCGCCTGGAAGCTGAACGACACGAAGTCGCCGGTGGATCCGATCCGCTCACCGTTCCAGCTCGAACCCAGTGCCTGGGCGGCATCCTCAACGATACGCAGGTTGTACTTGTTGGCCAGTGCGTAAAGCATCGGCATATCCACGGGCAGGCCGGCCAGGTACACCGGGATGATCGCTTTGGTGCGCGGGGTAATGGCCGCTTCGACCTGGGCCAAGTCGATATTGCGGGTTACCGGGTCGATATCGGCAAACACCGGCGTGGCGCCGACTTCCAGAATCACGTTGGCCGTGGCGACCCAGGAGATCGGCGTGGTGATGACTTCATCACCCGGCCCGATACCGGCGATGCGCAGGGCGATCTCCATGGTGCAGGTGCCCGAGTTGAAGGTGCGTACCGGTCGCCCGCCAAAGTATTCCGACAACTGCGCTTCGAACGCCTGCACTTTCGGCCCGCTGGTGATCCAGCCTGAACGGAGTACATCACCGACCGCCGAGATGGTGGCTTCATCAATGGTAGGTTTGGAAAATGGCAGAAAGGGCTGTTGGCTCATGACGACGAAGGCATCCGTTTCAGATAGACGATGAGAGAAGGCGTATCAATACCGGCATGGTTGCACGGCTTGACTGAATATAGCCTGTCTTCTGTGAATGAAACGTCACCCAAACGGCGAAAATACCGCATTGAACGCGGCATTTTCTGCTGCGAGTCAGAAGGAAACGCGCGCCTCCAGAAACATATTCTGCTCTTTGAGCTTGCCTTTGAGCTGCTCATCCCGTGCGTTCACGCGGTTGGCGAAGGTGTTGTAGCCCGTTTCCACATCGCCCATGGCGATATAGCGATAGCCGGCGCCGAGGGTGAGTTGTTCGCTGATCTTGGCCTCCAGCCCCATGCCGACGCTGTAGGCGAAATTGTGCTGGCGGTTATTGGCAAAACGCCGGGTCTCGTTGGTTTGGTAGCCCTCGGCGCTAATCCGCGCCACCCCCACCCCGGCCATGCCGTAAAACGACAGCCAATCATTGATCGGGATGTCCTTGTAGCCATTGAGCATCAAGCGCTGGCTATGGACCTGCAGGCTGTTGACGTTGGCATTGAAGGGCGCCCAGTAGGATTTGAAGGTCGAATTCTTCGGCATGGTGTATTCCCCTTCCAGGCGCCAGCCATCGGCAAAGGCATAACCCGTGGCGAAAGAGGCGACGATGGACTTGCTGCTATCGGGCGCCTCCACCCGGTCGGTGACGCGTGGGCTGGTCAGTAGAGCGCTGGAGAGATTCTGGCGGGCGTGGTTGAGCTTTAACGACCCGTACCAGTTTTCTGCATGGGCTTAGGGGGTAAAGAGCGCAGAGAGCAGCAGCGCGTAGGCAAGTTTTTGCATGGAGGGGATTCGCTTGATGTAAAGGGAACCCTTAGCTTGTTGCCTAGCCCTTGAGGGTTCGACAGGACTTCTCTGTCAGCGGCTGGAAAAAATAGACTATCTGCGTAGTGCCCGGGGGCGATGACTGTAGGAAATGATCCAAAAAAAATGCCGCTCAGAAGCGGCATTTTTTATGGGGCGAGTCTTACTCGGTGACAGCGTTTTTCGCGAGGATAGCGTTGGCCAATTCCATGTCCGTGGCTTGGAGGCCAGGGTTGTCGGCGCGGACTTTCTGCATGGCGGCTTCCAGGTACGGGCCGCGGATGCCGCCGTCGCTGGCAACGAAACTGCCTGCGTCGTCTTGGGCGGCAACCACCAGCTTGTGGTCCTTGAAGGTCAGGTACGTCGAGCCGGTTGTGGCGCCCGACGAGATGACATTGCGCCAGAAACTGTCGGCCATGGCTGAGCCGACAGGTAGGGAAAGCACAGCGAGGGTGGCGACAGCATATTTGAGACGCATGGCGGGTGACTCCGGGTGGGTTATCTGTACATTATGATTGTAGTTAACCCAATCGAGTTCCATCACTGACTAAACAGTTTCAACCTGCAAAACCGTCCCATCCTGTGCAATCACGCGTACATGAGCGCCTACGGGGGTGTCCGGGCCGGTCACGATCCACACGCCATCGCCGACTTTTATCTTGCCGCGGCCATCCACAATCGCCTGATGCACGACAAACGTGTGGCCGATCAGCTCAGAACCCCGCTCGTTGAGCCCCGGTTGGTCGCTGGCCTTGGCGCTGCTGCGCTGGCGTTTCCACCAGTACACCGCCGTCAATATCGACAATACCGCGAACAGCAGCAGTTGCCATTCCAGCCCGAGCGGCGGCACCAGGAACTTGATCACGCCCACGGCAGCGGCGGCAATACCCATCCACAACAGGTAGCCGCCGGCGCCGAACACCTCAAGAATCAGCAACACCGTCCCCAGCGCCAGCCAATCCCAAAACGATAGATGCTGCAGGAAATCCCACATGGCGATGGCCTCAGCCTTTCTTGTTGTCGAAAGTCGCTTTGACGATTTCGCCGATACCGCCCACAGCGCCGATCACCTGGCTGGCTTCCAGCGGCATGAGGATCACCTTGCTGTTGTTGGCGGAAGCCAGTTTGCCCAGCGCATCGATGTATTTTTGTGCGACGAAGTAGTTGATGGCCTGCACGTTACCGGTGGCGATCGCTTCGGAGACGACTTGGGTGGCGCGGGCTTCTGCCTCGGCTTGACGCTCGCGGGCTTCGGACTCCAGGAACGCGGCTTGGCGTCCGCCTTCCGCTTCGAGGATCTGCGCCTGCTTCTTGCCTTCGGCGGTCAGGATCGCCGACGCCCGCAGGCCTTCGGCTTCGAGGATCTGTGCACGCTTGATCCGCTCGGCTTTCATCTGGCCCGACATGGCGGCCATCAGGTCAGCAGGCGGGCTGATGTCCTTGATCTCGATCCGGGTGATCTTGATACCCCACGGCGCCGTGGCTTCGTCGACGGTGCGCAACAGTTTTTCGTTGATGCCGTCACGCTGGCTGAGCATCGCATCCAGTTCCATGGAACCGAGTACGGTACGGATGTTGGTCTGCAACAGGTTGCGGATGGCATGTTCGAGGTTGTTCACCTCATATGCGGCCTGGGCGGTGTTGACCACCTGGAAGAAGCACACGGCGTCGATCTGCACGGTGGCGTTGTCGGCGGTGATCACTTCCTGGGGCGGGATATCCAGCACGCTTTCCATCACGTTGATCTTGCGACCGATGCGGTCCATGACCGGGATGATGATGTTGAGGCCGGGCTTGAGCGTGTTGGTGTAGCGGCCGAAGCGTTCGACCGTCCACTGATAGCCCTGGGGCACGACTTTGAAGCCCATGAACAGGATGGCGATGGCCAATCCCACGAAAAGAAGCAGTACGGTTCCGATCTGCATAGCGATTCCCTATCTGAAGATGTCAGTAAAACGACGTTCGGCCGATTGTAGCGGGGTTGTCTGCGATAAGAAGGATTTCACCGCCCGACAGCCAACGGATTTGTTTCTGAATCCCCAGGCGTGACCCGTAAGACTTCCGCCAGGCTGGTCAGCCCGGCTTCAACCCTGTGCATGCCGGCCATTCGCAGGCTGCCCATACCTTGCCGGAGCGCCGTCCGGCGCAAGGCCTGCACGTCGGTACAAGGGGTGATCAGCGACTTGAGCGCGTCGTCCAGCACCATGATTTCGTAGACCCCGGCGCGCCCACGATAACCGCTGTCACGACACTCTGCGCACCCGATCGCTGTGGTGTGCTTGCCGCTCGTCGTGCGTTTGCAGTCGGGACACAAGAGTCGCACCAGGCGCTGCGCCATCACGCCCAATAATGTGGCATTGATCAAATAATGAGCAATTCCCAGTTCCTGCAAACGGCTGATCGCACTCGGCGCATCGTTGGTGTGCAGGGTCGACAGCACCAGGTGCCCGGTCAGCGCGGCCTGGATCGCCATCTCGGCGGTTTCCTGGTCGCGAATCTCGCCGATCATGATGATGTCCGGGTCTTGGCGCAGCAACGCACGGATGCCGCTGGCGAAGGTCAGGCCGATATTGTGCTGCACCTGCATCTGGTTGAACGCCGGCTCGACCATCTCGATCGGATCTTCCACCGTACACAGGTTGACCTCACGGCTCGCCAGGCGCTTGAGGGTGGTGTAGAGGGTGCTGGTCTTGCCGGAGCCGGTGGGGCCGGTGACCAGGATGATGCCGTGGGTCTGGCGGGTCAGGCTGTGCCAGCGCTCTTGGTCCTGGGCCGAGAGGCCAAGCTGGTCGAAGTCCCTGAGCAGTACCTGGGGGTCGAAAATCCGCATCACCAGTTTCTCGCCAAACGCCGTGGGCAAGGTTGAAAGGCGCAATTCAACCTCCGCGCCCGCCGGGGTTTTGGTCTTGACCCGCCCGTCTTGCGGCTTGCGTTTTTCCGCCACGTTCATCCGGCCCAGGCTTTTCAGGCGGCTGACCACCGCCATCGTGACCTGGGGCGGAAACTGATAGACGTCATGCAGCAGTCCATCGATGCGAAAACGCACGCGGCCCTGGTCGCGACACGGCTCGATGTGGATATCGCTGGCCCGCTGGCCGAACGCGTACTGCAACAGCCAGTCGACGATATTGACGATATGCGCGTCGTTGGCATCCGGCGCCTGGTCGCCGGCGCCGAGGTTGAGCAGGTCGAAATGGCCCGGCGCAGGCGTTGTTTGATCGGCCCCGCTGACCGACTTCGCCAGGCGGTAAAACTCCCCGATGCAGCGCTGGATGGCCTGGGGGTTGGCGACCACGCGCTTGATCGAGCGCTTGAGCACCTGCGCCAGCCCGGCTTCCCAGGCGCTGACATACGGCTCGGCGCTAGCAACTGTGATGCTCTGCGCATCCACGGCCACCGCAAGAATGCCGTGGCGCTGGGCGAACGCGTGGGACATCAACGGCACCAGCGTCGCCACATCGATCTTCAGCGGGTCGATACGCAGGTAAGGTTGCCCGCTACGCTGCGCCAGCCATTGCGTCAGGGTTTCCAGGCAAGGCCCCTGGGCCGCGATGCACTCCAGGGGATGCTGGTTAGGTACGGGCGGCAGCGTCGACAAGCGCTGAGCCACATCGAATGTGACCATGCCTTGTTCGACCAGGGCCGGTAACAACGTGGGCAATTCCAATCGCTGATCAACAGACATTGAGGTATTCCTGGGTGGCACCGGGTGTATTCCCAGGCTAGTCAGCCCCTGGTTCGCTGCCTTCCAGTGTGTATTGCAGGCTTTTACCGGGCGCCTGCCACCACCGCCTGAGGCCGCCCGGAATCAGCCGCCCACATCTCCAGCGAGCACACGCTGATCAGGTTTCGAATCTTTTCACCGATCACTTGGGCGCGGTGCCAGCTCAGGCCATCGATCACGATATCGAGGGTCAGCAAGTCATCCTGGCGATTCACAACGACCTGCCGGGGCGTCAGGAACTGCAGCGCGAAATAGTTGAGCACCCGGCACAGCACGTCGGGTTCGGCCTCGGCGACGATCTGGTAATGGGCCTGGCAATGGGGATTATTGACGGCCCACGCATCGACGCGGGTAGCGGAGTAGGTGGTTTCGACGGCGTGCATGCTGACTCTCCAGATTTGACTGAAGAAATTTTTACATTCGCCAGCGGAGATTTCTTATCTAAGATGAGCCTGATTCGCAGAAAAATGCACAAATCAATTCAAGATAGCCACAACAATAGGTATTTCTATGCACAGCGAGCTGGACGTCTACGACCGCCGTATCCTGGCCCTGCTGCAAGAGGACGCCTCGCTCTCCAGCGCGCAGATCGCCGAGCAGGTCGGCCTGTCTCAATCGCCATGCTGGCGGCGAATCCAGCGGCTGAAGGAGGAGGGCGTGATCCGCGGTCAGGTCACGCTGCTGGACCGTAAGAAGATCGGCCTCAATACGCAGATTTTTGCCGAGGTCAAACTCAATGCCCACGGGCGCTCCAACTTCACCGAGTTCACCGAGGCGATCCGTGGGTTTCCCGAAGTCTTGGAGTGTTATGTGCTGATGGGGGCGGTGGATTTTCTGCTGCGCATCGTCACGTCGGATATCGAGGCGTATGAGCGGTTTTTCTTCGAGAAGTTGTCGATGGTGCCGGGGATTCAGGAGGTCAATTCGATCGTGGCGTTGTCGGAGATCAAGTCCACCACTAGCTTGCCAGTATTGCGCTGACAGGGCTGGCCTCATCGGGAGCAAGCCCCCTCCCACATTGGAATGCATTCCAAAGTGAGAGGGGGCTTGCTCCCGATGGCGATATTACAGACGCAGCAGGGTCTTCCAGGCACGGTTCTGATACACCGCAATCGCCTGGTGCATGCGCGCATCCAGCGATTCATCGGTGATCGGCTGGTTGGCCAGTTGCACCAGCTTGTTCAATTCACCGTACAGGCGGTCGAGTTCCGGGATGTCTACCACCTGGCGTGCGTGGTGCAGCCAGGCCTGGATGCGTTCGATGCGCGGCAGTTGCTCGGCCAGGTCTTCCGGTTGCTGCTGATAGCGCGGCAGTTGCAGGGCGACGGCATCTTCGGCCAGCAGGCGTGGCAGCCAGTTGGTGATTTGCGCAGCGCCCTGGCGGTTGCCGCGCACGTTGCGGTCGGCGGTCCAGGTGCGGTTCAGCAACCAGCGGGAGGTGTTCAGCGAGAACAGGCCCCAGCGCACGTCGGTCAATTCCTCGGCGAATTGCTCCGGCGCGGCTTTGCGAATGTCTTCATCGTCGTCACCGGCCTGGACCAGCGGGCGCCAGTCTTCCAGCAACGCGTCCAGTGCGCTGCGCAGTTCGCTGGTGGATTGACGCGGCGCGGCCTGGCCGAGGCTGCCGAGCAGGGCGCGCAGTTCGCCAAGGTTGTCGACCCAGTCCTGCAGCAGGCGCCAGTGGCCATTGAAACGGTATTGCTCGGCCAGGCGCTGGCTGCTGCCCAGCAGGTGCCACATGATCGCGGCGAAGGCATCGTCCAGTGGCATTTCGGCGTGCAATTGCGGCGCCGGCAGGCTCAGGGAATAGCTGCTGGCGTCATACAGGCGGTAGCCGCGTTCGGCCTTGCTGATGTCACATGGCATTAGCGCCAGGGTCGCGGCCAGTTCGGCGGCCAGTTCCAGCAGGGCGGCGGGTTCACCTTCGCGCAGTTCCAATTCCAACTCGCAGATTTCTTCTTTCTGCTTGCCGGCCACCACATGGCCCAGGTCCAGTGCGGCTTCGATCACCACCTTGGTCTTGCCCCGGCCCCAGGCGATTTCGGCGCGTTCGCGCACGAAGTCGGTGGTGAAGATCGGCTTGAGGGTCTTTTTGTCCAGCTCGGCGAGTTCCTCGGGCCAGCATTCGCCGTCGAGTTTTTTCACGTCGAGCTTGGCTTTGGGCAGTTCCCAGTTGTACTCGTTACGCTCCGACAAGCCGGCGACGCTTTGGCCGCGGGTCTTGAGGGTCTGGATCACGGTGTCACCGTCCTTGCGTAAACGCAGGGCGACTTTGGCCTTGGCCAGGTCGCGCTCGGGGGTGTCGAAGTACTGGTTCATCAACTCAAGGTGTTCCCAGCCACTTTTGTTGCGTTTTTTCAGTAGCGGGTGCTCACGTAGCGCGGCGAGTGTTTCGCGGCTGACGCGGAGCTTGATTTCGGTTTCTTTCTGCATGGCCGGAAAATCCAGGATCGGGAGCGCAGCCGGGAAAAAGAGTGGCTGCCAAGGTCGTGCAGTGTACAGGACTGAGCCCGGCAACGCGCCGCAACGGTTTATTGTGTCGTGCAGATGCCTCTATAGTGAGGTTCATCCGGGAAGTAGGGAGACTGCGCATGCCGTTACCGTCCATGAAAGAGCAATTCGCCGCCTTGATTGCCACGCCGTCGGTCAGTTGCACCCAAGCGTCTCTCGACCAGAGCAACCGTCCGGTGATCGACCTGCTCGCCGGCTGGCTGGGCGACCTGGGCTTCGCCATCGACATCCAGCCTGTCAGCCCCGGCAAGTTCAACCTGCTCGCCAGCTTCGGCACGGGCCCCGGTGGCCTGGTGTTGGCCGGCCACAGCGATACCGTGCCGTATGACGCCGCGCTGTGGAAGACCGACCCTCTCAAGCTGACGGAGGTCGACGGTCGCTGGGTAGGATTGGGCAGTTGCGACATGAAGGGTTTTTTCGCGCTGGCCATCGAAGCGGTATTGCCACTGCTCGATCAGCCGTTCAAGCAACCGCTGTTGATTCTCGCCACCTGTGATGAAGAAAGCTCCATGTCCGGTGCCCGTGCATTGGCGGCGGCCGGGCGCCCGCTGGGGCGTGCGGCGGTGATTGGTGAGCCGACGGGCCTCAAGCCGATCCGCCTGCATAAAGGCGTGATGATGGAACGCATCGACATCCTCGGTCGCAGCGGCCATTCGTCGGACCCGAGCTTGGGCCACAGCGCCCTGGAAGCCATGCACGACGCCATCGGCGAACTGCGCGGCCTGCGCCTGGCCTGGCAGCGCGAGTACCGCAACCCGCAGTTCAGCGTGCCGCAACCGACCCTGAATTTCGGCTGCATCCACGGCGGCGACAACCCCAACCGCATCTGCGGCCAGTGTTCCCTGGAGTTCGACCTGCGGCCCTTGCCCGGCATGGACCCGCAGGTGTTGCGCGCGGCGATCCGGCAGAAGCTCGAACCGGTGGCTGAGCGCCATAAGGTGAAGATCGACTATGCGCCGCTGTTCCCTGAAGTGCCGCCATTCGAGCAGGCCGAAGACGCGGAGCTGGTGCGGGTTGCGGAACGATTGACCGGTCATCGCGCCGAAGCAGTAGCGTTCGGCACCGAAGCGCCTTATCTTCAGCGCCTTGGTTGTGAAACCCTGGTGCTTGGCCCTGGCGATATTGCCTGCGCCCACCAGCCGGGCGAATACCTCGAAATGTCACGCTTGACGCCTACAGTGCGTCTATTGCGGGAACTGATCGAGTATTACTGCCTGACACCGGCCTGATTTAACCCCTGCCCATGCGTACATAAGGAGAGCGAGCGTGTCCCCAAGCCTGTTCCGACGATAACCATCAGCCTGCTGTGCGTTTTCACGACTCATCCTTTTTAGGCTGCTTTTTATTACAGGCCCAGGTTCCATGCCCGACTACGTCAATTGGCTTCGTCACGCTTCGCCCTACATCAACGCCCACCGCGACTGCACCTTTGTGGTCATGCTGCCCGGCGATGGTGTGGATCATCCGAACTTCGGCAATATCGTCCACGACCTGGTGCTGCTCCACAGCCTGGGCGTGCGACTGGTGCTGGTCCACGGTTCGCGCCCACAGATTGAAGCGCGCCTTGAAGCACGCGGCCTCATCCCGGCTTACCATGACGGCCTGCGCATCACCGATGCTGCCACGCTGGAGTGCGTGATCGACGCGGTCGGCCATCTGCGCATCGCCATTGAAGCGCGCCTGTCGATGGACATGGCCTCGTCGCCGATGCAGGGCTCGCGCCTGCGCGTGGCCAGCGGCAACCTGGTGACGGCGCGCCCGATCGGCGTCCTTGAAGGCGTGGACTTCCACCACACCGGCGAAGTGCGTCGGGTCGACCGCAAAGGCATCAATCGCTTGCTGGACGAGCGCTCCATCGTCCTGTTGTCGCCCCTGGGTTATTCGCCCACCGGCGAGATCTTCAACCTGGCCTGCGAAGACGTCGCCACCCGTGCCGCCATCGACCTGGCCGCCGACAAACTGCTGCTGTTCGGCGCTGATCCTGGCCTTATCGATGAAAATGGTCGCCTGGTGCGCGAACTGCGTCCGCAACAAGTGCCGGCGCACCTGCAACGCCTGGGCAGTAACTACCAGGCGGAATTGCTCGATGCAGCTGCCGAGGCGTGCCGTGGCGGCGTAGCGCGTAGCCATATCGTCAGCTACGCCGAAGACGGCGCCTTGCTCACCGAACTGTTCACCCGGGACGGCGGCGGTACGCTGGTGGCCCAGGAACAATTCGAGCTGGTGCGCGAGGCGGCGATCGAGGACGTTGGCGGCTTGCTCGACCTGATCAGCCCGCTGGAGGAACAAGGCATCCTGGTACGCCGTTCGCGGGAAGTGCTGGAGCGTGAGATCGAGCAGTTCAGCGTGGTCGAACGCGAAGGCATGATCATCGCCTGCGCGGCGCTGTATCAGATCGCCGATTCGGATGCGGGGGAGCTGGCGTGCCTGGCGGTCAACCCGGAGTACCGCCACGGCAGACGCGGCGATGAGCTGCTGGAGCGCATCGAGACCCGCGCCAGGGCGCAGGGTTTGAAGACGCTCTTCGTGCTAACCACACGCACGGCGCACTGGTTCCGCGAGCGCGGCTTTGTGCCCAGCAGTGTGGAGCGCCTGCCTTCGGCGCGGGCATCGCTGTACAACTATCAGCGTAACTCGAAGATTTTCGAGAAGGCCCTGTAAAACCCAGCCCTCCCGGCCACTGAGCTGACCCCCATGGGCGCTGGCTTGCCTGCGATGCAGACGTAACGCTATCGCAGCCAAACCAGCCCCCCACTTCGAATATCGCTACGCCCCACGGGCGAAGGGTGCGTCAATGTGCCTACCATCCCCCCTACTAAAGTTTTAGAAATCTTGATCTCAGCCGATATGATCAAGTCGGCAATGGGTAAATTGTATGAAATTGCTGCTGTCAGACGGCTCGGTCGGCGGCGCTGACAGCGCGATGAAATGTTAGCGATACAAAAACTGTAACAAATTGACGGGAAGATGGGCGTTTAGCCATGATGGCGTCGCCTTTTTTGATCGCTGGTTGACGGTCTGTAACGGTGCGTTCAGATCTAAAAGATCTGAAAAACGGAAAAATAATACCCTTTAGGAATTAGCTGGTGCGGCGGTTGGTCTATTCTGACGTGCCCCGCTTCATGCAAAGGCTTATTCCAAAGTAGTATGAAAAAGAATGAAATAATTCTTTTTGGGTGTATGAAAAACTCATTACCCTGCAGGGACCAAATAAACTGCGATTAGACGAAGGTAGTAGACATACAAGGTTACGATTGACTTGGCGGTCACTATCTGGCGCTAATCGCGCATCTGTGGATCTCGGGCGTTAGACCCGAGACCAAAGAAATACAAAAATTAGAAATGAGAGGAGCGGTACATGAAGAAGTCCACATTGGCATTGGCAGTAGCACTCGGGGCAATCGCCCAGCATGCAGGCGCCGCCGGTTTCATCGAAGACAGCAAGGCCACACTGGGTCTGCGTAACTTCTACATCAACACTGACAACCGTGATGGCCAGCCAACGGCTGCCTCGAACACCCGTAGCAAGAACGCCGAATGGGGCCAAGGCTTCGATCTGCGTTTCATCTCGGGTTTCACCCAAGGTACCGTTCAGTTCGGCGTTGACGCCATTGGCCTGTACGGCCTGCGTCTGGACTCCAGCCGCGCAGACCACGGTAACTACAACGGCACCGGCTCCGGCGGCACCGTCTTCCCAAGCGATGGCAATAAGGCTGTGGACGACTACGCCAGCCTGGGTCTGACCGCTAAGGTCAAGATCTCCCAGACCGTGGCAAAATTGGGCACCCTGCTGCCAAACAACCCGGTGATCAAGAGCAACGACGGTCGCCTGTTGCCTCAGACCTTCCAGGGCGGCGAGATCGTTTCTAACGAAATCAAAGACTTGACCCTGACCGCTGGTCAAATCGAGTCGGCCAAGGGCCGTAACTCCAGCAACAACGAAAACCTCTCGATTGCTGGCGCGAACAAAAGCTCCAACTACGACACCGGCAAGTTCAGCAACAAGTTCTACTACGCCGGTGCTGACTACAAGGTCACCAAAGATCTGACCGCTTCGTACTACTTCGGCGAGCTGAAAGATTTCTACTCCCAGAACTTCCTGGGCCTGGTACACAACTGGGCAATCGGCCCTGGTGTGCTGAAAAGTGACCTGCGCTACTACCGTAGCCGTGACAACGGTGCGAACGCCAACACCTCCGGCTACTACACCAGCGGTTACTACGACGATGGCACCAAGCCGGTTACCAGCGGCAAGGTCGACAACGACCTGTACAGCTACCTGGCACTGTATTCGGTCAGCGGCCACACCTTCGGTGGCGGTTATCAGTACACCAAGGGTGACAGTGACTTCCCTTGGCTGAACCAGGGTGACGGTTCGTCGGCCAGCATCACTACCGACATGCAAATCCAGAAGTTCGCCCGTGCCGGCGAGCGTACCTGGCAAGCGCGTTACGCTTATGACTTCGCCCAAGTGGGTGTACCTGGCCTGACCGCGGGTGTGGTTTACCTGAAAGGTACCAACATTCAAACCACCACTGGTGACAAGTCTGAATGGGAACGTGACATCAGCCTGGCTTACGTTATTCCACAAGGCCCACTGAAAAACCTCGGTGTTGCTTGGAAAAACGCTATGTGGCGCACCGACGTTGCTACTCGCGACCAGGACGAAAACCGCCTGATCGTCAGCTACTCGATCCCACTGTTGTAAGCCTGTAAAACCTTGCCCGGCGCAATGCCGGGCAAGGTGTCTTGCTTTTCAAGTCGGGCTCAACCCCCGCAAGCCCTTCCTGAATCCCTCTTTTTACAGCGTCTCAAGGCCTTCTCGAACCTTGGAATGAATGTTGATCCTCGCCCGTTCATAGGTCTAGTGAACACATTTTTAATATTCCTATATCGTCTAAATAAATCGATATTTATTCTTTTTAAATAATCTGTAATCCATGCACAGTGGGCTCCATAAGCATTCATCAGGAGCCACACCATGAGCCTAAGACTGGGCGACATCGCCCCCGATTTCGAACAAGATTCCAGCGCCGGCAAGATTCGTTTCCACGAGTGGCTGGGCGATAGCTGGGGTGTGCTGTTTTCCCACCCGGCGGACTTCACGCCGGTATGCACCACCGAGCTGGGCTTCACCGCCAAGCTCAAGGACGAATTCGCCAAACGCGGCGTCAAGGCCATCGCCCTGTCGGTAGACCCGGTGGACTCGCACCACAAGTGGATCGAAGACATCAACGAAACCCAGAACACGATCGTCAACTTCCCGATCCTGGCTGACGCCGACCGCAAGGTCTCGGACCTCTACGACCTGATCCACCCGAACGCCAGTGACACCCTCACCGTGCGCTCCTTGTTCGTGATCGACCCGAACAAGAAGATTCGCCTGACCATCACCTACCCGGCGAGCACCGGGCGCAATTTCCACGAAATCCTGCGGGTCATCGACTCGTTGCAACTGACCGATAACTACAAAGTCGCCACGCCCGCCAATTGGCAGGACGGCGATGAAGTGGTGATCGTGCCGTCGCTCAAGGATGAGGAGGAGCTCAAGAAGCGCTTTCCCAAGGGTTATCGAGCGGTGAAGCCGTACCTGCGTCTCACCCCGCAACCCAACCGCTGACACAGGACCCATGTGGGAGGGGGCTTGCTCCCGATGGCGGTGTGTCAGGATTGAATGTGTCGACTGACACACTGCTTTCGGGAGCAAGCCCCCTCCCACAGGTTGACCGCATTTCAAGTCACACATAGCAGGGGTTTTCAGGCCGTTTCGACGGCCTTTTTTTCGCCTGGCGATTGATTGGTTTTATATTCTTTTAAAGAATAAACAAATGAAAAAATAAGATTTATAGATATATAAATCTGCTGATAAGGTTTGTTCCATCTTGGCGCCATCGCCACACAGCGAACCGCCGACACTTGCTAAAGGAATTTCCTACATGCTGGTCGTAACACTTGGAGGCAGTCCCAGCCAGCGTTCCCGCTCCGGGGTCTTGCTGGATAAAACCCGTCAGTGGCTGCAACAGCAGGGCGTGGAAGTGGTGAGTTATCAGATACGCGACTTTCCGGCCGAAGACTTGCTGTATGCGCGTTTCGACAGCCCCAAAGTCATCGACTTGTTGCAACAAGTGGCCAACGCCGATGGCCTGGTGATCGCCACGCCGGTGTACAAGGCCTCGTTCTCGGGCGCGCTGAAAACCGTGCTCGACCTGCTGCCCGAACGCGCCCTGGCCCACAAGGTGGTGTTGCCCATCGCCACCGGCGGCAGCATCGCCCACATGCTGGCGGTGGACTACGCGTTGAAGCCGGTACTGTCGGCGTTGAAAGCCCAGGAATTGCTCCACGGGATCTTTGCCGAAGACAGTCAGATCGCCTACGGCGAAGGCAGTGCCCAGGCGCAACTGGTGCCGATCCTCGAACAACGCTTGAACGAGGCCCTGGAAACCTTTTACGCCGCCATGGCCCGTCGCCCGAAACCGCTGGACCCGCATGTGTTGAATGAACGTTTGTTGAGTGCTCGCTGGAGCATTTAAGCCTTACCGATTCAAGAAGTACTCACCTTACTCAGCCGCCAACGGCCAAGCAGGTGCAGCCAACCCCCCAATCGCATTTTTGGAGAGAGCGCCATGCGCACTGTCATCTTGCGTCGTGGTCTGGTCGCACTGTTTGCTGCGGCTGTGTCCTTCGGCGCCATTGTTCAAGCCCACGCCGCCGAAACCCTGCGGATCGGCTATCAGAAATACGGCACCCTGGTGCTGCTCAAGGCCAAGGGCACCCTGGAAAAGCGCCTGGCCGCCGACGGTGTGCAGGTGCAGTGGACCGAGTTCCCGGGCGGCCCGCAATTGCTCGAAGGCCTGAACGTCGGCTCGATCGACTTCGGCGTCACCGGTGAAACCCCGCCGGTATTCGCCCAGGCCGCCGGCGCCGATCTGCTCTACGTGGCCTACGAGCCGCCGGCACCGACCAGTGAAGCGATCCTGGTGCCGAAAGACTCGCCGATCAAATCGGTGGCCGAGCTCAAGGGCAAGAAAGTCGTGCTCAACAAAGGCTCCAACGTTCACTACCTGCTGGTGCGTGCCCTGGAAGATGCCGGCCTGAAATACACCGACGTGCAGACCGTGTTCCTGCCGCCCGCCGATGCGCGTGCTGCGTTCGAGCGTGGCAGCGTGGACGCCTGGGTCATCTGGGACCCGTATCAGGCCGCCGCCGAGAAACAACTGCAAGCCCGAACCCTGCGTGACGGCACCGGGATTGCCGACAACCATCAGTTCTACCTGGCCACCAAGCCCTACGCCGAAAAACACCCCGAAGTGATCAAGGCGCTGGTGGAAGAAGTGCGCGCGGTGGGCGACTGGTCCAAGGCCAACCCGCAGGAAGTCACCGAACAAGTTGCGCCGCTGCTCGGCCTGCCGGCGGACATCACCCTGACCTCGGTGAAACGCCAGGGCTACGGGGCGCTGTTCCTGACTCCGGCCGTGGTCGCCGCGCAGCAGAAGATTGCCGACAGCTTCTATCAACTCAAATTGATCCCCAAACCCTTGAGCATCAAGGACGTGATCTGGACGCCACCCGCTGCTGTGGCCAAAGCGCCGTAATCCGACTTCTTCAGGAGACAACTCCATGAGCCTCACTATTTTCTGGTTCCTGCCTACCCACGGCGACGGCCATTACCTTGGCACCGCCGAAGGCGCTCGCGCCGTCGATCACGGTTATCTGCAGCAAGTGGCCCAGGCGGCTGACCGCCTCGGCTTCGGCGGGGTGTTGATCCCCACCGGGCGCTCCTGCGAAGACTCGTGGCTGGTGGCCGCTTCGCTGATCCCGGTGACCCAGCGTTTGAAGTTTCTTGTGGCCCTGCGCCCCGGGATCATTTCCCCGACGGTGGCCGCGCGTCAGGCCGCGACCCTCGATCGCCTGTCCGGCGGCCGTGCGCTGTTCAACCTGGTGACCGGCGGTGACCCGGAAGAACTGGCCGGCGACGGTTTGTTCCTCAGTCATGAGGAGCGCTACCAGGCTTCGGTGGAGTTCACCCGCATCTGGCGCCGCGTGCTGGAAGGCGAAACCGTGGATTACGACGGCGAACACATCAGCGTCAAAGGCGCCAAATTGCTTTACCCGCCGATCCAGCAACCGCGTCCGCCGCTGTACTTCGGCGGCTCCTCCGAAGCCGCCCAGGACCTGGCAGCCGAACAGGTAGACATGGTGCTGACCTGGGGCGAGCCACCGGCTGCGGTCGCGGAAAAGATCGAACAGGTACGGGCCAAGGCCGCGAAACTCGGGCGCACTGTGCGCTTCGGCATTCGTCTGCATGTGATCGTGCGCGAAACCAACGATGAAGCCTGGAAAGCCGCCGACAAACTGATCTCGCACCTGGACGACGACACCATCGCCCGCGCCCAGGCCTCCCTGGCGCGTTTTGATTCGGTCGGCCAGCAGCGCATGGCGGCCTTGCATGGCGGCAACCGCGACAACCTCGAAGTCAGCCCCAACCTGTGGGCCGGCGTCGGCCTGGTACGCGGCGGTGCCGGCACCGCGCTGGTGGGCGATGGCCCGACGGTTGCGGCGCGGGTCAAGGAGTACGCGGCGCTGGGCATCGACACGTTTATTTTCTCCGGTTATCCACATCTGGAAGAGTCGTATCGCGTCGCCGAGTTGCTGTTCCCGCACCTGGATATCGAACGTCCCGAGTTGCCGAAAAGCGCTGGGTACGTCAGCCCGTTCGGCGAAATGGTCGCCAACGACATCCTTCCCAAAGCTGCGTCACAGAGCTGAGGCGGCGCCATGAATCTGGAAAAACTGAGCCACCGCGTGGCGCCTTGGGTGCTGCCGGTGTTGCTGTTGGCGGTGTGGCAGTTGTCGGTGTCGGCGGGTTGGTTGTCGACGCGCATTTTGCCGGCGCCGAGTGCGGTGATCGAGGCCGGGGTCAACCTGGTGCGCAGCGGCGAAATCTGGACGCACCTGGCCATCAGCGGCTGGCGTGCGGGCCTGGGCTTTGTGATCGGTGGCAGCATCGGCCTGGCCCTGGGCTTTATCACCGGGTTGTCGACGTGGGGCGAGCGCCTGCTGGACAGCTCGGTGCAGATGATCCGCAACGTGCCGCACCTGGCGCTGATCCCGTTGGTGATCCTGTGGTTCGGCATTGACGAGACCGCGAAAATTTTCCTGGTCGCCCTTGGCACGCTGTTCCCGATCTACCTCAACACGTATCACGGCATCCGCAATATCGACCCGGCGCTGGTGGAAATGGCGCGCAGCTACGGCTTGTCCGGCTTCAGCCTGTTCCGCCAGGTGATCCTGCCGGGCGCGCTGCCGTCGATTCTGGTGGGGGTGCGTTTTGCCCTGGGCTTTATGTGGCTGACGCTGATCGTGGCGGAAACCATCTCGGCCAGTTCCGGCATCGGTTACCTGGCGATGAACGCGCGTGAATTCCTGCAAACCGA
Organism: Pseudomonas sp. PSPC3-2; assembly: GCF_049897085.1. Classification (NCBI taxonomy): domain Bacteria; kingdom Pseudomonadati; phylum Pseudomonadota; class Gammaproteobacteria; order Pseudomonadales; family Pseudomonadaceae; genus Pseudomonas; species Pseudomonas sp. PSPC3-2. The sequence continues at coordinate 178,932 of NZ_JAFCVO010000003.1, forward strand.
CGTGGTGGTGCTGGCCATCGTCATGTACGCGGTCCTCGGCAAGCTGGCCGACCTCGCGGCGCGTGGCCTGGAGCGTGTGTGGCTGCGCTGGCATCCGGCCTATCAAGTGAATAAAGGAGGTGCGGCATGACCGCTCAACAACCTCCGCGCCTGCTGAACGGCATTCCGCTGGCGGTGCGCAAGTTGCGCAAGGCCTTTGGGTCGCGGGAAGTGCTCAAGGCCATCGACCTGCACATTCCGGCGGGCCAGTTTGTCGCTGTGGTCGGCCGCAGTGGCTGCGGTAAAAGTACCTTGCTGCGCCTGCTGGCCGGCCTGGACAAAGCCAGTAGCGGTGAGCTGCTGGCCGGCGCCGCGCCGCTGAGCGAGGCGATTGAGGACACGCGATTGATGTTCCAGGAAGCGCGTCTGCTGCCATGGAAAAAGGTCATCGACAACGTCGGCCTCGGCCTCAAGGGCAACTGGCGTCCCAAGGCGCTGGAGGCGCTGGAAGCGGTCGGCCTGGCCGAGCGTGCCAATGAATGGCCGACCGCCTTGTCCGGTGGCCAGAAGCAGCGTGTGGCCCTGGCGCGTGCGCTGATTCACCAGCCGCGTCTGCTGTTGCTCGATGAGCCGTTGGGCGCGCTGGATGCGTTGACCCGCATCGAGATGCAGCAACTGATCGAAAACCTCTGGCAGAAGCACGGTTTCACCGTGTTGCTGGTGACCCACGACGTCAGCGAAGCCGTGGCCATTGCCGACCGGGTGATCCTGATCGAAGACGGCGAAATCGGCCTCGACCTGATCGTCGACCTGCCGCGTCCACGCGCCCGAGGCTCGCATCGCCTGGCGGCGCTGGAAGCACAAGTGCTCAACCGCGTGTTGTCGCTGCCCGGTAGCCCGCCGGAACCCGAACCTGTTTCACCGCTGCCTACGCAATTGCGTTGGGCGCAATAACTCACTTGTCCCCTAAAGGAAAAACGACATGACTATTAAAGCCATCAACGTGCGTAACCAGTTCAAAGGCACCATCAAGGAAATCGTCGAAGGCGACGTGCTCTCGGAAATCGACGTGCAAACCGCGTCCGGCATCGTGACGTCGGTGATCACCACCCGTTCGGTCAAGGAGCTGGAGCTGGTGATCGGCAGCGAGGTGATTGCCTTTGTGAAATCCACCGAGGTGTCGATCGCCAAGTTGTGATCGCTTGAGGCCGCTATCGGGAGCAAGTCGAATCGTCGCAAGCCCCCTCCCACATTTTGATCTGTGAATACATTCAACATGTGGGAGGGGGCTTGCTCCCGATGAGGCCCGGCCCGGAGACGCATCCATCAGGCAGTAACGCCCCGCTTGGGCAAATACGCCGGCAAATACAGCCCCATATACGCATCGAACACCCGCATCCCTTCCTCCGCCATACGCGGCGTGATCAGCCCATGCTGATGCACCGAGCGCGCATACACGCGATCACTCAGCTCCAGCGCTAACGCAAACACATCCATGTCCGCAGGCAAGCTCGGCACTTCAAAGTGCCGGTTGAATACGGCCAGCATCAAGTCACCCAACTCCAGATCGTGCTGGCGGTCCGCCTGATTCACTTCGGTCAAACCGTGCTGGGTCAGGATCAACTGGCGGGCGGCGGCGTCGTTGCTGTAGATGGTGAGCATGCGCTGTTCGACGATGTAAGACAGGTCGCGCCAATACTTGAGCGAATCATGCTCGATGGGCGCCAGGATTGCGGCGCGGAATGCCGCATGGACGTCCGCGGTCAACGCTTCCAGCAGTGCTGGCACACTGGCGAAGAAGTGATACACCGACGACGGCGGAATCTGTGCGCGCTCGGCCACGCTGTAGATCGACAAACCGGCCACGCCTTCGGACGCCAGCAACGTTCGGGCGGCGTCGAGGATCGCGTCGATCCGGGCCTGGCTGCGGGCGCGGGGTTTGCGAGGGGCGGCGGGGCGGGTGGTCATGGAAGTCTCCTACAAGGCAGCGGGCATTGTATGAGCAGGAGCCTGTGTTGTCTGCCAAGCCGCCATCGGGGGCAAGTCGAATCGTCGCACCGCCCCTCCCACACTCGAACCGGTTTCTTCAGGAAAACTCGTTCAACTGTGGGAGGGGCGGTGCGACGATTCGACTTGCTCCCGATAAGGCCAACTCGGTCTACCAAAAGCAACCCATAAAAAAACGCCACAGACCAAAGGCCTGCGACGTTTTTTCAGTGCAACCACCGCTTACACGGTATGCAGGTACCAGTTGTACTCAAGGTCGGAGATGGAGTGTTCGAACTCTTCCAGCTCACTTTCCTTACAGGCGACGAAGATATCGATGTATTTAGGATCGATGTACTTGGCCATCACCTCGCTGTCGTCCAACTCGCGCAGGGCATCGCGCAGGTTGTTCGGTAGGCTTTGTTCGTTCTGCTCGTAGCTGTTGCCTTCCACCGGAGCGCCCGGTTCGATCTTGTTGGTCAGACCGTGGTGTATGCCTGCCAGGACCGAAGCCATCAGCAGGTAGGGGTTGGCATCGGCACCGGCTACGCGGTGTTCGATACGCACGGAGTCAGCCGCGCCGGTCGGTACGCGGATGGCGACGGTGCGGTTGTCCAGGCCCCAGCACGGCGAGTTCGGCACGTAGAACTGTGCGCCGAAACGACGGTAGGAGTTGACGTTAGGGCACAGGAACGCCATTTGGGCGGGTAGGGTCTCCAGCACACCGCCGATCGCGTGACGCAATGCGGCGTTCTGCTCGGGATCCTCGCTGGCAAAAATATTCTTGCCGTCCTTGTCCAGGATCGAAATGTGTACGTGCAAACCGTTGCCTGCCTGGCCTGGGTAAGGCTTGGCCATGAAGGTGGTGTCCATCTCATGGTCGTAGGCGATGTTCTTGATCAGGCGCTTGAGCAGTACCGCGTAGTCGCAGGCCTTGATCGGGTCGGCCACGTGGTGCAGGTTCACTTCGAACTGCGCCGGGGCACTTTCCTTGACGATGGCGTCAGCCGGGATGCCTTGCTCTTTGGCACCTTCCAGGATGTCCTGGAGGCAGTCGACGTATTCGTCGAGGTCGTCGATCAGGTAGACCTGTGTCGAGTGCGGACGTTTGCCGGAGATCGGCGAGCGGGGCGGTTGTGGGCGGCCGTTCACGTTCTCCTGGTCGATCAGGTAGAACTCAAGCTCGAAGGCAGCGCAGATGGTCAGACCGAGTTCGTCGAATTTGCTCACAACTTGTCGGAGCACTTCGCGCGGATCGGCGAAGAAAGGTTCACCTTCAATTTCGTGCATGGTCATCAGCAGTTGCGCGGTAGGGCGCTTTTGCCAAGGTTCATTGCACAGGGTGTCGGGGATTGGATAACAGATTCGGTCAGCATCACCGATGTCCAGACCCAGGCCGGTGCTTTCCACCGTTGAGCCGTTGATATCCAGGGCAAATAAAGAGGCAGGCAGGTTAATGCCTTTCTCGTAAACCTTGTGGAGGCTGGTGCGTTCGATGCGCTTACCGCGCACCACACCATTCATATCCGCAATTAGAAGGTCTACGTACAGAACCTCAGGATGATCCTTAAGGAACGCGTTCGCTTCGTTAAGCTGAACGGCACGCGGGGGTACCGACATGATGCAACACCTTTGTTGTTAAAAATATCAATCATTGATCTTTTCTGGTTTCAGTCAACCCGAACCGCATGCCGAAGTCAAGCGAGGCCTTTTTTGCCCCAAAAAAGCGCCTAGTGGGCTTTTTTGGGGCTTTTTGGGGCGGTTTTGTCGGTTTGACCGGCTCGGGACTAGCAGGCTTGAGCGGGCCGTGTTGTATTTTTTACGGGGGTGTTGTGTAAAAAAATGAACAAGGCTAAGCTCGATTAAAACCCATAACAGCAATAATACCGGGGTGCTTCATGTCTGGCCTGCCGATAATCGGCATCACCACCTGCTCGAAACAGGTCGGTCTGCATGCTTTTCACAGCTATCTCGAATGTTGCGAACGCGCATTCCCGTCGACGATTCAATCCCCGATAAATTCCCTCGATCCGGTCATTATTCTTGACGGCCAGGATGCTGTTCGCGTTACCCGTTCATTTTTTTACACCCGCCCTTTCCATGACGCCGATCCGGCCTTTTTTGCGGTTGCCGCTCATTATCCTGCACGGGAGGCAAGCCTTTTGCTTAAGGAGTGCAACGGCACCCCAAATGGCGGTTAAGCTCCCACTCTGATGAACCAGCGACGCCGATGCGTCAACCAAAGCCTGACCTTTAATGGACGTCAGGAAACCCAGCCCAGAGGCATTTATGAGTAACAACCTCGACCAGCTCACCGATTGGTTGAAAGACCACAAGATCACAGAAGTCGAATGCATGATTGGCGACCTCACCGGCATCACCCGGGGCAAGATCTCGCCGACCAACAAGTTCATCGCCGAGAAAGGCATGCGCCTGCCCGAGAGCGTTCTGTTGCAGACCGTGACCGGCGACTATGTCGAAGACGACATCTATTACGAATTGCTCGACCCGGCCGACATCGACATGATCTGCCGCCCCGACCAGAACGCGGTGTTCCTGGTGCCGTGGGCCATCGAGCCCACCGCCCAGGTGATCCACGACACCTACGACAAGCAAGGCAACCCGATCGAGCTGTCGCCGCGCAACGTGCTCAAGAAAGTCCTCAAGCTCTACGCCGACAAAGGCTGGCAGCCCATCGTGGCGCCGGAGATGGAGTTCTACCTGACCAAACGCTGCGAAGACCCGGACTTCCCGCTGCAACCGCCGATTGGCCGTTCCGGCCGTCCGGAAACCGGCCGGCAGTCCTTCTCTATAGAAGCGGCTAACGAATTCGACCCGCTGTTCGAAGATGTCTACGACTGGTGCGAACTGCAGGAGCTGGACCTCGACACCCTGATCCACGAGGACGGCACGGCGCAGATGGAAATCAACTTCCGTCACGGCGACGCCCTGTCCCTGGCCGACCAGATCCTGGTGTTCAAGCGCACCATGCGTGAAGCCGCGCTCAAGCACAACGTGGCCGCCACCTTCATGGCCAAGCCGATGACCGGCGAGCCCGGCAGCGCGATGCACCTGCACCAGAGCATCATCGACCTCGCCACCGGCAAGAACGTCTTCTCCAATGAAGACGGGACCATGAGCCAACTGTTCCTCAACCACATTGGCGGACTGCAGAAATTCATCCCGGAATTGCTGCCGCTGTTTGCCCCCAACGTGAACTCGTTCCGCCGCTTCCTGCCGGACACTTCCGCGCCGGTGAACGTGGAATGGGGCGAAGAAAACCGTACCGTCGGTCTGCGCGTACCGGATGCCGGCCCGCAGAACCGTCGTGTGGAAAACCGCCTGCCCGGCGCTGACGCCAACCCGTACCTGGCGATTGCCGCCAGCCTGTTGTGCGGCTACATCGGCATGGTCGAAGGGCATAACCCGAGCGCGCCGGTCGTCGGCCGTGGTTACGAACGGCGCAACCTGCGCCTGCCGTTGACCATCGAAGACGCCCTGGAACGCATGGAAAACAGCAAGACCGTCGAGAAATACCTGGGTCACAAATTCATCACGGGCTACGTCGCGGTCAAGCGGGCCGAGCATGAAAACTTCAAGCGCGTGATCAGTTCTTGGGAGCGGGAATTTCTGCTCTTTGCCGTCTGATGCGCCGGGCGCGCCCTTTAAACGGTGCGCCCTTCACTGAAAAGTCTAGGAGATTGGTATGTCCAGCAACAACCCGCAAACCCGTGAATGGCAAGCCTTGAGCAATGATCACCACCTGGCGCCGTTCAGCGACTTCAAACAGCTGAAAGAGAAAGGCCCGCGGATCATCACTAAAGCCCGCGGCGTTTACCTGTGGGACAGCGAAGGCAACAAGATCCTCGACGGCATGGCCGGCCTGTGGTGCGTGGCGATCGGTTACGGTCGCGATGAACTGGCTGATGCCGCCGCCAAGCAGATGAAAGAACTGCCGTACTACAACCTGTTCTTCCAGACCGCCCACCCGCCGGTGCTGGAACTGGCCAAGGCGATCTCCGACGTCGCACCGGCCGGCATGAACCACGTGTTCTTCACCGGCTCCGGCTCCGAAGGCAACGACACCATGCTGCGCATGGTCCGCCACTACTGGGCGATCAAGGGCCAGCCGAACAAGAAAATCATCATCAGCCGCAAGAATGGCTACCACGGCTCCACCGTGGCCGGCGCCAGCCTCGGCGGCATGACCTATATGCATGAACAGGGCGACTTGCCGATCCCGGGTATCGTCCACATCGCCCAGCCTTACTGGTTTGGCGAAGGCGGCGACATGAGCCCCGAAGAGTTCGGTGTGTGGGCCGCCAACCAGCTCGAAGAGAAGATCCTGGAACTGGGCGTGGACAACGTCGGTGCCTTTATTGCCGAGCCGATCCAGGGCGCCGGTGGCGTGATCGTGCCGCCTGACAGCTACTGGCCGCGCATCAAGGAAATCCTCGCCAAGTACGACATCCTGTTTGTCGCCGATGAGGTGATCTGCGGTTTCGGCCGTACCGGCGAGTGGTTCGGCAGCGATTTCTACGACCTCAAGCCCGACATGATGACCATCGCCAAGGGCCTGACCTCGGGTTACATCCCGATGGGTGGCCTGATCGTGCGCGACGAGGTGGTTGCGGTGCTGAATGAAGGCGGCGATTTCAACCACGGCTTCACCTATTCCGGTCACCCGGTGGCAGCAGCGGTGGCTCTGGAAAACATCCGTATCATGCGCGATGAGCAAATTATTAAGCGTGTGCATGACGAAACGGCACCCTATTTGCAGAAACGTCTAAGGGAGCTGGCTGATCATCCCTTGGTGGGTGAAGTACGCGGTGTTGGCATGCTCGGTGCAATTGAACTGGTTCAGGACAAAGCGACGCGCAAGCGTTACGAAGGCCGTGGCGTTGGCATGATTTGCCGAACCTTCTGCTTCGAGAATGGCCTGATCATGCGCGCCGTGGGGGACACCATGATCATTTCGCCGCCGCTGGTGATCAGCAAGACCGAAATTGACGAGCTGGTGACCAAGGCTCGTCGTTGCCTGGACCTGACTTTGGCGGCATTGCAGGGCTAGGTGCTAGGCTCAGAACGCAGTCGCTCTTGGGCGCTGCGTTCGGGCAGTTACAAAAGAGCGGGTTGGTTGAAGCCAGCCCCCTAACTTGCCAGATTGTTGTCCTGTTTTGCTGCCCTTCGACGGGCTGCCAAACAGCTATATATCGATGAAGTATGTTGCGGTCCAAAAAAGAAAATCGGAGCATCACCAAATGAAGGCATTAGGTTTGAAGAACGCTGGCAAGACCCTCCTCGCGTTGTCCCTGATGGGCGCAATGGCGGGCGCGGCCCAGGCAGGCGATAAAGTGCTGCACGTCTACAACTGGTCCGACTATATTGCTCCGGACACCATCGCCAACTTTGAAAAAGAGTCGGGCATTAAAGTGGTGTACGACGTATTCGACAGCAACGAGACCCTCGAAGCCAAGTTGCTGGCAGGCAAGTCCGGTTACGACATCGTTGTACCGTCGAACAACTTCCTCGCCAAGCAGATCAAGGCCGGCGTCTACCAGGAGCTGGACAAGTCCAAGCTGTCCAACTACGAAAACCTGAACACGTCCCTGCTCAAGGCCGTGTCGATCAGCGACCCGGACAACAAACACGCGTTCCCCTACATGTGGGGTTCGATCGGCATCGGTTACAACCCGGAGAAGGTCAAGGCCGCGCTGGGCGTCGACAAGATCGACTCGTGGGACATCCTGCTCAAGCCGGAAAACATCGCCAAGCTCAAGAGCTGCGGCGTGAGCTTCCTCGATTCGCCAACCGAAATGTTGCCGATCGCGCTGCATTACCTGGGCCTGCCGACCGACAGCCAGAAGAAGGCTGACCTCAAGCAAGCCGAAGACCTGTTTCTGAAGATCCGTCCTTCGATCGGCTACTTCCACTCGTCCAAGTACATCTCCGACCTGGCCAACGGCAACATCTGCGTAGCCGTGGGTTACTCGGGTGACATCCAGCAGGCCAAGTCCCGCGCGGCTGAAGCCGGTGGCAAGGTCAAAGTGGCGTATGACATTCCGAAGGAAGGCGCCGGTAGTTTCTATGACATGGTCGCCATCCCTAAAGATGCCGAAAACGTCGAAGCCGCCTACAAGTTCATGAACTACCTGCTCGAGCCGAAAGTCATGGCTGCGATCACCAACAGCGTGCGTTTCCCGAACGGTAACGAGAAAGCCACCGCATTGGTCGACAAAGACATCACCAGCGACCCAGGCATCTACCCGCCAGCGGATGTGCAAGCCAAGCTGTATGCCATTGCCGACTTGCCGGCGGCGACTCAGCGTGAAATGACACGCAGCTGGACCAAAATCAAATCGGGCAAATAAGCCTTAAAACCTGTGGGAGCGGGCTTGCTCGCGAAGGCGGAGTGTCAGTCGCCGATGTTCTCGGATGGTACGCCGCCATCGGGAGCAAGCCCCCTCCCACACATTAAATGACATAAAGTTTTGCCGGATCGGTTTATCGAGGGTAAGTTGCGCGCCGGTTTTGTTGCCGGGCAACAACTTTGGGCCCAACTATTTAAGAGGACCTCCACTTGCCATTTTCTTTATTTCGCCAAGCCTTGCTGGTAGGTGCAGGTATCACGCTGGCCGTCAGCGTGCAGGCCGCATCGACTGTGCATGTTTATAACTGGTCGGACTACATCGGCCCCGACACCCTGGCCAACTTTGAAAAGGCCTCCGGTATCAAGCCGGTGTATGACGTGTTTGATTCCAACGAAACCCTGGAAGGCAAGTTGCTGGCCGGGCGTACCGGTTACGACGTGGTGGTGCCGTCCAATCACTTCCTCGGCAAACAGATCAAGGCCGGGGCGTTCCAGAAGCTCGACAAGTCGTTGCTGACCCACTACGCCAACCTCGACCCGGCGCTGCTCAAGCGTCTGGAAAAGAACGACCCGGGCAACCAATACGCGGTGCCGTACCTGTGGGGCACCAACGGCATCGGTTACAACGTCGATAAAGTCAAAGAAGTGCTGGGCGTCGACAAGATCGACTCCTGGGCCGTGCTGTTCGAGCCGGAAAACATGAAGAAGCTGGCGAAGTGCGGCGTGTCCTTCATGGACTCGGCAGATGAAATGCTGCCGGCGGTGCTCAACTACATGGGCCTGAACCCCAACAGTGAGAATCCCGAAGACTACAAGAAGGCCGAAGCGAAACTGCTGAAAGTGCGGCCTTATGTGACCTACTTCCATTCTTCCAAATACATCTCCGACCTGGCCAACGGCAACATCTGCGTGGCGGCCGGGTTCTCCGGCGATGTGTTCCAGGCCAAGGCTCGCGCAAGCGAAGCGGGCAAGGGCGTGAATATCGCCTACGCGATTCCGAAAGAAGGCGGCAACCTGTGGTTTGACGTGCTGGCGATCCCCAAGGACGCGACCAACGTCAAAGAGGCCCACGCCTTCATCAACTATTTACTGCAACCTGAGGTTATCGCTCAGGTCAGTGATTACGTCGGTTATGCCAACCCTAACCCAGGGGCGGACACACTGATGGAACAATCGATACGCACCGACGAAGCGGTTTACCCACCGCAGGCGGTTCTCGACCGGACATTTGTCAACGTCGAGCTACCCCCGAACGTGCAGCGTTTGATGACCCGTAGCTGGACCAAGGTCAAGACGGGCAAGTAAGGCTCAAATTATCCTGGGTTCGCCCGCCTCGGGCGAACTGCATTTTTTTTTCGGGAGTTTCGTAAATGGCAGTTGCCTCCGGCGCCTATAAGAAAGCCCTCGAGGGCGACCAGACACCGAAAAAGGTGCTGGTCAAAATCGACCGGGTCACGAAGAAGTTCGACGAGACGATTGCGGTGGACGATGTGTCCCTGGAAATCAAGAAAGGCGAGATCTTCGCCTTGCTCGGCGGTTCGGGTTCGGGCAAATCCACCTTGTTGCGTATGCTCGCAGGTTTTGAGCGCCCAACCGAGGGTCGCATCTACCTCGACGGTGTGGACATCACCGACATGCCGCCCTACGAGCGGCCGATCAACATGATGTTCCAGTCCTACGCCCTGTTCCCGCACATGACTGTGGCGCAGAACATCGCGTTTGGTCTGCAGCAGGACAAGATTCCCAAGTCCGAAGTCGACGCCCGCGTGACCGAGATGCTCAAACTGGTGCAGATGAGCCAGTACGCCAAGCGCAAGCCGCACCAGTTGTCCGGCGGCCAGCGTCAGCGTGTGGCCCTGGCCCGTTCCCTGGCCAAGCGCCCAAAACTGTTGCTGCTCGATGAGCCGATGGGTGCCCTCGACAAGAAACTGCGTTCGCAGATGCAACTGGAACTGGTGGAAATCATCGAGCGCGTCGGCGTGACCTGCGTCATGGTGACCCACGACCAGGAAGAGGCCATGACCATGGCCGAGCGCATCGCGATCATGCACCTGGGCTGGATCGCGCAGATCGGCAGCCCGGTCGACATCTACGAGACGCCGACCAGCCGGCTTGTGTGCGAGTTCATCGGCAACGTCAACATCTTCGACACCCAGGTGGTCGACGACGCCGAAGGCCACGCGGTGCTCCAGTGCCCGGACCTGGACCGTGACATCTATGTGGGCTACGGCATCGCCACTGCGGTGGAAGACAAGTCGGTGACCTACGCCATTCGCCCGGAAAAACTGCTGGTCACCACTGAAATGCCGACCTGCGAGCACAACTGGTCCAGCGGCAAGGTCCACGACATCGCCTACCTCGGCGGGCACTCGGTGTTCTACGTGGAGTTGCCGAGCGGCAAGCTGGTGCAGTCCTTCGTCGCCAACGCCGAACGCCGTGGCCAGCGGCCGACCTGGGGTGACCAGGTCTACGTGTGGTGGGAAGACGACAGCGGCGTGGTACTTCGCTCATGAACATGAAGAAATTCAAGCGGCGCTTGCACCGCATAATCCCCAGTGGCAAGCAGGTGGTCATCGGGATTCCCTTCCTGTGGCTGTTCCTGTTTTTCGCGCTGCCGTTTTTCATTGTCCTGAAAATCAGCTTTGCCGAAGCCGATGTGGCGATTCCGCCCTACACCGAGATCTACACCTACGTTGAGCAGAAGCTGCAACTGGTGCTCAACCTCGCCAACTACAGCTTGCTGGCGGGCGACGAGTTGTACATCGCCGCGTACCTGGGTTCGCTGAAGATGGCGTTCTTTAGCACCTTGCTGTGCCTGCTGATCGGTTACCCGATGGCCTACGCTATTGCCACCGCGCGCAAAGAGATGCAGACCGTGCTGGTGCTGCTGATCATGATGCCGACCTGGACCGCGATCCTGATCCGCGTGTATGCGTGGATGGGCATCCTTAGCAACAATGGTTTGCTCAATAGCTTCCTGATGTCCATTGGGCTGATAAACGAACCGATTCAAATCCTCAACACCAATATCGCGGTGTATATCGGCGTGGTCTATTCGTACCTGCCGTTCATGATCCTGCCGCTGTACGCCAACCTGGTGAAGCACGACCAGAGCCTGCTGGAAGCTGCCTCGGACCTCGGTTCGAGCACCTTCAACAGCTTCTGGAAGATCACCGTGCCGCTGTCCAAGAACGGCATCATCGCCGGTTGCATGCTGGTGTTTATCCCGGTAGTCGGCGAGTTCGTGATCCCGGAACTGCTCGGCGGCCCGGAAACCCTGATGATCGGTAAAGTGTTGTGGCAAGAATTCTTCAACAACCGTGACTGGCCGGTGGCTTCCGCCCTGGCGGTGGTGATGCTGGCGATCCTGATCGTGCCGATCATCCTGTTCAACCGCAGCCAAGCCAAAGAGATGGAGGGCAAGATATGAAGCGCGTCAGTTTCTCAAGCTTCATGCTGGTGGCGGGGTTGTTGTTCATCTACCTGCCGATGCTGATCCTGGTGATCTATTCGTTCAACGAATCCAAGCTGGTGACGGTGTGGGGCGGTTGGTCGATCAAGTGGTACGTGGGCCTGTTGGACAACACCCAATTGATGGGCTCGGTGGCACGCTCGCTGGAAATCGCTTGCTACACGGCCATCGCGGCCGTGGCACTGGGTACGCTGGCGGCGTTCGTGCTGACGCGCATCAGCCAGTTCAAGGGCCGCACGCTGTTTGGCGGCCTGGTGACCGCGCCGCTGGTCATGCCGGAAGTGATCACCGGTCTGTCGTTGTTGCTGCTGTTCGTGGCCATGGCGCAGATGATCGGTTGGCCCCAGGAACGTGGCATCGTCACCATCTGGATCGCCCACACCACGTTCTGTGCGGCGTATGTGGCGGTGGTGGTGTCGGCGCGTTTGCGTGAGCTGGACCTGTCGATCGAAGAAGCGGCGATGGACTTGGGTGCGCGGCCGTGGAAGGTGTTCTTCCTGATCACCATCCCGATGATCGCGCCGTCGTTGGCGGCGGGTGGGATGATGTCCTTCGCGCTGTCGCTCGATGACCTGGTACTCGCCAGCTTCGTCTCCGGCCCGGGCTCGACCACCTTGCCGATGGAAGTCTTCTCGGCCGTGCGCCTTGGGGTTAAACCCGAGATCAACGCCGTGGCCAGCCTGATTTTGCTGGCGGTATCGCTGGTGACCTTCCTGGTGTGGTTCTTCAGCCGTCGTGCCGAAGACCTGCGCAAGAAAGCCATCCAGCAAGCGATCGAAGAAGCCGCCGCCGATGGCTGGCAGCAGCCGGACAAGCGTCGGGCGCCCGCGCCGGTCTAACGGCCTGCGCCGGGTTAAAAATGTGGGAGGGGGCTTGCCCCCGATGGCGGTGGATCTGTCACAGCTTCAGTGACTGACACTCTGCTATCGGGGGCAAGTCGAATCGTCGCACCGCCCCTCCCACATTTGGACCGCATTCCAGGTTGATTACGCAGCCCACGGCGACTGGCGAATCACCTCGACAAAGTTCATCGGCTTGAACCCCGGCTCCTGATCCACCAGCACATCGGTCTTCACGTTGCCAAACGTGGTCTGCGGGCGATGGCGCAAGCCGTCGGCGAAGGCGCAGATGATGCACTCCTTGAACCCTTCACCGCGTGGATGCGCATGCACCACGGCTTCGCGCTGCACGGGGGTAAACGCGGCGTAGTCCATGCCCAGCACGTCCATCTCGACGCCGGCGGTGACCAGCGCCACGGTCGGGCGCAGATGTTGCGGCACACCCGGCGTCGTGTGCAGTGCGATGGACAGCCACACCTGCTCGATATCGTCATCGCTCAGCCCATACGGCGTGAGGAAGTCCGCCGCTGCGTTGGCACCGTCGACTTCGAAACGCTGGTCATCGCTGCGATGGCCTTGCACCAGGCCCAGGTCATGGAACATCGCGCCGACGTACAGCAACTCCGGGTTGTAGGCCAGTTGCTTGCGCTCACCGCTCAACGCGCCAAACAGAAACACCCGGCGCGAGTGGTGGTAGAGCAGGTCGGACTCGACGTCGCGGATATAGTCGGTGGTGGCCTTGGCCAGGGCGCTGTCCGGGATCTTGATGCCGGCGATGGTGGTGCTCATGGTCGTTCTCCGCAAGAAAGCGCCGGGGTGGCGCCGAGGAAGCCAGTCTGGTCGTGCGCCTGGGAAGGGGCTATCGCAACGAGGGTGCGATGTCGGCCAATGTGCCGCTACATCGTGCCAAGTGAAAATCGGCTAGGGTGTAGCAGGTAATATCACCCTCCAAGCCTGCGAAAATCCAAAGGTGGGAGGGGCGGTACGACGATTCGACTTGCCCCCGAGGGCGGCGGATCAGTCACTGCTTCAGTGACTGACACTCTGCTATCGGCGGCAAGTCGCACCGCCCCTCCCACAGGGGTTCTGTGTTTATCCAGTTAGGTAAAGGTGTGCCTGTTCATGAGCAAAACTGTCGCCATCCTGATCTTCCCCGGCGTCCAGTCACTGGACGTGACCGGGCCGATGGATGTGTTCTGCGAGGCGAACCGTTTTCTCGCGCCTGAAGATCACTACCAACTGGAAGTGATCGGTATCGGCCACGGCACGATGGCGGCCTCCAACGGCTTGTCGTTGCAAGCTCATCGGCATTACCGCGAAGCCCTGCAAGCCTATGACCTGCTGCTGGTGGCGGGTGGCCCGCAGCTGCCGTTCGAGGATTTCGGCCCCGACTTCGATGACTGGCTACGCAGTGCCGCCGCCAGGGCGCGGCGCTTCGGCTCGATCTGCAACGGCGCCTTCATACTCGCTCGCGCCGGTTTGCTCGACGCCCGCACGGTCACCACGCACTGGGGCGATGCCGCCGACCTGGCGCGCCTGTGCCCGACCACTCGGGTCGAGGCCGACCGCCTCTACGTGCAGGACGGCAACCTCTACACCTCGGCCGGGGTCACGGCGGGTATCGACCTGTCGCTGTACCTGCTGGCCCAGGACCACGGGCCCGAAGTGGCGCTGAGCGTGGCCAAGCGCCTGGTGGTGTTCACCCAGCGCTCCGGCGGGCAGTCGCAGTTCAGTCCGTTCCTCACGCCCCACGCCGAAGCCACCTCGGCGGTGGCGCTGGTGCAGTTGTATGTGCTGGCCAACCTGACCGGCGATTTGACCATTGCGGACCTGGCCAAGGCCGCCAATATGAGTGCGCGCAACTTCTCCCGGGTGTTCGCCCGTGAAGCGCGGATCACCCCGGCGGAGTTTGTCGAGCGGGCGCGGGTGGACGCGGCGCGGGTGATGCTCGAAAGCAGCCACGCGCCGCTCAAGACCGTGGCCTATCAATGCGGGTTTCGCGATGCCCAGCACATGCGCAGTGTGTTCAACCGCCGGCTGGGGGTGACGCCACAACAGTTCCGGCTCAACTTCGCGCCGCCGGTGTAGGCACAACACCGCAGATCCAAGGTGGGAGGGGGCTTGCCCCCGATAGCGGTGGTTCAGTCATATATGCATCGACTGACACACAGCTATCGGGAGCAAACCCCCTCCCACATTTTGATCGATTTCCAAGCGATCAGCGTGCTGGCAGCAACTTCAGCGTGCCGCGCGTATTAGCCGTGACTTCCTCATCGCTGAAATGCGCCTGCTCATAGCCACCCTCGATATACGTCTCCGCCTGGTCCCCATAGTGCTTGTCGAACGGCACACCGCTTTGCCCCACCGGGTTGATGGTCAGCGCGTGGGGCACGTCGGCGAAGTCGATCAGGCGCCGTGTCGACGGGCCGTAGGTCACCGGCCATGGCGCCGGGCCGATATTGGCCGACTGGTTGTTCGGCACTTCGTGGGTGCCGGGCGCGGGGAAGGGGCCGACGTTGACGATCAGGTCCAACGGTTTCTGCGAGCCCAGCGGGTGGCCGTGGGTCAGCGTATGGGCCTTGCCCCACTGCCATTGGCCCGGGTCATCGCCGAGGGTGGCCTTGAGGTGTGCGAGGCTGTTGTCCCAGGCGAGCTTGACGGTGTCGGCGCGCTTGCCGTTCCACCAGGGTGAGTCCGGGGTTGCGGCCAGGCGTGGCAACGCGGCGTCGATCACCCGCGTGCTGAGCAGCGTCTTGAACATGCCGTCGCCCAGTTTCGGGTGGAAGGTCGCGTCGGCAAGGTTGAACAGGAACTGGTTGAACAGCGTGGCGCTGGTGGAGTCCAGCGGGTAATCGCCTTTCCAGGCCGCCAGTTGTTCCACCAGTTGCAATTGCGCCGGGTCCTTGACCACCTCGCGCAGCACCGGCAACAGCGGCGCCAACAGGCGCGGGGCGAAGGCGGTGGTGGTGCCCAGTTGCAGCGCCTGGCTGTTGTTCAATTCCCACTTCACGCTTTTGTCGCTCAACTGCGCATTCAACTGCTGGCCGCGGTCGGCCAGGTTGTAATAGCCGGGGATTTCCATGCCGCTGGGCGACACCGGCTGCGCATTGGCCGATACCACATAGCCACGCGCCGGGTTTTCTTCCTGGGGGTTGGCGCTGAACGGGTAGAAGCCCAGCTTGTCGGCCTGGGCCGTGCTGCCGTCGAGGATAAACCCGGGGTTGACGCCCGCCGGACGGATCGGCAACTGCGCCGCCGCCCACCAGCCTATATCGCCCTTGGCATTCGCCCACACGATGTTCAGGCCCGGTGCCGAGACCTTGGCTGCTGCGGCGCGGGCCTTGGCCAGGGTGTCGGCGCGGTTGAGCTGGTAGAAACCTTCGAGGATCGGGTTCTGGGTGTCGAGGAACGCCCACCACATGGCGATCGGCGTCTTGCCGGCGTTCTCGCCGAGCACGTCATTGATGATCGGGCCATGGGGCGACTGGCGCAGGGTCAAGGTGACCGGTGCCTGGCCCTTGACCGCGATCTGTTGCTCGCTGCTGCTCATGTCGACCCATTGGCCGTGGTACCAGACCTGGTTGGGGTTTTGCGGATTGACCTTCTCGGCGATCAGGTCGAGGTCGTCGTTCTGGAACATGGTCAGGCTCCAGCCGAAATCCAGGTTGTGCCCCAGGAACGCCACCGGCACCAGCGCGTTGTGATAGCCATACAGTTCAAAGCCCGGCGCCGAGAGCTGCGCCTCGTACCACACCGACGGCACCGAGAAGCGGATATGCGGGTCACCCGCCAGCAACGGCTTGCCGCTCTTGGTGCGGCTGCCGCTGACGGCCCAGGCGTTGCTGCCCTCGAACTGCGGCAAGCCGTTATCGGCCAGGGCCTGTTCACTCAGGGATGCAATGGCGCCGAGGCGTTGCCAGTCGCTGGCGGCCAGGTTGAGCGCGCCCTTGGGTTGCCAGGCGAGGTCGAACACGTTCAGGTAGTCGCTGCCCAACTGGTCGCGTACATACGTCAGCAATGGCTCGGTACGAAACGCGGCAGCAAAGCTGTAGGCCATATACCCGGCGACGCTGATGGTGTCCTCTGCGGTGAACGGCCGCTTCGGGATGCCCAGCACATCGAACTCCATCGGGCTGGCGTGGGTGTCCTGATACTGGTTGATCCCGTCCAGATAGGCTTGCAGGGCCTTCCAGTGCGCCGACTCATGGTCCAGCTGCGCGACATAAGTGGCGGACCGTTCGCGAATGCGCAGGCTGCGGAACAGTTTGTCGGTCTCCAGCAGCTTGGGGCCGAGCACTTCGGCCAATTCGCCGCGAGCCAGGCGCCGCATGATTTCCATCTGGAACAACCGGTCCTGGGCATGCACGTAGCCCAGGGCGCGGTACAGGTCGGTCTCGTTCTCGGCGCGGATATGCGGCACGCCACGGTCGTCGTAGCGCACCGTGACCGAACCTTGCAGGTTCGCCAGCGTCACTGCGCCCTGGCGGGTGGGTTGCTTGCTGTAGACGTACCAGCCGGCGCCGACGGCAACCAGCGCCAGCAGCACCGCGAGAACCTGCAAGACGCGCTTCATGAACATTCCTTACCAAGAGTGGGGCGGCGGGCTACGAACCGGTTGGCCACGAACAATAGCAGCCCACCGCCAGGGTGTGAGTGGCATTCACCGCGCGTCCCGCTTCAAGGGCTTTGAGGATCGGCTCGATAAAGCTGTTGTTGGCGTTGCACGTCAGCCCTTCGCTGTAGGGCCCGAAATACGCAAGCTTGCCTGTGCGGTCCCAGATCGCCACGGCCGGGGTCGCCGGTATTTGATCGGCGCCGGGCAGGCTGCTGAGGATTTTCATCTGGCGCAGGTTGTCGGGCAGTTGGCCGTGGCTGCCGGGCTTTTGCAGGGCGTAGAACTCAACGCCTTGGGGCGCGTAGTGCTCGATCAACTCGCCCAGGTGCTGCTGGTTGCCGACGTTGCACGGGCAGGCCGGGTCCCAGAAATGCACGAGACGGATCGGGCCGGGGCCGGCGAGGTCGTCGGGCAGGCGCAGGGCGTCGCCGGAAAACACCGCCGTGTGTTCGTTGAAGGTGCGCAGGTAGCGTCCCTGGAACCAGTCATACGCGGCCCATAACACGCCGGCGCAGAGCAGCAGCACCAGGCTGGCGAACAGGGTGGTGCGGTAGGGTTGTCGCATTCAGATCAATCCTCGAAGGACGCGTAGCTTGCCATGCTTGCCCCGACAGATGAATATCGCAGCTCGATATTCCTCTGCGCAGCGCGTGAAGCCCCCAAGTCTGGAACCTCTTATGCCCGTTACCTTTGACCCCGATCATCTGCGCGACAGCTTGCGGCCCCTGGTGGATGCGCAGCCGCTCAGCGCCGAGGCGCGGGTCTACCAGCGTTTCTACGGGCTGGACCTGAGCGCGCGCAAGGTGCCGGCGGTGAGCCGTCTTGGCCGCTTCGGGGTCGATGGCTTCGAGGTGGTCGCCCAAGTGTGGTGGCCGCCCGTGCCGGTGGCGACGATGTTTATGTTCCACGGGTTCTACGACCATATGGGGCTGTACCGCCACGTGGTCGACTGGGCGCTGGACCAGGGGTTTGTGGTGATCGCCTGCGACCTGCCGGGGCATGGCTTGTCCAGCGGGGTGCGGGCCAGCATCGATGATTTTGCGGTGTACCAGGACGTGGTGCAGGCGCTGTTCGCCCAGGCCGAATCGCTGCACCTGCCCCGGCCCTGGCACCTGTTCGGGCAAAGCACCGGCGGCGCGGTGGTGGTGGATCACTTGCTCAACCATGGCGTCGACAGCCCGGCCCAGGGTAAGACTTTTCTGCTTTCACCCTTGGTGCGCCCGCGTGGGTGGGGCTGGTCGCAGGTCAGCTATTACCTGCTGCGGCCGTTCGTCAAAGGCATCGCCCGGCGGTTCAGCGAAAACACCAATGACCCGGCCTTCAAGCCGTTCCTCGAAGCCGACCCCTTGCAGCCGCGCCAACTGCCGACCGCCTGGGTCGGGGCACTGGCGCGCTGGATCAAGCAAATCGAAGCCGCACCGCGCAGCCCGCGGCGGCCGCTGATTGTGCAGGGCGAAGAGGATATGACGGTGGATTGGCAGCACAACCTGAAGATGCTGCGGGGCAAGTTCGATCAGCCTGAGGTGTTGATGCTCAAGCGTGGCCGGCATCACTTGGCCAATGAGATTCCCGAGATTCGCAATGAGTACTTCAAGTACCTCACCGACCACCTGAAATAACGCGGTGAAAATGTGGGAGGGGGCTTGCCCCCGATAGCAGGGTGTCAGTCAGCACATCTGATACTGACCCACCGCCATCGGGGGCAAGCCCCCTCCCACATTTTGTTACTGCGCCAGGCTGGAAGTGCTTTGACCGACCGCCAAGCCTGCGCGTACCGCTGCCAGTGCCGCCTGGTAATACGCTTTACCCTGCGGCGACTCGGCAAACGTAGCGAACTCTTCCAGCTCCGGGTCGGACAAATCCCGATAGACGTACAGCAGCGTGTTGTTCAGGTCATTGCCGATCTGTTGCATCAGCCGCTCGCGTTGCCCATCCAACATGCCCTGGGCCTGGCCGCCGCCCAACAGGCCGGGGATCATCTGGCTCAAGCTGTCGGCCGCCACGCCGGCGATCGCCAGGCTGACTTCGGCGCCGGCTTCACGGGCAGGCAGGGCCTGGGCCAGGTGGCCGATGATCAGGCTGCGGGTGGCGTCGGCTTCGATGTGCGGCAGGCCTTGGGCATTTTTTGCCAACTGGTCGCGGCGGGTGGCGAGCAATTCGGCGGCGACAACCTTGCGCCCCAGCGGCGATTGAAAAAACGCCAGGGCTGGCGCTGGGTCCGCCAGGCGCTTGCGCAACTGGGCTTCGGCGCGCCGGTCCATGGCCTGGGCGGCGAAGCGCTTATTGCTGTTGTCGACCAGCGCCTGGTACACCGCCGGCGGCAGGCTATTGCGGTAGCGTTGCTGGGCGGCACTGAGGGCGTCATTGAAATGCGCACGTTGTTCGGCCCAGCCGGCGACCTTGTACAACAGGTCATGGCCGTCTGCCCAGGCGGGCAAAACGCAGAACATCAGCAAGGAAAAAAACAAACGACGCATATGGACTCCTGTCAGTCGGCCACTATTGTCCGTGTCGGGCGTAGGATTTGTCGAGAAATCCTATCAGTCACCTGACTAAAGTGCGTTCAGACGCTCAACGGCCCTGTTGGATTCACAGGCGTATGGATACTATGCGCGCCATGCAAATACCCCTCGATCACCCATTGCTGCAACGCATTGTCGACGACCTGGCCGAAAAGGGCTGGTCGCAGCAGAACGGCTTCCTGCCCCAGGCTCTGACCCTGGAACTGGCGGCTGAGTGCCGTAAACGTGCGGTTGAAGGTGAACTGGCACCGGCGGCGATCGGGCGCGGGCCGGCCCAGGAGATTCGCGAGGGCATACGCGGCGACCATATCCAGTGGTTGGAGGAGGGCGACTCCGCCGTCTGTGACCGCTATATGGCGGTATTGGATAGCTTGCGCCTGGCGATAAACCGCAGCTTGTTCCTCGGCCTGGAAGATTTTGAAGGCCACTTCGCGATGTACCCGCCGGGGGCGTTTTACCTCAGGCACCTGGACCGGTTTCGCGACGATGACCGGCGCTCGGTCTCGGCGGTGATCTACCTGAACGACGAGTGGCTGGCGGAGCAGGGCGGCCAGTTGCGCATGTACCTCAAGGACGGCGTCGAACATGACGTGGTGCCCAGCGGCGGTTGCCTGGTGGTGTTCCTGTCTGGAGAAGTTCCCCACGAAGTCCTGCCCGCCACCCGCGAGCGCCTGTCGCTGACCGGCTGGTTTCGCCGGCGCGGCAACGAGCCGTTTTAAGCATGCAAAAAATTCTCGTCAGCCGCTGCCTGCTCGGGCACAAGGTGCGCTACGACGGCGGCGCCAGCGGGCCGTTCGATCAACTGGCGGCGTGGCAGGCCGAAGGCCGTGTGGTTGCGATTTGCCCGGAAGTGTCGGGCGGTTTGCCCACGCCCAGGCCTTCCGCCGAGATTCCAGGCGGGCAGGGCATCGACGTGTGGGAGGGCCGCGCCCAGGTGCTGACCGCTGCGGGCGAGGACTTCAGCGCCGCCTTCCTCGACGGCGCCCGCCAGGCGTTGGCGCTGGTGCAGCGCCACCAGATCCAGATCGCCGTGCTCAAGGCCAATAGCCCGTCCTGCGGCAATGTGCTGACCTATGACGGTAGCTTCAGCGGCGTGAAGGTGAGCGGCGAGGGCGTCACGGCGGCGCTGCTCAAGCGCCATGGAGTGTTGGTGTTCAGTGAGCTGGAGTTGCTTGAGGCGGCACAAGCCCTGGCCCACATTTGATCTACTGCGCCTTGACTGCCGCTGTGTCGCCTTCGAACCATTTCTGAGCCAGCGCCTTCAACCGTCCATCGGCCTTCACCCGTTGCAGCGCCTTGTCCAGGCTCGCCTTGAACGCCGGGTTGCCCTTCTGGAACGCAATGGCCAACTCCGGTTTGTCGCGATAAGGCTCACTGAAATCGAACCGATCCTGCAACTCGGCAGTCATAGCGATATGATTGATGGCCACGTCGTACTTGCCAGTTGCCACGCCGGGCAGCAGGTCGCTGTCATCGGTGGTGATAAACGAGGGGCGCACATCCATCTCTTTGGCCAGTTGTTCACCGAGTTCAACTTCAAAACCGCTGAGTTTCTCACCGTCCTTGAAGTTGTAGGGCGGGGTGTTGGCCTCCAGGGCGATGCGCAGCTCACCGCGATCAAACACATCATCGATCAGTTCGGCGTGAGCCAAGGGGCTCATCAGGGGAAGCAGCAGTAACAGGCCAGGCGAAAAGCGCATGGTCACTCCTAAAGAATTCGAATGTGCGAGGCGTGGTTCAGCATCGCTTTGTTATGGTGTTGAGTGCCTTGGACAGCAATTTGTCGCTAAGTTGTCATAACCCTACAAATTTCATAGAGAAGTGGAGAAGCGAATGAAAGCCCTTTTGTCTCGTGCAACGATTGCCAGCGTGCTGCTGGGTGCTTCGATGTTGGTGACTGCCGCAGACGGCATCCCGCGCAGCGCGCCACCTGAAGGTGCAAAAGTGTTTATCGTTTCGCCGAAAGACGGCGCCACCGTCGATAAAACCTTCACCGTCAAATTCGGCATGGAAGGCCTGAAGCTGGCTCCGGCCACCGAACAGGCCCCAGGCACCGGCCACCATCACCTGCTGGTCGACCAGAAAGCGCTGCCGGACGCCAGCGTGCCGATCCCGGCCACTGACACCGTGATCCACTACGGTAAGGCCCAGACCGAAACCGAACTGACCCTCACCCCTGGCAAGCACACCTTGCAACTGGTCGCCGGCGACAAGTTGCACATGCAGTTCAACCCGACTGTAGCCTCGAAAGTGATCACGGTTAACGTCAAGTAAGATTTGTTCAGACAAAAAAAGGGAGACCCCTGTGGGTCTCCCTTTTTTTGTACGGCGTTTGAAGCCTTAGAACAACACGCGGCAACGAATCGTGCCGTTGATGTGCTGCAGCTTCTGTTGTGCCAGGTCCGAGTACTCGGCGTCGACGTCGATTACCACGTAGCCGACCTTCTCGTTGGTCTGCAGGAACTGACCGGAGATGTTGATGCCGTTTTCTGCGAAGACCTTGTTGATCTCCATCATCACACCCGGGATGTTCTGGTGGATGTGCAGCAGGCGGTGCTTGCCAGGGTGAGCCGGCAGGGCCACTTCCGGGAAGTTGACCGAGGACACCGACGTACCGTTGTCGCTGTACTTGACCAGTTTTTCCGAGACTTCCAGGCCAATGTTGGCCTGGGCTTCAGCAGTGGAGCCGCCGATGTGCGGGGTCAGGATCACGTTGTCCAGGCCACGCAGCGGGCTTTCGAAGATGTCGTCGTTGGAGCGTGGCTCCACCGGGAACACGTCGATGGCGGCGCCGATCAGGTGTTTGTCCTTGATCGCGTCAGCCAGGGCGTCTAGCTCGACCACGGTGCCGCGTGCAGCGTTGATCAGGATGCCGCCTTTCTTGATCGAGCGGATTTCCTTCTCGCCGATCATCCACTGGGTTTCAGCGGTTTCCGGCACGTGCAGGGTGACGATGTCGGACATGCCCAGCAGTTCGGTCAGGCTCGACACTTGCGTGGCGTTACCCAGTGGCAGCTTGGTCAGGGTGTCGTAGAAGAACACCTGCATGCCCAGGCTTTCGGCCAGGACCGACAGTTGAGTGCCGATCGAGCCGTAACCGACGATACCCAGCTTCTTGCCGCGGATTTCGAAGGAGTTGGCTGCGCTCTTGATCCAGCCGCCACGGTGGCAGGAGGCGTTTTTCTCCGGAATACCGCGCAGCAGCAGGATGGCCTCGGCCAGCACCAGTTCCGCAACGGAACGGGTGTTGGAGTACGGTGCGTTGAACACCGCGATGCCGCGCTCGCGCGCCGCATTAAGGTCGACCTGGTTGGTGCCGATGCAGAAACAGCCGACCGCCACGAGTTTCTTGGCGTGATCGAAGACCTCTTCGGTCAGCTGAGTGCGGGAGCGAATGCCGATAAAGTGCGCGTCGGCGATCTTTTCCTTGAGCTGGGCTTCCGGCAGAGAGCTGGTGATGTACTCAATGCTGGTATACCCGGCGGCCTTCAGAACCTCGACGGCCGATGGGTGGACGCCTTCCAGAAGAAGGAACTTGATCTTGCTCTTATCGAGAGAAGTCTTGCTCATCTGCGTAAACCTGTATCCCGGAGAAAAATGGCAGGGAATCGAGCAGCGCAAGCTGACCCGGACGGCAGGAAAGCCGTCACCGCAGAACGCCCTTGGGCTCTGTCCTGCGGGGGCGGTATGCTAGCATATGCGCCCCGCTAAACACCTATTCCTGCGACGTGAAGCGTTCTCAGGATGACCATGAATTGTTCGAGAGTTCTGTCGATGACCCATCCTGCCCTGATTGATGAGCTAAAGACCCTGGTTGAGCCCGGCAAAGTGCTGACCGACGCCGACTCCCTGGAGGCTTACGGCAAGGATTGGACCAAGCACTTCGCGCCGGCCCCGACTGCCATCGTGTTCCCCAAGACGACTGAGCAAGTGCAGGCCATCGTGCGCTGGGCCAATGAGCGCAAGGTCGCGCTGGTGCCGTCCGGTGGGCGTACCGGCCTGTCGGCCGCTGCCGTTGCGGCCAATGGTGAAGTGGTCGTCTCGTTCGACTATATGAACCAGATCCTGGACGTGAACCTCACCGACCGCACCGCCAAGTGCCAGCCGGGCGTGGTCACCAAGCAATTGCAGAACGCCGCCGAAGAGCACGGCCTGTACTACCCGGTGGACTTCGCTTCGTCCGGTTCGAGCCAGATTGGCGGCAATATCGGCACCAATGCCGGCGGGATCAAGGTGATTCGCTACGGCATGACCCGTAACTGGGTCGCCGGCATGAAGGTCGTCACCGGCAAAGGCGACGTGCTGGAACTGAACCGCGACCTGATCAAGAACGCCACCGGCTACGACATGCGCCAGTTGTTCATCGGCGCCGAAGGCACCCTGGGTTTTGTCGTGGAAGCCACCATGCGCCTGGACCGTGCGCCGAAAAACCTCACCGCCATGGTGCTCGGCACCACCGACTTCGACTCGATCATGCCGGTGCTGCACGCGTTCCAGAGCAAGCTGGACCTGACCGCTTTCGAGTTTTTCTCCGACAAGGCCCTGGCCAAAGTCCTCGGCCGTGGTGACGTGCCGGCGCCGTTCGAGACCGAATGCCCGTTCTACGCACTGCTGGAATTCGAAGCTACCACCGAAGACGTCGCCAACCACGCCCTGGAAACCTTCGAGCACTGCGTCGAGCAGGGCTGGGTGCTGGACGGCGTGATGAGCCAGAGCGAAACCCAACTGCACAACCTGTGGAAGCTGCGCGAGTACATCTCCGAGACCATTTCCCACTGGACGCCGTACAAGAACGACATTTCGGTAACGGTATCGAAAGTACCGGCATTCTTGAAGGAAATTGACGCGATCGTCGGCGAACACTACCCCGACTTCGAAATCGTCTGGTTCGGCCATATCGGCGACGGCAACCTGCACCTGAACATCCTCAAGCCGGAAAACCTGAGCAAGGACGAGTTCTTCGCCAAGTGCGCCACCGTGAACAAGTGGGTGTTCGAGACCGTCGCGAAGTACAACGGCTCGATCTCCGCCGAGCACGGTGTGGGCATGACCAAGCGCGATTACCTGACCTATAGCCGCTCGCCGGTTGAAATCGAATACATGAAGGCAGTCAAAGCGGTGTTCGACCCGAACGGGATCATGAACCCCGGCAAGATCTTCGCTGTTTAACCGCCCCTGAAGGAGTCGTTCCATGAGCTACCAGCACAAGTATGTCGACGGCACCAACATCCACTTCCCTATGGGCAAAGTGGTGTGTATCGGGCGTAACTACGCCGAACATGCCAAGGAACTGGATAACCCGGTACCGACCGAACCGTTGCTGTTCATCAAGCCGGGAAGCTGCGTTGTGGCGCTGGAAGGCGGTTTCAGCATTCCGACCGAACGCGGTTCGGTGCATTACGAAGCGGAAATCGCGGTGCTGATCGGCAAACCCCTGTCGACCAAGCCCAGCCGCGAAGAAGTACTCGACGCCATCTCCGGCTTCGCCCCGGCCCTCGACCTGACCCTGCGCGACAAGCAGGCCGAGTTGAAAGCCAAGGGCTTGCCGTGGGAAATCGCCAAGTCCTTTGACGGCGCGGCGGTGATCGCGCCGTTCGTGGTCGGCAGCACCTTCCCTGACCTGACCGATATCGGCATTCGCCTGACCATCAACGGCGAAGTGCGCCAGGATGGCAACAGTGCGGTCATGCTCAACCCGATCATCCCGATGATCCAGTACATGGCCGGCTGCTTCTCGCTGCAAGCCGGGGATGTGATCCTCACCGGCACCCCAGCCGGCGTGGGTCCGCTGAATGTCGGTGACGAGCTGGTGCTGGAATTGTCCGGTGTGAACCGTTTCGAAAGCAGCGTTCGCTAACTTCAGCAGCACCCTGTGGCGAGGGCGCTTGCTCCCGCTGGGCCGCGAAGCGGCCCTGAAAATGGGACTGCTAAGCAGTCCAGCGGGAGCTAGCGCCCTCGCCACAGGTCCCTCGCTAGTCTCGGTTGTTTGCATATTTTTCACACCCCATCCGGATAATCTTCCGCCTCCTAAGCGCGGGGCGGTTATTCCTGTGCTATCACCTAATGCTGACTTCCCGGAAAAAGCGCCCAATGGCCGTGTCCCTGCCTACCGTCACCCCCAAGCCACGCTCTCGTTTTGCTCTGCGCTGGTATTCCTGGCTGTTTCTGGCCGGGGCGATTGTGTACGGTATTGCCTGGGCCATGCATTGGGACGACCGCGGTGTGTTGTGGGTAGTCGAGCGTTTTGAAAGCCCGGCCAAACGCCAATCGAGCGTGTGGCTCCCGGATTACCATGCCGTCATCGACGCCAAGCTGCTGCCCGGCATGGAGAAGGACGAGGCCTCGGACCTGTCCTACAACCCACAGACGAAAACCCTGTTTTCTGTCATGGGCAAAAATGCATTCCTCGTCGAGTTGACCCTGCAAGGCGATGTGCTGCGCAAGATGCCCCTTAACGGTTGGAGCAACCCGGAAGGTGTGACGGTGATGGAAAACGGCCTGATGGCCGTGGTCGATGAACGCCAGCACAGCCTGACCATCGTCAAAGTCGACGCCGGCACCACGGCGTTGAACAAGGCCGACTTCCCGAGTTACGACCTGGGCCCGTCCAAAAACCAGAACAAAGCCTTTGAAGGCGTCACCTGGGACAAGCGCAACCAGCAGTTCGTGCTGGGCGAAGAACGCCCGCCGGCGCTGTTCACCTGGAAAAGCGACGGCAGCCAGACCCTGGTCGGTGACAAGCAAAAGCTCGCCAATACCAAGCTGGACATGCGCAACCTCTCGGCCCTGGCCATCGACCCGCGCACCGGGCACCTGCTGGTGCTGTCGGCCGACTCCCACCTGCTGCTGGAACTGGATGAAAAGGGCGAGCAAGTCAGCTTCATGACCTTGCTCGGCGGCTTCAACGGCCTCAAGAACACGATCCCCCGTGCCGAAGGCGTGACCCTGGACGAGCGCGGCAACCTGTACATGGTCAGTGAGCCGAACCTGTTCTATCGTTTCGAAAAACAGCCATAACAGACCGATAACGTCGGATACGTTTCTATCCGCGGCATACGCCACACACCGGGCGCGTTTAAGTTTAGATTCAGATGGGCGTGATATTTATTCGCCACTTTTGACTTTGAGCCCGCCCGATGCGTCGACTAGCCCGCCCCAAGCCTGCTTTTTTCATACTGGTGCTGATCGCCTTGATCGGCGTGGGCGTTGTCGCGCAACAGTTTCGCCTGTTCGAACGTGCCTGGTTCAACTGGCAGGCGTGGGGCCAGCCTGCCGACGAACGCTCCATTGGCCTGGCAGATTACCGGGTTAGCGTGGAGGGCCAGGTGATCGAAGGGCTGGATGATGACGTTTCCGCGCTGACCTACGACCCGGTGCGTAAAAGCCTGTTTACCGTCACCAACAAAAACGCCGAGCTGGTCGAGTTGTCCCTTGAAGGCAAGATCCTGCGACGGATTCCCCTGGTCGGCTTCGGTGACGCCGAGGCTGTGGAATTCATCAGCGACAACATCTACGTCATCAGCGATGAACGCCAACAGCGCCTGATCAAGGTGCATGTGGATGACGATACCCAATTCCTCGACGCCGCCGATGCGGAGCAGATGACCCTGGGTGTCCATGTGGAGGGCAACAAGGGTTTTGAAGGCCTTGCCTACGACTCGGTGGGCAAGCGCCTGTTCGTGGCGAAGGAGCGCGACCCGATGGTGATTTACGAGGTCCACGGCTTTCCCCATTTCAAACCGGAAAAAACCTACTCGGTCCACGTCATCAACAACCCCAAGCGCGATGCCGGGCTGTTCGTGCGCGACCTGTCGAGCCTGCAATACGACGAGCGCAGCGGGCATTTACTGGCGCTGTCGGATGAGTCGTTCCTGGTGTTGGAACTGGATATCGACGGTCGCCCGCTGAGCAGTCTGTCCCTGATGGGCGGGCGCCATGGCCTGAGCAGGCGTGTGCCTCAGGCCGAAGGGATCGCCATGGATGACGAGGGTACGTTGTACCTGGTCAGCGAGCCGAACCTGTTCTACGTATTCAAGAAACCAAAATCCTGAAAACACCGCCGACCCCATCTGGGAGGGGGCTTGCTCCCGATAGCGGTGGTTCAGTCAAGTAGACGTCGACTGACACACTGCTATCGGGAGCAAGCCCCTCCCACATTTGGCTGTGCATCAAGCCTTGAGGGTTTTCACGCCTTCAGCTGTGCCCAGCAGCAACACGTCAGCCGGGCGCGCGGCGAACAGGCCGTTGGTGACCACGCCGACGATGGCGTTGATCTGGGTTTCAAGCTCCACCGGGTTGGTGATCTGCATGTTGTACACGTCGAGGATGATGTTGCCGTTGTCGGTCAGCACGCCTTCGCGGTACACCGGGTCGCCGCCCAGTTTCACCAGTTCGCGGGCCACGTGGCTACGGGCCATCGGGATCACTTCCACCGGCAGCGGGAAGGCGCCGAGTACTGGCACCAACTTGCTGGCGTCCGCGATGCAGATAAAAGTCTTGGCCACGGCCGCGACAATCTTCTCGCGGGTCAGGGCGGCGCCACCGCCTTTGATCAGGTTCAGGTGTTCGTCGCTTTCATCGGCGCCGTCGACGTAGAACTCCAGGTCGCTCACGGTATTGAGCTCGTACACCGGAATGCCATGGCCCTTGAGGCGCGCGGCGGTGGCTTCGGAGCTGGCCACTGCGCCGTCGAATGCGCCCTTGTGCTTGGCCAGCGCATCGATGAAGCAGTTGGCGGTGGAGCCGGTGCCGACGCCGACGATGCTCTTGTCATCGAGTTTAGGAAGGATTAAATCGACGGCGGCCTGGGCCACTGCCTGTTTGAGTTGATCCTGGGTCATGCGGGCTCCGGAACGGGCGGGGGAGTAGAGAGGGGCGCGAGTATAACCCATCAAAACCTTTGGATTCGTGTGGTCGCCCGGCCGAACGCTGAGTTAGACTCGTTGGCCCTGCCCAACCCGCCCAGTGATGCCTGCCGATGCTTGAACAGTACGTCAAAAAGATCCTCACCTCGCGCGTTTATGACGTTGCCGTAGAAACCCCATTGCAGCCCGCCCGCCAGCTCTCCGAGCGACTGGGCAACAAGGTCTTGCTCAAGCGGGAAGACTTGCAGCCGGTGTTCTCGTTCAAGATTCGCGGTGCGTATAACAAGCTGACCCAGTTGACGGCGCAAGAGCGCGCGTGCGGCGTGGTCACCGCTTCGGCGGGCAACCATGCCCAGGGCCTGGCCCTGGCGGCCAAGGTGCTGGGGGTCAAGGCCACTATCGTGATGCCCAAGACCACTCCGGAGATCAAGGTCGAAGGCGTGCGTTCCCGTGGTGGCAAAGTGGTGCTGCACGGTGATTCTTTCCCGGAAGCCCTGGCCTATTCGCTGAAACTGGTCGACGAAAAAGGCTACGTCTACATTCACCCCTACGATGATCCGCACACCATTGCCGGGCAGGGCACCGTGGCGATGGAGATCCTGCGCCAGCATCCCGGGCCGCTGGACGCGATTTTCGTGCCGGTCGGCGGCGGCGGGCTGATCGCCGGCATCGCAGCCTATGTGAAATACCTGCGCCCTGAGATCAAGATCATCGGTGTCGAGCCGGACGATTCCAACTGCCTGCAGGCCGCCATGGCCGCTGGCGAGCGCGTGGTGCTGCCGACCGTGGGCATTTTTGCCGATGGCGTGGCGGTCGCGCAGATCGGCCAGTACACCTTCGACATCTGCAAGGACTATGTGGATGAAGTGATCACCGTCAGCACCGATGAAATCTGTGCGGCGATCAAGGACATCTATGACGACACCCGCTCCATCACCGAGCCAGCAGGCGCCTTGGGTGTGGCGGGCATCAAGAAATACGTCGAAACCCGTGGCGTTACCGGGCAAACCCTAGTGGCCATCGACTCGGGCGCCAACGTCAACTTCGACCGTCTGCGCCATGTGGCCGAGCGCGCCGAGCTGGGTGAAGGGCGCGAAGCCATCATCGCCGTGACCATCCCCGAGAAGCCGGGCAGCTTCAAGGCGTTCTGCGAGGCCGTGGGCAAGCGCCAGATCACCGAATTCAACTACCGCTACCACTCCGGCCGGGAGGCGCACATTTTCGTTGGCGTGCAGACCCATCCGGAAAACGATCCGCGCAGCGCGTTGATCGCCAGCCTGACCAGCCAGGGTTTCCCGGTGCTGGACCTGACCGAGAACGAACTGGCCAAGTTGCACATCCGCCACATGGTCGGCGGGCACGCGGCGAAGGTCAGCGATGAAGTGGTGTTTCGCTTCGAATTCCCGGAGCGGCCAGGCGCCTTGTTCAACTTTCTTAACAAATTAGGCGGGCGCTGGAACATCTCGATGTTCCACTATCGCAACCACGGCGCAGCCGACGGCCGTGTGGTCGCCGGGCTGCAGGTTCCGGCGGACGAGCGTCATCTGGTGTCGGCAGCCCTTGAAGCCATTGGCTACCCGTACTGGGATGAAAGCGATAACCCGGCTTACAAACTGTTCCTCGGTTGAGCGACTACGCTGATTGGGCGGCCTTTAAGGAAGACGACACATGGAAACCCTGACCACCCTCAAAGTTATCCACATGGCGGCCACTGTATTGTTGCTGCTCAGTGGCCTCGGCCTGGCGCTGCTGGCCTGGCGCAAACGCAGCGCCGGCCCGGCGATCACCGTGCAGCGCCCGTGGGTGTTCGTATGGTTGTTGATGGGGATCTGCCTGATCAGCATGCCGTTTACCGGCTGGTGGCTGGTGCATCTGGTCGGCTGGCCGCTGGGGCAAGCCTGGATCCTGGGTTCCAGCCTGCTCTACACCATTGCGGCGCTGTGTTGGTTCTGGCTGGTTGCGCGGCTCAATCGCCTGCGCAAGGGCGAGGGCGGTAGCCTGAATTTCACCCTGGTACTGGCGGTGGTCAGCCTGGTGGGGTTTGTGGCGATTGCGGGGCTCATGGGCGCCAAGCCGGTTTAAGACTTGGGACCGAGTTGTCTGCATCGGGGGCAAGCCCCCTCCCACATGTAACCGCATACATCCGTTGGAATGCGGTTAAAGGTGGGAGGGGGCTTGCCCCCGATAGGGCCATCAGCTATGCAACGTAATCACCGGCCAGCCGCGTTTTTCAGCCTCAGCCCGCAGATTCGGATCCGGATCTACCGCGATCGCATGCGTCACCTGCTCCAACAGCGACAAGTCATTCATCGAATCGCTGTAGAAGTAGCTGCCTTCCAGGCTATGCCCGGTTTCTTCCAGCCAGCGGTTCAGGCGCGTTACCTTGCCCTCGCGAAAGCACGGCACATCCGTACTGCGCCCGGTGTAGCGGCCGTTTTCCATCTCGCATTCGGTGGCGATCAGGGCGTCCACGCCCAGGCGTGCGGCAATTGGCGCGGTGACGAAGCGGTTGGTCGCGGTGATGATCACCAACTTGTCGCCGGCGGCGCGGTGCTTGGCCAGCAGTTCCGCTGCCTGCGGCAGCATGATCGGCTCGATGCAGTCGCGCATATAGTCGTTGTGCCATGCGTCCAGTTGGGCCATCTCGGTGCGGCCGAGGATTTCCAGGCAAAAATTCAGGTAGGCCGCGTTATCCAGCCGGCCGGCCAGGTAGTCTTGGTAGAACTCGTCGTTGCGAGCCTTGTAGGCCACCGGGTCGAGAATCCCGCGTTCACAGAGGTAATCCCCCCAGGCGTGATCGCTGTCACCCCCAAGAAGCGTGTTGTCCAAGTCGAATAAAGCCAGGCGCATTACAGTTACCCGCTGAAAAGTCTGTAAAAAGGCGTCCAGAATACGGTCTTTTCACAAGAGTGCACATAAGCTAAGAAGCCTCGTTGCCGCTGGAACAACCTTTGTGGAACAATGCGACGACATGCGTTTGCGAGGTTGTTGCCGTGATCGACCCCGATGGTTTCCGTCCTAATGTCGGGATTATTCTTACGAATGATTCTGGACAGGTCCTATGGGCTCGCCGAATCAACCAAGACGCCTGGCAGTTTCCTCAAGGTGGAATCAACCCTGACGAAACCCCTGAAGACGCCTTGTACCGCGAGTTGAACGAAGAAGTCGGACTTGAGCGCGAAGATGTACAAATTCTGGCCTGTACCCGTGGCTGGTTGCGTTATCGTTTGCCGCAACGCCTGGTGCGTACCCACAGCCAACCGCTGTGTATCGGCCAGAAGCAGAAATGGTTTCTCCTGCGCCTGATCTCCAACGAGCAGCGGGTGCGGATGGATTTGACCGGTAAACCGGAGTTCGATGGCTGGCGCTGGGTCAGTTATTGGTATCCGCTGGGCCAGGTGGTGACATTCAAGCGCGAAGTTTATCGTCGCGCTCTCAAAGAGCTTGCCCCGCGCCTTTTAACGCGCGACTGACGACGGAGTTCGACCCCGAGCCATGCTCAATACGCTGCGCAAGATCGTCCAGGAAGTTAACTCCGCCAAGGATCTCAAGGCGGCGTTGGGGATTATTGTGTTGCGCGTCAAGGAAGCCATGGGCAGCCAGGTCTGCTCGGTTTACCTGCTGGACCCCGAGACCAACCGTTTTGTGCTGATGGCGACCGAGGGCTTGAACAAGCGCTCCATCGGCAAGGTCAGCATGGCGCCCAATGAAGGTCTGGTGGGCTTGGTAGGGACGCGTGAAGAACCCCTGAACCTTGAAAACGCGGCTGATCACCCGCGTTATCGCTATTTTGCCGAAACCGGCGAAGAGCGCTACGCCTCGTTCCTGGGCGCACCGATCATTCACCACCGCCGCGTTGTCGGCGTGTTGGTCATCCAGCAGAAAGAGCGGCGCCAGTTCGACGAAGGTGAAGAAGCCTTCCTCGTGACCATGAGCGCGCAATTGGCCGGGGTTATCGCCCACGCTGAAGCCACCGGCTCGATTCGCGGCCTGGGGCGCCAGGGCAAGGGCATCCAGGAAGCCAAGTTCGTCGGCGTACCGGGTTCGCCGGGTGCTGCCGTCGGTACGGCCGTGGTCATGTTGCCGCCGGCCGACCTCGATGTGGTGCCGGACAAGACGGTCAGCGACATCGACGCCGAAATCAAACTGTTCAAGACCGCCCTGGAAGGCGTGCGCGCCGACATGCGCAACCTGTCGAACAAGCTCGCCACCCAACTGCGCCCCGAAGAGCGAGCGCTGTTCGAGGTGTACCAGATGATGCTGGATGACGCGTCGCTGGGTAACGAAGTCAAGACCGTGATCAAGACCGGCCAGTGGGCCCAGGGTGCGCTGCGCCAGGTGGTTTCCGATCACGTCAACCGTTTCGAATTGATGGACGACGCCTACCTGCGTGAGCGGGCCTCGGATGTGCGTGACCTCGGTCGCCGTCTGCTCGCCTACTTGCAGGAAGACCGCTCCACCAACCTGGTCTACCCCGACAACACCATCCTGATCAGTGAAGAACTGACCGCCACCATGCTCGGTGAAGTGCCGGAAGGCAAACTGGTGGGCCTGATCTCGGTGCTCGGTTCGGGCAACTCCCACGTCGCTATCCTGGCCCGGGCCATGGGTATTCCGACGGTGATGGGCCTGGTGGACCTGCCGTACTCCAAGGTCGACGGCATCGCCATGATCGTCGACGGCAACCGTGGCGAGGTGTTTACCAACCCCAGCGAAGTGCTGCGCAAGCAATACGCCGAGGTGGTGGAAGAAGAACGCCAGCTGTCCCAGGGCCTCGACGCCCTGCGCGAACTGCCCTGCGTGACCCTCGACGGGCATCGCGTGCCGTTGTTGGTCAACACCGGCCTGCTCGCCGATGTGGCCCGTGCGCAACAACGCGGCGCCGAAGGTGTCGGGCTGTACCGCACCGAAGTGCCGTTCATGATCAACCAGCGTTTTCCGAGTGAGAAGGAGCAGCTGGCGATTTATCGCGAGCAACTGTCCGCCTTCCATCCGTTGCCGGTGACGATGCGCAGCCTGGACATTGGCGGCGATAAGTCACTGTCGTATTTCCCGATCAAGGAAGACAACCCCTTCCTCGGCTGGCGCGGCATTCGTGTGACCCTCGACCACCCGGAAATTTTCCTCGTACAAACCCGCGCCATGCTCAAGGCCAGCGAAGGCCTGAACAACCTGCGC
This sequence comes from Pseudomonas sp. PSPC3-2, assembly GCF_049897085.1. Lineage (NCBI taxonomy): Bacteria > Pseudomonadati > Pseudomonadota > Gammaproteobacteria > Pseudomonadales > Pseudomonadaceae > Pseudomonas > Pseudomonas sp. PSPC3-2. Next base: position 212,757 of record NZ_JAFCVO010000003.1, read on the forward strand.
ATCCTGCTGCCGATGATCTCCGGCACCCATGAGCTGGAAGAAGCCCTACACCTGATCCACCGCGCCTGGGGTGAAGTGCGCGACGAAGGCGCCGACGTACCGATGCCGCCGATCGGCGTAATGATCGAAATCCCGGCAGCGGTGTACCAGGCCAAGGAACTGGCGCGGCAGGTGGACTTCCTGTCGGTGGGCTCCAACGACCTGACCCAATACCTGCTGGCCGTGGACCGCAACAACCCACGGGTGGCCGACCTCTACGACTACCTGCACCCGGCGGTGCTGCAAGCGCTGCAACATGTGGTGCGCGACGCCCATGCCGAAGGCAAACCGGTGAGCATCTGCGGTGAAATGGCCGGCGACCCGGCGGCGGCGGTACTGCTGATGGCGATGGGCTTTGACAGCCTGTCGATGAACGCCACCAACTTGCCGAAGGTGAAGTGGCTGCTGCGCCAGGTCAACCTGAGCATGGCCAAGGAACTGCTGGCCGAGCTGATGACCATCGACAACCCGCAAGTTATCCACAGCTCGCTGCAACTGGCGCTGAAGAACCTCGGGTTGACGCGAATGATCAATCCGGCCGCTGCCAAAACCCTCTAAAGCCTGGCGCTGATTAAAAATGTGGGAGGGGGCTTGCCCCCGATTGCGGAGTGTCAGTCAGCACACTTTTGGCTGATACACCCTAATCGGGGGCAAGTCGAATCGTCGCACCGCCCCCCCCACATTGGTTTTGTGGTGTGGCTAGAAATTGAGTTCAACTTCGCCGAGCCGGCCACCATGCGGCCCAAAACTACGCTCCACCATCTGCCGCGTGCCGTCCGCATTCACAATCAACGCTGTACTCGCCCGTGTCCCATAACTGGGGCTGGCGATAAATACGCTTGATAGCAAACTCTCGGTCGCCAAGCCCACGCCGGTATCGGGCAAGTCAGCAAACGGTGCGGTCTGCGGGTCGCTCAAAATCTCCAGTAACGCCTCCGTCTGCGGGTTCTCCAGCACCGCGCTTAACGCCGTCTTGGCCTTCACCAGCTTCGGCCACGGCGTATCCAGCCCAGCATTGGAAAGCCCATAGACTCCCGCTGCCAGCAACGTGGGCTCGGTGTCATTGGCGTTGTAATGCCACAGCTCCTCCCGCGTGCCCACCAGCAGGTTGAACCCGGCGTATTCAATCGAACGGCCGTTAATGTCGGCCAAATACTGCTCAAGCGGCAGCGAACCGCTGAGAAACCGCGCCACCAGTTCCCCGCGCGACTTGCGTGCCGGCGGCTGGTGCGGGTCGCGGATATTGGTCAGGGCGGCAAAACGCCCATCGGCATTCACCCCCAGCCAGGTGCCGCCCGCTTCCTGATCGCGGCCGGCGTAGACCGCAGGCGCATCCGGCCACTGGGCCAGCGGCAGGCTGGGGCGGGCGTAGAACTCATCACGGTTGGCCGCGACGATCAGCGGTTGGGCATGGCCCGGCCGCCAGGCGAAAACTATCAGGCACATCAGGCGATCCCCTTTTGTGTGTTTGGCCACTCTACCGACACTGGCGCGGGCGTTCCATCGTATCCAGTTGGGTCGCATGCCTTCCATCCGTTAACATGCCGGACTTGGTTTGGGGGCTCCCATGGAATTTCTGCTGTATTTGCTGCTGGGCGCCTGTGCCGGCGTGCTCGCCGGGCTGTTTGGCGTGGGTGGCGGGATCATTATCGTGCCGGTGCTGGTGTTCAGCTTCACCTTGCAGGGTTTCGACCCGCAGGTGCTGACCCATCTGGCCGTGGGTACGTCCCTGGCGACGATTATCTTTACCTCGATCAACGCCGTGCGTGAGCACCACCGACTAGGCGCGGTGCGCTGGCCGATTTTTGTGTGGATGACCGTGGGCATCCTGATCGGCGCCGGCTTTGGCGCGTTGACCGCCGAGGCGATTTCCGGCCCCCACTTGCAGAAGATCATCGGCGTGTTCGCGCTGATCATCTCTGTGCAACTGGCGCTGGAGGTCAAGCCCAAGGCCAGTCGAACGGTGCCGGGCAAGGTCGGTTTGACCGTGGCAGGCATGGTGGTCGGCTGGGCCTCGGCGATTTTCGGGATAGGCGGCGGTTCGCTGACCGTACCGTTTTTGACCTGGCGCAGCGTGCCGATGCAGCAAGCGGTGGCCACCTCGTCGGCCTGCGGGCTGCCGATTGCACTGGCCAGTGCATTAAGTTTCATGATTCTGGGCTGGCATGACCCGCTGCTGCCCGCTCATAGTTTAGGGTTCGTGTATTTGCCGGCACTGCTGGGCATTGCCCTGACCAGCATGGTGTTTGCCCGCTTCGGCGCACGCCTGGCGCACCGCTTGTCGCCGCGCTTGCTGAAACGGCTGTTTGCCGCGCTGCTGTTTTGCGTGGGTTTGAATTTCTTGCTGTAACGAAGGCTTAATCGCGCCCGGGCAAGGTCCGGTCGCTATAACGAATGATTTAACGAGGAGTCGCAATGCTGCCTTACCCGCAGATCGACCCGGTGGCCCTGGCCATCGGTCCGCTGAAAATCCACTGGTACGGGTTGATGTACCTGATCGGCATCGGCGGTGCCTGGTTTATGGCGTCCCGGCGCCTGAACCGTTTTGACCCGACGTGGACCAAGGAAAAACTCTCCGACCTGATTTTCTGGTTGTCGATGGGGGTCATCGTCGGTGGGCGCCTGGGGTATGTGCTGTTTTACGACCTGTCGGCCTACATCGCTAACCCGACGCTGATTTTCGAGGTATGGAAGGGCGGCATGGCCTTCCACGGTGGCTTTGTCGGCGTAATGATTGCCGCCTGGTGGTTCGGCCGCCGCAACGGCAAGTCATTCTTCCAACTGATGGACTTCGTTGCGCCGTTCGTGCCGATCGGCCTGGGCGCCGGGCGTATCGGTAACTTCATCAACGCCGAACTGTGGGGCAAGCCGACCGACGTGCCGTGGGCGATGGTGTTCCCGCCGTTCAGCGATCCGGCGCAATTGCCGCGCCATCCGTCGCAGCTGTACCAGTTCGCCCTGGAAGGTGTGGCACTGTTCCTCATTCTGTACCTCTTCTCGCGCAAGCCGCGGCCGACCATGGCGGTGTCGGGTATGTTCGCGTTGTTCTACGGGATCTTCCGTTTTGTCGTCGAGTTCGTGCGCGTACCGGATGCGCAACTGGGCTACCTGGCGTTCGGTTGGGTGACCATGGGGCAGATCCTCAGTATCCCGATGATTGTCGCCGGCTTGGGCCTGCTGTGGTGGGCGTACAACCGTGCGCAACCGTTGAAGAACACCGCGCTTTAAATTCGAATGCCGAGGCCTGCGAGGTCTCGGCTGCAACGATACGGGTAATGACATGAAGCAATATCTCGAACTACTGAACGACGTCGTGACCAATGGCCTGACCAAGGGCGATCGCACCGGCACCGGCACCAAGGCCGTGTTTGCCCGTCAGTATCGGCATAACTTGGCCGACGGCTTTCCGCTGTTGACCACCAAGAAGCTTCACTTCAAAAGCATCGCCAACGAATTGATCTGGATGTTGAGCGGCAACACCAACATCAAGTGGCTGAACGAGAACGGCGTGCGCATCTGGGACGAGTGGGCCACCGAAGACGGTGATCTGGGCCCGGTGTACGGCGAGCAGTGGACCGCCTGGCCGACCAAGGACGGCGGCAAGATCAATCAGATCGACTACATGGTCCAGACGCTGAAGACCAACCCCAACAGCCGCCGCATCCTGTTCCACGGCTGGAACGTCGAGTACCTGCCGGACGAGACCAAGAGCCCCCAGGAAAATGCGCGCAACGGCAAGCAGGCCCTGCCGCCGTGCCACCTGCTGTACCAGGCGTTCGTGCATGACGGCCATCTGTCGATGCAGTTGTATATCCGCAGCTCCGACGTGTTCCTCGGCCTGCCGTACAACACCGCCGCGCTGGCGTTGCTGACCCATATGCTGGCCCAGCAGTGTGACCTGATCCCCCACGAGATCATCGTCACCACCGGCGACACCCACGCCTACAGCAACCACATGGAACAGATCCAGACCCAGTTGGCGCGCACGCCGAAAAAACTGCCGGAATTGCTGATCAAGCGTAAGCCTGCGTCGATCTACGACTACAAGTTCGAAGACTTCGAAATCGTGGGCTACGACGCCGACCCAAGCATCAAGGCCGACGTCGCCATCTAAAGGCTGCCTCAGTCTAAAGGTGTGGGCTTGTGTGGGAGGGGCGGTGCGACGATTCGACTTGCCCCCGATAGCGGTGGATCAGCTAAATATTTGGTGGCTAAAACTCCGCTATCGGGAGCAAGTCGAATCGTCGCACCGCCCCTCCCACAGTTTGATTCGGTTACCAGGCTGAATTAATGCCCATGGCTTCTGCCCACATGCGAAGGCTCAGCCTCGCTGGCGGCAACACTGCCGCTGACCTCCAGCCGCTGCAATATCCCGCACTGATCCAGCTCCGGCCCGCTGCCACAGCGCTGGCGCAGGTCGATCAACTGTTCCTGCAAGGCCAACAGCCCGTCGATCCGCGCTTTGACATGGTGGATATGCTCATCGATCAACGCGTTGACGTTTTCGCATTGGTCCTGCGGGCTGTCGCGCAGGCCGAGCAGGCTGCGGATTTCTTCCAGGGTCATGTCCAGGCTGCGGCAGTTGCGGATAAACACCAGCCGCTCGGTGTGCGCCTGGGTGTACACGCGGTAGTTGGCCTCGGTGCGTGCCGGTGGCGGCAGCAGGCCTTCCTTCTCGTAATAACGGATGGTTTCCACCGGGCAGTCGGTCAGTTTGGCCAATTCGCCGATCTTCATTGCAGCAATCTCCAAAAGGGTGCTTGACCCTATAGTGGCTACAGGGTCTTTACTTGGCAACAGGCACCTTTACGGACGCGACCCGATGAGCGACTCCCTGCACACCCCGCACAAACATGATCATGCGCATGACCACGATCATGCGCCGAAAAAACTGACGCCGGTGCATGACCACGGCCACGCCGGTTCCTGCTGCTCCGGCACGCCAGCCCCGGCGTTGGTGCAACTGAGCGAAGCACCCACCGCAGGCTCGCGCCTGAGCACCTTCCGCATCGAAGCCATGGACTGCCCCACCGAGCAGACGCTGATCCAGAACAAACTGGGCAAGCTCGCCGGTGTGCAGCAACTGGAATTCAACCTGATCAACCGCATCCTCGGCGTCACCCATGACCTGCCGAGCACCGCGCCGATCATCGACGCCATCAAGTCCCTGGGCATGCAGGCCGATCCGATCGAAGAGGGCACCCCGGCCGCCGCGCCGCCAGCCAAGAAACACGGGTGGCCGCTGGCGCTGTCTGGCGTCGGCGCCCTGGCGGCTGAAGTGATCCACTTCACCAACGCAGCCCCGACCTGGGTGATTGCTCTGGTGGCGCTGGTTTCGATCCTCAGCGGCGGCCTTACCACTTATAAAAAGGGCTGGATCGCCCTGAAAAACCTCAACCTGAACATCAATGCGCTGATGAGTATCGCGGTGACCGGTGCGATCCTGATTGGCCAATGGCCGGAAGCGGCGATGGTGATGTTCCTGTTCACCGTGGCCGAATTGATCGAAGCCAAGTCCCTCGACCGTGCGCGCAATGCCATCAGCGGCTTGATGCAGATGACCCCGGAACAGGCCACGGTGCAGCAGGCCGACGGTAGTTGGGTCGAACGGGAAGTGAAAAGTGTCGAATTGGGCGCTATCGTGCGGGTTCGCCCCGGCGAGCGCATCGGCCTGGACGGCGAAGTCACCGCCGGCCAGTCCACCATCGACCAAGCGCCGATCACCGGTGAAAGCCTGCCGATTGAAAAAACCGTGGGCGATAAAGTCTTCGCCGGCACCATCAACCAGGCCGGCTCCCTGGAATACACCGTCACGGCGGCCGCCAACAATTCCACCCTGGCGCGGATCATTCACGCCGTGGAGCAGGCCCAGGGCGCACGCGCGCCGACCCAGCGCTTTGTCGACCGCTTCGCGAAGATCTACACCCCGGCGGTGTTCCTGTTTGCCCTGGGCGTGGCGCTGATCCCGCCGCTGTTCATGGCCGGTGTGTGGTTCGACTGGATCTACCGCGCCTTGGTGCTGCTGGTAGTGGCGTGCCCCTGCGCCTTGGTGATTTCCACCCCGGTGACCATCGTCAGCGGCCTGGCGGCGGCGGCGCGCAAAGGCATCCTGATCAAGGGCGGCGTGTACCTGGAGGGCGGTTACAAACTCGACTACCTGGCCCTCGACAAGACCGGCACCATCACCCACGGCAAGCCGGTGCAAACCGATTACCTGGCGCTGTTCCCGAATGTCGAAGACAGTGCGCCGGCCTTGGCCGCCAGCCTCGCCGGGCGCTCCGACCACCCGGTATCGCTGGCCATCGCCAACGCGGCGGTGGATAAAAACCTGGCGCGCCACGCTGTGGATAACTTCACTGCCCTGACCGGTCGTGGTGTGCGCGGTGATATCAACGGCGAAACCTACCACCTGGGCAACCACCGCCTGGTGGAAGAACTCGGCCTGTGCTCGCCCGCGCTGGAAGACAAACTCTTCGCCCTGGAGAAACAAGGCAAATCCGTGGTGCTGCTGCTCGACAAGTCCGGCCCGCTGGCGCTGTTCGCCGTGGCCGACACGGTCAAGGACAGCAGCCGCGAAGCCATCCAGCAGTTGCACGAACTGGGCATCAAAACCCTGATGCTCACCGGCGACAACACCCACACCGCCCAGGCGATTGCGGCTCAGGTCGGCATCGACCAGGCCCAGGGCGACCTGTTGCCCACCGACAAACTGCAAGCCATTGAAGCGCTCTACGGCCAAGGCCGGCGCGTGGGCATGGTCGGCGACGGCATCAACGACGCCCCGGCGTTGGCCCGCGCCGAGATTGGTTTTGCCATGGCCGCAGCGGGCACCGACACCGCCATCGAAACCGCCGACGTGGCCTTGATGGACGATGATTTGCGCAAGATCCCGGCTTTCATTCGGTTGTCGCGGCAAACCTCGAGTATCCTCAAGCAGAACATCGCCCTGGCGCTGGTGATCAAGGCGATCTTCCTCGCGGTCACCTTCCTGGGCATGGCCACCATGTGGATGGCGGTGTTCGCCGACATGGGCGTGAGCCTGCTGGTGGTGTTCAATGGCCTGCGCCTGCTGCGCAAATAGATGATGTGAGGGTGGTGTGCTGAGTGCCGAGTTGAAGGCGTTTTTTATGGTCGCCCGCCTGGGCAGCATCACCCAGGCGGCGAAAAAACTCGGCCTGAGCCAGCCCACCGTCACCACGCAGATTCGCAACCTGGAAAGCCAGTACGGCGTCGAGTTGTTCTATCGCGGTGGCCGCCGCTTGACGGTCAGTGACGAAGGCGCGCGCCTGCTGCCGATGGTCAAGACACTGTTGCAGCAGGAAGCGGACATTGAGTTTTTCCTGCGTAACAGTGGTCAGGTCCAGGGCGCATTGCGGATTGCCGCGACGGCGCCGTATTACATCCTCGACCTGGTCAAAGCCTTCCGCGAGCGCCTGCCCCAGGTGGAGGTGTCGGTGGAAATCGGCAACTCCCAACAGGTGCTCGAAGCCCTGGATGATTACCGCGTCGACGTCGCTGCGTCTTCGCAGTTGCTGGAAGACCCACGCCTGATTCGCCGTGTGCTGGGCACCGACCCGCTGGTGCTGGCGGTGCATCGCAACCACCCGTTGGCGACGCTCGATCATGTGCCGTTGACCGCGCTTGCCGGGCATACGTTGTTGATGCGTGAAGCCGGCTCCACCACACGACGCCTGACCGAACAGATGCTGCAGGGCGCCGGCGTGAGTTACGGGCCGCTGCTGGAAATCGGCAGCCGCGAGTCGATTCGTGAAGCGGTGCTGCGCAATATCGGCATCAGCATCATCGCCCGTCAGGAAGTGCCCCATGACCCGCAGTTGCGGGTGCTGACTATCGAGAATGCGCCGCAAATTCTTGAGTACCTCTACTGCCTCAAGGAAAGAAAAGGCGCTCGCCTGCCTGCTGCTTTTCTTGGGTTGGCGCAGGAAATGTCGCCGATCTGAAAAGTGCTGGTGGCCTTGAGGGCGCTATCGGGGGCAAGTCGAATCGTCGCACCGCCCCTCCCACATGTTGACCGCATTCTCATGTTGGAACTCGGTCAAGTGTGGGAGGGGCGGTGCGACGATTCGACTTGCCCCCGATTGGCCCTCAAGGCCACCCCCCTCTGGATAAACCCTACCCAAATCCACCAATACCACTATCGCCACGTTTTGCCTTTCTGCCACACCAGGGACGCATTGCCTGCCTAGCATGGCCCTCATCCGTTTGATGAGGTGCCTTCATGAACACAGCCCTGACCCAACCCGGCGCGCCAATGAAGGTGCGGGGTATCCAGAAACGTTTCGGCGCCTTTACCGCGCTGGACAACGTGTCCCTGGACGTCGCCGCTGGCGAGCTGGTGTGCCTGCTGGGCCCGTCCGGTTGCGGCAAGACCACGCTGCTGCGCTGCATCGCCGGCCTGGAGCACCAGGACAGCGGTGAGATTTACCTGGGCGAACGGGATGTTTCCCTGCTGCCGCCCCAGGCTCGGGACTACGGCATTTTGTTCCAGTCCTACGCGCTGTTCCCCAACCTCACCGTTGAAGCGAATATCGGCTACGGCCTCACCGGCAGCGGTCGCGATGAAGTGCGCAAGCGCGTCGGCCAGATGCTCGAACTGGTTGGCCTGCTCGGCAGCGAAAAGAAATACCCCGGCCAACTCTCCGGCGGCCAGCAACAACGGGTCGCGCTGGCCCGCGCCCTGGCGCCGGCCCCCTCGCTGTTGCTGCTCGATGAGCCGATGTCGGCCCTCGACGCCCGCGTCCGTGAGCACCTCTGTACCGAGCTGCGCCAACTGCAGCGTCGCCTGGGCATCACCACGCTGATGGTCACCCACAATCAGGACGAAGCCATGTTGATGGCCGACCGCATTGCCGTGATGAACAACGGCAAGGTCGAGCAATACGCCACGCCCCAAGAGATTTACGACCGCCCGGCCACGCCGTTCGTGGCGGAGTTCGTCGGCCAGGGCAACTGGCTGCCGTTCAGCCGCAGCAGCGCGAGCCACGCCCAGGTCGGCGGGATGCACATGCGCCTGGCCGAGGATGCCGGCGCGGCCACCTCCGGGCGCTTGTTCTGCCGCCCGGAAGCGATCAGCGTCAACCCGCCGGTGCATGAAGAGAACCTGTTTGCGGCCAAGGTCCGCGAGATCACCTTTCTCGGCAACCGTTGCCGCATGAGCTTTGAACTGGCGCAACTGCCCGGTCATCCGCTGCTGGCCGAACTGGCCCCGGAGGCCATGCCGCGCCTGGGCGCCCAGGACATCTGGGTCGCGTTGCCACCGCGCAGCCTGCAGGTGTTTGCCTGACATGGGTGCGCTGATGACGCTGCCCGTTGCGCGGCGGGTGTCTCGTGCCGAGCTGGGCGACCGCCTTTTTGTGCTGGGCGGCAAATGGCTGTGGTTGTGCCTGCTGGGCGTCGCGGTGTTGCTGCCGCTGCTGGCGATCTTCTGGCGCGGCTTCAGCAGCGAAGCCGGGCAGGGCGGCGGGCTGGTGGCGGCACGGGAACTGCTCAGCAGCGCCAACTTCCACTGGCTGCTCGGTAACAGCCTGAAAGTTTCCCTCAGCGTGGCAGCCATCGTCGTACCGCTGGCGTATCTGTTTGCCTATGCGTTGCAACGCACGCTGATCCCGGCCAAGGCGATTTGGCGCGGCTTGTCGCTGTTGCCGTTGATGGCGCCGTCGATGCTGCCGGGGATCGCGCTGGTGTACCTGTTCGGCAACCAGGGCCTGTTGCGCGGTTTGCTGTCGGACAACATCTACGGCTTCTGGGGCATTGTCCTCGGCGAAGTGATCTACACCTTTCCGCATGCCTTGATGATTTTGCTGTCGGCGCTGTCGTTGGCGGATGCGCGCTTGTTCGATGCGGCCTCAAGCATGGGCGCCAGCCCGGCCCGGGCGTTTCGCAGCATCACCTGGCCGGCCACGCGCCAGGCGGTGTTCGCCGCGTTTTGCCTGGTGTTCACCCTGACCATCACCGATTTCGGCGTACCCGTGGTGGTCGGCGGCGATTATCAGGTGCTGGCGCTGGAAGCCTACAAGGCCGTGGTCGGCCAGCAACAGTTCGGACGCGGGGCGTTGATCGGCATGGTGTTGCTGCTGCCGGCGCTGTTCAGCTTTGGCGTCGACGCCTGGCTGCGTCGGCGTCAGGGCGATGCCATGGGGGGCCGTGCCCAGGTGTTCCAGCCGGCACCGTCGCGGCGGCGCGATGCCTGTTACCTGGCGATTGTGCTGCTGATCTGCGCGGTGTTGCTGCTGGTGTTCGGCATGGCGGTGTACTCGTCGCTGGTGAAGTTCTGGCCCTACAACCTGTCGCTGTCGCTCAACCACTACCAGTTCGAAGACACGGCCGGCGGCGGCTGGCTGGCGTACCGCAACAGCCTGACCCTGGCCCTGTTTACCGCCTTGATCGGCAGCGTACTGATCTTCACCGGCGCCTACCTGACGGAAAAGACTCAGGGCCAGAAGGGCCTCAACCTGGCGCTGCGCATGCTCAGCTTTGTGCCGATGGCCGTGCCGGGCCTGGTGCTGGGCCTGGGCTACGTCTTCTTCTTCAACCTCAGCGGCAACCCGCTGCACGTGTTCTACGGCACCATGACGCTGCTGGTGGTGTGCACCATCGCTCATTATTTGACCACCGCGCAGATGACCGCCACCACCGCGCTGCGCCAACTGGACGCCGAGTTCGAAGCCGCCGCGCTGTCGCTGAAGGCGCCGCTGTACCGCCACTACCTGCGCGTGACCGTGCCGATCTGCCTGCCGGCGCTACTGGACATCGTGCGCTACCTGTTTGTGTCGGCGATGACCACCGTCTCGGCCGCGATCTTCCTCTACAGCCCCGACACCATCCTCGCCGCCGTCGCCGTGTTGAACATGGACGACGCCGGCAATGTGGGCGGTGCGGCGGCCATGTCCACCTTGATCCTGTTCACCTCCGCCGGCGTTTCGCTGCTGCTGGCGTGGGCCTCACGTGGCGTGTTGCGCCGCTCCCAAGCCTGGCGCCAGACCGCGCCGGGCCAATAACCCTGAAGGAGGTACTCCATGTTCAAGCCCCTGGCGCTGGTCGCTGCCGTACTCACCGCATTCAGCCTGAATGCCTTCGCCAAGACCGAACTGACCGTGTACACGGCCCTCGAAGCCGAGCAATTGCAGACCTACAAAAAAGCCTTCGAACAAGCCAACCCCGACATCGAAATCAAATGGGTACGTGACTCCACCGGCATCATCACCGCCAAACTGCTCGCGGAAAAAAACCGCCCGCAAGCCGACGTGGTCTGGGGCCTGGCGGCTTCAAGCCTGGCGATCCTCGACCAGCAAGGCATGCTCGAGAGCTACGCGCCCAGGGACCTGGACAAGATCGGCACACACTACCGCGACGCCGCCAACCCGCCCGCCTGGGTCGGCATGGACGTCTGGGCTGCGACCATTTGCTTCAACACCGTCGAAGCCGAGAAGCAGGGCCTGACCAAGCCGGTGAGCTGGCAAGACCTGACCAAGCCCGAGTACAAGGGCAAGATCGTGATGCCTAACCCGGCGTCGTCTGGCACCGGTTTCCTGGATGTGAGCGCCTGGCTGCAGACCTTCGGCGAGAAGCAGGGCTGGCAGTACATGGACGACTTGCACCAGAACATCGGCCAGTACGTTCACTCCGGTTCCAAGCCGTGCAAGCTGGCGGCTTCGGGTGAGTTCCCGATCGGCATTTCGTTCGAATACCCGGCCGTGCAGTTGAAGCGCCAGGGCGCGCCGTTGGACATCATCCTGCCGAAAGAAGGCCTGGGCTGGGACATCGAAGCGACCGCCGTGATCAAGGGCAGCGCCCACGCCGATGCGGCGAAGAAACTCGCCGACTTCTCCGCCAGCACCGCCGCGATGGACCTGTACAAGGACAACTTCGCCGTGCTCGCCCAGCCGGGCATCGCCAAGCCGCAGACCGAATTGCCGGCGGACTACGAGCAGCGGCTGATCAAGAACGACTTCACCTGGGCCTCGAAAAACCGCGACAGCATTCTGACTGAATGGCGTAAGCGCTATGACGGTAAGTCGGAGAAGGTGGCGGGTCAGTAAGTACTCCGTTTGGGCTGATGGCCTCATCGGGGGCAAGTCGAATCGTCGCACCGCCCCTCCCACACGTTTGGTTTGTGAACACATTCAAATGTGGGAGGGGGCTTGCCCCCGATAGCGGTCTTGAAAACAGGACATCACTAAATGACACACCACAGCGACCTGCTGATCATCGGCGCCGGCATCCTCGGCCTGTCCCACGCCTACGCGGCGGCCAAGCGCGGGCTCAAGGTCAAGGTGTTCGAGCGCAGCGCCACCCCGTTGGGCGCCTCGGTACGCAACTTCGGCCAGGCCCTGGTCACCGGCCAACCGCCAGGCCCGATGCTCGACCTGGCGCGGCAAAGCCGCGATATCTGGGGCGAATGGGCGCGGCTGGCCGGCTTGCAGCTCAAGCGCAACGGCTCGTACCTGTTCGCCCGCAGCGAAGCGGAAGAACATCTGCTGGAAGCCTTCTGCGCTGGCCGTGCGTTGGAGCACGGCTACAACGTCGAGCTGCTGCAAGGCGCGGCGTTGCGGGATCTGTACGGCGGCCAGTTCCGTCATCACCGCGCGGCGTTGCATGGCAAGGACGATCAGCAACTGTATTCGCGCGAGGCGATCCCGGCGCTGATCCACTACCTGCGCGAGCAATTGCAGGTGGAGTTTCACTTTTCCACCCTGGTGCGCGACGTCGAGCCCGGCCAGTTGCACAGCACGGCGGGCAGTTTCCGTGGCGCGCAGATCATCGTCTGCTCGGGCCACGACTACCAAACCCTGCTGGCCGAGGCGATTGCCGAACTCAACCCGCATGTCTGCCGCCTGCAAATGCTGCGCGCGCGGCCGGCGGTTAACCTGAACCTGCAACACGCCTTGCTCACCGGCCTCAGTTGCGTGCATTACGGCGCCTTTGCCGACCTGCCGGAAGCGGCGGCGGTGCAGGCGCAGATCCTGCACGAGGCGCCGCACCTGCATGAGCACGGGATTCACTTGCTGATCAGCCCGACGCCGCATGGCGAACTGATCATCGGCGACTCCCACGACTACGGCCGCGATGCGTCGCCGTTCAATGCCGAGCAGGTCGATGACTGGATGCTCGAACTGGCCGAGCAGACCCTGGGTTGCAAGATCCAGGTGGTCGAGCGCTGGCAGGGCGTCTATGGCGCACGCGGGCCTGCGCCGTTCTCGTGCCTGCGCGTGGCGCCCGGCGTCAGCGCCGCCTTGATGCATACCGGCGTGGGCATGAGCGTGGGACCGGCGTTGGCCGAGCGCAGTATCAGGGCGCTCTGGGGTGAGGCATGAAGAACCCGGAACAGGTGATTGCCGAGGTCTTCGGCCTGTACGAGCAACACGGCACGGCGGATTACATCGGCGAGGCGATATCGCAGCTTGAACACATGTCTCAGGCCGCGCAGTGGGCCATGGCCGAAGGCTTCGACGATGAAGTGGTGCTGGCGGCGTTCTTCCACGATATCGGCCATCTTTGCGGCCAGGGCGGGGCGAACATGGGGGGCTATGGCGTGGTCGGCCATGAGCGGCTGGGCGCCGATTACCTGCGCCGCGCCGGTTTCAGCGAGCGCCTGGCCAGGCTGGTGGAGTATCACGTCCAGGCCAAGCGCTACCTGACCTTCAGCCAGCCGGACTACTACGCCCGGTTGAGCGAAGCCAGCCGCCGCACGCTGGCCTATCAAGGTGGGGTGATGACGCCTGACGAAGCGCGGGCTTTCGAGCAAGACCCGCTCTATGCGATCAGCCTGCGTCTGCGTCACTGGGACGAACAGGCCAAGCAACCACACGTGCCGGTGCTCGATCTGCAGGCACTCAAGGCCAAGGCCGCCCGGCTACTGGCCGCGTAGACGGGCCTTACGCCAAACGCAGATGCGCCGCCTAGAGCCCGGGTGGACGGATCACTAAGGTGCTTGCTTCTTCAATCTAAGGAGCAACGCTGATGCGCTACTTGAAAGTGACGGCCCAGGACATGAGCGGCAATGGTCATGCGGACACGGTCATCCTGCACTTCTATGAACAGCAGGCTGGCTGTCCCGATGAACTGATCCACGAGATTTTCGCCGTGGACATGAGCGCGGATGGCAAGGTCGACCTGCAATGGGCGGACGACCTGAGCCCGGCCACCCGGCCCGGCATGCTGGAAAAACACCGGGTGGACAGCTTCGCCGACAGCTTTTTGAAGTTGAACTGGTTCAATCGGCGCAGCCACTGGCAGCGCACGCTGACGATGTACGTCGATCATTACGGCAAAACAGGCACACCCAACGCGGTCAAGCTGGACTTCCATGAGCGCACCGCGGCGCAGTGCAAGGGTTCGCTGATCTACAAGGCGGCCGCCTATGACGGCGATGGCGACGGGGTGCTGGAGTCGTTTACCAACAGTGACATCGACCGCGACGGTATCGCGGACAAGGCCGATAAAGAGCTGATCCGCACGTTGTGTACGACCTTTCTGGGTTTTGAGTGGTACGCACACTAATAAGCGCGGTCACGCTTCGTCGAGCCGGGCGGCCAAGGCTTCGACCTGTTCCTGGCGCTCGGCCTGGCTCAATTTGGCGTGGGGGTTGAGGGACGACCATTGCGGATGGGCGCGGGCCTTGTGCAGGGCATCGGGTAGCTTGCCTTCGCGCCAGGTTTTGTCCTGCGGCGTGTCGACCTTGATGCTGTGCATCGCCGCATGACCGCGCAGGTTCAGGGCTTTGAGCAGTTGGCGTTGGCGCAGGGCCAGCAGGCGTAGCACGCTGTCGTCGACGGTCAGCTCGCGCTGGCCCTTGATCTTGCCCAACAGGCGGCCGCCATAGCTGCGCGCGGCTTGCAGCGCGCCACCGGCGATGGCGCCCGCCAGCGCGGCGGCGCCTAGGGTTAGCCCGCCCACCAGCAGATCGACCCCGGCACCGGCGGCCGCGCCGGCGGCAATCCCGCCGCCGACGCGCACGCCGAGTTGCTTGAGGGTTTCCGGGTTGAACAGGTCATCGCCCCAGCGCCCGTCGAGCAACGGCAAGTCGCTGGCGGCGGCGTCCTGCGGGCGGAAGCCGAACAGCTTGAGCAAGGCTTCCACGCAACGCTGCTCGCGCTGGCGCACGGCCTTGCGCAAATCACCGATGGCTTGCGGCTCGTCTTCAGTGACCACGCTGCGTCGGCAGGCGGCGCAGTCGATCAGCAGTTCAGCGATCAACCGCGCGGCGCTTTGCTGGCGGGCCTGGCGTTGGGCTTGCTGGTCGAGGATCAGCCGTTCCAGTTGCGGCCGGGCATTTTCCAGCAGCAGGGCGAGGCTTTCATACAGGCGGCGTTCGCCGTCTTCCGGCGGCGCGACGCTGTCGAACCGCACCAGGGCATGCAGGCCGAGGCGGGCCAGGGCTTCGCGCCAATCCGGCTCGCGATGCTCGCCGCTGCTGACGAAGTTGAGCACGGGCAATAACGGCTTGCCGCAACTGGCCAGCACTTGCAGCTCGTCGCGGTACTTGGCCAGCACCGGCTCGCGGGCGTCGATCACATACAGGCCGGCGTCGCAGGCCAGCAGTTGGCGCAGCACCTTGGCTTCCTGTTCGAAACGCTGGCGGGCTTCGCTGCCCTCCAGAAAACGTGCGAGGCGGGCCGGGCCGTCGAGGCGTTCGCCGGGGCGATCCAGGCGTTCCAGGTAGTCGAGCAGGGCGATGGCGTCTTCCAGGCCGGGGGTGTCATACAGTTCCAGCAAGGCTTCGCCCTCGACCGACAAGCGCGCGCCTTCGACATGCCGCGTGGTGCTGGGGCGATGGGAGACTTCGCCGAAACCGACATCGCGGGTCAACGTGCGCAGCAGCGAGGTCTTGCCGACGTTGGTGTGGCCGACCACGGCGAGTTTCAGGGGTTTAGTCATGACCGCTCTCCAGCCAGTTCAACGGCGCGCAATCGGCAAACGGCAGCTCCAATTGTTGCAGCGCCGCGTGCCAATCGCCCAGGCGCTCGGCGTCCAGCGCCTGGCCGGGCGGCGCTTGCAGCAGCCACACGCGGGTGGCGCTGGCGTTGCGCGCCAGTTCGGCGATCAGCGCCAGGCTGCCCCGGTCGGGCGAGCGACGCGGGTCGCAGGCGATGGCCAGGCGTGCGGGCGGGAAGCGGGTCAGTTGTTCCAGCAGTTTGTGGCGCGATTCGCGGCTGTCGAGGATGCCGGCGTTCTTCACGTTGCCCGGCAGTTTTGGCGGCCACGGGCGCTGGTCGTCGAGTTCGATGGCGACCAACAGCGCGCCGTCGCTGTGCAGTTCGCTGACGCCGCCGCTGACGGCGTGCAACTGTTGCGGTGCGGCATCGTTGACGCCAAGCCGCTCGCTGCTCGGCATCAGGCGCTCGCGCAGTTGGCTGTAGCCGGGCAGGTTGAGGTCCAGGCGCAGGGCGGCGCGTCCGTGTTTCCAGCGCCACAGGCACAGCAGGGCAAGGATCAACCGGGGCAACAGGCCGTAGATCAGCAGCACACCCACCAGCCAGGCGGCCCAGGCCTGGCGGGCGCTTTCGATGTTCAGGGCGGAATCGCCGCTGGCGCGGATCATCTCCACCGTTGGCACGTTGAAACCAAGCAGGGCGGGCAGGGCGCCGAGGGCTTGGGTCACGGCGACGAAGGTGTCGGCACCGAGGATGGTGGTTTCCCACACAAAGCCGTAGCGCCGGGTAGCGAGCAGTGTCAGCAGGATTACCAGCGCGCTGAGCAGCGCGAGCAACCAAAGGCTGTTGACCAGCACGCCGACGGCCCAGCGGTTGAGTTTCTGGCGCTGCAATAACAGCAGCAACGCCGGCGCCAGTTGTGCGGCTTTGGCATCGCGCGCGAGTTTTTCGCTGAGCCAGAGCCACAGGCGGCCGAGGCTGGCGCTGTGTTCGCCGGCAAACAGCAGGCCCAGGGCCCAACTGATCAACAAGATCAGGTTCAAACCGAGCAGGCTCCCCAGGGCCCAGAACACATTCACCGGGGTCAGGCCATTGCCCAACGCAGCGAAGGCCAGGCCGGCACCGCTGATGACCGCGACGACGGCCAGTAGCACCAGCGCTAAGCGGGCACCTTGCAGCCAGCGGCCGAGGGCGGCGGTCAGGCCATCGCGCTCGGCCAGGTGCAGGGCGCGCCGCTGAATGCGCGTCGGCAGGTCGCCGCCGGCCGTGCGGGCCAGGCGATTGGCTTCCAGGTCTTCCAGCGGGCCGGCGTGTTCTTCGCGCAGGCGCACGGTTTCCGTCAGCCAGAGTTTGTGCAGGGGGTTCAGTGCGGTCACGCGCTGTCCTGTTGTGTCAGTGAGCCTGGAGCATAACCGCTGTGCAGCCGGTTGGGGTACGCTTCGCGTGGCTCTGGTATTCTCGTCGCCATGAAAAAAACTCTCCCTTTAAGCCTGATCGCAGCCCTCGGTGAAAACCGTGTGATCGGCGTCGACAACAGCATGCCCTGGCATTTGCCGGGGGATTTCAAATATTTCAAGGCCACCACGCTCGGCAAGCCAATCATCATGGGGCGCAAGACCTGGGACTCCCTGGGCCGACCGCTGCCGGGGCGCTTGAACATTGTGGTTAGCCGTCAGACCGATCTTGCGCTGGAAGGTGCGGAAGTTTTTCCGTCGCTTGATGCCGCCGTGGCGCGGGCTGAAGCCTGGGCACTGGAACAGGGCGTGGACGAGCTGATGCTGATCGGTGGTGCGCAGCTTTATGCCCAAGGTCTGGAGCAGGCCGACCGCCTGTACCTGACGCGGGTGGCGCTGAGCCCGGAAGGGGATGCGTGGTTTCCGGCGTTTGATGAGAACCAGTGGAAGTTGGTTTCCAATCTGCAGAACCCAGCCGAAGGTGACAAGCCGGCGTACAGCTTCGAGGTGTGGGAAAAAGCCTAAAGGTTTGGCGCGCTTATTGTGGCGAGGGAGCTTGCTCCCGCTGGGCTGCGCAGCGGCCCCAAAAATCTTGGGAGCGCTTCGCACTCCAGCGGGAGCAAGCTCCCTCGCCACAGGTCTAGTCGTTAAGCCTGCGCCAACTCCGCATGCTCATCCGCATTCAGCCGTTCTTTATCCGTCTGCTGCATGATCTGGCTGGTAATCGCCCCCGCCGTCATCGAACCGTTCACGTTCAACGCAGTGCGGCCCATGTCGATCAGCGGCTCCACGGAAATCAGCAGCGCCACCAGTGACACCGGCAAGCCCATCGCCGGCAGCACGATCAGCGCGGCAAACGTCGCACCGCCGCCCACGCCGGCAACGCCTGCCGAACTCAAGGTCACAATCGCTACCAGGGTTGCGATCCACAGCGGGTCCAGCGGGTTGATGCCGACTGTCGGCGCGACCATCACCGCGAGCATTGCCGGATAGAGACCGGCGCAACCGTTCTGGCCGATGGTCGCGCCGAACGAGGCGGCGAAACCGGCAATGGACTGCGGGATGCCCAGGCGGCGTGTCTGCGCTTCGATACTCAGCGGGATCGCCGCTGCGCTGGAGCGGCTGGTGAAGGCGAAGGTCAGCACCGGCCACACCTTGCGCAAGAAGCGCAGCGGGTTGATCCCGGCCAGCGACAGCAGCAGGCCATGCACCACGAACATCAGCCCCAGCGCCAGGTACGAGACCACGACAAAACTGCCGAGCTTGATGATGTCTTGCAGGTTGGAGCCGGCCACCACCTTGGTCATCAGCGCCAATACGCCGTAGGGCGTGAGCTTCATCACCAGGCGCACCAGGCGCATCACCCAGGCTTGCAGGGTGTCGATGGCGTTGAGCACTTTCTGGCCTTTTTCCGCGTCATCCTTAAGCAGTTGCAGCGCGGCCACGCCGAGGAATGCGGCGAAGATCACCACGCTGATGATCGACGTCGGCTTGGCGCGTGCCAGGTCGGCGAACGGGTTCGCCGGCACGAACGACAACAGCAACTGCGGGATATTCAGGTCGGCGACCTTGCCCGCGTAGTCGTTCTGGATCACTTGCAGGCGCGCCATTTCCTGGGTGCCGGCCACCAGGCCCTCGGCGGTGAGGCCGAACAGGTTGGTCAGGCCAATGCCGATCAGCGCTGCAATCGCGGTGGTGAACAGCAGGGTGCCGATGGTCAGGAAGCTGATCTTGCCCAGGGACGCGGCGTTGTGCAGGCGCGCCACGGCACTGAGGATCGAAGCGAACACCAGCGGGATCACGATCATTTGCAGCAACTGCACATAACCGTTGCCGACCAGATCGAACCAGCCGATGGAGGCTTTGAGGACAGGGTTGCCGTCGCCGTAAATAGCGTGCAATCCCGTACCAAACGCCACGCCGAGTATCAGGGCGAACAGGACCTTCTTGGCGAGGCTCCAGTTTGTCCGACGGGTTTGTGCCAGGCCCAGCAACAGGACCACGAACACCAGTAAGTTGAGAATCAGGGGCAGATTCATTGAAGCTCCGTTGAGAGTGCTGCCAATCGCGTGAGCCTGCGATTGCGAACCGGGAAGCCTAACAGCTTGATATATATTGATTTAATACCGATATGGAATGGTGTCTGTCGTTTTTGGAATAAGTGGTTGGCGCTCTGGCGCATGGCAATGACGGAATCAGAACGCAAGCGGTCGTGCCCGGACGAAAACTGTCACAGGGATTTGTTAGCGTCGATGTCTTTCACTCAAGGAGACAACGCCTATGAAGCTCGCGCCGAAACTACTCGTATCCGCCGCATTCTGCCTCGGACTCGCCAGCCAGGCGTTCGCCGCCACCGAGTTGAAACACTGGCCGGCGCCGGCCGCCAAGCAACTCAACGAAATGATCGCCGCCAACGCCAACAAGGGTAACTTCGCGGTGTTCGACATGGACAACACCAGCTACCGCTATGACCTCGAAGAATCCCTGCTGCCCTACATGGAAAACAAGGGCCTGATCACCCGCGACAGCCTCGACCCGTCGCTCAAACTGATGCCCTTCAAAGACACCGCCGACCATAAGGAAAGTCTGTTCAGTTACTACTATCGCCTGTGCGAAGTGGACGACATGGTCTGCTACCCGTGGGTGGCCCAGGTGTTTGCAGGTTTTACCCTCAAGGAGCTCAAGGTCCAGGTCGATGAGTTGATGGCGTCCGGCAAGCCGGTGCCAGTCAGCTATTTCGAAGGCGACGTGGTGAAGAACTCCGAGGTGCAACCGCCGAAGGTCTTCACCGGCCAGGCCGAGCTGTACAACAAACTGATGGAAAACGGCATTGAGGTGTATGTGATGACCGCCGCGTCGGAAGAGCTGGTGCGTATGGTTGCCGCCGATCCGAAGTACGGCTACAACGTCAAACCGCAGAACGTCATCGGCGTGAGCACCCTGCTCAAGGACCGCGCGACTGGCGAGTTGACCACCGCGCGCAAGCAGATCACGGCCGGTAAATACGACGAAAAAGCCAACCTCGGTTTGGAATTGACCCCCTACCTGTGGACCCCGGCGACCTGGATGGCCGGCAAGCACGCCGCGATCCTGACCTACATCGACGAATGGAAAAAGCCGGTGATCGTCGGCGGCGATACGCCCACCAGCGACGGCTACATGCTGTTCCACGATGTGGACGTGGCCAAGGGCGGCGTCCACCTGTGGGTCAACCGCAAAGACAAGTACATGACCCAGCTCAACGGCATGATGGTCAAACACGCGGCCGCCCAAGCCAAGGAAGGGTTGCCGGTGACGGCGGATAAGAACTGGGTGATCGTCAAGCCTGACGAAATCCAGTAAGACCGAGTCGCTTGCTTATCGGGGGCAAGCCCCCTCCCACACTTGATTGGGTTCACACGGTCAAACTGTGGGAGGGGGCTTGCCCCCGATAGCGGTGGGTCAGCTGTGGATGTATCGACTGACCCTCTGCCATCGGGGGGCAAGCCCCCTCCCACATTTGATCCTCATGGTTATTGAGGTTTTCTCCCAGCAAAAAAATGCCCCGCACTTGGCGGGGCATTTTTATGGGCGAGCCTTACAGCCCGTCGAGCATTGCCTTGTTACGCACCGCACCCTTGTCGGCACTGGTCGCCAACAGAGCGTAGGCCTTCAATGCGGTGGTGACTTTACGCGGACGCTTCTCGACCGGCTTCCAACCTTTCTTGTCCTGCTCGACCCGGCGTGCAGCCAGTTCTTCATCGCTGATCAACAGGTTGATCGAGCGGTTCGGAATGTCGATCAGCACCTTGTCGCCGTCCTGTACCAGGCCAATCGCGCCGCCGGCAGCGGCTTCAGGCGAAGCGTGGCCGATGGACAGGCCCGAGGTGCCGCCGGAGAAACGGCCGTCGGTCAACAGGGCGCAGGCTTTGCCCAGGCCCTTGGATTTCAGGTACGAAGTCGGGTAGAGCATCTCCTGCATACCCGGGCCGCCTTTCGGGCCTTCGTAGCGGATGATCACGATGTCGCCTTCTTTCACTTCGTCGGCGAGGATGCCGCGTACCGAGCTGTCCTGGCTTTCGTAGATCTTGGCGCGACCTTCGAAGACATGGATCGACTCATCCACACCGGCGGTTTTCACCACGCAGCCGTCGAGGGCGATGTTGCCGTACAGCACGGCCAGGCCGCCTTCTTGCGAATAGGCATGTTCGACACTGCGGATGCAGCCGTTTTCACGGTCGTCGTCGAGGGTGTCCCAACGGGTCGACTGGCTGAACGCGGTCTGGGTCGGGATGCCTGCCGGGCCGGCCTTGAAGAAGGTGTGTACGGCTTCGTCGTCAGTCTGGGTGATGTCCCACTTGGCGATGCCTTCGGCGAGGGACTTGCTGTGTACGGTCGGCAAGTCGGTGTGCAGCAGGCCGCCACGGGCCAGGGAACCTAAGATCGAGAAGATCCCACCGGCGCGGTGGACGTCTTCCATGTGGTACTTCTGGATGTTCGGCGCGACTTTGCACAGTTGCGGCACGTGCCGGGACAGACGGTCTATGTCGCGCAGGTCGAAATCGATCTCGGCTTCCTGGGCGGCGGCCAGCAAGTGCAGGATGGTGTTGGTGGAACCGCCCATGGCGATGTCCAGGGTCATGGCGTTTTCGAACGCCTTGAAGTTGGCGATGTTGCGCGGCAACACCGACTCATCGTTCTCGCCGTAGTAGCGCTTGCACAGCTCGACGATGGTGCGGCCGGCCTGCAGGAACAACTGCTCGCGGTCGCTGTGGGTGGCCAGTGTCGAACCGTTGCCCGGCAAGGCCAGGCCCAGGGCTTCCACCAGGCAGTTCATCGAGTTGGCGGTGAACATGCCGGAGCACGAACCGCAGGTCGGGCAGGCGCTGCGCTCGTATTCCGCGACCTTCTCGTCAGAAGCGCTGGAATCGGCGGCGATGACCATGGCGTCGACCAGGTCGAGGCCGTGGGAGGCGAGTTTGGTCTTGCCGGCTTCCATCGGGCCGCCGGAGACGAAGATCACCGGGACATTCAGGCGCAGGGCCGCCATCAGCATGCCGGGGGTGATCTTGTCGCAGTTCGAGATGCACACGATGGCGTCGGCGCAGTGGGCGTTGACCATGTACTCCACGGAGTCGGCGATGATCTCGCGGCTCGGCAGGGAATACAGCATGCCGTCATGGCCCATGGCGATGCCGTCATCGACCGCGATGGTGTTGAATTCTTTGGCCACGCCGCCGGCGCGTTCGATCTCGCGGGCGACCAGTTGGCCCAGGTCCTTGAGGTGGACGTGGCCGGGGACGAACTGGGTGAACGAGTTGGCAATCGCGATGATCGGCTTCTTGAAGTCGTCATCTTTCATCCCCGTGGCACGCCACAGTGCGCGGGCGCCGGCCATGTTGCGGCCATGGGTGGATGTTTTCGAGCGGTAATCTGGCATTTGAGCCCTCCGGGCGGCTAATCAAAACTAATCAGGTGCTAAGGGGAGTGAGCTTCTATGGACGTCTGGAACACCCGAAAAATGGCCGTGTGTCCGGAAGTTGCCGCAAACGTTACGGGATCGCCGTGCGCAGTGGCCTTGAGCTCATAAACCCGCCGGGGGATGACTGGCGATGAATAGGGCCGATTCTACACCGCTGGCGGCTGGAGGGAATGGCGAAAAGCGCCGTGGCGACGCATGCCCGGATCAACCAATCTGATGTAGGAGCGAGCTTGCTCGCGAAAAACGAACAGGCGACACGGGCCTCCTGATAGTACTGCGTTATCGTTGACGCTTTTCGCGAGCAAGCTCGCTCCTACAGGGGGGGGGACATATTCAGAACCACTGTTTAGAGGCCGGTTGACGTCGCTGCGCCTACCGTTTCTCTTCCACTCACAGAAGAGGACGAAGGAATGTCCACCCAGCAACGTGCACATCGGCTGCGCATCGGGCGCTGTTCGGAGTCGGGCCGTATTTACCTGATCACTGCGGTTACCCATCAACGGCAGTTGGTCTTTCAGGACTGGCGCATCGGCCGCCTGCTTGTCAGTGAGTTCAGGCAGGCTCAGGACGAGGGTGAGGCGACTTCGCTGGCCTGGGTGGTCATGCCTGACCATTTCCATTGGCTGATCGAGTTGCATAACGGCGACTTGCCAAGGCTGATGCGAATCACCAAGTCGCGAAGTGCCCGTGCCATCAACCAGGCCAGGTGTTCGTTCGGGACCCTATGGCAAAAAGGCTACTTCGACCGCGCACTGCGTCGGGAGGAAGATTTGAAAGCAATGGCCCGCTATATCGTGGCCAATCCCTTGCGTGCAGGGCTGGTCGAGCATATAGGCCAGTACCCGCTATGGGACGCCATCTGGTTGTGACCGTTCTTCCTCTGTAGGAGCGAGCTTGCTCGCGAAGCACGTCAACGATGACGCAGCGCTATCAGGTAGCCCGCGTCGTCTATGCGTTTTTCGCGAGCAAGCTCGCTCCTACAGGGGGAAAGTGTCAGTGTCCGACCCGCGCATTGGTCAGCCAACCCCACAAGCTGAAAATGATAAAGCTCACGGCAATCGTGATCAGCAAATGACTGCCGGTTTGTGCAAGCGCTGCGCTGCTGACGGCAGCAGTGAGGAACATGATGCTATTTCCTGCTGATGCTGCTGTGCCCGCGCTGCTTGAAAACAACAGCATCGCCGCCGAAATTGCGGCGGGACGAACCAGGGTGACCGCGAGTGCGCTGATCAGCATCGGGATGAGCAGAGTCACTGTGGTAATGGCTTCAAAGATGATAATCAGCGCCAGCAGCACACCCGCGGCGAGCAACAACCCAAGACCGATATTGATTTGCCGGGACAGCGCGATACGTTTTTGCAGGTACGAGGCTGCCACCCCGCCGAGGAGATAAGCCGCGCCGTACACCATCAGCACCAGCGCGTACTGATATTCGGAAAGCTTCAGCGCGTCCATGAAAATCAGCGGCGTCACGCTGATCAAGGCGAAGTAGCAGGCGAACACCTGCGCGGCGATCCACCAGTAGCGTAGGAAATCGCGATTGCCGGCGACGGCTTTCAGCGTGGCGATGATGGATACTGGCGCGCGATGGGGGCTGGCGGATTTGGACGGCAGGATGCAGAACGCATGGATCAACATGCCCAGCGCCATCGCCGCGAATCCATAGAAGCTGCCTTGCCAGTCGAATGTGGTTTGCAGCCAGGAGCCTATCAGCGGGGATAGTGCGACAAACGAACCGCTCAGGGTCATGTAGTACAGGCGCACCCGGGCCCGGTCCTGTGCGTCGAACAGGTCTTCCACCAGGGCGTGACCCAGGACGAAGAAGCCGCAGCCCATGGCCTGCACCGTGCGAAACAGCAGGAAGGTCAGGTAGTCCGACGCCAGTGCACAGCCTATTGCGCCAAGAATCGCCAGCGTGATGCAGCCGAGCAGCACTTCCTTGCGCCCCCATTTGTCCGACAACGGGCCGGCGATCAGTTGGGAGATGGAGAAGACCAGTGTGAACAGGCTGATGGAGAGCGCGACGTCGGCCGTCGGAGTGTCGAATTGGGCGGCCAGGGAGGGGAACGACGGCAGGAGAATATTGATCGGGAAGAAGCTGATCAGGGCAATGCAGGTGATCAGGATGAAGCGGGAAAGTTGTTGGCGTTTTACCTCGCCACTGAGGGCGGGAGAGCAGAAGGGCTCAGACATGATTGGTAATTTCCGGAGTAAAACCAGAAACCGATACTAGTCTGCGAAAAATGGAATTCAATCAAATCTATTGTGCGAAGCGTCCCGTAATGGTGTACGCCGCCCCTGTAGGAGCGAGCTTGCTCGCGAAGCACGTCAACGATGACGCCGCGCTATCAGGTAGCCCGCGTCGTCTATGCGTTTTTCGCGAGCAAGCTCGCTCCTACAGGGGTGCGGTTTCGGTCTTTAGCTATTGGGCAACAACCGGCACGTAATGCTCTTGATGTAGCGCGTCTCGGCAATCGCCGGGTGTACCGGATGATCCGGCCCCTGGCCGCCGCGTTCGAGCATCTGGATGTTGCGGTCCAAGTGACGGGCGCTGGTCAGCAGGATGTTTTGCAGGTCGTCTTCCGGCAGGTGCATCGAGCACGAGGCGCTGATCAGGATGCCGTCCTTGCTGAGCAGGCGCATGGCTTGCTCGTTGAGGCGGCGATAGGCGCCTTCGCCGTTTTTCATGTCTTTTTTGCGTTTGATGAAGGCCGGTGGGTCGGCGACGATCACGTCGAAGCGTTCTTCGCTGGCTTTCAATTCTTTGAGGGCTTCGAAGACGTCGCCTTCGATGCAGGTCATTTTCTCGGCGACGCCATTCAGCGCGGCGTTGCGCTCGACGCCGTCGAGGGCAAAGGCCGAGGCGTCGACGCAGAATACTTCAGTGGCGCCGAAGGCCGCGGCTTGCACGCCCCAGCCGCCGATGTAGCTGTACAGGTCGAGTACGCGCTTACCTTTGGCATACGGGGCCAGGCGTGCGCGGTTCATGCGGTGGTCGTAGAACCAGCCGGTTTTCTGGCCCTGGATCACCGGGGCTTCGAATTTCACGCCGTTTTCTTCCAGCGTGACCCACTCCGGCACCAGGCCGAACACGGTTTCGACGTAGCGGTTGAGGCCTTCGGCGTCACGCGCGGCGGAGTCATTCTTGAACAGAATGCCGCTTGGCTTGAGCACTTGGGTCAGGGCGGCGATCACGTCTTCTTTATGTGCTTCCATGGTCGCCGAGGCGATCTGTACCACCAGGATGTCGCCGAAACGGTCGACCACCAGACCCGGCAGCAGGTCGGAGTCGCCGTAGACCAGGCGGTAGAACGGCTTGTCGAACAGGCGATCACGCAGGGACAGGGCGACGTTCAGGCGGTGTACCAGCAGCGACTTGTCCAAAGGCAACTTGATGTCGCGCGACAGCAGGCGCGCGCAGATCAGGTTGTTCGGGCTCATGGCCACGATGCCCAGGGTCTTGCCGCCGGCCGCTTCCAGGATGGCTTGGTCGCCTGCCTGGAAGCCGTGAAGTGGGGTGGCGGCCACGTCGATTTCGTTGCTGTAGACCCACAGGTGGCCGTTGCGCAAACGACGATCGGCATTGGCTTTGAGACGCAGGCTTGGCAGGGACATGACGTCGCTCCGGAAAAAAGAGCGGGAGTATACCGTGTTACATGAAACTTCGCGGCTTGGCCTGATGGGCTGTAGGGGCGGGCGTGCTGTGCCGAGGTCGCAGCGTCCATTTGATGGGAGTGCCATTGGTTTTTTTGAGGTGTCGGTCAGCTTCCCATCAGGGTTAGAATCCCCGCCTAGCCCGGAGTGTGTACTTATGTCCCAAGAACTTTCCGCCGAACAGATCCAGCAGGCCCTGCAAGGCATCAGCGTGCCGCCACAGCCGCAAATCATGGTGGATTTGCAGATGGAACAGTACATGCCCGACCCGGACCTGGAAGTGATCGCGCGATTGATTTCCCAGGACCCGGGCCTGTCCGGCGCGCTGTTGAAGATCGTCAACTCGTCGTATTACGGCCTGAGCAACAAGATCGCCTCGATCCAGCGTGCGGTGAACCTATTGGGCAGCCGCTCGATCATCAACCTGATCAATGCCCTGTCGATCAAAGGCGAGATGAGCGACGACACCATTGTCACCCTCAACCGCTTCTGGGACACCGCCCAGGATGTGGCCATGACCTGCCTGACCCTGGCCAAGCGCACAGGCGCCCAGGCGGTAGACGAAGCCTATGCCCTGGGGCTGTTCCACGATTGCGGTGTACCGCTGATGCTCAAGCGTTTCCCCAATTACATGGCGGTGCTCGAAGAGGCCTACGCCAATGCCGGCGCCGACTGCCGTGTGGTCGACACCGAAAACAATGCGTTCAACACTAACCATGCGGTGGTCGGCTATTACACCGCCAAGTCCTGGCGCCTGCCGGAGCATGTGACCGACGCCATCGCCAACCATCACAACGCCCTGGCGATTTTCAGCGATGAGTCGCCGCGCAATCCGCAACTCAAGAACCTGCTGGCGATCCTGAAAATGGCCGAGCATATCTGCTCGTCATACCGGGTGCTGGGCAACCAGGCGGTTGACCATGAGTGGGATGCGATTGGCCATCTGGTGCTGGACTACGTGGGCCTGTCGGATTACGACTTCCAAAGCATGAAGTTGTCGATCCGCGAACTGGGCACGCACTGACCCTTTTCTCACGAGGTACACATGCCCGAGTTACCAGAAGTCGAAACCACTCGGCGCGGGATTGCACCGCACCTGGAAGGCCAGCGGGTCAGCCGCGTCGTGGTGCGTGAGCGGCGCCTGCGCTGGCCGATCCCGGAAGACCTCGACGTGCGCCTGTCCGGGCAGCGCATCGTGCTGGTGGAGCGGCGGGCCAAGTACCTGTTGATCAATGCCGAAGTGGGCACCCTGATCAGTCACCTGGGTATGTCGGGCAACCTGCGCCTGGTGGAAGTCGGCCTGCCGGCGGCCAAGCACGAGCATGTGGACATCGAGTTGGAGTCGGGCCTAGCCCTGCGCTACACCGACCCTCGGCGTTTCGGCGCGATGCTCTGGAGCCTGGACCCGCACAACCACGAATTGCTGATTCGCCTGGGGCCGGAGCCGTTGACCGAGCTGTTCGATGGCGAGCGCCTGTTCAAACTGTCCCGTGGGCGTTCGATGGCGGTGAAGCCGTTTATCATGGACAACGCGGTGGTGGTGGGCGTGGGCAATATCTACGCGACGGAAGCGCTGTTCGCGGCGGGGATCGATCCGCGCCGCGAGGCCGGTGGCATTTCACGCGGGCGCTATTTGAAGCTGGCGATCGAGATCAAGCGCATTCTGGCGGCCGCCATCGAACGCGGTGGCACCACGTTGCGCGACTTCATTGGCGGCGATGGGCAGCCGGGGTATTTCCAGCAGGAGCTGTTCGTCTACGGCCGAGGGGGCGAGGCGTGCAAGGTCTGCGGGACCGAGTTGCGCAGTGTGGTGCTGGGGCAGCGGGCGAGTGTGTTTTGCCCGAAGTGTCAGAGCTGACTGTTGTGTGATTGCTGATATCGCCATCGGGGGCAAGTCGAATCGTCGCACCGCCCCTCCCACACTTTGATGTGTGAATACCTTTCAAATGTGGGAGGGGGCTTGCCCCCGATGAGGCCCTGACAGGCGCCAACAGACTCAAGCCTTACCGGTAATCTTGCGGTACTTCACCATCAACTGCTCTTGCGTTTCCGGATGCGCTTCATCCAGTGGAATGCAATCGACCGGGCACACCTGCTGGCACTGCGGTTCGTCGTAGTGGCCGACGCACTGGGTGCAGAGGTTGGGGTCGATCACGTAGATCTCTTCGCCTTGGGAAATCGCGGCGTTCGGGCACTCGGGCTCGCAGACGTCGCAGTTGATGCAATCGTCGGTGATGATCAGGGACATGGAAACTCCTGCCAGGGCAGTCAGCCAAGGCATCTGAAAAACTAATGCGCGCAATTGTGCCGCATTGACGCCCGCAGTGCGAGCGGGCGCCGATTGAGCGGTCTTACTTCTTGAAGCGCAGGGTCAGCGCCTCGGCGACGGCCGGGTGCACGAACTTGGTGATATCCCCGCCCAATGCCGCGATTTCACGGACCAACGTCGAGGAAATGAACGAATAACGTTCCGACGGCGTGAGGAACAGGCTTTCCACGTCCGGCGCCAGTTGGCGGTTCATGTTGGCCAGTTGGAATTCGTATTCGAAGTCCGACACCGCGCGCAGGCCACGCAGGAATACATTGGCGTTCTGCTCTTTGGCGAAATGCGCCAGCAGCGTCGAGAAACCCACCACTTCTACGTTGGGCAGGTGCTTGGTGACCTCACGCGCCAGCTCCACGCGCTGTTCCAGGGGAAACAGCGGGTTTTTCTTGGGGCTGGCCGCGACCGCGATGATCACATGGTCGAACAAGCGCGAGGCGCGTTCGACCAGATCGCCATGGCCTTTGGTAATCGGGTCGAAGGTACCTGGGTACAACACTCGGTTCATCGCGTCGTCCTGGCGGAGTCCGTTGGGGAACCGGATGGTATCGCAGCCATCCCGGTCGGCCAAGTCGACTTATGCGAATAGGCACGCGAAATACCTGGTTTTTTCATGCTGTTTTCAGACGTTCGGCCAATGCGCTCGCCAGTTGCGCGGTCAATCCGTACACCGACAATTGCGGGTTGGCGCCAATGCTGGTGGGGAACAGCGAACCATCATGAATCGACAGATTGCGCAGTTGATGATGGCGGCCGAGGCTGTCGGCCACGGCGTTTTTCGGCTCTTCGCCCATGGCGCAGCCGCCCATCACGTGGGCACTGCCCAGGCAGGTACGGTGTAATTCCAGGTTGAGGCCGTCTATCAGGCTGCGCGCTTCGGCCAGGGTCTTCACGTAGCGCGCATCGTGATGCAGCGGCTTGACCGACTTGGCGCCCGCCGCGAACTGGATCTCGGCCATGCTGTGGAACGCGCGGCGCAGGCCGTCCCAGGCGTAAGGCGAAACCTGATAATCGAGCACCGGCGTGCCGTCGCCGCGCAATTCCACGCTGCCGCCCGGGCTGTCGGGGTGGAATCCGTCGCGCAGCAGGGCGAGCATCGCGTGGGTATTGGGCAACTGGCTCATGTCCAGGGCGTTTTGTGTGCCGTAGCCGCCGAGCAGCGTACTCGCGAGCGCCGGGTGCAGCGGCGGTGCCTCCAGCTTGTACGACATTCTGCCGGTGGTGCCGTCCTGCCATTGGAAGTGATCGGAATAGATCGACTGCGGCGCGCCATAGAACGGGTTGATCACCTCGTCGAACAGCGCTGCGGAGAAATTCACCAAATGCAAAAAGGTGCGCTTGCCCAGCCGCGAATGCGGGTCGGGGGCGTCCGAGCGCATCAGCAGCGCCGGGCTGTTGATGCCGCCACCGGCCAGCACATAGTGTTTGGCCTTGACCGTGATGGTGCGCCCGGTAGGGGCGACGCAGCGTTCGTCCATCGCCACGCATTCCAGGCTGCTGATGCGGTCGCCGCTGTATTTCAGGCGTTCGGCGCGGGCCAGGTACAACAACTCGCCGCCTTTCTCCAGGGTGGCGGGGATGGTGGTCACCAGCATCGACTGCTTGGCGTTGACCGGGCAACCCATGCCGCAGTAGCCCAGGTTGAAGCAGCCGCGCACGTTGCGCGGGATCACATGCCAGCTGTAGCCCAACTGTTCGCAGCCTTTGCGGATCACGTCGTTGTTGGCGTTGGGTGGCATGGCCCAGGGGGCAATGCCCAGGCGCTGTTCCATTTTTTCGAACCACGGCGCCATGTTGGCGCTGCTGTGGCCCTTGACCGCATACTCGCTGGCCCAGTGGCTGAGGGTCGCGTCCGGGGTGCGGAAGCTGGAGGTCCAGTTGATCAGCGTGGTGCCGCCCACCGCCCGGCCCTGCAGGATGGTGATGGCGCCGTCCTTGCTCATGCGGCCGATGCCTTCCTGGTACAGGCTGGCGTAGGCCTCGTCTTCGAGCAGCTTGAAATCGCTGCTGGTCTTGAGCGGGCCTTCTTCGATCAGCAGCACTTTGTAGCCAGCGGCGCTGAGGATTTCGGCGGTGGTGCCGCCGCCGGCGCCGCTGCCGATGATCGCTACGTCGGCTTCCAGCGTCAGGTCGCGGTCGAGGGCGGCGCCGTTGTGGGTTTTCCAGCCACGGGCCAGGCCGTCGCGGAACAGATCGGGTACGGGCATCAGGGTCGTCTCTTGTTTTTATTGGGGGGGGCGAATCAGATCTTCGGTGGCCCGGGGTAGCCGCAATGGGCCCAGGACGCCGGCCGGAAGTACCAGGCCATGATCACCAGCTTGAGCAGCGAGCCCTGGCCCATGCGCAGCAGGTTCAGGTAGCTGTTTTCCCAGCGGTGCAGGAAGTTGCGGATTTGTTCAGCGCTGGCGTTTTCCCAACTGCCCCAGATCCCGGTCAGTGGGCCGCGGGTGATGCCCATGCCCAGCACGTCGAACAGTTGCTGGGTGAGCTTGAACATCTCCGGCGACAGGTGCTGCAGGCTGTAGTCGAGTTTTTTCAGGGTGTCTTCAATCCCGCTGGTGACTTCCTGGGCGCTGGCCACGCCTTCCAGCAACACCGGGATCACCGCGCGCAGAAATGGCAGATCGCTAGCCCGCAGCAAAGCAAAGCCGCTGGCCGGGGTGCTGCTGGAGCAGCCGCTGAGGCTGGCGCCCAGCCCGGCGGTGGCCAGGAAGGCGCTGGCGCACAGGCCGATTTTCAAGACGCCGCGCCGCGACAGCGCAGGTGAATCAGTCAGGCTTGGGTTCATTGTTATCGTTATCCCGAGGGTGGCGGTATCAGCGGATAAACAGCTTCTGGATCAACTTCTGGATTGCTTTGCCGTAGGGCGGGTAGATCAACTTCGCGGCGTTCAGGCGTTGCTTGACCAGCACGCCCTTGGCCTTGCTGAACGTGAGGAACCCTTCATGGCCGTGGTAGTGGCCCATGCCCGACGGGCCGATCCCGCCGAAGGGCATGTCGTCCTGGGCCACGTGCAGCAGCGTGTCGTTCAGGCATACGCCGCCGGAGTGGGTTTCGTGGAGCACGCGGTTCTGTTCGCGCTTGTTGTAGCCGAAGTAGTACAGGGCCAGTGGGCGAGGCCGCTGGTTGATGTAGGCAAAGGCTTGATCGATGCCGCGATAAGGCACGATCGGCAGCACCGGGCCGAAGATTTCGTCCTGCATCACCGTCATTTCGTCGCTGACATTCAACAGCAGGCTGTGGGCCATGCGGCGTGCCTGGCCCTGGTCGTACAGGGGGATCAGGGTGGCGCCCTTGTCGGTGGCGTCTTTCACGTAGGCATTGAGTCGGGCCAGTTGCCGCTCGTTGATGATGGCGGTGTAGTCCGGGTTGTCGGCCAGCGTCGGGTAAAACCCGCGAAGCGCTTTGCTGTAGGCCTCGACGAAACCCTCGACGCGATCCTCCGGCACCAGCACGTAGTCCGGCGCCACACAGGTTTGCCCGGCGTTCAAGGCTTTGCCGAAGGCGATGCGTTCGGCGGCGTCCTTGAGGGGCACATCGGCGGAAACGATAGCTGGCGATTTGCCGCCGAGCTCCAGGGTGACCGGGGTCAGATGTTCGGCGGCCGCGCGCATCACATGTTTACCGACGCTGGTGGCGCCGGTGAACAGCAGGTGGTCGAAGCGTAGGCTGGAAAACGCGATACCGACTTCGGCCTCGCCCAGCACCACGCACACCAGGTCTTCAGGGAAAACCTTCGCCAGCAGGGTCTTGAGCAGTTCGCCGGTGGCCGGGGTCGACTCGCTGAGCTTGAGCATCACCCGATTGCCGGCGGCCAACGCGCCCACCAGCGGCCCGATGGCCAGGTACAGTGGATAGTTCCAGGGCACGATCACCCCGACCACGCCCAGCGGTTGATAGATGACTTTGGCCGAGGCTGGCTGGAAGGCAATGCCTACAGCGCGGCGGGAAGGTTTCATCCAGCCCTTGAGGTGTTTGCTCGCATAGTGAATGCCATGCAGGCTGGGCATCAGTTCGGCGAACAGGGTTTCGTCGGCGCTGCGGTGGCTGAAGTCCTGGCTGATCGCGTTGATCAGCGCCTGGCGTTCGTCGCTGAGCACTTCGCGCAAGGCCTTGAGCCATTGTTGGCGCTGCGCGGCCGGCGGCATCGGGTTGGCGGCATAGGCGCGGCGTTGGGCGTCGAACAGGCTCTGGAGTTGATCCAGTGTCTGGGAATTTTGCAGGTAGGCAACGTTGGCAGACATGGTGCAATTCCAGATTGTTATTGGTCTGCCTGAATTTTTAGAGTCATTGCTCTAAATTGTCAAATAACATTGCAGCAACAACTGGATTTATCCCGACAAGGTTAGGCCGTAAGATGGTAGATCACGTGTACAGAAGCTGATCCCCTATGGCACCACGAGTAAAGACCAGCGAGCGCATTGTGCAAACCAGCCTGGAGCTTTTTAACCAGCAGGGCGAGCGCAGTGTGAGTACCAACCATATCGCCGCCCATATGGAAATTTCGCCGGGCAACCTGTACTACCACTTCCCCAACAAGCAGGCGATCATCGCCATGCTGTTTCGCGAATACGAAGCCTTGGTCGACAGTTTCCTGCGCCCGCCCCAAGGTCGCGCCATGGTGGTGGATGACAAGCGCTTCTACCTGCAGGCTGTCCTGGCTGGCATGTGGCGCTACCGTTTCCTGCACCGTGACCTCGAACACCTGCTGGAGAGCGACCCGGAATTGTCCACCGGCTACCGGCGGTTTTCCCAGCGTTGCCTGATTCAGGGTGGCGCCATCTACCAAGGCTTTGTCGATGCCGGCATTCTCACTATGGACCCGGTGCAAACCGAGGCGCTGACTCTCAATGCCTGGATCATCCTCACCTCCTGGGTGCGGTTTTTGTGTACCACCAATGAAAAATCCACGCATTTGAGCGCCGAAGCGATCAAGCGCGGGGTGTATCAGGTGCTGGTGCTGGAGGCGGGGTTTGTCACGCCGCAGGCAAAAAAAGAGGTGGATGCACTGTTCAAAGAGTTTTACGTGCCGTTGAACCAGGCACTGGAAGAAGTGAAGTAGGACCTTTCCCGAATCTGTTCACAGGAGTCCGTCATGCCGCTTGCCCAACTGATCAGCCCCCAGCAACTGGCCGAGCGCCAACAGCGCGGCGCTCTGGTGCTACTTGACTGCCGCTTTGCCCTGGAAGATCCGGACTACGGCCTGTGCAGCTATGCCGAAGGGCATATCGAGGGCGCGCAATATGCCGACCTGGAGCGTCATCTCAGCGGGCCGGTGACCAAGGGTGTGACCGGGCGTCACCCGTTGCCGCAGGCGCAGGCGTTGGCCGAGCAACTGCGTGTCTGGGGCGTGAACGCCGATACCGATGTGGTGCTCTACGACGACGGCCCCGGTGCCTTTGCTGCCCGCGCTTGGTGGTTGCTGGCCTGGCTGGGCAAGCGCGACGGCGTGTTTATCCTGGACGGTGGCCTGAAGGCCTGGCATTCAGCCGGTTTCCCGTTAAGCCTGGATGCGCCGTTGATCGAGCGCGGCACCTTGGTCGGCGCGCCGGACAATCGCCTGCTGCTGGATGCCGAGCAGTTGCAAAAACGCCTGGGCCAACCGGGCCTGACCCTGATCGACGCCCGCGCCCAGCCGCGCTTTCGCGGCGATGTCGAGCCTATCGATCCGATTGCTGGCCACATTCCCGGTGCGCAATGTGCGGCGTTCACCGAAAACCTCGGCAGCGACGGGCGTTTTTTGCCGGCCGAGCAGCTCAAGCAGCGCTTCGCCGCCCAGTTGCAAGGCCGTTCGCCGGATGAATTGGTGGCGTATTGCGGTTCGGGCGTGACGGCGTGCCATAACCTGTTCGCCCTGAGCCTGGCGGGTTACCCGTTGGGCACGTTGTATGCGGGGTCGTGGAGTGAGTGGATTACCGATCCGGCGCGGGAAATCGCGACGGGCGACTAAGTTGTCCTGCGCATAAACCCACATGGTTTAACGGGGTTGTGTCAGCAACCATTGCGGAATCCGCCGCTCCAGGTAGTAACCGGGGCGCTTCAGGGAGCCATCGACAAACCCCACATGCCCACCCTTGGCCAGCAATTCGAACTCGGTGCAATCCGACAATTCGCTGGCTTCGGGCAGGCTATGGGTGAACACAAACGGGTCATCGGCCGCG
This sequence comes from Pseudomonas sp. PSPC3-2, assembly GCF_049897085.1. Lineage (NCBI taxonomy): Bacteria > Pseudomonadati > Pseudomonadota > Gammaproteobacteria > Pseudomonadales > Pseudomonadaceae > Pseudomonas > Pseudomonas sp. PSPC3-2. The sequence continues at coordinate 247,742 of NZ_JAFCVO010000003.1, forward strand.
TGGATGATCAGGGTCGGCGTGCGGATATCGCCCAGGTAGTAACGGCTCGACGCGCGGCGGTAATAGTCTTCGGCACTCAGGAAACCATGCAGCGGCGCGGTGACCCGGCCGTCGAAGTCCCAGAACGTGCGCATCTTCTCCAGAGACCCGAGTGACGCCAGGGTTTTAAGCCCTTCAGCACGACCATCCTGTAAAAAGCGGCTTTGTTTGACGCGGATATACGCGACCATCTCGCGCATGAAGTGCTTCTGATACACCCGCGAAAAGCCCAGGCCGATGCGATCGGCGCACTGATCCAGGCGAAACGGCACCGACACCGCCGCCGCACCTTGCAGCCCCGAATTCGCGCCGGTTTCGCCCAAATGCTTGAGCAGCACATTGCCGCCGAGGGAATAACCCACCGCATACAACGGCGCCAACGGCCGCTTGGCGCGCAGATGCGCAATCGCTGCCGCCAAATCTTCGCTGGCGCCCGAGTGGTAGCTGCGCGCCAACAGGTTTGGCTCCCCCGAGCAACCGCGCCAGTTCAAGGCCGCACTGGCCCAACCTTGGGCGGCGAGGACTTTTTGCAGGCCGGCCACGTAAGGCGAATTGGACGAGCCGGTCAGCCCATGCAGCACCAGTACCAGCGGCGCAAGTGCGTCATGGGGGCCATGCCAGTCGAGGTCGAGAAAGTCGCCGTCGTCCAGCCATAGGCGTTCGCGTTGCCGTTCGAGGTGCGTCGTGGGGCGCCACAGCGGGCCCCACAGCGTTTGCAGGTGTGGATTGCCGAGGCCGAAGGCGGGTTTGAACAGGTCTGAAGAAGGGGTCATGACACTCTCTGTAGCACGCGGACTCACTGTGGCGAGCGAGCTTGCTCGCGTTGGGCTGCGCAGCAGCCCCATGAAGAACGCCGCATTTATTCAGTCAGAACACTATTTCAGCCCGGCGCGAGCAAGCCCGCTCGCCACAGGTTTAGACCGCGGGCTGTACCGAGCGCTGCCACAGCGCGTAATACACCCGCCCGGATTTCTGTTCCCGGTGCAGGCGCCAGCTCCCGGGCAGGCCCAGGCTGGACGGCGCGCTCTCGCTTTCGGTGTAGATCCACGCGTCCGGCGCCAGCCATTGGCGCTCTTCGAGCAACGCGCACACGGTCGGCAACAGGTTCTGGTTGAACGGAGGATCGAGGAACACCACGTCGTATTCGCTGGCGGCCTGGGTTTCCAGGTAGCGCAGCGCGTCGGCGGTCTGGACCTGGCCGTTGGTGCAGCGCAGGGTGCCCAGGTGTTCCTTGAGGCTGGACACCGCCACGTTGCTGGCATCCAGCGCCTGTGCCTGGGCCGCGCCACGGGACAAGGCCTCCAGGAACAGCGCGCCGCTGCCGGCAAACGGGTCGAGTACCTTGGCCCCGGCGATGTACGGCGCCAGCCAGTTGAACAGGGTTTCGCGCACGCGATCCGGCGTTGGGCGCAGGCCCACGACGTCGGGGAAGCTGAGCTTGCGGCTGCCCCATTCACCGCCAATGATGCGCAGTTGGCCCACACCGTTATGCACGTTGTGGACAGGTTTTTTCGGGCGAGATGAACTGGCCATTAATGCTCCGGAACCCCGAGCGGCTGCTCGGCAGGTTTATCAGTGGGGGGCGGTAGTGGCTTTTGCGCAGTCGTCGGGCCGGCGGTCACGATGACCATCTTGTCGGCGCTCAGGTGTTTATTCAAAGCCGCTTTGACCTGCTCTACGGTCAGGGCCTGGGATTGTTTCATGAAATCTTCCAGATAGCTCAGCGGCAGGTTGTAGAAACCCATGGCGCCCAGTTGCCCGACGATATCGGCGTTGCTTGCGGTGGACAGCGGGAAGCTGCCGCTGAGCTCGCGCTTGGCGTCATCCAGCTCCTTTTGTGTCGGGCCGGTCTTGAGATAGTCAGCCAGCACCTCTTCCACCAGGCGCAGGGTGCCGCCGCTCATTTCCGCGCGGGTCTGCAGGTTGATCATGAACGGGCCGCGCACCTGCATCGGTGAGAATCCGGAGTAGACGCCGTAGGTCAGGCCGCGCTTTTCGCGCACTTCACTCATTAAGCGGGTGCCGAAGCCACCGCCGCCGAGGATCTGGTTGCCCAGGGACAGGGCGGCGTAGTCCGGGTCGGCGCGATCGATGCCCAGTTGGGCGAACAGCAGGTGCGTCTGCTTGGATGGGAACTCGATATGGCTCAAACCGGCCTTGGGCTCGGTCGGCTGGGCGATCTTCGCCAGCGCCGGGCCTTTGGGCAGTGATGCAGAAACCTTGGCGGTCATGGCTTCGGCCTCGGCGCGAGTCAGGTCGCCCACCACGGCAATCACTGCGTTACCTGCGGCATAGGCCTTGGCGTGGAATGCCTGCAACTGCGCCTGGGTGATCTTCGGGACGCTCTCGGCCGTGCCTTCGCTCGGGTGAGCATACGGGTGGTCGCCGTACAGGCGCTTGAACAGCTCCAGGCTCGCCAGTTTGCCGGGGTTCTGCTTCTGGTACTCAAAGCCGGCGAGGATCTGGTTCTTGATGCGCGCCAGGGAGTCGGCGGGGAAAGTCGGTTTGCCGATCACCTGGTCAAACAGCGCCAGGGCGGCGTCGCGCTTGTCGCTGTCGCTCAGGCTGCGCAGGGAGACCAGCGCCATGTCGCGGTAAGCGCCATTGCCAAAGTCCGCGCCGAGGCCTTCAAAACCGCTGGCGATCTGGCTCACATTCTTGCCTGGCACGCCTTCGTTGAGCATGGCGTTGGTCATCAGCGCCACGCCCGGGACGTCGCCGTCCTGGCTGCTGCCGGCGGCGAACAGGATGCGCATGTCGAACATCGGCAATTCGTGGGCTTCGACGAACAGCACCTTGGCGCCTTCGGCGGTGTTCCAGGTTTGCACGTCGAGCTTGCGGTTGGTCGGCGCCTTGCCGTCCAGCTCCGCCAGGGATTGCAGTGTGTTGGCCGACTGGGCTTTTTCCAGGGCCGGGCTGGCGACGGATTCGCTTGGGCGCAGGAAATACACGGCGCTCGCCGCGATCAAGGTGACGGCGATCAGGCCGGGCAGGATCAGGCTGCGTTTGCGATCACTCATGAGCGGTCTCCTCAGGCAGGACATGGGCGACGCTGAGACGTTCGCGGGTGAAGTAAGTACGTGCGGCCTTCTGGATATCGTCCGGGGTCACGCTTTGCAGGTCGGCCAGTTCGGTGTCCATCAGTTTCCAGGACAGGCCGACGGTTTCCAGGGAGCCTATGGCGGTGGCCTGGCTGGTAATGGAGTCACGCTGGTAGACCAAGCCGGCGATGACCTGAGCGCGGATACGCTCCAGCTCTTCGGCGGTCGGCGGCTTGCCTTTGAGTTCTTCCAGCAGGCGCCACAGGCCCGCTTCGGCTTGGGCGATGGTCTTTTTCTTCTGTTGGTTGGGCGTGGCGCTCAGGGTGAACAGGCTGTCACCGCGGGTGTAGGCGTCGTAGTGGGTGGAGGCGGCGGATACCAGCTCTTCACCCCGTTCCAACTGTTCCGAAATACGTGCGCTGTAGCCGCCATCGAGCAGGGCCGAGATCAGGCGCAGGGCTTGTACCGAGCGTTTGTCTGTCGCGGTGGCCAGGCCGGGCACGTTGAAGCCCAGGATCACGCTCGGCAGTTGGGTTTGCACATGCAGGGTCAGCAAGCGCTCGCCGGGCTCGGCCAGTTCCAGCGGGATCTTGGCCGGCGGTACATCACGCTTGGGGATTGGGCCGAAGTAGCGCTGGGCCAGGTTCTTCACCTCGTCCGGGGTCACGTCGCCGACCACTACCAGGGTGGCGTTATTCGGCACATACCAGGACTGGTACCAGTGGCGCAGCTCTTCGACCTTCATGCGGTCCAGGTCGGCCATCCAGCCGATGGTCGGCGTGTGGTAGCCGCTGGCCGGGAACGCCATGGCCTTGAAGCGCTCGAAGGCCTTGGACATCGGGCTGTCGTCGGTGCGCAGGCGGCGTTCTTCCTTGATCACCTCGATCTCGCGGCTGAACTCGTCGGCCGGCAGGCGCAGGCTGGCCATGCGGTCGGCTTCGAGTTCGAAGGCGACACCCAGGCGGTCACGCGCCAGCACCTGGTAATAGGCGGTGTAGTCGTCGCTGGTGAAGGCGTTCTCTTCGGCGCCCAGGTCGCGCAGGATCAGCGAGGCTTCGCCGGGGCCGACCTTGGCGCTGCCCTTGAACATCATATGTTCCAGGGCGTGGGACAAACCGGTCTGGCCCGGGGTTTCGTAGCTCGAACCGACTTTGTACCAGACCTGGGAAACCACCACCGGCGCGCGATGATCTTCGCGCACGACCACTTTGAGGCCGTTATCCAGGGTGAATTCATGGGTGGGTTGTGGGTCGGCAGCCAAGGCTGAGAGGGGCAGACAAACTGTGCTGAGCAGCAGGCCTGCGGCGCGGCGGGCTAGAGCATTCATTCGTTTTTAAACCTGTTGGGCTGCCCGCTTGGTCTTAGCGTCGGCGGGCGAGGAGGTGCTAGGATACTGATCCGATTTGGGGACGGCCACTGCGGTCGTCATACCGTTCTGGATTCAGTTGTAGGATTGTTGGAGTTCGCGGCGGTTTTATCCGACGATCTTCCACTTTTCGCCGATTTTATCGCTTCAATCCCATATTGAATCGATTTTTTGAGGCGCTTATTTACGCCTCATAAAATGTTGCGCATGAACGAGCGGGCGTTAAAGCAGTCTGTTCTTCATTGAATTTTTATTTACCGAGGCGCCCTTGGCGCGTCGCTACCTTGAGATAGCCGTCCTCCATGTTTGGTTCCAACGACGACAAGAAGAGCCCAGCTGCGGCTGGCGAGAAAAAAGGCCTGTTCGGATGGCTGCGCAAAAAGCCGCAGGAAACCGTCGTCGAACAGCCGCAGGTTCAATCTGAGCCGATCCCGGAGCCCGTCGTAGACGCCGCACCGCTGGCGCCGGTGGTGTTGCCGATGGCTGAACCGGTGTTGCAGCCGGTGGTTGAAGCCGCATCGGAGCCTGAGCACAAGCCGTGGCTGGAACTGCCGGTGGCCGAAGAGCCCGTGGCACTGGTCGACGATGTGCAGGCCGAGCACTTGACGCCGCCGATTCCGCTGGTTGAGCCGGTGGCGGTCGAGCCGACTCCCGCGCCCGCCGTGATTGAGCCGCCTGCCGAGCCCGAGCCCGTTGTTGCTGCCGAAACCAGCAAAACCGGGTTCTTTGCCCGTCTCAAGCAAGGCCTGAGCAAAACCAGCGCAACCATCGGCGAAGGGATGGCCAGCCTGTTCCTGGGCAAAAAGACCATCGATGACGAACTGCTGGAAGACATCGAGACTCGCCTGCTGACCGCTGACGTGGGCGTCGAAGCCACCGCCGTGATCATCCAGAGCCTGACCCAGAAGGTCGCGCGCAAGCAGTTGACCGACGCCGATGCGCTGTACAAATCCCTGCAGGCCGAACTGACCGCGATGCTCAAACCGGTGGAAGCGCCGCTGGTGATCAGCCAGAAGACGCCGTTCGTGATCCTTGTGGTGGGCGTCAACGGTGCTGGCAAGACCACCACCATCGGCAAACTGGCCAAGAAGCTGCAACTGGAAGGCAAGAAAGTCATGCTCGCCGCCGGCGATACCTTCCGCGCCGCCGCCGTCGAACAGCTGCAGGTCTGGGGCGAACGCAACAAGATCCCGGTGATCGCCCAGCACACCGGTGCCGATTCCGCGTCGGTGATCTTCGATGCCGTGCAAGCCGCAAAGGCCCGTAACATTGACGTGCTGATCGCCGATACCGCCGGTCGCCTGCACACCAAAGACAATCTGATGGAAGAGCTGAAGAAAGTGCGCCGCGTGATCGGCAAGCTCGACGCCGAAGCCCCGCACGAAGTCTTGCTGGTGCTCGACGCCGGTACGGGCCAGAACGCTATCAGCCAGGCCAAACAATTCCACCAGACGGTGCAATTGACCGGCCTGGCATTGACTAAGCTCGACGGCACGGCCAAGGGCGGCGTGATCTTCGCCCTGGCCAAACAGTTCGGGTTGCCGATTCGTTACATCGGCGTCGGTGAAGGTATCGACGACCTGCGCACCTTTGAAGCCGAACCCTTTGTCCAGGCACTGTTTGCCGAGCGGGAGCGTTCATGATTCGATTCGAACAGGTCGGTAAACGCTACGCCAACGGGCATGTCGGCTTGCATGAGCTGAGCTTTCGAGTGCGTCGCGGCGAATTCTTGTTTGTCACCGGCCATTCGGGTGCCGGCAAAAGTACCCTGTTGCGCTTGCTGCTGGCCATGGAACGCCCGACCACCGGCAAACTGCTGCTGGCGGGCCAGGACCTGGCCACCATCAGCAATTCGCAGATTCCGTTCCTGCGCCGCCAGATCGGCGTGGTGTTCCAGAACCACCAGTTGCTGTTCGATCGCACGGTGTTCAATAACATTGCACTGCCGTTGCAGATCCTTGGGCTGTCCAAGGCCGAAATCATCAAACGTGTGGACTCGGCCCTGGAGCGCGTGGCGCTGTCGGACAAGACCGACCTCTATCCCGGCGACCTGTCCACCGGCCAGCAACAGCGCGTCGGCATCGCTCGCGCCATCGTCCACCGTCCGGCCTTGCTGCTGGCGGACGAACCCACCGGTAACCTCGACCCGCGCCTGGCGGCCGAGATCATGGGCGTGTTCGAAGACATCAATCGCCTGGGCACCAGCGTGCTGATCGCCAGTCACGACCTGGCACTGATCGCGCGTATGCGCCATCGCATGCTGACCCTGCAACGCGGTCGCCTGATCGGTGACGGGGAGGCCGGCGTATGAGTGCGACACGCAGCCCCAAGGTTTCCGAGCGCGTGGCGCCGAAACCGGCCGACCCGCAACCGAAAAAGAAAAAACACGACGAAGACGATGGCCCCGACTTCGCCACGCTGCTGCGCGCCTGGGTCGAAAACCACCGTGCCAGCCTGTTCGACAGCCTGCGCCGCCTGGCCAAGCAGCCAATCGGCAGCTTTTTCACCTGCATGGTGATGGCAGTGGCCTTGAGCCTGCCGATGGGCTTGTCACTGCTGCTTAATAATGTGGAGCGCCTTGGCGGTTCCTGGCAACGCGCGGCTCAGATTTCGCTGTACCTGAACCTGGACGCCAGCGCCAAAGATGGCGAGGCCTTGCGCGAAGAGATCAAGAACCTGCCGGGCGTGGCGGATGCCGAGTACATCAGCCGCGATCAGGCCCTTGAGGAATTCCAGCAACAGTCAGGCTTGGGTGAGGCGCTCAAAGAGCTGCCGCAGAACCCGCTGCCGGGCGTGGTGCTGGTGACACCCAATGAAGTCGACAAGCCAGCGCTGGAAGCCCTGCGACAAAAACTCGCAGAGATGCCCAAGGTGCAACAGGCGCAACTTGATCTAGTCTGGGTAGAGCGCCTGGCGGCGATTCTCAAGCTGGGTGACCGCTTTGTGTTCGGCCTGACGGTATTGTTGGTGTCTGCATTACTTTTGGTGATAGGTAATACCATTCGTCTTCATATTGAAAACCGCCGCACCGAGATAGAAGTGATTAAACTGGTCGGCGGCACGGACAGCTATGTGCGTCGTCCTTTTCTGTACATGGGCGCGCTTTATGGCTTCGGTGCGGGAATTTTGTCCTGGGGCTTATTGGCGTTCGGCCTGGACTGGCTGAACGACGCGGTTATCGGGCTGGCCGGCTTGTACGGCAGTGATTTCGCCCTGGCCGGAGTGCCGGTCGCAGATGGTCTGTCGCTCTTGCTTGGCGCGGTCTTGTTGGGGTATATCGGTGCGTGGATTGCGGTCGCACGGCATTTACGTGAGCTGGCACCGAAGTAGTTAATGTCAGATTAATGTGGTTTCGTTTGTATTGACCGTATCAGTGGTTTAGGGAACTTGTCTTACGGTTCCCGGTCAATTTTCGCAGTGCTGAACTGCACGAGTTATGTGAGTCGGAGGTTTTTTCGTATGACCACTTCTTTGCAACCTGTCTATGCCTTGGCCCCAGGTGCGAACCTTGAGGCCTATGTGCATACGGTCAACAGCATTCCATTGCTGACGCCGGAGCAGGAGCGTGAACTGGCCGAGAGTCTCTACTATGAGCAGGATTTGGGGGCGGCTCGGCAGATGGTGCTCGCCCACCTGCGTTTTGTCGTACATATCGCCCGTAGCTATAGCGGCTACGGCCTGGCCCAGGCAGACCTGATCCAGGAAGGCAACGTCGGCCTGATGAAGGCTGTGAAGCGCTTCAACCCGGAAATGGGTGTGCGCCTGGTGTCGTTCGCCGTGCATTGGATCAAGGCGGAAATCCACGAGTTCATCCTGCGCAACTGGCGCATCGTGAAAGTCGCGACCACCAAGGCCCAGCGCAAGCTGTTCTTCAACCTGCGCAGCCAGAAAAAACGCCTGGCGTGGCTGAACAACGAGGAAGTCCACCGCGTGGCCGAAAGCCTTGGTGTGGAACCGCGTGAAGTGCGCGAGATGGAAAGTCGCCTGACCGGCCATGACATGGCCTTCGACCCGGCCGCCGAAGCGGACGACGACAGCGCCTTCCAATCGCCGGCCAACTACCTGGAAGACCACCGGTACGACCCGGCGCGTCAACTCGAAGATGCCGATTGGAGCGACAACTCCAACCACAACCTGCACGAAGCGCTGGAAGTGCTGGACGACCGTAGCCGTGACATCCTCTACCAGCGCTGGCTGGCCGAAGAAAAAGCCACGCTGCACGACTTGGCGCAGAAGTACAACGTGTCGGCCGAGCGAATTCGTCAGCTTGAGAAAAGCGCGATGAACAAGCTGAAGCTGTCGATCGCTGCTTAAAAGTGTGGGAGGGGGCTTGCTCCCGATAGCAGAGTGTCAGTCGACATCAAGGTGACTGATCCACCGCTATCGGGGGCAAGTCGCACCGCACCGCCCCTCCCACATTTGTCTGTGTTGTGTCAGTCGGACCAGGGTGCCCTGCGCGAATTGTTCAACTCAACCAGATAGCCATCCCCACCCAACTGGCCCATCTGCTGGCGAATCCACGCCGCCCGCCGCGCCACATACGCCGTCGGATGGCTGGCGCTCCACACCCGCGGATTGGGCAACACCGCCGCCAGGTAGCTGGCCTGCTGCCGAGAAAGCGCCTTGGCACTCACCCCAAAGTGATGGCGCGCCGCTGCTTCGGCGCCGAACACCCCTTCATCCCATTCCACGCTGTTGAGGTATACCTCAAGAATCCGCTGCTTGGGCCACAGTACTTCGATCAGCCCGGTAAACCAGGCCTCCAGACCCTTGCGCAGATAACTGCGGCCGGCCCACAGGAACAGGTTCTTCGACACCTGCTGGCTCAGCGTACTGGCGCCACGGATCGAGCCGCCGCGCTCGTTGTGCAGGATTGCCGCCTGGATCGCGCCAAAATCGAAGCCCCAATGCTCGGGGAAACGCTGGTCTTCACCCGCCATCACCGCCACTTTGAGGTCGTTGGAAATCTCATCCCACGGCACCCAGGTGCGCTGCAGGTCAATCGGCTCGCCGTCAAACCAGGACTCGATCTTGCGCTCCACCATCAGCGCGGTGAACGGCGGCGGTACGACACGAAACAGCAGCACCAGCAACACGCTGCCGATGGCAAACCATTTCACGACTTTGAAAACACGACTGAAGAGGATACGCAGCATAGAGATGGCTTGGCCGAACCCGTTGAGCGGGCCATTATACAGACCCTGCCCAATGAGTCTGACTGGAGTTCCTCATGCTGCGTGGCTTTCTGATGTTGGCTGCCTTTTTCGGCTTCACCGGTGTCGCTCTCGGTGCGTTCGCCGCCCACGGCCTGAAAAACCGCCTGAGCGCTGAGTACCTGGCGATCTTCCATACCGGCGTGACCTACCAATTGGTCCACACCCTGGCGCTGTTCGGCGTGGCGCTGCTCGCCGCGCACCTGCCTGGGCGCCTGGTCACGTGGGCGGGCGTGTCGTTTGTCGTCGGCATCCTGCTGTTCTCCGGCAGCCTGTACGCGCTGACGATGACCGGCATCAGCAAGCTCGGCATCATCACGCCGTTTGGCGGCCTGGCGTTTCTGCTCGGTTGGTTCCTCCTGGGGCTGGCGGCGTGGCGCTTGCAACTGGCGGCTTGAAGCGCGCTGCTGATCAAAGGGTCTTGGGCCAGCTACGCCAATCGGGCTAGAATGCTTGCCCCTAAAAACGATGGCGGCCCATGGCATGCGCATTCAGTTGAACGGCGAATCCCTTGAACTGCCCGACGGCGAAACCGTCGCGGCCCTGCTGACCCGTCTGGACCTGACTGGGCGTCGCGTCGCAGTGGAACTCAACCAGGATATCGTCCCGCGTAGCCAGCACGCCGAGACCGCGCTCACCGAAGGTGATCAGGTGGAAGTGGTCCACGCCATCGGCGGCGGCTAGTCCTTCGCGCCACGCCTTTGTGGCCCCGAATTCTGCAGAACCTCACCCCATTTCGAGGATTTCCCATGAGCATCGTTCGTAGCGACAAGCCCTTCGTCCTGGCCGGTCGTACCTACCAGTCCCGTCTGCTGGTCGGCACCGGCAAGTACCGCGACATGGAAGAAACCCGCCTGGCCATCGAAGCCTCGGGCGCCGAGATCGTGACCGTGGCCGTGCGTCGCACCAACATCGGCCAGAACCCGGGCGAACCGAACCTGCTGGATATCCTGCCGCCGGACCGCTACACCATCCTGCCGAACACCGCCGGGTGCTACGACGCCATCGAAGCCGTGCGCACCTGCCGCCTGGCCCGTGAACTGCTCGACGGCCACAATCTGGTGAAGCTGGAAGTGCTGGCCGACCAGAAAACCCTATTCCCCAACGTGATCGAAACCCTCAAGGCCGCCGAAACCCTGGTCAAGGAAGGCTTCGACGTGATGGTCTACACCAGCGATGACCCGATCATCGCCCGCCAACTGGCCGAAATCGGCTGCATCGCCGTGATGCCGCTGGCCGGCCTGATCGGCACTGGCCTTGGGATCTGCAACCCGTACAACCTGCAGATCATCCTCGAAGAAGCCAAGATCCCGGTGCTGGTGGATGCCGGCGTGGGCACTGCCTCCGACGCCACCATCGCCATGGAACTGGGCTGCGAAGCGGTGCTGATGAATTCGGCCATCGCCAATGCCCAACAGCCGATCATGATGGCCGAAGCCATGAAACACGCCATCGTCGCGGGCCGCCTGGCCTACCTCGCCGGGCGCATGCCGAAAAAACTCTACGCCAGCGCCTCCTCGCCGCTGGATGGTCTGATCAAGTAAGAGCCATTGATGACTGAATCAAACGAAACGCCGAACACCGTGGAACAGGGCGACGAGTCCAAGCACCGCCGCATCAAGAGTTTTGTGATGCGCGCCGGTCGCATGACCGAAGGCCAGCAAAAGGGCCTGGAGCAAGGCACGCCGCTGTTCGTCCTGCCCCTGGCCGATGCGCCGGTGGACTATGACCCAGTGTTCGGCCGTTCGGCCCCGCGCTCCCTGGAAATCGGCTTCGGCATGGGCCACTCCCTGCTGGAAATGGCCGCAGCCGCGCCGGAACAGGATTTCATCGGTGTGGAAGTCCACCGCCCGGGTGTCGGCGCGCTGCTCAATGGCGTGCTGACTCAGGGGTTGACCAACCTGCGGGTCTACGACTGCGACGCGATTGAAGTGCTCAACCGCTGCATCGCCGACAACAGCCTCGACCGCCTGATGCTGTTTTTCCCGGACCCATGGCACAAAAGCCGTCACCACAAGCGCCGCATCGTCCAGGCGTCTTTCGCCGAGTTGGTGCGTAGCAAGCTGAAAGTCGGCGGCGTCCTGCACATGGCCACCGACTGGGAACCCTACGCGCAATACATGCTGGAAGTGATGAACGTCGCCCCCGGCTACCGCAACCTCGCCGAAGACGGCAAATGCGTGCCACGCCCGACCGAACGCCCGATCACCAAGTTCGAACGTCGCGGCGAGCGGTTGGGGCATGGGGTGTGGGATTTGAAGTTCGAGAAGCTGGCTTAACCCGCGCTCGGCATTGGAATGCAGTAAAAATGTGGGAGGGGGCTTGCCCCCGATAGCTGAGTGTCAGTCGACATCAAGGTGACTGAGCCACCGCTATCGGGGGCAAGCCCCCTCCCACATTTGTTTTATGTTGGGTTTGAGATCAGCGGCGGTCTGCGACGACGCCGATCAACACCAGCACCACCACCAATACCGGCGCCAGGCTGTAGTTATTGAACTGGCTCAACCCCCGCACAATCCACGGCGTGGCGTAGATCAGCGCCGCGCCGCTGCCGATCATGCACAGCAGGGCCATCAACGGCACGCGCAATGCGCCGGCGATGCTGCCGAGGCGGGCTTCGACCCAGCTTTTGATGTCGGCCCCGAACAGCACCAACAGGCAGCCGACGAGGGCCAGGGAGATTTCCGACAGGTTGCTGCGGCTCCAGCGGGATACCGTGGCGAGCAGGTCGAGTACCAAATCCATTCGATTTCCTTAAGAGCGATCAGCTCAAAAACTTCTGTAGCAGGTCATTGAGAAAAAGTTGCCCGCGGTCGGTCGCCGCCAGGCGTGACGGTTCGACCTGCATTAAGCCACTTTGTTCTGCTTCGGTGCGGCCTTCGGCGAGGCTCGTCAGGTCCAGCCCGGTGCGTTCGGCGTAGAGCTTGGCGTCGACGCCTTCGGTGAGGCGCAGGGCGTTCATCAGGAACTCGAACGGCAGCTCTTCGTTGGTCAGCTCCTTCGCGCCGGCCAGGAAACTTTTGGCCGGGTTTAGGTAGTCCTTCGGTGCGCGGGTCTTCCAGGTACGGACGATGCGCCCGTTCGGGTGGCTGAGCTTGCCGTGTGCGCCAGCACCGATGCCGATGAAGTCACCAAAGCTCCAGTAGTTGAGGTTGTGTCGCGCCGCACGCCCCGGTTGCGCATAGGCCGAGACTTCATATTGCGCGTAACCGTGTTCGGCCAGCAGCGCCTGGCCGGCTTCCTGGATATCCCACAGGGTGTCGTCTTCCGGCAGCGTTGGCGGCTGGTTCCAGAAGACGGTGTTGGGCTCCAGGGTCAGTTGGTACCACGATAGATGGGTCGGATTGAGCGCGATGGCCTGGCGCAGGTCGCTCAGCGCGTCGTCCAAGGACTGATCGGGCAAACCGTGCATCAGGTCCAGGTTGAAGTTGTCGAACCCGGCCTGGCGCGCCATGCCGGCGGCGCGCACGGCTTCATCGCCATTGTGGATGCGGCCCAGGGCTTCGAGTTTTTCCTGCTGGAAGCTCTGGATGCCGATGGACAGGCGATTGATTCCCAGCTTGCGGTAAGCCACGAACTTTTCTTGCTCGAACGTCCCCGGGTTGGCTTCCAGGGTGATCTCGATGTTGTCGGAAAACGGGATGCGCGCTTGTACGCCCTTGAGCAGGCGGCCCAGCGCGACGGCGCTGAACAGGCTCGGCGTGCCGCCACCGAAGAAGATCGAGCTCAGCTCCCGACCATAAACGGCGTGTAGGTCCTGATCGAGGTCGGCCAGCAGCGCGTCGACGTACTCTTCTTCCGGTAACACTGGGCTGGCGGTGTGGGAGTTGAAGTCGCAATAAGGGCATTTGCGCACGCACCACGGGATGTGGATGTACAGCGCCAGGGGCGGCAATTGGGGCAGGGCCGCACGGGGTGTTTGCGCGCCGCCGTGGATCAGCGGCTGCGCAGAGGTGTTCTCGGTCATTTCAAGCTCAGGCGTTGGCGCAGCAAAGCCATGGCGCGGGCGCGGTGGCTGATCTGGTTTTTGTCGGCCGGGCTCAGTTCGGCGCTGGAGACATTGCGCTCCGGCACCCAGAACAGCGGGTCATAGCCAAACCCATGTTCACCGCTGGCCGCATGCAGGATGCGCCCGTGCCACAGGCCTTCGCAGAGGATCGGCAGCGGATCATCGGCATGCCGCACCAGGGCCAGCACACAGACAAACTGCGCGCCGCGCTCGGCATCCGGCACGTCCTTGAGGGCGTCGAGCAGCTTGGCGTTGTTCGCCGCGTCGCCTTTACCGTCGGCATAACGCGCCGAGTAGATGCCGGGGGCGCCGCCGAGGAAATCCACCGCCAGGCCCGAGTCGTCCGCCAGCGCCGGCAGGCCGGACAGGCGTGCGGCGTTGCGCGCTTTGAGGATAGCGTTTTCGACGAACGACAGGCCCGTCTCTTCCGGCTCGACCTGGCTGAACTCGCCGATCGAACGCAGTTGCACGGACTCGCCGAGCATGGCCTGGAGTTCTTTGAGTTTGCCAGCGTTATGGCTGGCCAGTACGAGTTGAGTCAGGTTCATCATTCTGCCGGAAACAGTTCCTGATTGAATTGGAAACCATGGGCCTTGCCGCCGGCTTCAACGTTGATGGTGAAAACTCGTACTTCCTGTTGCGGTACGTTGTAGGGCGCGAGGTAATAGATCGCACCTTTCTCGGTAATCTGCTTGAACGTCAGGATTTCGCTCCTGCCGCTCAGGTCCTTGATCGTGCCGGTCACTTGCGCGGCCACGGGCGTCACGCCCTTGACCACGGCCACGTTGATCAACCCCTTGTTCTTACTGCGTACCACGCCAACCGCCTGGGCCGTTTCGGGTTGCAGGAAGCTGGAAGTGAAGGTGTTGTAGTGCACGGTGATATCGCCAAATTCTTTCTGGCGCTTACTGTCGATAGCATCGGCGGCCATGGCGCTTGCGCCCAGGCATGCGGTGAGTAGAAAAACAGCCAGACGACTCATGAGCGTCCCTCTTGAAAATGATTAGACGGCAATCTTGTGATCTGTCAGGCCAGGGCTGCTGACCCGGTAAATCCCGATTTCGCCCAACAGGTTGGGCCATAGTTTACTTGCCCAGCCGTGGCGGTGCTGTTGATCGACGGCAAGGCGGTTGATCACCTTGGCTTCCCGCTCGCTACACAGGGCTTCGAAGTCTTCGAAGGTGCAAAAGTGGATGTTCGGTGTGTTGTACCACGTGTACGGCAGGAAATCCGAGACCGGCATGCGGCCCTTGGTGGCCAGGTACCAGCGGCAGCGCCAGTGACCGAAGTTGGGGAAGGTGATGATGCACTGGCGGCCGACGCGCAGCATTTCGTCGAGGATGCGGTCCGGGTAATGCACCGCTTGCAAGGCCTGGGTCATCACCACGACGTCGAAGCTGTTGCTGGCAAAGTTGCCCAGGCCCTTGTCCAGGTCCTGCTCGATCACGTTGATGCCCTTGGCCACGCACTGGGCGATGTTGTCCGGGTCGTTTTCCAGGCCGTAGCCGGTGACTTGCTTGTGGTCGCGCAGCCAGCTCAGCAGTTCGCCATCGCCGCAGCCAAGGTCGAGCACGCGGCTGCCGGCGGGTATCCAGTCTTGGATGATTTCCAGGTCGGCTCTCATGGCGTTCTCACAAAATTATGCGGTTCATGTAGTTGCTGAACGCCTGCAGATAACGAGGGATCGGGATCAGGAAGGCGTCGTGGCCTTGCGGAGCATCGATTTCCAGGTAGCAGACGTCTTTCTTCGCCGCCATCAAGGCATCCACCAGTTCCCGCGAGCGGGCTGGCGAGAAGCGCCAGTCGGTGGTGAACGACATCACGCAGAACTTGGCCGACGCGCCCTCGAAGGTTTTCGCCAGGTCGTCGTCGAAGTTGGCCGCCGGGTCGAAGTAGTCCAGGGCCTTGGTCATCAGCAGGTAGGTGTTGGCGTCAAACCGCCCGGAGAACTCTTCGCCCTGATACCGCAGGTAGCTTTCCACCTGGAACTCGACGCTGTGGAAGTCGTAGTTGAGCTTCTCGCTCTTGAGGCCACGGCCGAATTTCTCACCCATGGAGTCGTCGGACAGGTAGGTGATATGCCCGACCATCCGCGCCAGCATCAAGCCGCGCTTGGGGATCACGCCGGCTTCCTGGAACGAACCGCCGTGAAAGTCCGGGTCGGTCAGGATCGCCTGGCGCGCCACTTCGTTGAAGGCGATGTTCTGCGCCGACAACTTGGGGGCCGAGGCGATGGCCAGGCAATGGCGCACGCGATCGGGGTAAGTGATGGTCCACTGCAGGGCTTGCATGCCGCCGAGGCTGCCGCCGATCACGGCGGCCCATTGCCGGATGCCCAGCAGGTCGGCCAGACGCGCCTGGCTGTGTACCCAGTCTTCCACGGTCAGTACCGGGAAGTCGGCGCCGAAGGGCTTGCCGGTTTCCGGGTTGAGGCTGCTGGGGCCGGTCGAGCCGTTGCAGCCGCCGAGGTTGTTCAGGCTGACCACAAAGAATTTGTTGGTATCGATGGGTTTGCCGGGGCCGATGCAGCTGTCCCACCAGCCGGGCTTGCGCTCGTCGACGCTGTGGAAGCCGGCGGCATGATGATGGCCGGACAAGGCGTGGCAGATCAGCACGGCGTTGCTCGCGGTGGCGTTCAACTGGCCGTAGGTTTCATAGATCAGGTCGTAGGCTGGCAGCGAACGGCCGCAGGCCAGGGCCAGCGGTTCGCTGAAGTGCGCCACTTGGGGCACGACCAGTCCAACAGAATCGGGGGGAAAGGCAGTTGGCATCGACCCTGCTCTCGTTTAAATGAGGCGTAAGTCTAAAGACCGCTGCCCCTAGCGGCAAGCAAAGGCCGGAGGTTATCCGGCCCTGATACACAAGCGGCGCTGAATCAGATCAGCCCGAACAGCTCTTTGGGCATGAACGCGTAGAACGCAAGGCGCGGGATCACCCAGCTTTGCAGGAGCTGGATCGCGATAAACGCGAAGATCGGCGAGATATCCAGGCCGCCCAGGTTGGGGATCAAGCGGCGGAACGGCGCCAGCACGGGTTCGGTGATCTGGGCGACCAGTTCGGCCCCGGGGCTGCGGCTGCCGGGTGCGACCCACGAGAGGATCACGCTGATGATCATCGACCAGAAGATGATCTTTAAAAACAGCGAGAAAACCCCGATCAGCGCCCATGGCAACAGCAGGAGGGTCAAGGCCTGGTAGCCACTGAGCGTCAGGATCACCGCGAACAGCAGGATCTGCAGCAGCAGCGCCAGTACCAGCGAGGACATGTCCAGCCCAAACAGGCTAGGGATCACCCGGCGCAGGGGCTTGAGCAACGGCTGGGTGGCCTTCACCACGAACTGGCACAGCGGGTTGTAGAAGTTCGCCCGCACCAATTGCAGGATAAAGCGCATCAGCACGATCAGCAGGTACAGGCTGCCTAGGGTCTGGATGATGAAAATGGCAGCGTCATTGATTCCGAGCATGTTCGATTCCTATCTAGTCCTGTTGCAGGTTGGGGACGACTATTTGCCCAGTTGCTCGGCCATCTCGGCCGAACGATGTGCCGCGGCACCCAGTGCTTTTTCCACCAGGGCTTCGAAGCCCCCGGCCTGGAACGATTCGATGGCGGCTTGCGTGGTGCCGCCCGGGGAGGTCACACGGCGGCGCAACTCGGCGGCATCCACGTCGCTGGATACGGCCATCTGTGCGGCGCCCAGGGCGGTTTGCTCGGCCAGTTGCTCGGCGATGTCCTGGGGCAGGCCCAGTTTCACGCCGGCAGCGGTCATGGCCTCGATCAGCAGGAAGAAGTACGCCGGGCCACTGCCGGAGACGGCGGTCACTGCGTCCAGTTGCTGCTCCTGTTCCAGCCACACGGCGAGGCCCACGGCAGACAGCAGCGCCTGAGCCTGGTCACGCTGTTCGGCGCTGACTCCGGCGGTTGCATACAAACCGCTCACGCCTTTGCGCAGCAGCGCCGGGGTGTTGGGCATGCAGCGCACGATGGGCTGGGCGCCGAGCCAGTTGGTCATGCTGGCGCAGGTGATGCCGGCGGCAATGGACACCACCAACTGGTGGGGCTGCAGGCTCGGGCGCAGGCTTTCGCACACGGCCTTCATGGCTTGCGGCTTGACCGCCAGCACGATCACATCGACGCCCTGGATGGCCGCGGCGTTGTCGGCGAAGGTGTCGATACCGTGCTCGGCGCTGACGCGGGTGCGGGTTTCGGCGCCGGGGTCGCTGGCACGGATCTGTTGGGCTTGCAGGCCCTTGGCCCGCAGGCCGCCGATCAGGCTGGCCGCCATGTTGCCGGCGCCGATAAAGGCAATACGCGTGTTGCTCATGACAGGTCCTTATTCAGTGGGAGGTCAGCCATTTCACGGCTGGCCGTAGTCGCGGGCGCCAAACAGGGCGGTACCGATCCGCACCCAGGTGGCGCCTTGGGCGATGGCCGACTCAAGGTCGTGGCTCATGCCCATGGAAAGTGTGTCGAGCGGCAGGTTCAGGCTGGCCTGCAGGTCGCGGACGGTGGCGAAGGCGGCGTCCTGCGCGGCGCGGTCTTCCGTCGGCTCAGGGATCGCCATCAGGCCCCGCAGTTTTACGCGCGGCAGGGCGCTGATCGCTTGGGCCAGGGCCGGCAGGTCGGCGGGCGTGCAGCCGGACTTGCTGGCTTCGCCACTGACGTTGACCTGGATGCAGATGTTCAGCGGCGGCAGGTCGGCCGGGCGTTGTTCAGACAGGCGTTGTGCAATTTTCAGACGGTCCACGGAGTGCACCCAAGCGAAGTTCTCGGCGATCGCACGAGTCTTGTTCGATTGAATGGGGCCGATGAAGTGCCAACTCAAGGGCAGGTCGGTTAATTCGGCCTGTTTGCCCAAGGCTTCCTGCAGGTAGTTTTCGCCGAAATCACACATCCCGGCGGCATAGGCTTCGCGCACGGCTTGCGCGGGCTTGGTCTTGCTCACGGCCAGCAGGTGGATGCTGTTTGCGTCACGTTGCACGGCGTCGGCTGCGGCGCGGATGCGCTGGCTAACCAGGCCAATGTTGTCTGCTATCGTCGACATTCAAGATGCGCCCGTGGATATGGAGTCCGCGGCATTCTACTGGAAATGGAAAGCCCTATGGATATCACTGAATTACTCACGCAAAGCGTGCACCGGGGCGCCTCCGACCTGCACCTGTCGGCCGGCCTGGCGCCGATGCTGCGGGTGGATGGCGAGGTATGGCCGCTGGATGGGCCGGTGCTGTCAGCCACTCACGTGGCGGATTTGCTTAGCCCTTTGCTCAACCGCTATCAACAAAAGGATTTCGAAACATCTCTTGAAACGGATTTTGCCTTCGAACTGCCCGGCGTGGGGCGATTCCGGGTGAATGTGTTCCAGCAGGCGCGCGGCATGGGCGCGGTGTTTCGTAGCATCCCCGCGCAGGTCCAGAGCCTGGAAAGCCTTGGGTTGGGCGCTGTGTTCCAGCGTATCGCCCAGTTGCCGCGTGGCCTGGTGCTGGTGACCGGGCCCACCGGCTCGGGCAAGTCCACCACCCTGGCGGCGATGGTCGATCACCTCAACCAGCATCGGCGCCAGCACATCCTCACGCTGGAAGACCCCATCGAATTTATCCACCTGCCCAACCGGTCCCTGATCAACCAGCGCCAGGTGCATCGCGACACCCAGAGTTTTTCGGCTGCCTTGCGCTCGGCGCTGCGGCAAGACCCGGATGTGATCCTGGTGGGTGAACTGCGTGACCTGGAAACCATCCGCCTGGCGCTGACGGCGGCTGAGACCGGGCATCTGGTCTTCGGCACCCTGCACACCGCGTCGGCGGCCAAGACCGTGGATCGCCTGGTGGACGTGTTCCCGGCGGGGGAAAAGCCCATGGTCCGCTCGATGCTCTCGGAGTCGCTGCAGGCGGTGGTGTCCCAGGTGCTGGTCAAGAAGATCGGCGGTGGGCGCGTGGCGGCCCATGAAGTCATGCTGAGCACGCCGGCCATTCGCAATCTGATCCGCGAAGACAAGCTGGCGCAGATGGTCTCGGCCATGCAGACCGGCGGGGCGTTGGGGATGAAGACGCTGGATATGAGTTTGAAGGCGTTGGTCACGGAGGGCGTGATCAGCCGGGAAGCGGCGCGGGAGAAGGCGAGGGTGCCGACAGACATATGAGATCTTGTGGGCAATGAAATCAAATGTGGGAGGGGCTTGCCCCCGATTGCAGTGGGTCAGCTACAGATAAGCTGACTGGTCCACCGCTATCGGGGGCAAGTCGAATCGTCGCACCGCCCCTCCCACATTGGTACTGTATTCCAGCTTTAGATCAACGTTGGACGATCCGCAGGTTGTTCTGTTCTTTCGGCAGAACCCGTTTGGCGATTACGTAGTTCTTGTCCCAGAACGGTTTCTTCAGCGTATCGATGCTGACCGACTTGCCACGACGCGGTGCGTGGATAAAGCGGTCGTTGCCCAGGTAGATGGCTACGTGGTTAACCTTGCGGCTCTTCAATTTGAAGAAAAGCAGGTCGCCCGGTTTCAAGTCCTTGCGATCAACCTTCTGCCCGTGGCCGGCGGCCATGGCGTTGGAGGTGCGCGGTAAATCCACGGCGGCAACGTTGTTAAACGCATATTTCACCAAGCCGCTGCAGTCGAAGCCTTTACTTGGGCTGCTGCCGCCCCAACGATAAGGTGTACCGAGCACATTAACGGCGCGGCTGAGCACGGTGCTTTGCTTGGTGTTGCCTGCCATCAGGGCGGGTGCTGCCTTACCGTGGGCCTTGCTCAGTTTAGTCGGGCGGCTGACGGTCGGCTTTACGGATTTGGCCGTACTGGGCGTGCTGTGAACTTTAGGGGTGAAACCGTTGACGTTAGGAAGTCGTTGCTCACGATTGGTGGCGTGGGCGGCCAGTGGCATTAATAGGCAAATGGTTAGCCATGTCTTGAAAAATGGTCGCATTAGGCGTGGCTCTTATGGGTTTGCGCGCAACTTTATAACAGCTTTTTGTGTCGTTCTCAGGCCGTTTGTCGACTGAACCTTGGGGTCAAACTCAGGAAATGCGCGACGAATCGCCGCAATTGTCCTACACAAGTCAGGTGGCATAAGGCTTTCAGGGGAGGGAAGATACCATCGGCCATACGTCGGGCGCATGTAAAAAAGTCACAAAGAAAGTGAAAAAATTTATCTATCGCAGCCAAAGAGGTACTCCATGAACACCTATCGACAGGATGTTTCGCAGCAAGACACCCACAGCAAGGTGATCGGTTACCTGCTCTGGATTTTTGGTTTTACCGGCGCGCATCGCTTCTATTACGGCAAACCCGTCACTGGGACGATCTGGTTTTTCACGTTGGGCTTGTTGGGTATTGGCTGGCTGATCGACTTGTTCCTGATTCCGGCCATGGACCGTGAAGCCGACCTGCGTTTTACCGCCGGCCCGATCGAATACAACGTGGCCTGGATTCTGTTGGCGTTTCTCGGGGTGTTCGGTGTACACCGGATGTACCAGGGCAAATGGATCACCGGCCTGCTCTACCTGCTGACCGGCGGCCTGTTTCTGGTGGGGGTGCTGTATGACTTCTGGACGTTGAATACGCAGATTTCGATCCGTAACGCCGAGCTAAGGGGCGGGCGCTGAATCTCTCACCCATACAGACAGGCAAATGTGGGTGGGGGCTTGCCCCCGATGGCGGTGGACCAGTCAGCTTATCTATAGCTGACCCACTGCTATCGGGGGCAAGTCGAATCGTCGCACCGCCCCTCCCACATTGACTGTGCTCACTCCCGACTTGTATCAGGCCCGGTA
The DNA here is from genome assembly GCF_049897085.1 of Pseudomonas sp. PSPC3-2. NCBI lineage: Bacteria > Pseudomonadati > Pseudomonadota > Gammaproteobacteria > Pseudomonadales > Pseudomonadaceae > Pseudomonas > Pseudomonas sp. PSPC3-2. Next base: position 269,174 of record NZ_JAFCVO010000003.1, read on the forward strand.
GCTGATGCGTCCGTCTACCAGCGTGTAGCGCACGCTCGCCGGCAGGCTATGCCCGATGAAAGGGCAGTTCTCGCCCTTGGACAGCCAGTGCTCACCGGCAATCGTCGAGCTGGCTGGATCGAACAGCACCAGATCCGCGGCGGCGCCCACAGTCAACTTGCCCGCCGGTAGGCGCAAGGCTTCGGCAGGGCCGGCGCTCAGGCGTGCCAGCAGCGTTGGCAGGTCCAACAAGCCATCCTCCACCAGCGTCATCGCCAGCGGCAGCAACAGCTCGACGCTGCTGATACCCGGCTCGGTCGCACCAAACGGTGCCAGTTTGGCATCGCGCTCGTGGGGTTGATGATGGCTGGAAATCGCCGACACCACGCCGGACTTCACCGCTGCACGCAAGCCGTCGCGGTCGGCACGGGTACGCAGCGGAGGTTGTACGTGATACAGGCTGGAGAAGTCGATCAGTGCCTCGTCCGTCAGGATCAACTGATACAACGCCACGTCTGCCGTCACCGGCAAACCTCGGGCCTGGGCCTGGGCGATCAGGGCCACACCGCGGGCGCTGGTCAGTTGGCTGAAGTGCGCACGCACGCCGCTTTGTTCCACCAGCAGCAGGTCGCGGGCGAGGGCCACGGTTTCAGCGGTCTCCGGAATGCCCGGCAGGCCGAGGAAGCTGGCCACGGCGCCTTCATGGGCCAGGCCGCCTTCGGCCAGGTCGTGGTCCTGGGAGTGGAAGATCACCGTCAGGTCGAAGGTGGCCGCGTACTCCAGGGCACGGCACAGCGTGCGGGTGCTGCGGAAGCTCTCCAGGCCGTTGCCGAAGGCCACGCAACCGGCATCGCGCAGCGCGATCAGTTCGGCCAGTTGTTCGCCTTCCAGGCCTTTGCTCAGGGCGCCGATCGGGAACACTTTGCAATTGCCGGCTTCGCGGGCGCGGTCGAGGATCAGCTCGGTCACCGCCGAGGTGTCCAGCACCGGCTTGGTGTGCGGTGGGCAGCACAGGCTGGTGACGCCACCGGCGGCGGCGGCGCGGGTTTCGCTGTTGATGTTGCCTTTGCGGCTGTAACCCGGCTCGCGCAGGGCGACGTTCAGATCGACCAGGCCAGGCGCGGCCACCAGGCCCTTGGCGTCGATGGTTTCACTGGCGTTGAAAGCGCTGGGCGCGGCGCCGATGGCGATGATCTTGCCGGCTTCCAGATGAAGATCGGTGACTTGATCCAGGCCACTGGCCGGATCGATGACGCGGGCGCCGAGAATGCTGAGCTTCACTGGGCCTTCTCCTGCTCGAATTGACGTTGCGCGGTTTGCCCGCTCATGGCCATGGACAGCACCGCCATGCGCACGGCGATGCCGTAGGTCACCTGGTTGAGAATCACCGACTGGTTGCCGTCGGCCACTGCCGACTCAATCTCCACCCCTCGGTTGATCGGCCCCGGGTGCATCACGATGGCCTCCGGCTTGGCCCCGGCCAGGCGCGTGGTGGTCAGGCCGAACAGGCGGTAGAACTCGCCTTCGCTCGGCAGCAGGCCACCGGACATGCGTTCGCGTTGCAGGCGCAGCATGATGACCACGTCCACATCCTTGAGGCCTTCGGTCATGTCGGTGTAGACCTTCACGCCGTACTGCTCGATGCCGACGGGCAGCAGGGTTTTTGGCGCGATCACGCGGATATCCGGGCAGCCCAGGGTTTTCAGGGCCAGCATGTTCGAGCGCGCGACCCGCGAGTGCAGGATATCGCCGACGATGGCCACCGAGAGGTTTTCAAAGCTGCCCTTGTGCCGACGGATGGTGAGCATGTCGAGCATGCCCTGGGTCGGGTGGGCGTGACGGCCGTCGCCGCCGTTGATGATCGCTACCTGCGGGCACACGTGCTCGGCGATGAAGTGCGCGGCGCCGGAGTCGCCGTGGCGGACCACGAACATGTCCGCCGCCATGGCTTCGAGGTTGCGCAGGGTGTCGAGCAGGGTCTCGCCCTTGCTCGCCGACGAGGTGGACACGTTCAGCGTGATCACGTCAGCCGACAGGCGCTGGGCCGCCAGTTCGAAGGTGGTGCGGGTGCGCGTGGAGTTCTCGAAGAACACGTTGCAGATGGTTTTGCCGCGCAGCAGCGGGACTTTCTTAACCGCGCGGCCACCGACTTCGAGGAACGAGTCGGCGGTGTCGAGGATTTCGGTGAGCAGTTCACGGGGCAAGCCGTCGAGGGACAAGAAGTGTTGCAGTTGGCCCTGAGCATTGAGCTGCAGCGGGCGCTTGGCATCTAGAGGCGTCATCGCGGGGACTCTTTACAAGGCGGTTTAAAGGGCAAGGTCTTGCAGTTCGAGTACGAGCGGCGTGGGACCGGACAATTTTACCCGCTGCTGGGCTGAAAGCGACACGGTGGCGCCGACCACATCCGGGCTGATCGGCAGTTCGCCGGCGTCCAGGTCCAGCAGGCAGACCAGGGTCACACTGGCGGGGCGGCCATAGTCGAACAACTCGTTCAGTGCGGCGCGGATGGTGCGGCCGCTCATCAGTACGTCGTCGATCAGCACCAGGTGCTGGCCTTCGATCTCGAACGGCAGGGCCGACGGGCGTACTTGCGGGTGCAGGCCGTTCTGGCTGAAGTCGTCGCGGTAGAAAGACACATCCAGCGTACCCAACGGCGAATCGCTGCCCAACTCCTGCAGCAGCGCCTGGGCCACCCACACGCCGCCGGTGCGAATGCCGATGAAGCGCGGCTCGCTGATGGCACGGTGTTTCAGGTGGGCCTTGAGGCGAATCGCCATCTGGCTGATCAGTTCGGCGGGGTTTGGCAGGCTCATGGTCGCTCCTTCAAGGCCTTGCGCGACAGGGGTTGCCTGCAAGGTCCGGGCTCAAACGTAAAAAGACGCGGCAAGCCGCGTCAGTCAGGATTCAAATAACGCGGTGTTTTCATCCAGCCAACCCTGCAACAGCAAGGCGGCGGCGATGGCGTCTACCGGGTTGTCGCGGTAGCTGCCTTTCTGCCCGCCACGGTCGCGGCGCTCACCCTTGGCCTCGAAGGTCGTCAGGCGCTCATCGTGGGTATAAAAGGGCAGGTTGTAGCGGCCATTGAGGCGGCGCGCGAACTTCTCGGCGCGCAGGCACATCTCGCTGGGGGTGCCGTCCATGTTCAAGGGCAGGCCGACCACCACCGCGTCGGGCTTCCACTCCTTGATCAGGGCTTCGACCTGATTCCAGTCCGGTATGCCGTTCTGGGCTTTGAGGGTACACAGCTCGCGGGCCTGGCCGGTGATGACCTGGCCGACTGCCACGCCGATCTGTTTGGTGCCGTAGTCAAAACCGAGGATCAGACGCAAGGCCATCAGGCGTGCCCCGCCTGGCTGGTCAGTAGGCTGAGGTTGACCCGTAGCTTGGCCGCCGCCGCGTCCAGGCGCAGTTCGCAGGCGGTGTTGAACAGAATGTCGGCATCGTAGGGGCAGGTCAGCCAGGCGTTACTGGCCAGTTCGGCCTCCAACTGCCCGGCTTCCCAACCGGCGTAGCCGAGGGCGATCACGCTCTGCTCGGGGCCGACGCCGTCGGCGATGGCGAACAACACATCCTGGGACGTGGACAGCGACACGCCGTCGAGGTCCACCGTGGCCTGGAACTTCGGCCCGGTTGGGTGCAGTACAAAACCGCGATCGGTCTGCACCGGCCCGCCGGTATAGATCGGCACGCCCTGACAGCGGGCCGGCGGGTCGATCTCCGGGCGCAGTTGCTCAAGGATATCGGCCAGGTTCAGCTCCTGCGGGCGGTTCACCACCAACCCCATGGCACCATTGGCCGTGTGCTCGACGATGTAGGTCAAGGTCTGCGCAAAGTTCGGGTCGGCCATATGGGGCATGGCGATCAGGAATTGGTGCTTGAGGTAGGTCGGGCTGACATTTTTCATGTCCGCTAGTGTGGCGTTGGAGGGGCGAACTGACAAGCTGGGAGTGATCCGAATACAGCGCCGTCGGCTTTTCTGTAGGAGCGAGCTTGCTCGCGAAAAACTTGAAAGCGACGCGGTTCTGCCTGGAGCGCTTCGTTATCGTTGAGGTTTTTCGCGAGCAAGCTCGCTCCTACAGTGATTGGTGTTGATTGGGGTTATCAATTGCTGGACAGGCGATCGCCCTTGGCAAACCGCCAGGTGCGGATGATTTCCAGGCGGTCCACGTCATTCAAGTCGCCGGTAAACGGGGCGAAGGGCGCGGCCAGGCGCACGATGCGCTGGGCGGCCTGGTCCAGCAACGGCTGGCCGGACGATTCCAGCACTTGCACTTCATATAACGTGCCGTCGCGGTTGATCGACACCAACAGGCGCAAATTGCCGTAAATCTGTTGGCGGCGGGCCTCGTCCGGGTAGTTGAGGTTGCCGATGCGTTCGACCTTCTTGCGCCACTCGTCCTTATACCAGGCGCCTTTGTCACGCATGGTGGACGCGGCGTTCAGGCGGTAGATGCGCGGGCGCTTGGCGTAGAGCTGTTGCTCATTGGCCAGTTCGGCTTCAAGGCTGGAAATCTGGTCGGAGAGCTGCGAACTGTCGAAGGTCGGCGCCGGCTTGACGGGCTCGGGTTGCGGTTCGGTCTTGGATTTTTCGCGCTGGGTCGGGGCTTTTTGCGGTTTCGGCGCGACGGTGGTCACCACGGGCTTGGGCGCGGTCTGCTTGACTTCGGGCTTGGCGGCCGGCGGCGGGGTGACTTTATTGACCTTGTTGTCCTGGAACGGCGCCACTTCAGTGGTCTTGGGCACGGCTTTCTTGTCCAGCGTGCCGCTGCCCTGCTGATTGTCCTGAGCGAGAAAATCGGCCTTCTCGGGCTTCTTTTCGCTCTTGAACGTGGCGAGGGTGATTTCCAGGGTCTTGGTGATTTGCTTGGGTTCGACCATGGTGAAACCCACGCCGAGAATCAGCACCAGGTGAATCAACGCCGCGAGAAACAGGGTAAATCCGAGCCGATCAGCCGGGCGCACGCCGCTGGGGGAGGGTTCGAAGGGCAGATCGGACGGGAGCGTCATGACAAGAAAACCAACATCGCGCGTTTCACAGGTGGCGCATGATAACGCAATGTTGGTGGCTGTCCGGCTGTTCTATGTCACTTGGCTTGTAGCTTGCGTTCAATCGCGGCCATCAGCATTTCGCCGATGTTCGTGCCAAATGCATTGTCGATCTCGCGAATACAGGTCGGGCTGGTGACGTTGATTTCGGTGAGGTGTTCACCAATTACGTCGAGGCCTACAAACAGCAAACCTTTTTCCCGCAGCGTCGGGCCAACTTGGGAGGCAATCCAGCGGTCCTTGTCCGACAAAGGCCGGGCTTCGCCACGACCGCCGGCCGCCAGGTTGCCACGGGTCTCGCCGGCTGCCGGGATGCGCGCCAGGCAATAATCCACCGGTTCGCCGTCGATCATCAGGATGCGCTTGTCGCCGTCCTTGATCGCCGGCAGATAAGCCTGGCCCATGATCTGCTGGGTGCCCAGGGCGGTCAGGGTTTCCAGGATCACCGACAGGTTCGGGTCGCCGGCGCGGTGGCGGAAGATCGAGGTGCCGCCCATGCCGTCCAGCGGCTTGAGGATCACATCGCCGTGTTTGGCGGCGAACTCACGCAGCACATCGGCGCGGCGGCTGACCACGGTCGGTGGCGTGCAGTGCGGGAAGAGCGTGGCGAACAGCTTTTCATTGCAGTCGCGCAGGCTCTGCGGCTTGTTGACGATCAGCACGCCAGCGCGCTCGGCCTGCTCGAGCAGGTAGGTGGAGTAGACGAATTCCATGTCGAACGGCGGGTCCTTGCGCATCAGGATCACGTCCAGGTCGCTCAGGGGGCTGTCGATTTCGTCTTGCAGCTCGAACCACTTTTCAGGGTTGGCAAACACCTCAAGCGGACGCATCCGCGCACGCGCCTGGCCGTCGCCCTGGTAAAGGTCGCGCTGTTCCATATAGAACAGGCTCCAGCCGCGGGCCTGGGCGGCCAGGAGCATGGCCAGCGAGCTGTCCTTTTTATAGGAAATGCTGGCGATAGGGTCCATGACAATGCCGACGCGAACGCTCATGGGGGATTTCCTCTAGCAAATTAGGGCGCATAAAAGTGGCGTCAGAGTGGCGCTGCGGCTGTTGTGGGTCAAGGAAAAACCACCTAGCGGGTCGCTCGATAGATTGCTCCACGAGACTGTGCTAAAAAGACTGCCACGGTGCAGCAGCCCCTGAATTCCAAGGCTTCTGGCGCTCATTCTGGGCGGCATCAGGCAGTACACACCGAAAACCGATTCGCTGTGGCGATGGTAGAGCAGATATGGAACAGCATTCCAACGCCTTGAGAGTGATGGTGATCGACGATTCGAAAACGATCCGCCGCACCGCCGAGACCCTGTTGAAGAACGTGGGGTGCGATGTCATCACGGCCATCGATGGTTTCGATGCCCTGGCCCGGATTGTGGATCATCACCCGCACATTATCTTTGTCGACATCATGATGCCGCGCCTGGATGGCTATCAGACTTGCGCCCTGGTGAAGAACAACCCGGCGTTCAAGTCGATCCCGGTGATCATGCTGTCCTCCAAGGACGGCCTGTTCGACAAGGCCAAGGGGCGCATCGTCGGGGTCGATCAGTTTTTGACCAAGCCTTTCAGCAAGGAAGAACTGCTGGGTGCGATCAAGGCCTACGTGCCGGGTTTCGCCGCAGTAGAACAAGCACACTGACGCAACCTCACAAGGGCGTGCGTCTACCAATGTAGTGGGGAAAACCATGGCACGTGTTCTGATCGTCGACGATTCGCCGACCGAAATGTACAAACTGAGCGGCATGCTGGAAAAGCACGGCCATCAGGTCCTCAAGGCCGAAAATGGCGCCGACGGCGTAGCACTTGCGTCCCAGGAGAAGCCCGATGCGGTGTTGATGGATATCGTCATGCCGGGCCTCAACGGCTTCCAGGCCACGCGCCAGTTGAGCAAGCACAACGATCCGAGCATCAACTCGATACCGATCATCATCATTACCACCAAAGATCAGGAAACCGACAAGATCTGGGGCGAGCGCCAGGGCGCCAGGGATTACCTGACAAAGCCTGTGGACGAAGAAACCCTGATCGCCACCCTGAACAAGGTGTTGGCCGGCTGACGGCACGCCATCATGACCGAGTCACAGACCGCCTTCGAGCTGCTGCTGGACATCGACCGCCGCTGTCGCCTGCTGGCCGCCGACCTGCCATCCCAGGAAACCCGCCTGCAAGGCTGGAGCGGGATCGGCTTTCGCGTGGGCGAACAGTGGTTTGTCGCGCCCATGGGCGAAGTCGCCGAAGTGCTGCATGAGCCGCGCTGCACTTTAATGCCCGGGGTCAAGACCTGGATCAGAGGAGTCGCTAACCTGCGTGGGCGCCTGCTGCCGGTGATGGATCTCGGCGGTTTCCTCGGCCATGCGCTGTCCAAGACAGGTAAGCAACGGCGGGTATTGGTCGTGGACTACCAAGACATATTTATCGGGCTGCTGGTGGACGAGGTGGTGGGTATGCAGCATTTCGCACAAGACGCGTTGTTGCCCAGCACCACCCCCTGCGCGTCCTTTATCCGCGGCCAGTTCGACGCTGATCAGCGCTGGCAGGTCTTCAGCCCCTTCGCTCTGGCCCAGGCCCCTGGCTTCATGGATGTTGCCGCATGACCACTGCTACTACGCCCAAACCCCAGGCGGTCTCGCGCAGCCGCTCGCAGATCATCGTGCTGTTTATTGCGCTGATCGTATTCATCATGTTGCTGTTCGCCAACTTCGCGTACCTCAACACCCAGTCCACCTACGACAAGCAGTACATCGGCCACGCCGGTGAGTTGCGGGTGCTGTCCCAGCGTATCGCCAAGAACGCCACCGAAGCGGCCGCCGGCAAGGCCGCCGCGTTCAAATTGCTGGCGGAGGCGCGCAATGACTTTGCCCAGCGCTGGGGTTACCTGAAAAAGGGCGACCCGGACACCGGCCTGCCCGCCGCGCCCAGTGCGGTGCGTGCAGAGATGCGGGCGGTGCAGACCGATTGGGAAGCGCTGCTGAAAAATACCGACGCGATCCTCGCCAGCGAACAGACCGTGCTGTCGTTGCATCAAGTCGCCGCGACCCTGGCCGAAACCGTGCCGCAACTGCAAATGGAATCGGAAAAGGTCGTAGATATCCTGCTGCAACGCGGCGCCCCGGCCAGCCAGGTGGCCCTGGCCCAGCGTCAGTCGCTTCTGGCCGAGCGTATCCTGGGGGCGGTCAACACCGTACTGGCCGGTGACGAAACCGCCGTGCAGGCCGCCGATGCCTTTGGCCGCGATGCCAACCGCTTCGGCCAGGTGCTCACCGGCATGCTCCAGGGCAACCCCGGGCTGCGCATCACCCAGGTCGAGGACCACGATGCGCGGGCGCGCCTGACAGAAATCGCCGAGCTGTTCGAGTTTGTCTCAGGCTCCGTGGACGAGATCCTCGAAACCTCGCCGCAACTGTTCCAGGTCCGCGCCTCGGCGAACAATATTTTCAACCTCTCGCAAACCCTGCTCGATGAAGCCTCGCTCCTGGCCACCGGCTTTGAAAACCTGGCCAGTGGGCGCAGTTTCGACACGATCGGCGGCTATGTGCTGGGCTTGCTGGCGCTGGCCTCGATCATCCTGATCGGCCTGGTGATGGTCCGCGCCACCAACCAGCAACTGCGGGAAACCGCCGAGAAGAACGAGCGCAACCAGAACGCGATCATGCGCCTGCTGGATGAAATCGAGGACCTCGCCGACGGCGACCTTACCGTCACCGCCTCGGTGACCGAGGACTTCACCGGCACCATCGCCGACTCCATCAACTATTCCGTGGACCAACTGCGCGACCTCGTCGCCACCATCAACCTCACCGCCGGCCAGGTTGCCGGCGCGGTGCAGGACACCCAGGCCACCGCCATGCACCTGGCGCAGGCCTCGGAACACCAGGCCCAGCAGATCGCCGAGGCCTCCACCGCGATCGAACAGATGGCCCAGTCCATCGACCAGGTGTCGGCGAACGCCGCTGAGTCCTCGGCGGTGGCCGAGCGCTCGGTGGAAATCGCCAACAAGGGCAATGAAGTGGTGCACAACACCATCCACGGCATGGACAACATTCGCGAACAGATCCAGGACACCGCCAAGCGCATCAAACGCCTGGGCGAGTCGTCCCAGGAGATCGGTGACATCGTCAGCCTGATCGATGACATCGCCGACCAAACCAACATCCTCGCGCTCAACGCCGCGATCCAGGCGAGCATGGCCGGGGATGCCGGACGCGGCTTTGCGGTGGTGGCCGATGAAGTGCAACGCCTGGCCGAGCGCTCGTCGGCGGCCACGCGGCAGATTGAAACCCTGGTGCGGGCGATCCAGGCCGACACCAACGAAGCGGTCATCTCCATGGAACAGACCACCACTGAAGTGGTGCGGGGTGCGCGGCTGGCCCAGGACGCCGGGGTGGCGCTGGAAGAGATCGAAGGCGTGTCGAAAACCCTGGCGGCGCTGATCCAGAGTATCTCCAACGCGGCGCAGCAACAGACGTCGTCGGCGGGGCAGATCTCGCTGACCATGAACGTGATCCAGCAAATCACCACCCAGACGTCGTCGGGCTCGACCGCCACCGCCGAGAGCATCGGCAACCTGGCAAAAATGGCCAGCCAGTTGCGCCGCTCGGTGTCGGGGTTCACCTTGCCTGCGCCCAAGCAGGCTGATGATTGAAATGTAATCCAAATGTGGGAGGGGCGGTGCGACGATTCGACTTGCTCCCGATGACGGTGTATCAGTCACCTGATTCATTGACTGAGCCACTGCCATCGGGAGCAAGTCGAATCGTCGCACCGCCCCTCCCACATTGGATACCAGCAACTCATGAATTCAAAGCGGAGCAGTTATGGTTGATCGGCACGACTACGTGGCCCTTGAATGGGTCAAGGGCGACATTGCCGAAACCCTGAAACAGGCCCGTTCGGCGCTGGACGCGTTTGTCGAAACCACTGACAACGAGACCCTCGGCGACTGCCTGGCGTGCATTCACCAGGTGCATGGCGCGTTGCAAATGGTCGAGTTCTACGGCGCCGCGCTGCTCGCCGAAGAAATCGAAGCCCTGGCCCTGGCCCTGCAGGCCGGGCGCGTCAGCCAGCGCGATGAAAGCATCCGTCTGCTGCAACAGGCCCTCGGGCAATTGCCGCTGTACCTGGACCGCATCCACAGTGCCCGCCGCGACTTGCCGCTGGTGGTGTTGCCACTGCTCAACGACCTGCGCAGTGCGCGCGGCGAAAGCCTGTTGTCGGAAACCAGCTTGTTCAGCCCGCAATTGCTGTCGATTGCGCCGTTGCCCGAGGAGACGCTGGCGCAACGCGCGCCGCCCGACCTGAGCGATCAGTTGCGTCAGTGGCATCTGCTGCTGCAACAAGCCCTGGCCGGGTTGCTGCGCGAAGATCACGGCCCTAGCAACCTGGAAGACATGGCGCGGGTGTTCGCCCGCCTCGAAGCGCTGTGCCAGGGCGCGCCGCTGTTGCCGCTGTGGCAAGTCACCTCGGCGCTGGTCGAGGGCATGCTGACCGGCGTGATCGCCAACAGTCCGGCGCTGCGCAGCCTGCTCAAGGCCAGCGACAAGCAACTCAAACGCCTGCTCGCCCAGGGCATTGGCGGCATCAACCAGCCGGCGCCGGATCAACTGCTCAAGAGCCTGCTGTTCTATGTCGCCAAAGTCACCCGGCCAACGCCGCGCATGCAAAGCCTGAAAGAACGCTACGGCCTCGATGAAGCCTTGCCCGACAGTGCCGTGGTCGATGCCGAACGTGCGCGCCTGGCCGGGCCGGACCGCAATGCGATGGGCTCGGTGCTCGGCGCGTTGTGTGAAGAGCTGGTGCGGGTCAAGGAACGCCTCGACCTGTTCGTGCGCAGCGACCGTCAACACACCAGCGACCTCGATGCACTGCTGGCGCCGCTGCGGCAAATCGCCGACACCCTCGCGGTGCTGGGCTTTGGGCAGCCGCGCAAAGTCATCATCGACCAGCTTGCCGTGGTGTTGAGCCTGGCCCAGGGCCAGCGTGAACCCAACGATGCCGTGCTGATGGATGTCGCCGGCGCCTTGCTCTACGTCGAAGCGACGTTGGCCGGGATGGTCGGTACGGTCGAGCCGCAAGGCCGTGAAGAAAGCCGCCTGCCCACCACCGACCTGACGCAGATTCATCAGTTGGTGATCCGCGAGTCCTGCCAGTGTCTCAAGCAAGCCAAAGAGCTGGTGATCGACTGCATCGACGCCCAGTGGGAGCGCCAGCGCCTGGAATCCCTGCCGGAACTGTTGAGCCAGGTGCGCGGCGCCCTGGCGATGATTCCACTGCCACGCGCAGCGAGCCTGATGCGCGGTTGCACCGATTACGTCGATGAACAACTGATGATCAACGACGCAGTGCCGTCCGAAGAGCAGTTGGCGCATTTCGCCGACGTGATCAGCGGCCTGGAGTACTACCTGGAGCGCATGCTCCAAGACCCCGACGCTGCTGGCGAACGGGTGCTGGAGTTGGCCACCGAGGGCCTGGCCGCGCTGGGTTACCTGCCTGCCGAAAAGCCCTGGCGCCAGGCGCTGGTGGCGCCGGACGGCGCGTTGTCGACCGAGAGCGCGCCGAGCCAATCCCAGTTCGACGCGCTGGCCAATCCTGCTTCGCGCTTGAATCCGCCCGCCCTGCAACGCCCCGGCAGCTTGCTGCCGCCGCCAGCCGGTGAAGAGCCGATCGACGACGAACTGCGTGAAGTGTTCCTCGAAGAAACCGCCGAGGTCCTCGAGGTACTGCACCACCATCTGCCGAGCGGCGTCGATAAAACCGCCCTCGGCGAAATGCGCCGTGCCTTCCACACCCTCAAAGGCAGTGGCCGCATGGTGCGCGCCCTGGTGCTGGCGGAACTGGCCTGGGCCGTGGAGAACCTGCTCAATCGCGTGTTGGAGTGCAGCGTGGCCGCCGGCCCCGAGGTGCAACGGGTGCTGGATGACGCGGTGGCCCTGCTGCCGGAATTGATCGCCGACTTCGCCGCCGGCGCCCAGCGCCAACGGGACGCGGTCGACGCCCTGGCCGCGCGCGCCCACGCCTTGGCCAGCGGCACCGCCGTGCCGGCTGCCGAACCGCATGACCCGATGCTGCTGGAGATCTTCCGCAACGAAGCCCAGAGCCACCTCGACAGCCTCAACCACTTCCTGCGCCAAGCCGCCGAGCATGTGCCGCTGCAAGTCAGCGATGAGCTGCAACGCGCCTTGCACACCCTCAAAGGCAGCGCCTATATGGCCGGCGTGCTGCCGATCGCCGAACTGGCTCGCCCGCTCGATCACCTGACCCGCGAGTACAAGGCCCACCGCCTGCCGCTGGACCTGGATGAAGTAGAACTGCTGCTGGAGGCCGAGGATCTGTTCCAACGTGGCTTGCGCCAGTTGAACGGCGACCCGCTGGTGCCGATCAAAGGTGCCGCCGACCTGATCGACCGCACTCAAAGCCTGCTCGATCATCAGTTTCAAGCCCAGCTCGACGCGCCGAGCACCGGCCTGCGGATCAAGCGTGATCCGCACCTGATCACCAACTTCCTGGCCCAGGGCATGGACATTCTGCTCGACGCCGAAAGCCTGCTGCGCCGCTGGCAACAACACCCCGGCGAACGCCAGGAACTGACCGCGCTGCTGGATGAATTGACCACCTTGGGGCAGGGCGCGCACCTTGCCGACCTGCACGCCATCGACGAACTCTGCGAAGCCTTGCTTGATCTGTACGGCGCCGTGGAAGAAAGCAGCCTGGCGGTCAGCGAGCGGTTTTTCGAGGAGGCCGAACAGGCCCACGAAGCGCTGATCAACATGCTCGACCAACTGGCTGCCGGCCAGGAAATCAGCCCGGCCCCGGCGCGCATGCAAGCCTTGCGCGAGCTGCTGGATGGCGCCCTCGACCCGTCCGCCACCGGCCTGATCAAAAGCGACGGCAGCCGTGCGCTGAGCATCTCCGAGCTAGGCGCTGCGACGGCCCGGCTGGATCGGCACGCGGTGGTGGATGATGAGATCGTCGAGATCTTCCTCGAAGAAGCCGTGGATATCCTCGACAGCGCCGGGCAGTCGCTCAAACGCTGGCTGCTGGAACCCGAGGGCGTGGCGCCGTTAACCTCGTTGCAGCGCGACATGCACACCCTCAAGGGCGGCGCGCGCATGGCCGAGATCGGGCCCGTTGGCGACCTGGCCTACGAACTGGAAGGCCTTTACGAAGGCCTGGCGGACCGCCGCTACAGCTATTCCAATGAACTGTCCCAGGTGCTGATGGCCAGTCATGAGCACTTGGCGTTGCAGTTGGACCAACTGCAACAGCATCAGCCACTGAGCGACTCCAGCGCGTTGATTGCCAGCGTCCGGGCATTGCGCCACAGCGGGCCGCCCGCAGCGCCGGCCGCTGCTGCGCAGAGCTTGGGCATCGACCCGGAATTGCTGGATATCTTCCTCGAAGAAGCCGCCGACATTCTCGACAGCTCGGGGGCGGCGTTGCTGCGCTGGCAGGCTGAGCCCAACAACCGCCAGGAAGTCGAAACCCTGTTGCGCGACCTGCACACCCTCAAGGGCGGTGCGCGCATGGTCGAGATCGGCCCGATCGGCGATCTGGCCCATGAGCTGGAGTTTCTCTACGAAGGTTTGTCCTCCGGTTTGCTCGTGGCGTCCCCCGAGTTGTTCGCCTTGCTGCAAGGCTGTCACGACCGCCTGGCGCAGATGATCGACGCGGTGGCGGCGGGCTTGCCGGTGGGCTCGGTGGACAAACTCATCGAGCGCATCAAAAGCCTGGTCCACCCGAGCAAAGAGCCGGTGGTGCAGGTGGTGCCGGTGGCATTAGTGACGGGCAAGGCCGAAACAGCCGGCGACCCGACGGCCGACATGGTGAAAATCTCCGCCGACCTGCTGGACGATCTGGTTAACCTGGCCGGCGAAACCTCGATCTTCCGTGGACGGATCGAACAGCAGGTCAACGACGCGCAGGTTGCCCTCAATGAGATGGAAACCACCCTCGAGCGCATGCGCGACCAACTGCGCCGGCTCGACACCGAAACCCAGGGCCGCCTCTTCAGCCGTCAGCAGGCCGAAGCCGAGCGCCTGGACTACGAAGAATTCGACCCGCTGGAAATGGACCGCCATTCACAGTTGCAGCAGTTGTCCCGCGCGCTGTTCGAGTCCGCCTCCGACGTGCTCGACCTCAAGGAAACCCTTGAGCGCCGCAACCAGGATGCGCACGACCTGTTGCAGCAGCAGGCGCGCATCAACACCGACTTGCAGGAAGGCCTGATGCGCACGCGCATGGTGCCCTTTGAACGCATGCTGCCGCGCCTCAAGCGCATCGTGCGCCAGGTCGCGCAGGAATTGGGTAAGGACGTGGAATTCGTGGTCGGCAACGCCGAGGGCGAGATGGACCGCAACGTGCTGGAACGCATGGTCGCGCCGCTGGAACATATGCTGCGCAACGCCGTCGATCACGGCCTGGAATCCCGCGAGGCGCGGCTGCTGGCCGGCAAGCCTGAGAAGGGCCGTATCACCCTGGACCTGACCCACGAAGGCGGCGATATCGTCTTCGATCTGCACGACGACGGCGCCGGCGTGCCCCTCGATGCGGTGCGGCGCAAGGCAATCAAGCGCGGCTTGCTCGCCCCTGATCAAGAGATCAGCGACCGTGACGTGTTGCAGTTCATCCTGCAGCCGGGGTTCTCCACGGCGGAAAAGATCACCCAGATTTCCGGGCGCGGCGTGGGCATGGACGTGGTGCATGAAGAAGTGCGCCAGCTCGGCGGCTCGATGTCGATCGATTCGACGCCGGGGGCGGGCGTGCATTTTCGTATTCGCTTGCCGTTCACCGTCTCGGTCAACCGCGCGCTGATGGTGCAGTGCGCGGACGATCAATACGCGATCCCGCTCAATACCATCGAAGGGCTGGTGCGCGTGCTGCCCCATGAGCTGGAAGGGCACTATCAACTCGACCCGCCGCGGTATGAATACGCCGGCCAGCGGTATGAGCTGTTTTACCTCGGCGACCTGCTGCACACCGTCGCCCGCCCGAAACTGCTGGGCCTGTACCAACCGTTGCCGGTGCTGCTGGTGCAGTACAACGAACGGCACGTGGCGGTGCAGGTGGACAGCATGGCGGGCACCCGGGAGATCGTGGTCAAGGGCTTGGGGCCGCAGTTTGCCGGGGTGAAGGGGCTCTCTGGGGCGACCATTCTCGGTGACGGCCGGGTGGTCTTGATCATCGATCTGCTCGCCCACATCCGCGCCCGGCAACCGGCGTTGCCGGCGCAGGTGGTGGACGTCCCACTGCTGCTCAACGTCCCGCTGAAAAAGCGCCCGCTGCTGGTGCTGGTGGTGGACGACTCGGTCACCGTGCGCAAAGTCACCAGCCGCCTGCTGGAACGCAACGGCATGAACGTGCTCACCGCCAAGGACGGCATCGATGCCATGGCCGTGCTGGAAGAACACACCCCGGACCTGATGCTGCTGGACATCGAAATGCCGCGCATGGACGGTTTCGAAGTGGCCATCCAGGTGCGCAACGACCCACGGCTGATGCGCCTGCCGATCATCATGATCACCTCTCGCACCGGCCAGAAACACCGCGACCGCGCCATGGCCATCGGCGTCAACGACTACCTCGGCAAGCCGTATCAGGAGTCGGTGCTGCTGGAAAGCATCGCTTATTGGAGCCAGTCCCATGCTTGACCACCGCACCAGCCAACTCACCGGCCTGCTCCTGCCCCTGGCCGACCGCCACCTGGTGCTGCCCAACGTTGCCATCGCTGAACTGATCGACTTCCAGCGCGGCGAACCGGCCAGCGATGCACCGCCCTGGTATCTGCGGCAAGTGACCTGGCGGGACCGGCAATTGCCGCTGATCAGCTTCGAAGCGGCCTGCGGCGAAGCCAGCATGACCGGCGAGCGCTCGCGCATCGTCGTGCTGAACGCCCTGGGCGGGCGGCCGTCATTGAAGTTCATTGCGATGGTGATCCAGGGGATTCCACGCTCGTACAAGCTCGATAGCCAGTTGAGCTATGTGGATGTGCCGCTGTGCGCGTTGGAGCTGGCGGCGGTGCAAGTGGGGGAACATGTGGCGAAGGTGCCGGATTTGATGGGGCTCGAAGCGCTGCTGGTCGAGGCTGGGCTGGCCTGAACATACGCCTTGCAATGATCCCAATGTGGGAGGGGGCTTGCCCCCGATAGCGGTGTGTCAGTCTTAGTATCTGTAACTGAGCCACTGCCATCGGGGGCAAGCCTCTGTCGGAATGGGATGTTGTTTATGTAGGCAAGTTCTTTACTTGGATTGGGCAGGTTTTCTGGCCTGAGTGGGATGCTAATTTCAGCGCCCCTCACTGCCAACAAGGACCGGCACATGGCCGTACCGTTAATGCCGCCTGGTGTTTCACTTCTAGAAAATATGGCAATAGCCAAATGCAAGCGTGTTCATCTCCAGTCAGGCTCGGCGTTCGCCTACTCCTGGTTTTATTCTTAGGTCAGAGCTGCCGGGCCATGGAACTACAAGAAGCGAGGGCGCCAATACGAGGCTTTTGGTAACTTCAATTACGGTGCAACTGGTACGGTGTTGGGCATTCCTGAGCACGTGTTGCTGCGCGCCGCTGGTGTTGCTCAGACCATCGCAAAAACCACCCATCCGGATTTTGGATCATGGTGGGGAGGTGATCCTTTTGGTGATGACCCGCGAGATCAATATTGGATAAGGAGAGGTATTGAGTATGCGATTTCTCAAGGCCACTGAAGGCTTCATACCGATCCTGCGTAACTGCCTGTTAGTGGTCTGCCTGATTTATATCGCGGGCAGTTGGGTCATGTCGCCCGGGGCACCGGATCTGGATGAGGTGGTGTTGAAACATTCCTTGGGCAACGGCACCTCAATCTACGGCGCGCGGGATGGGCAGGGTGGTGCGACGGTGGGCTTTTCCTACAGGTACTACGTTCATAAGGACCTGGGGAGTGATCAGGAAATACTCACAGGGTTGGTGTCGGCTCATCCATTTCTGAAAACCAAAGAACCCGATGTGCAAGTAAGTGAGCATGAGGGCGTGCTTCGGTTGGATATTCAGGGGGGCGTGTATGAGTACAACAGCTACGCCCTCGAAGGTCTTGGAGCGGTCAAGGTGGTGATGGCGTTGTGATGAGTCAGCGTTCGGATTCTTCCTGCAATATTTTGCGCCCGGCATGAACGTGTCGCTCCCAGCGCGTAATCATGCTCGGAATCCAGCAAATGGCGGCGTTGGGGCAGTTGCTGGTCGACAGAGCGCTGGAGCAAGTCAGCCCTTCTCCAGCATCGTGAAGCGTTCCCAAACAGCGACTGATCGTTCCTTTTTGGGGACCGCCATTTAAAAGACACCACCGAACAAATGTGGGAGGGGGCTTACCTCGATAGCGGTGTGTCAGTCTCAGTATCTGTAACTGAGCCACTGCCATCGGGGGCAAGCCCCCTCCCACACAGGTTAGCGCTCGTCTTTATCGCTCAATGACCGGTTGCTCTGGATGCTCGGCCTGCCACAAGTCGTAGGGGCTCAGCCCGAACCCTGACTGCCAACCACTGCCGTCATAGCCGATTGGCAGAGTATGTAACTGCCAACGCATCTGCCATCTTCGTGCTTGAATATTTAAGTATTTGTTATCAATCAATAAAAAACACATTTCCGCTCTTGGCATGGCGCGTGCTAACTGCCTGGTTATGGCCCGTTCCGATAAGCGACGGCGGCGCCATCTGCCAATGGCAGTGCTGGGTGACGCATGCGCTTGCCGGCGGGATAAAGTTCCAACATTGAGTGCTGACGATATGACTGAACTATTGAGTACCGCGCATAAGAACACCACCAGTACTTATCTCCAGTTAGGGGGAGAGGCGGGTATCCATAAACTGGTCGACCGCTTTTACAAACTGATGGAGGTGCTGGCCGAGGCGAGAATAGTGCGTCAGATGCACCCACAGAGTCTCGCCGGCAGCGCCGACAGTCTATTCAAGTTCCTGAGTGGCTGGCTTGGCGGCCCGCCACTGTTCCATCAGGAACGTGGCCACCCTCGTTTGCGCATGCGACATGCGCCCTTTGCAGTCAGTATTGTCGAGCGCGACGAATGGATGCTGTGCATGCGTCAGGCAATCAACGAGCAGGTGGATGACGCAGCCCTGAATGCGAAGCTGCAACGTATGTTTTCCGAGATGGCCGACCACATGATTAATACCGATGGGAGCCGCGCAGGTGTTGCGGCGCCGCTTTGAACGTCGGGTCACTCTCCCAACTGGACGCTTCCCAAATACCATGATTAAAACTGCCCACGATCTTGTAGTAGAGGCTAAGGCCCGTATCGAAGAAGTTGCCATCGAAGACGTTGACCTGGCTATCCAGAATGCGGATGTACTGATTGATGTACGTGAAGCCGACGAGTATGCCGCAGGTCATATATCGGGCGCTGTGCATGCGTCGCGCGGCATGCTGGAATTTAAACTGACCAACGATACCGCGCTCAGTTCGCGAGACCTTAAAGTCGTGCTGTACTGCAAAACGGGTGGTCGCGCTGCGCTCGCGGCTGTATCGCTGCTTGATATGGGCTACCTGCACGTAACATCGATCACCGGAGGGTTCGACGCATGGGTGAGTGCGCAAAAGCCGATTGCGGTTCCGCATTTACCGCGCTTCGAGTAGCACTGTGGGCTGCTTTGGGGGGCATGTTGCTCCCCATTAGGCTTAACCCCGTGTTTGTTGCTTATTCATTACTCCAGCCGTAACGATTCAGCGCCCAGCTTGATTGATGCCCCTCTGAATCACTCCTAAGGTACAGCCCACGACAGCAAACCCGTGGAGCGACCATGACAACAATAATTACCCCCGACTCGCGCTGGACGCGGCGGCGCGATGAAAAGCAGCGGCGGCTCGGGCTGGTCAAGCAGTATGCGGATGGGGCCGTGCTGCCCAGCGACAAAATCGTCGAGGCCCTCGAAGCCCTGATCCTCCCCGGCGACCGCGTGGTGCTGGAAGGCAATAACCAGAAGCAGGCGGATTTCCTCTCGCGCTCCCTGGCCAAGGCCGACCCGGCCAAGCTCCACGATTTGCACATGATCATGCCCAGTGTCGGCCGGTCCGAGCACCTGGATCTGTTTGAGAAGGGCATCGCACGCAAGCTCGACTTCTCCTTCGCCGGCACCCAATCCCTGCGCATCAGCCAGTTGCTGGAAGACGGCTTGCTGGAAATCGGCGCGATCCACACCTACATCGAACTCTATGCCCGGCTGGTGGTGGATCTGATCCCCAATGTGGTGCTCTCGGCCGGATTCATGGCCGACCGCGCCGGTAACATCTACACCGGCGCGAGTACCGAAGACACCCCTGCGTTGATCGAGCCTGCCGCGTTCAGCGACGGCATCGTCATCGTGCAGGTCAACCAGTTGGTGGACGACGTCACTGACTTGCCCCGCGTCGACATCCCGGCCAGTTGGGTGGATTTTGTGGTGGTGGCTGACAAGCCGTTCTACATCGAACCGCTGTTCACCCGCGACCCGCGCCACATCAAGCCGGTGCATGTGCTGATGGCGATGATGGCGATCCGTGGCATCTACGAAAAACACAACGTGCAGTCGCTCAACCACGGCATCGGCTTCAACACTGCCGCCATCGAATTGATCCTGCCCACCTACGGCGAATCCCTGGGCCTGAAGGGCAAGATCTGCCGCAACTGGACCCTCAACCCGCACCCCACGCTGATTCCCGCCATCGAAAGCGGCTGGGTCGAAAGCGTGCATTGTTTCGGCACCGAGCTGGGCATGGAAAATTACATCGCCGCCCGCCCGGATGTGTTCTTCACCGGCCGCGACGGTTCCATGCGCTCCAACCGGATGTTCTGCCAACTGGCCGGCCAATACGCGGTGGACCTGTTTATCGGCGCCACCCTGCAAGTGGACGGCGACGGGCATTCCTCCACGGTCACCCGTGGCCGCCTCGCCGGTTTTGGCGGCGCGCCGAACATGGGCCACGACCCGCGCGGTCGCCGCCATGGCACCCCGGCCTGGCTCGATATGCGTCACGAGGATGCCCCCGAAGCACTCTTGGAGCGCGGCAAAAAGCTCGTGGTGCAAATGGTCGAGACGTTCCAGGAGGGCGGCAAACCGACCTTCGTCAACACCCTCGACGCGGTGGAAGTGGCGCGTAAAAGCGGCATGCCCCTGGCGCCGATCATGATCTACGGCGACGACGTCACCCACCTGCTCACCGAAGAAGGCATCGCCTACCTGTACAAGGCGCGTTCCCTGGAAGAGCGCCAGGCGATGATCGCCGCCGTCGCCGGGGTGACCGCCATCGGCCTGCGCCATAACCCCAAGGACACCGCGCGCATGCGTCGCGAAGGCCTGATCGCCTTGCCCGAAGACCTCGGCATCCGCCGCACCGACGCCACCCGCGAATTGTTGGCCGCCAAGAGCGTGGCCGATCTGGTGGAGTGGTCCGGTGGTTTGTACAACCCGCCCGCCAAGTTCAGGAGCTGGTGAATGCGCGCCCTCAAACTGCACGAACTCAGCCTCGCCGAACGCCTGGCGGACCTCGCCGTCGACGCGTTGATCGACGAAGCCGACCTGTCGCCCAAACCCGCCCTGGTGGACCGCCGTGGCAACGGCGCCCACAGCGACTTGCACCTGGGCCTGATGCACGCCTCGGCGTTGTCCTTGTGGCCGATGTTCCTGGCAATGGCCGAAGCCGCCCTCGACATCGGCGAAGTCGGCTTGCCCCTGCGCGAAGCCCTCGGCCGCATCGGTCGCGACGGTGAGCAGGCGATGCTCGTCACCACCGACGGTGTGAACACCCATCGCGGTGCGATCTGGGCCCTCGGCTTACTCACCGCCGCAGCGGCACTGGAGCCGCAATCCTGCACCCCGAATGCCGTGACCTTAAAAGCGGCAAAACTGGCCCTGCTCGACGATCGCTATGCCCCGCAACCGATGAGCCACGGCGCGCAGGTGGCGCAACGTTACGGCGCACGCGGTGCCCGTGAAGAAGCCCAACTGGGTTTCCCTTCAGTGCTGCAACGCGGCCTGCCGCGACTGCACAAAAGCCGCCAGCAACAGGCCGGTGAGCAGAACGCACGCCTGGATGCCTTGCTCGCGATCATGACCGACCTGGCCGACACCTGCGTGCTCTACCGCGCTGGCCCCGCCGGCCTGCACGCCATGCAACACGGCGCGCAAGCGGTGCTCGACGCCGGCGGCAGCGCCACCCTCGCGGGGCGCCGCCACCTGCACGAACTCGATCAACAGCTGTTGGCCCTGAATGCCTCCCCCGGTGGCGCCGCCGACCTGTTGGCCGCCTGCCTGTTTATCGACCGCCTCGACGGAGCGTTTTGATGGAAACTTTATCCTTTGAATTCCCCGCCGGGCAGCCACCCAAAGGCCGCGCGCTGGTGGGGTGTGTCGGTTCGGGCGACCTCGAAGTGCTGCTGGAACCGGGCACGCCCGGCATCCTGACCATTCAGGTGCAGACCTCGGTGAATGGCGCCGAACAACGCTGGCAGCACCTGTTCGAGCGGATCTTCCTGGAGCAGACACCGCCAGCACTGAACATTGATATCCACGACTTCGGCGCCACCCCCGGCGTGGTGCGCCTGCGCCTGGAGCAGGGCTTCGAGGAGATCGGCCATGACTGACTTGCTCAGCAAACACAGCTTCGTCGAACTGGGCGCACGGCAGCGGGCCAAGGCCTTGTTGGACGCGGGCTCTTACCGTGAACTGATCGACCCGTTTCAGCGAGTCATGTCGCCCTGGCTCAGCCTTCAGGGCGTGGTGCCCCAGGCCGATGACGGTGTGGTGATCGGCAAAGGCCGCATCGCCGGCAAGCCGGTGGTGATCGCCGCGATCGAAGGCAACTTCCAGGGTGGCAGCCTCGGTGAAGTCGGCGGCGCAAAAATCGCCGGAGCCCTTGAGCTGGCGGCCGAAGACAACCGCAACGGCATCCCGACCTGCGCCGTGCTGCTGCTGGAAACCGGTGGCGTGCGCCTGCAGGAAGCCAACCTGGGCCTGGCGGCGATTGCCGATATTCACGCCGCGATTGTCGATCTGCGCCAGTATCAGCCGGTGATCGCTGTGGTGGCGGGCAGCGTCGGTTGCTTTGGCGGCATGTCCATCGCCGCCGGGCTGTGCAGCTACCTGGTGGTGACCCGCGAAGCGCGGCTGGGCCTGAACGGTCCGCAGGTGATCGAGCAGGAAGCCGGCCTGGACGAATACGATTCCCGCGATCGGCCCTTTATCTGGAGCCTGACCGGCGGCGAGCAACGCTTCAACAGCGGCTTGGCCGACCGTTACGTGGCAGACGATGTCGCGCAGATTCAGCAGACCGTCAGCGCGTTGTTGCAGCTCGGTTTGCCGGCCCAACAACGCAGCCGCCGGGCCGACTTCTATCTGGCGCGCCTGGCTGAGCTGGACGCCGAACCGCAAATCGACCCGGCGACGGTTCGCGATCTTTATCAGGGAGAACGCTCATGAGAGGTTTGCAGTGGTTCAACGCATTGAGTGCCGGCGCCCAACCTGTGGAAGGATTGCCGAACTCGCTGAAAGTCGCCGATGGCGTATTGGGTGAACACCAGGTGCGCTTTATCGCCGTGGTCCCCGACGCGCAAAACCGCTTCCCCCGCGCACGCAACGGCGAAGTCGGCTTGCTCGAAGGGTGGGGTTTGGCCAAAGCCGTGGATGAAGCCATCGCGACGGGCGACAAACGCCCACTGATCGCCATCGTCGATGTGCCGAGCCAAGCCTACGGCCGTCGCGAAGAAGCCCTCGGCATTCATCAAGCCCTGGCGGCTGCCGTCGACAGCTACGCCCGCGCCCGTCTGGCCGGGCACCCGGTGATCGGGTTGTTGGTGGGCAAGGCCATGTCCGGTGCGTTCCTCGCCCACGGTTACCAGGCCAACCGCTTGATCGCCCTGCGCGACCCCGGCGTGATGGTACACGCCATGGGCAAGGCCTCGGCGGCGCGGGTAACCCTGCGCAGCGTCGAAGAACTCGAAGCCCTGGCCGCCAGCGTGCCGCCGATGGCCTATGACATCGACAGTTATGCCAGCCTCGGTTTGCTCTGGGAGACCCTATCGGTCAGCCAGATTGAACAGCCGACGAAGGACGATGTGGCGCGGGTCAGCGATTGCCTGGTCAATGCGATCAGGGATGTCGATGGCCGTGATTTGAGCGGTCGCCTCGGCGCCACCAATCGTTCTGCCTCCAGCCATGTCCGCCAACTGCTGCGGGCGCAATGGTGAACGCTCACGACCTGCTCTGGGGCATGACCCCGGCGCATGTCCCTGCCGATGCGCCGGCCTGGGTGCTGGCGGCGCTCGGTGCCGGGCAGCCGGTGGTGGTCCGTCGCGCCATTGCGCAACCGGGCCATGTGGCGGTCGGCGTGCGCGGGCGTTTGCGCGAGCAGCGTTTCGCCGCCGAAATGCCGCTGGCGCTGGTGCAACGGCGGGTGGTGCCGGAAGCGCTGCGCGAGGTGATCTCGCCCCGCGATGTACCGGCATTGCGCGCGCTCGCTCAATTGCGGCCGATGCTGGCGCAGAAGGACTGGGGCGTCAGCGGCAGTGCGGGTTTTGAATTGGCCACGGGCATTGAAGCGCTGCATGACAGCAGCGATCTGGATTTGATCCTGCGCACCCCAGAGCCGCTTGAACGACGCGACGCCGGGGACTTGCTGGCGATCCTGGACACGGCAGCCTGCGTTGTGGACCTGCAACTGCAAACCCCGTTTGGCGCCGTCGCCTTGCGCGAATGGGCGGGCTCGTCACGCCGCGTGCTGCTCAAAGCCGCCAGCGGTGCGCATCTGGTGATTGATCCCTGGCAGGCGCTGATATGAGCAGCCTGCTGGTGTTTCCGGGGCAGGGCGCGCAACGGCCCGGCATGCTCGGGCATCTGCCCGCGCCGGTGCTGGACGAAGCCAGCGCGGCCTTGGGTGAAGACGTGCGCCAGCTCGATTCTGCGCGGGCCTTGGCCAGTACCCGCGCCGTGCAGTTGTGTCTGTTGATTGCGGGCGTGGCCCATGCGCGTCTGCTGGCGCGCACGCCGGATTATGTGGCGGGCTTGTCCATCGGCGCTTACCCGGCGGCGGTGATTGCCGGGGCCCTGGACTTTGCCGACGCGGTCAGGCTGGTCAGCCTGCGTGGCGAACTGATGCAGCAGGCTTATCCACAGGGCTACGGCATGACCGCCTTGATCGGCCCGGACTTATCCACTGTCGAAACCCTGCTGGCCGAAATCCATAGCCCCGAAACCCCGGTGTACCTGGCCAATATCAACGCCGATAACCAGACGGTGATCGCCGGCAGCGATGAAGCGATGCAGCGCGTGGCCCAGCGCGTCAAAGGCAACGGCATCGCCAAGCGTCTGGCCGTCAGCGTGCCGTCCCATTGCGCGCTGCTGCAGCGGCCGGCCCAGGCGCTGGCTGAAGCGTTCGTCACGCTCAAGGCTCCGCGTATCACCTACCTGAGCAGCACACGGGCGCGGCCGATCCACGACCCTGCGCAGTTGCGCGACGACCTGGCCTTCAACATGTGCCGCGTGGTCGACTGGCGCGGCACCGTGCAAAGCGCCTATGAGCGCGGCGTGCGCCTGCAAATCGAACTGCCCCCCGGCGCCGTACTCACCGGTTTGTCACGCCGCGTGTTCGAACAAGGCACGGTGATCGCCTGCGAAGGTGCGCGCCTGGACACCGTGCAGGCCCTGCTGGAAGAGGAGGAACACCGCGACCGATAAAGCACTACCCAAGGCTTTCGAAGCACAAAAACAAAAAATCGATCGAGCACTTTGAGGACAACAACAATGATTATCTATGGTGTGGCGTTTCTGGCGCTTTGCACGTTGGTCGGGCTGTTTGTGGGCGAACTGCTGGGTAAATGGATGGGTATCCCGGCCAACGTCGGCGGGGTTGGCATCGCCATGTTGCTGTTGATCGGCCTGGGCAGTTACCTCAGCAAGCGTGGCTTGTTTACCGTTAAGTCGGAACAAGGCGTGAGCTTTTGGGCGGCTATCTATATCCCGATTGTGGTGGCCATGGCTGCCCAGCAAAACGTCTATGGCGCCATCAGTGGCGGGCCCATGGCGATCTTGGCCGGGACGTTTGCGGTGGTGCTCGGGTTTGCCTTGGTGCCGGTGCTGATGCGCATCGGCAACCAGGAGCCAAGCGCTGTTGTTCCCACTAAAGATGCCGGGTGATCGCTATGTACGAATCGATGATGAAAGTGATCACCGGCTACGGCCTGATCAGTGGTTTCGCGGTAATCGGCTTGACCATGTGGGTGTCCTACTGGATTTCCAACACGTTCACCAAAGGCCGTCTGCACGGCTCGGCCATCGCCATTTTGTTGGGGTTGCTGCTGTCATACGTCGGCGGCGCCTTCACCGGCGGCGCCAAGGGTGTGGTGGATATCCCGTTGCTGTCAGGCATTGGCCTGCTCGGTGGGGCGATGCTGCGGGACTTCGCCATCGTGGCCACGGCATTTGGCGTGAGTGTGGATGAGCTTAAGCGAGCCGGGTACGTTGGCGTACTGGCGTTGTTTATCGGCGTAGGGTCGTCGTTTATCGCCGGTGTGTCGGTGGCCATGGCATTTGGTTATACCGATGCCGTAAGCCTCACCACCATAGGCGCCGGGGCGGTGACCTATATCGTCGGCCCGGTGACCGGTGCCGCGATTGGCGCCAGCTCCGAGGTTATGGCGCTGTCCATTGCCGCGGGGCTGATCAAGGCCATCCTGGTGATGGTGATGACCCCGTTTGTAGCGCCATTGATTGGCCTGAACAACCCTCGCAGTGCCGTTATCTTCGGCGGCCTGATGGGCACATCCAGCGGTGTGGCGGGAGGCCTGGCGGCAACCGATCCGAAGCTGGTGCCTTACGGCTGCCTGACAGCGGCGTTCTATACGGCGCTGGGATGCTTGCTGGGGCCGTCGTTGCTGTTTCTGATCATGCGTGGCTTGGTGGGTTGACGGGGCCGCAGGCAAGCCTGCTCCCACCTATTGACCGAGTATGCTCAGGCGGCTCGGTCAACGGCAGGCGCCGGGCTTGCCCCCGATAGCGGTCTGTCAGGCTGTCACCTGGCGATTGGCATACATCCGACACTCCGCCAACAACGCCAGTAAATTCGGGTCGCGCTCCTTGGCCTTCAAGAACACCACCCCGATATGCTGCTGCAACCGATACCTGGGTTGCAGCGGTATCAGCTTCACGCGGTTCTCATACACCGCCGCAATCCTTCCCGGCAGCAGCGCATAACCCACCCCCGAACTGACCATGCTCAGCAGCGTGAAGATGTCATTGACCTGCATCGCCACCTTCGGCTCGAACCCCGCTTGCTTGAACACCCGGTTGCCGTCCTGGTGGGTGGCGAAGCCCTGGGTGAGGGTGATGAACGTGGCGTCACGCACGTCGGCCAGGTCGATTTGCTGCTCGCGGTCGAAGGGCGAATCGGCGGGCGTGGCGAGGAAGATGTCGTCGGAGAACAGCGCAATCTGCGCACAGTCGGGATCGTTGGCGTGTTCGTCGAGGGAGATGAGGATCGCGTCGACTTCCATGTTCTTGAGCTTGTACAGCAGGTCGAAGTTGGAGCCGAGGATCAGGTCGATGTTGAGTTCGCTGCGGCGGATTTTCAGGCCCATGATCAGTTGCGGCACGGTTTTCACCGTCAGCGAATACAGCGAGCCGAGCTTGAAGCGTTCGGCGGAGAACCCGGCGGCTTCGCGGGTCAGACGCACGCTGTCGACCACGTCGGCTATCAGCTTTTGCGCACGTTCTTCGAGCACGTAGGCGCTTTCCAGCGGGGTGAGGTTGCGGCCTTCATGCTTGAACAGCGGGCAGCGCAGGGCGTTTTCCAGGGAGTGGATGGCGCGGTGTACGCTGACGTTGCTGGTTTGCAGCTCGGCGGCGGCGCGGGCCAGGTTGCCGGTGCGCATGAACGCCAGGAAGATTTCCAGCTTTTTGAGGGTGAACTCTTCGTCGATCAGCATGGCCGTGGCTCTTGTTCGAATACGGCCGATTGTGCCCGCAAAACCGCGCGGCGTCGCCGGAACGTCATAAGGCCCTTGCACTCTTATGCGCAAGGCGGGACGCTTGTCAGGCAGCGGTTAACGGTTACAAGGGGGGCAGTGACAGATGTACCACGGGGAACGATTCAACGCCTGGAGCCATTTGCTCGGTGCAATCGCGGCGTGTGTGGGCGCCGTGTGGATGTTGGTGGTGGCGAGCCTGGATGGCAGCCCCTGGAAGATTGTCAGCGTGGCGATTTATGGCTTTACGCTGATGGTGCTGTACAGCGCGTCGACGGTGTATCACAGCGTGCAGGGGCGGCGAAAAGCGATCATGCAGAAGGTCGATCACTTTTCGATCTACCTGTTGATCGCCGGCAGTTACACGCCGTTTTGCCTGGTCAGTTTAAGAGGCCCGTGGGGCTGGACGCTGTTCGGGATCGTGTGGGGGCTGGCGGTGGTCGGCATTCTGCAGGAGATCAAGCCGCGTTCCGAGGCGCGGGTTCTGTCGATCGTGATCTACGCGGTGATGGGTTGGATCGTGCTGGTGGCCGTCAAGCCGCTGATTGCGGTACTGGGTACGGCGGGGTTTATCTGGCTGGCGGCGGGCGGCGTGTTGTACACCGTCGGCATCATCTTTTTTGCCCTGGAGGATCGCCTGCGGCATTCCCATGGGATCTGGCATTTGTTTGTGATCGGCGGCAGTTTGCTGCATTTTGTGGCGATCATGCATTACGTGCTCTAACGCACGAAGCGGTCTAAAAAATGTGGGAGGGGCGGTGCGACGATTCGACTTGCCCCCGATGGCGGTGTGTCAGTTGGCAAATAAGCTGACTGAACCACCGCCATCGGGGGCAAGTCGAATCGTCGCACCGCCCCTCCCACATTGGTTCTTCAGTGGGGTTGAGGGCGCTGACTACAGGCGTTCCAGCAGCTCCCGGGCACGCTCACCGAAGATCTGCAGCAGGTTGGCCAGCATGTGCGGCGGCGGTTCGTTGGCGCGGGTCAGGGCGTACAGGGTGATCGGCAGTGGCGGTGTGAGCGTGCGGATGCGGGTGGTCGCCGTCGACGCGCCGAGGGCGGTGAAGGGGTCAGCGCTGGACAGGCCAATCAACGGCGCTCCCGCCAATTCCGCCAACGGCAGCGGCTTGCGGGTTTGCGCCTCGGTCCAATAGCCCTTGGACGCCAATGCGACCAAGGCTTCGTTGGCCAGCACTTGGGTGGTGAGTCCCGGGTGGCCGGCGAAGTTGAGGGTCAGCGCCAGGTCGATCTCGCGCATCAACAGCTTCTGCACCAACTCGCGGCTATGGTCGCTGGACAGCTCGCAGGCAATGTCCGGGTAAGCGCGCTGCCACTGCAGAATCGCCGGCGGTAGCAACGACAGGGCCGGGCGCCCCGCGCCGCTTAAATCGTCATCACCCGAGAACCAACGATCGATGGGATTTGTCGGCGCGGGTTTGAGCCGCCGATCCCACCGAAGGGCTTGAACCTGGAGTTTCCGATGAGCGCCGAGTTGAAGGCGATCTTCGCTAAGCCAGCGAGCGATCCGGTGGAATAAACCCTCTCCTCGGGTTGGTCAGAAATCGCCCCACAGTTGTTGGGCGACCGACAGCGCGACAACCGGTGCGGTTTCGGTGCGCAACACGCGCGGGCCGAGGCGGGCGGCATGGAAGCCGGCGCCTTGGGCGGTGTCGATTTCAGGGTCGGTCAAGCCGCCCTCGGGGCCGATCAGAAAGGCCAGGCTCGACGGCTTGGCGTGGCTGATCATCGGCTCGGCGACCGGGTGCAGCACCAGCTTCAGGTCCGCCTCGGTCTGCTTCAGCCAATCGGCCAGTAACAGCGGCGGGTGAATCACCGGCACCGTCGAACGCCCGCATTGCTCACAGGCACTGATCGCCACCTGGCGCCAGTGCTGCAGGCGTTTGTCGGCGCGTTCGTCCTTGAGGCGCACTTCGCAGCGCTCGCTGAAAATCGGCGTGATGGCGTTGACGCCCAGTTCGGTGGCTTTCTGAATCGCCCAATCCATCCGCTCGCCCCGGGACAGGCCCTGGCCGAGGTGAATGTGCAGCGGCGATTCGGTCTGCCCGGCGAATTGCTCGGTCAGTTGCACGCTGACGCGTTTTTTCCCGACCTCCAGCAACGTGCCGCGAAACTCCTGCCCGGAACCGTCGAACAGTTGCACGGCATCGCCTTCGACCATGCGCAGCACGCGGCTGATGTAGTGCGCCTGGGCTTCGGGCAATTCATGCTCGCCGAGGCTCAACGGGGTGTCGGTGAAAAAGCGGGACAGTCTCATTTCTGTTCTCTGGAAAAATACAAAACCTGTGGGCGCCGGGCTTGCCCGCGATGACGGTAGACCTGGCACCCGATCAGTCGAGTGAGCCCAATCAGCCCGGATCGCGAAAGCCTGGGTGAAAGTCCTTCGGCACGGCGACGCTGACGGTGCTGTTGGTGGCGATATCGATCCCTTCACTCGCCACTTCGGCCAGGAAGTCGATCTGCTCCGGTGTAATCACATACGGCGGCAGGAAATACACCACGCTGCCCAACGGCCGCAGCAGCGCACCGCGCTCCAGGGCGTGCTCGAACACCTTCAGGCCGCGGCGTTCCTGCCACGGGTAGGCGGTTTTGGTGGCTTTGTCCTGGACCATCTCGATGGCCAGCACCATGCCGGTCTGGCGCACTTCCGACACGTGGGGGTGGTCCACCAGGTGTGCGGTGGCCGTGGCCATGCGCTGGGCCAGGGCCTTGTTGTTTTCGATGACGTTGTCTTCTTCGAAAATATCCAGGGTCGCCAGGGCCGCCGCGCACGCCAGCGGGTTGCCGGTGTAGCTGTGGGAATGCAGGAAGGCGCGCAGGGTGTGGTAGTCGTCGTAGAAGGCGCTGTAGACGTCTTCGGTGGTGACCACCGCCGCCAGCGGCAGGTAGCCGCCGGTGAGGGCTTTGGACAGGCACAGGAAGTCCGGGCGGATGCCGGCCTGTTCACAGGCGAACATGCTGCCGGTGCGGCCGAAGCCCACGGCGATTTCGTCGTGGATCAGGTGTACGCCGTAGCGGTCGCAGGCTTCGCGCAGCAGCTTGAGGTACACCGGGTGATACATGCGCATGCCGCCGGCGCCCTGGATCAGCGGTTCGACGATTACGGCGGCGACCGTGTCGTGGTTGTCGGCCAGGGTCTGTTCCATGGCCAGGAACATGTTGCGCGAGTGTTCTTCCCAGCTCATGCCCTCGGGGCGCAGGTAGCAATCCGGGCTCGGTACTTTGATGGTGTCGAGCAGCAGCGCTTTGTAGGTCTCGGTGAATAGCGGCACGTCGCCCACCGACATCGCGGCGATGGTTTCGCCGTGGTAGCTGTTGGTCAGGGTGACGAAGCGCTTTTTGTTCGGCAGGCCACGGTTGAGCCAATAGTGAAAGCTCATCTTCAACGCGACTTCGATGCACGACGAGCCGTTATCGGCGTAGAAGCACCGGGTCAGGCCTTCAGGCGTCATCGCCACCAGGCGCTCGGACAGTTCGATCACCGGCTGGTGGCTGAAGCCGGCGAGGATCACGTGCTCCAGTTGGTCGACCTGGTCTTTGATGCGCTGGTTGATGCGCGGGTTGGCGTGGCCGAACACGTTGACCCACCAGGAGCTGACGGCGTCGAGGTAGCGCTTGCCTTCGAAGTCTTCCAGCCATACGCCTTCACCCCGCTTGATCGGGATCAGCGGCAGTTGCTGGTGGTCTTTCATCTGGGTGCAGGGATGCCACAGCACCGCGAGGTCGCGTTGCATCCACTGGTTGTTCAAGCCCATCGTCTATCTCCTCGAAGCGGTCCTGCATCTTCGCAGGTGAAACAATCGCGCAAGCCTATGCAATGGAGGCCCGTGTCACAAGCCATTGTGGGGAATTCGCGGTAAACATAGGACGGACTGTCACGTTTCTTGGGAATAGTCTTAATCCCTCGTTAACGTATCGTGCCTAGGCTTATGATCATATTTCTCGATATTTCAAAGCAAAAATTTGCGCTTTAATTCGATAGGTAAATCGTTAGTCTTGAGCACAGTTCTTACGGGATTAAGTACATGCAGCTACGTAACTCACCAGCCCGCTACGGCTGGGTCAGCATGGTGTTGCATTGGGGCGTGGCCCTGGTGGTGTTTGGTCTGTTCGCCCTGGGCTTGTGGATGGTCGGTCTCGACTACTACAGCACGTGGCGCAAAGACGCGCCGGACCTGCACAAAAGCATCGGCATCACGCTGTTCGCGGTGATGCTGGTGCGTATTGTCTGGCGCCTGATCAGCCCGCCGCCGCCGGCGCTGGCCAGCTACAGCCGCCTGACGCGAATCGGTGCTGCCTTTGGCCATGCGTTCCTTTATGTCGGTTTGTTTGCCGTGATGATTGCCGGTTACCTGATTTCCACCGCAGACGGTGTGGGTATCCCGGTGTTTGGCCTGTTTGAGATTCCTGCTGTGGTTTCCGGCTTGCCGGACCAGGCAGACACCGCTGGCGTGGTGCATCTGTACCTCGCCTGGGTGCTGGTGGTTTTCGCCGGCTTGCATGGCGTAGCCGCGTTGAAGCACCACTTTATCGATCGTGATGCGACCCTCACGCGAATGCTGGGGCGCAAAGCCTGATGTTCAACCTCGACTCACAAGGAATAGAAAGCATGTTGAAAAAGACTCTCGCCGCTCTGGCAATCGGTTCTGCTCTGCTGTCGGCAGGTCAGGTGATGGCCGCTGACTATGTTGTCGACAAAGAAGGCCAGCACGCCTTCGTCGATTTCAAGATCAGCCACTTGGGCTACAGCTTCATCACCGGTACGTTCAAGGACCTGGACGGCAAGTTCAGCTTCGATGCCGCCAAGCCTGAAGACAGCAAGATTGAGTTCAACGTCCGTACCGCCAGCGTGTTCACCAACCACGCCGAACGTGACAAGCACATCTCCAGCAAAGACTTCCTGGACGTTGGCAAGTTTGCCGATGCCAAGTTCGTCTCCACCAGTGTTAAAACCACCGGTAAAAATGCTGCGGGCCAAGTCACTGCCGACGTGACCGGCGACCTGACCCTGCACGGCGTGACCAAGCCGATCGTTGTCAAGGCCACCTTCCTGGGTGAAGGCAAAGATCCATGGGGCGGCTACCGTGCCGGTTTTGAAGGCACCACCAGCTTCAATCGCCAGGACTTCGGCAAGCAGATGGACCTGGGCCCAGCGTCCAACAATGTTGAGCTGTACGTGACGTTTGAAGGTGTGAAAGCGAAGTAATTTTCGCCCGCCACACAAAAATGCCCCGGATCTCACGATCCGGGGCATTTTTTATGACGCTTTGAAAATCAGCGGTTGCGGGTCAGCAGCGCTGGTTTTTCACCACGAGGACGGCCTGGCAACTGATCCAGTTGCTCGGGTGTCGGGAAGCGATCGGCTTTCGACTCCTTGTGGATGATCTTTGGTGCCGGGCCGCCGCGCGGGTTTTGCACCGCTGGCTCGGACAACTGTGGCTGGTCGTCACGGGCTGGGCGGCGGTTGTTGCTACGCGAGTCTTCGCGACGCGCCTGGCCATCACGCGGTGCGCCGTTACGCGGGCCGCTGCGCTTGGCCGGTGGGGTGCCGGTGGTGCCGCCGCTGCTGTTGCGCGGGCCGTTCTGGCGCGCGCCCTGTGGCTGACCGCCACGGGGTGCGGCCGTGCCGGTGCCAGCGCCCGGAGCCGGAGCGCCTGGACGACGGCCACGGCCCTGGGCCGGTTTGGCCTGAGGCACGTAGTCGACGCGGTTACCGAAGTTATCCACATCGTCGTCGAGGAACTCGTCCGGCGCGCGGTCGGCGCTGGCGCGTGGCGTCTGGCTTGGCTGGCTCGGCTGACGCTGTTCGCGGGCCGGGGTGCCTTCACGGGGTTTCTGCTCGCGGGCCGGGCGTTCGCCACGGCCGTTGGTTGGCGCTTTTTCCTTGCCGCCCTTGTCCTTGCCCTTGTCGCGACGACCACCGCCGCCACCGCCGCCGTTCGGGCCATCGCCCTTCGGACCGCGTGGGTTGCGCGGGTTACGCACGTCCGGACGCTCGCGCACTTCAGGCTTCTCGGCCTCAACGGCGCTGGAATCGAAGCCCATCAGGTTGCCGTCGGCAATTTTCTGCTTGGTCATGCGTTCGATGCTTTTCAGCAGTTTTTCTTCGTCCGGCGCTACCAGGGAAATGGCTTCGCCCGAACGACCGGCGCGGCCGGTACGGCCGATACGGTGTACATAGTCTTCGTCGACGTTGGGCAGCTCGAAGTTGACCACGTGCGGCAGTTGGTCGATATCCAGGCCGCGTGCGGCGATATCGGTGGCCACCAGGATGCGTACTTCACCGGCCTTGAAGTCGGCCAGCGCTTTGGTGCGCGCGTTCTGGCTCTTGTTGCCGTGGATGGCGACGGCGGAGAGGCCGTGCTTGTCCAGGTACTCGGCCAGGCGGTTGGCGCCGTGCTTGGTGCGGGTGAACACCAGCACCTGTTCCCACGCGCCATGGGTGATCAGGTGGGCGAGCAACGAACGCTTGTGGCTGGCAGCCAGGCGGAACACGCGTTGCTCGATACGCTCGACCGTGGTGTTCGGCGGCGTGACTTCGATGCGTTCCGGGTTGTGCAGCAACTTGCCGGCCAGGGCGGTGATGTCGTTGGAGAACGTTGCCGAGAACAGCAGGTTCTGACGTTTGGCAGGCAGGCGGGCGAGGACCTTTTTCACGTCATGGACAAAGCCCATGTCGAGCATGCGGTCGGCTTCGTCCAGCACGAGGATTTCCACGTGGGACAAATCGACGCTGCCTTGGCCGCACAGGTCGAGCAGACGACCCGGGCAGGCGACGAGGACGTCAACGCCACGGGACATGGCCTGAACCTGTGGGTTCATGCCGACGCCGCCGAAGATGCAGGCGCTGACGAACTTCAGGTCGCGGGCATACAGCTTGAAGCTGTCATGCACTTGGGCGGCGAGTTCGCGGGTAGGGGTCAGGACCAGTACGCGCGGTTGGCGCGGGCCATGACGCTGGGACTTGTCCGGGTGACCGTTGGGGAACAACCGCTCCAGAATCGGGAGGGCGAAACCGCCGGTTTTACCAGTACCTGTCTGAGCCGCAACCATCAGGTCGCGACCTTGCAACACGGCGGGAATGGCCCGCTGTTGCACCGGAGTAGGCTCGGTATAGCCCGCTGCCTCGATGGCGCGGACTAAAGCCTCGGAGAGACCGAGGGAAGCAAAGGACATGAGTAATCCTGTTTTAGTTAGGGCTTGGCCCAAAGGGATAATCTTGCCGGGCGTGAATGGCGCTTAGGGGAGCGCAATCCCGTCCGGTCCTGCTGCGTCTGGCGGGCACTCCACCGGCTCGCGCGGGCTTGAAAGCTGCGCAGTAGCGGGGTTGGGTGCCTTTTTCAAGACCTCAGCGGCCGGGCGTAAGCCTGGCGGGAAGGCCGGAGTATAACAGAGCAATCACGGCGCGCTGCTTTCCTGCTGCTCAACGGTGTGTTCAGGCAGTGTAATCGGCTCGGCTGCGGTTTGAATACCACCATATTTGGCGCTCAAGGCGGTGTAGGCCGGCTCTTGCTTGAAGCGCTTGAGTTCAGCGGCAAAGCGCTGCACCAGCAGGTCCATCCCGGCGCCACGGCGCACCGCGAGGAACTGCTGCTGGCGGCTGATCACGACGGGCGCCTGGCTGACCTTGCCTTCCAGGCCCAATGCGTTGATCACATGCTGAGCGACCCTGCGGTCAGTCACCAGCAGATCGATGCGGCCAAGCATCAATTTGCCGAAGTTCGCTTCATGAGTCGGCGCCGGCTCGCGATGGAACAGGCTCGATTCGCTGAATTGCGCGCCATACAGGTAGCCCGGCGAGGTGCCGACGGTCAGGTTGCGCAGCTCGTCGAGG
Organism: Pseudomonas sp. PSPC3-2; assembly: GCF_049897085.1. Taxonomy (NCBI): domain Bacteria; kingdom Pseudomonadati; phylum Pseudomonadota; class Gammaproteobacteria; order Pseudomonadales; family Pseudomonadaceae; genus Pseudomonas; species Pseudomonas sp. PSPC3-2. Next base: position 304,019 of record NZ_JAFCVO010000003.1, read on the forward strand.
GTCTGGGCCGGGTGGGGCCGCTCATTGGCGTAGAACAGCACGAACTCCACCTCCGACAGCGGTTCGCTGGGGTACAACAGCAGGGCATCGCGCTCATGGCTGTGGAAAATATCCAGCGCGCCGTCGGCGTGGCCTTGTTCGAGCATGCTCAGGCAGCGTTTCCATGGCAGGAATTGCCATTGCACATCGACGCCCAGGCGCTGGAACACGATCACCGTGGTTTCATAGTCCAGCCCGCGCATGGTGCCGTTGTCGTCGTACACATAGGGCGCCCACGGCTCGGTGACAATGCGCAACTTCTCGCCGTAAGCGGCCAGGCTCAGGCAAGTGAAAAATGTCGCGGTCAACAGCTTGAGAATCACGGGCATGGCCTGAGGTTACGACGCTCCTGCGTTAAAGAGAAGCTCTGGCACACGCATCTGCGGGGATCGCTAGTGGGCTGGCGAGGTCATCAAGTGTTCGTAGATTGCGGTGCGCCGTTCGCCGAGAATCAGCCTGACCGCCGGGTTGGCGAACCAGTGTTCCAATTGGTGGGCGTCGAACGGACGCTTTTGGCGCTGTTCCTGATTCTGTCGCGCCTTGTCCCACCACGCCGGGCCGCACGCCCGGTCGAACTCGTTTTCGTGCTCGTAGCAACCGTAGAGAATTTCGCGGATGAACTGTTGCTGGTGCTTGGGCAAGAGCAGGGTGATCAGCTTGTACATCAGGCGCTGCAGGCGCGGTGGTCGCGGCAAGTGGGAGGAGACCTGCCGCGTGTCGGCCAGGGCCTGCGCGCTGGTGGGGGCGGCCGCGTGCTTGGCGACCCACGCTTTGACCTTGGCGCGGAACAGCTGCTTGCGGCTCCAGTAGTGGTGGATCAGGTCCGGGCACCCGCGCACGTTGAGGGTGCGGTAGGCGGCGATCGACAGGCAGAACTCTTCCAGGGTGTAGGCGCCCTGGGCGTGAGGGAACAGTTCGTCCATCAACTCGATGGAGTGATCGAGGATGTGCGCGTCCTGTTGCGTCAGGCCGATGACCCCGGAGTTGAGATTCATCATGTCATCGTCGGCCAAGCCCATGTCCAGCAGGCGTTGGTGCAACGCGGAGTAGAGAATGTTTTCGTGGTTGTCGCCGTACTTGGAGTAGAAATCGTTGCACAGCAGGGTGCCGGGCTGCACGCGCTCGAACAGGGTCGTGGGCGAATGGTGGAAGAACGTGTCGGTGTCGATCAGCAGCGCCACTGGCGATTCTTTCAGCACCTGGCGCAGCACCACATGTTTGGTGCGGAAGTGATAACCGTGGGGCTCGCTCCAGCGTTTGCGGGTGGCTTCGTCCAGCGGGCGCACACGCACCGGCAGCAGGCGATAGGGTTCGGGGTTGTCGCTGAAGACCTGGATGTCTATGGCGGCGTCCGGAGTCTCCTGCAGAAAAGCCAGCGCACTGGCGATGCTGAAGACGGCCTCCTGGTGATAGGTCTCGGCGCCGAAAACCAGATAGACCAGTTGCGGGCGGGAAGTCGGGGGCGCGGTATTCATGGACTGCTGGGTTCCGTGGGCATGTAAAACGACAAAGGCCCTCGTAGGGGCGAGGGCCTTGGCACCGCCGGGCAGGCGTTAGCGTGGCAGCTTCAGGTTGTTCCAGATGGCAAGGCTAGGTTCAGCCTGGTTCAGGGTATAGAAGTGCAACCCTGGCGCGCCACCTTGCAACAATTGTTCACACATCTCACTGATAACCTGTTCGCCGAACGCCTGGATGCTTTTGACGTCGTCGCCATAGGCTTCCAGTTGTTTACGCACCCAGCGTGGGATCTCAGCACCGCAGGCGTCGGAGAAGCGCGCCAGCTTGCTGTAGTTGGTGATCGGCATGATGCCCGGCACGATCGGGATGTTCACACCCAAGGCCCGTACACGCTCTACGAAGTAGAAGTAGCTGTCGGCGTTGAAGAAGTATTGGGTGATTGCACTGTCGGCGCCGGCGTTGGCCTTGCGCACAAAGTTCTGCAAATCGTCTTCGAAGTTGCGCGCCTGTGGGTGCATCTCCGGGTAAGCGGCCACTTCGATGTGGAAGTGATCGCCGCTTTCTTCGCGGATGAAGCTCACCAGGTCGTTGGCGTAGCGCAGCTCACCGCTGGCGATGCCCATGCCGGATGGCAAGTCACCGCGCAGGGCGACGATGCGCTTGATCCCGGCGGCCTTGTATTGGGTCAGCAGGGCGCGCAGGTCGGCCTTGCTGTCGCCCACGCACGACAAGTGCGGCGCGGCGGGAATTTTGACTTCGCTTTCCAGCTGCAACACGGTGTTGATCGTGCGGTCACGGGTCGAACCGCCGGCGCCGTAAGTGCAGGAGAAGAAGTCGGGGTGGTAGCTGGCCAACTGCTTGGCAGTCGCCATCAGTTTTTCATGCCCAGCATCGGTCTTGGTCGGGAAGAACTCGAAGCTGTAGCGACGGTCTTGGGACATGGTAATACCCTTGGAAACTCAGAATACCGGAAGGCGTGCACCGATTAATGTGGGAGCGGGCTTGCTCGCGATGGGGGCGGCTCGCTGTTGCAGGTGTGCCGAGTCGGTGCCATCACGAGCAAGCCCGCTTCCACAAAATGCCCCCTCCCGAAGAGAGGGCAACAGGCATATCAGTAGCGGTAAGCGTGCGGCTTGAACGGACCTTCAACGGTCACGCCGATGTAGTCGGCCTGGGTCTTGGTCAGTTGAGTCACCACGCCGCCGAAGCCGCGGACCATTTCCAGGGCCACTTCTTCGTCGAGTTTCTTCGGCAGCACTTCCACGGTCAGGCGCTCGGCTTTCTGGGCCGGCGACAGGTCGGCGTATTTCTGGCCGAACAGGAAGATCTGCGCCAGTACCTGGTTGGCGAACGAGCCATCCATGATGCGGCTTGGGTGGCCAGTGGCGTTACCCAGGTTTACCAGGCGGCCTTCGGCCAGCAGGATCAGGTAGTCGTCGTTCTGCGGGTCGAAATCGCCCGAGCCGGTACGGTGAACCTTGTGGACCTGTGGCTTCACTTCTTCCCATGCCCAGTTCTTGCGCATGAAAGCGGTGTCGATTTCGTTGTCGAAGTGACCGATGTTGCACACCACGGCGCGCTTTTTCAGGGCCTTGAGCATGTTGGCATCGCAGACATTCACGTTACCGGTGGTGGTCACGATCAGGTCGATCTTGCCCAGTAGGGCCTTGTCGATGCTTGCTTCGCTGCCGTCGTTGATACCGTCGATGAACGGCGAAACCACTTCGAAACCGTCCATGCAGGCTTGCATGGCGCAGATCGGGTCAACTTCGGAGACCTTGACGATCATGCCTTCCTGACGCAGGGACTGGGACGAACCCTTGCCCACGTCACCGTAGCCGATCACCAGGGCTTGCTTGCCCGACAGCAGGTGGTCGGTGCCGCGCTTGATGGCATCGTTCAGGCTGTGACGGCAGCCGTACTTGTTGTCGTTCTTGCTCTTGGTCACCGAGTCGTTGACGTTGATGGCCGGGATTTTCAGCTCACCCTTGGCCAGCATGTCCAGCAGGCGGTGTACGCCGGTGGTGGTTTCTTCGGTCACGCCGTGGACGCGGTCGAGGATCTGCGGGTACTTCTTGTGCAGTAACTCGGTCAGGTCGCCGCCGTCGTCGAGGATCATGTTGGCATCCCATGGCGCGCCATCTTTCAGGATGGTTTGCTCCAGGCACCACTCGTACTCTGCTTCGGTCTCGCCTTTCCAGGCGAATACCGCGATACCGGCAGCAGCGATGGCGGCGGCAGCCTGGTCTTGCGTCGAGAAGATGTTGCAGGACGACCAACGCACTTCGGCACCCAGGGCAACCAGGGTTTCGATCAGCACGGCAGTCTGGATGGTCATGTGGATGCAGCCAAGAATCTTCGCGCCCTTGAGCGGTTGCTCAGCGGCGTACTTGCTGCGCAGGCCCATCAGGGCTGGCATTTCGGATTCGGCGATAAAGGTTTCGCGACGGCCCCAGGCAGCGAGGGACATGTCGGCGACTTTGTAGTCGTTGAAATCTGCAGGCGTAATTACAGCGCTCATGAAGAGCCTCCATTCGTAGTGTGCGAATGGGCGCCGTTGTGCGTTTAGTATCAGGCCAGGGTAACCAGGCCGGACAACGCCCCATCCGAGCCTGACAGGTTGAACCTGCTGCAGCGCCCCTCGGACAGGTGGCGGGAGAACGGTATCAACTGAAGATGACCGTTTTGAAGCGGGGGCGATTATAGCTGTGTACGCGGCACTTCCCAAGCCTTTCTGTCGGCGGGATGAAGATCGCGCATGGGGTTGATAGGCAATAGCGCATAGAGCTTGAGCCCGGGCTCTGCCATGATGTTGCCCATCATTCGGCAAGACGTTTTGGAGTGACCATGAACTTCCACACCCGCAAATGGGTAAAACCTGAAGACCTCAACCCCAACGGCACCCTGTTCGGTGGCAGCCTGCTGCGCTGGATCGACGAGGAAGCGGCCATTTACGCGATTGTTCAATTGGGCAACCAGCGGGTGGTGACCAAGTACATCTCCGAAATCAACTTCGTCAGCGCCTCGCGCCAGGGCGACATCATCGAGCTGGGCATCACCGCCACCGATTTCGGCCGCACCTCCATCACCCTGACCTGTGAAGTGCGCAACAAGATCACCCGCAAAAGCATCCTCACTGTGGAAAAAATGGTCTTCGTCAACCTCGGCGAAGACGGTTTGCCCGCGCCGCACGGCCGGACCGAGATCAAGTACGTGAAGGACCAGTTCAAGGAAGACAGCCACCCTGCGTAACCGCTCACCGGTTTGATTGCTTTACCAAATCATTCCAGGTGGATCTTTCCCGGGCGTTCTCATCACTCAGGACTACATCCTGTATTGAGAGCCTGTGTATGAAAGTGTCCTCCAATCCGGCTGCCCAAATTCGGCCGCCTTCGCTTCAGTCGCCACAATCCTCCTTCAGCCAAGGCGTGAAACCGACCTTGGTTGAAGGGGTTGGGCCGCGCAAGCTGAGCCTCTCCCGCGACATTAACGGCCAGGTGGACATTGTGGTGTCGCCGCCACCGCCCAGCCATCTGGTGCTCAGTGGCGGGGGAGCCAAAGGCATTGCCTATCCGGGGATGGTGCAGGCGCTTGAGGACAGCGGGAAGCTGCAAGGTATCCAGGTTATTTCCGGCTCATCGGCCGGCGCGATTTCTGCAACGTTGCTCGCCAGTGGCATGAACGCCGAGGTCTTCGGCAAGCTATCGAACAGTATCGACCTGCCGAGCCTGTTGAATAGTAACGACCCGTTAACGGCCTGGCTGCAAGAGGCCAGTACTCGTATTGGCAAACTCATCGGGCGCTTGCCAGGCCCTGCCGGCAATATCGCCCAATTGCTGCTGACCTTGATGCCGCGCCTGCAAACCGAGGCGTATCCCCTGGAGGAATTGCTGCGCAACGAGTCACGCCAGTCGATCCTCGCCCATATCGCCGCCACGCCAAGGGCCACCCGGCCAGACGCAGTCATGAAAATTGCTGACCGGCTCAGCGCTGGCGGCGCGCCGACTTTTCGCGATCTTGAGGTGTTGAACCGACATATCCCAGCGATCAAGCCACTCAATATCACCGGTACGGGTATGTTCGACGGCCGCCCGCAATTGGTGGCGTTTAACGCCAGCTTGACCCCAGACATGGACATCGCCCGCGCCGCGCACATTTCGGCGTCATTGCCGGTGCTTTTCAAGCGCCCGACCGAGCAGGGCCATGCCTTTCAGGAAACTGCCGAAGCCACGGCGTTTCAGGACGGTGGCCTGCTGCTCAACACGCCGGCTCCCGGGGTGATCGAGCGCTCGTTTGCAGAAAGTCCGCTAAGCCAGTACGAGTCTCTGATCGTCAAATTTGAAGCCGAAGACGCTGCAACGCCGAAAAAAAGCGTCGGGTTTTTCAGTGGCCTCGTCGATAAGGTGACGGGAACGTCCCATACGTCCGCCGAGGCCTATCAAGATGAACGGCTCAAGGCGTTTGCCGAGCAGACAGTGGTCCTGCGGCTGAAGACGAATAAGGGGGATTTTCGCGGCACACTCAACGGCACCGTGAACTTCACCATGAGCGCCGAGCACAAGCAGCATCTGCAGGCACACGCGCGCAAAACCGTGGCGGCGCACTTGGAGCAACGCGACACGGTTCGCGAGCATCACACTTTTGCTTCATTGGATGACGCTGTGCTGGCGATGGACGATGAGATGTTGGCCAGTGTGCAGGAAACCTTGCAGAAAGAGCCGGCTGCGGCTGCGGTATTGAGGTTCAGAAAGAGCGCGCAACAAGCATTGCAGGCCCTGGACAATGCCATTGCCAAGGTGAACCAGAACTACGACAGCTTGATCTTCACCCCTGAACTGTCTGCCGCGCTGCGCAACCTGGATGCGCTCGCCAGCCGGCCAGAACATGTCGAGTGGCTGGGGCGGCGCCTGAATGCAGCGGGGCAGCGCAATTTTCAGCAGTTGTTGCAGGTGGCGGCCAAGCAGGCTTCGGGCGCCTCGTCGATGTCCAAGGTCATGGCCAGTGCGGTCGCCGAAATGAAAAGGCGCGACCTCTCGGTAAAGGCCGAAAATTTCACCCGCGAGGTCATCTACCCATCGCTGTACCGCCCCGGCCAGACAGGCGCCAACGTCGACTTGTTGCAACGCGCCGCAGGTAATTTGGCCAAGGCGACCACCCCCGCTGAGTTCAACCGAGTGCTCGACGACATCATTCAGCACTACGGTGCGCGCAACAAACCCTGGTCAAAATCGTTCCGCTCGACCACGGTGGAGATGGCCAAAGCCTGGCGCATACCGGTTTAGTTGCCACGCCACTGAACAGCCATTGCTCCAGCCTGTCGTAGCTACAGACACCTCTTGGACTCTGGAACATCATGGCCACGAACGACGACGGCAAAACCCCCAACCTGTCGCAGGAAGAACAGCACGACGTTGACAAGAACCAGCCGCCCCGCGCGGCTGTACTGCATGAAATCATCCGCACTCAGGGCGATCAGGAGCTCGAGCGCTCGGTGGCGGCATTGTGGTGGTCGGCGCTGGCGGCGGGCCTGACTATGGGCCTCTCACTGATGGGAATGGGCCTACTCAACTCGCGCCTGCCGGACGGTGAAGGGTTCAAAGTCATCGCCAGCTTCGGCTATTGCGCGGGCTTTTTGGCGGTGATCCTCGCACGCCAGCAGTTGTTCACTGAAAACACCCTGACCGCAGTGCTGCCGGTGATGAGCAAACCGACCCTGGCCAATGCCGGGCGTCTTCTGCGCCTGTGGACGGTGGTGCTGGTGGGTAACTTGTGCGGCACCTTGCTGGTGGCCTATGTGATGCTGCACTTGCCGATCTTCGATACCAAGACCGACTTGGCCTTCCTTGAGATCGGACGCAAAGTCATGGAAAACGCCCCCGGCCAGATGTTCGCCAAGGGCATCGTTTCCGGCTGGATGATCGCCACCATGGTGTGGATGATCCCGTCGATGGAAAGCGCCAAGATCTGGATCATCATCCTGATCACCTACCTGATGGCGCTGGGGGATTTCACCCACATCGTGGTCGGTTCGGCGGAAGTGTCTTACCTGGTATTTGCCGGCGAATTGCCGTGGAAGGATTTCTGGCTAATATTCGCCGGGCCGACCCTGGCCGGCAATATCATTGGCGGGAGCTGTATCTTTGCGCTGATCAGCCACGCGCAGATCCGCAGCGAAAGCAGCCTGCCGGGCAAGGCTGCAGCGGACCCGAGGCATCCGCAGCGGATCAATAAGGATCAGTGAGCGGAGGCGCTACCGGCGCCGACCGGGGCGTGTGTTGATGAGCTACGCTTGGGTGCTTTGGGTCATGCCGTTGGGCCCATCGCCTGTGGATGGGGGCTGACCAGCATGTTCGTGATAAAACGCTAGCCGTCTTGATAAAACCAAAAAAGGAATGAGTAATGACTGTCGCTTTCTGGTGTGTATTGATCGCAATCTTTCTGCCTTACCTGTGTATAGGCGTGGCCAAATTCAGCGGCGGCAAGTTCGGGCCACGGCAGAACCATGACCCGCGTGCCTTCCTCGATACCTTGGAAGGCTTCGCCAAACGTGCCCACAGCGCGCAGCTCAACAGCTTTGAAGTGACCCCGGCGTTTGCTGCCGCTGTGATCATCGCGCACCTGGCTGGCAACGCCGAACTGGTTACGATCAATGTCCTCGCGGTGTTGTTTATCACCAGTCGCCTGCTGTACATCATCTGCTACCTGGCGGACTGGGCCATCCTGCGCTCGCTGGTGTGGGCGGTTGGCATGGCGCTGATTGTGAGTTTCTTCTTCGTCTCGATCTAACGCCTGCCGCCGTGTGGGAGCCGGCTTGCTCCCACATTGTCGATCAGCGTCGGTCAGGTGCCGGCTGGGGCATCCGGCACCTGGGGTAATACGGCCCCCTTGGGCCACAACATCCAGATCTGCCCCTGCTGCTTCATATTCCCTGCCAGTTCGCCTGCTGCTTCCCCTGTGCCCCAGAACAAGTCCGCGCGCACTTCGCCGGTGATTGCGCCGCCGGTATCCTGCGCGGCGACAGGGCGCACGATCGGTGTGCCATCCGGGCGTGTGGTCGACAGCCACAACAGGCTGCCCAGCGGAATCACCTTGCGATCCACCGCTACGCTGTAGCCGGCGGTCAGCGGCACGTTGAGCGAGCCGCGTGGGCCTTCGTTGCTGTCGGGGCGGGCGCTGAAGAACACGTAGCTGGGGTTGCTCGCCAGCAGTTGCGGAATGCGCTGCGGGTGCGCCTTGGCCCAGGCGGCGATGGCGCCCATGGTCACGTCTTCTTTCTTCAGCTCGCCTTGTTCCACCAGCCAGCGGCCGATAGGGCGGTAGGGGTAGCCGTTCTGGTCGCCGTAGCCGATACGCAGTTGGCGCCCGCCAGCCAGTTGAATTCGGCCCGAACCCTGGATCTGCAGGAATTGCAGGTCCATCGGGTCGGTCAGCCAGGCGATCGGCTTGGCGGTGGAGCCTTGGCCGTTGATCGTGCTGGCGTCGTCATACGGCTTGAGCACACGACCTTCCAGGCGGCCGCGCAGGCGCTTGCCCTTGAGTTCCGGGTAGATGCTTTCGAGGTTGACGATGATCAGGTCGTCCGGCACGCCGTACACGGGCACATGGGCGGTAGGGGTTTCGGTCAGGCTGCCGGGGTAGACCGGCTCGTAGTAGCCGGTGATCAGGCCGTTCGGGGTGTTGTCGGCCGAGCGCAGGCCGAATACGTCCAGGCGCTCCTTGAGAAAACCGCGAACCGCCACCGCATCCCCTGGCACTGCAGTTGCCGCCGCGCAGGTCGCGCCCCACACCGGGTCAGCCTTGAGGCGTTGGCAGGCGCTGCGCCAGGATTCAAACCCGGCTAGCAGTTCGCTATCGGACACCGCCGGCAGCGCTTCCCACGGTGCGCTCACATAGGTGGCGACCGCATGGGGTTTGATAGTTTCATCTTTGTGCGCATCCTTGCCCACATCGCAGCCGGCCAACATCACGATCATCGGTAGAGCCCACGCCAGGCGGCGGCTCCAGGGTTTCAAAGCGATATTCATACAAGCAATTCCTGAAGCGATTGCCCGCGCGCCGACGCGTTTGGGCAACCCTTATCGTTAATAGGGCTATTGGTCTTTGCAGGCGGGGCGAGGATACTGGCCGCCGTTTCCCGTGACCTCGAAGCCACCATGACTTTTAAAAAACTGACTGTTGTACTGCTGGTCTGCCTGGCGCTGTCCGCCTGTGGCGGCGTTGATCCGAATTCGCCCCTGGGTCAGCGCAAGGCGATCTTCAAGCAAATGCTCAAGACCGGCGAAGACCTGGGTGGCATGTTGCGTGGACGCATCCCGTTCGACGGCCCGAAGTTCGCGGAAGGCGCGGTCAAGCTCGATGCGTTGTCCCATGAGCCGTGGAAGCATTTCCCGAGCGTGCGAGAGGAAGACCACACCAGCGCGAAGGACGACGTTTGGCAAAAACAGGCGCAATTCCAGCAACTGGCCCGCGACCTCGAAGCGGCCACCGGTGAATTGGTGATCGCAAGCAAGGTGCAGCCCTACAAGGCCAGTAACCTTTCGCCTGCGGTGCAGAAAGTCGAAGATGCCTGCAGCGCCTGCCATAAGCAGTTCCGGGACCACTGACCGGTTTACTGGTCGAGTTCTTCCACCGCATCCTGCAGTGCTTTGCGCGACTCGGCCAGTTTGTCCTTACGTTTGTTGATCTTGTCCGCGTCGCCTTTTTTCATCGCCTTGTCGAGGTCGGCCTGACGGCGGCTGACGTCATGCTTGGCGTCGAGTACCTTGTTTTCGCGCTCCTTTTTCAAGGTGGCGTCGGTGCAGTTGGCCGTGACTTCACTCAGGGCTTTTTCCAGGCCGGCCTGTTGTGCGCTGTTGCCATGGGCCTTGGCCTGTTCGATCTGGGTGATGATGGCCTGGCGCTTGGCGGCGCAGCCGGTCAGTGGGGTTGCTTCTTCGGCTGCCAGCAGCGGCGTCGCCATGAAGCATGCGACGGTCAGCAGGGCAAAAGGGGCTAAAAATTTCATAGGGCGCTCCAAAGTCGCAATCTAGTGGCCGGGTCAGGTTCAAAACCCGTCAATCCCAGCCACGCGTAGTGTCTCAGCCAACGCCTGGATCTGCGGGTCGCGAAAAAAAGCGCTCAGTTGCGCCGCGCGTCCCGGGCCGATGCCATCCAGGGCCAGCCAGGCTTGGGTGTCCTTGGCAACCAGCGCCTGCCAGTCGCCTTCCAGGTTATTGCGTGCCGCGGGCGGCACGCCCAGGGCTTTGAGCCATTGAGCAAAAGGCCGTTGCCGTGCGCTACGAATACTGTCGAGCACCCGCGCACGGCTGCGATCACCGAAGCCTTCAATGTTAGCAAGCTCTGCCGCATCCAGGGTTAACCAATCGAGGAAGCCTGCGATTAGACCGGCCTGGATCAATACGTTCCACGTCTCACGGCCCATATGCGGCAGGCCCAGGCCCTGGTTGCCGCTCAGCCAGGTCAGGCGGGCCAGCAACTGTTCTTCACAGCCGGGGTCCAGTTGCCAGCAACTCAGGGCGTGAAAGTCCCTGGCGCTGGGGACTTGGATATCCACTCTTGTTTCGTTGCGCAGGATCACTGCGTCCAATCGCGGAATGACCTGGCCGGCGAGGCTGATGGAAACCTGATCGCCGGGGCGTATATCCAATGTTTTCCAGCGTTGCAGGGAACCGGTGCTGACGCGGCTGATTTGCCTGTCGTCCAGTCGCACCGGTTCGAGCTCCAGGACAGGCGTGATGCGCCCGGTGCGGCCGATGTTGAACTGCACCTTGCGTACCAGCGCCAGGGCCTTTGCTGCTGGATATTTCCAGGCGACCGCCCAGTAAGGCGCGCTGACCTGCCAGCGCTTGGCGGGTGCACGGGTGGCTTGGTGCAGCACGACGCCATCGCTGGCAAAAGGCAGTGGATGGTTGTACCAGTAGGTGCGCCAACGGGCGGCGTCGGCGATGTCCTGAATGGGCCGGCTGTAGCGTTGGCTGTCGGTGAAGCCCCAGCCAGCCAGGGTGGCCAGGCGTTCGGTAAAGTCTGCCGGGCCATCGGGCCAGGCCCAGACAAACAGACCGATCCCGGCCGCCTCGGTGTCGTTCAATTGTCGACGGTTCATCAGGCCGGCCACCTTGCTGCGCGCATTAAGCCCGCCGAGGGTCGATTGCACGTGGTCGTCGAGACGCCAGTAGAGCTCACCTTGCAGCACAAGGGCGATGGGCTCTGGCAGTTGCTGGACGATGCCGGGGATTTTTTTCGCGGAGGCAGACCAATCCTGGCCGAGCAGGCCGTCGCCTCGGCTGATTACTTGGCGCAAGCGCCCCTGGCGGTAGACCAGGGTCACGGCGACACCATCGACCTTGGGCTGAATCCAGACGTCTTGGCGAGCCCGGAGCCATTCGCCGACGGCGTGTTCGTCGAGCAATTTTTCCAGGCCCGTATGGGCCACCGGGTGCGGCGAGGTGCCCCGTGAGCTGGCCAATGGCTTGTCAGCTACCGCAGCCGGTTGGGGAAAGCACCGGTGCCAGTGAGCCAGGCGTTGGCGGGCCTGGTCGTAGAGTTCATCGCTGATGGGCGAATGGCCAAGCCGGTGGTAGTTGTCATCCCAGAGACTGATTTGCCGGGCCAGCGGGCCGATCTGCGCGCGCGCATCATCGGGGCACTCTTCAGCCCTGGCCAACCCGGTTAGAACACTGAGTAAAAGAACAATCAGCAGGCGCATCGGGAGCATCCTTGCTCGGTAAGGGGCGCTCAGCCTAAGGGATCTTCGCGCCCACAAAAAAGCCCCGACAGGTCGGGGCTTTTTACCGGGTGTTTCTGCTTACTTGAACAGACCACCCAAGGCTTTCACGGCATCGTTGTTTTCAGTCTTGGCCTGCTGCTTTTGCTGCTTGGCATCGACGTTGGCCTGGGACTCGGCGAGTTTGTTACAGCCTTTGTTGACCTGCTCCAGCGCGGCTTCGAAGGCCTTCACTTTCAAGGTGTCGTTTTTGGCATTGGCCGCATCGATCTTGGTTTGCAGGTCTTTGGCTTGCTGTTGGCAGTCGCCGGAGTTGCCGCCACCGAGTTGGGAGCTCAGTGCGCCACTCAGTGCGCTCAGGTCGGCGGCATTTACCGGCAGGGCGAACAGGCTGAGCAGCAGGGCGGTCGGGGCGAGCGTGGAAATGCGCATGAAAACCTCAATGTTCGATTGCCTGCGCGTTGATGAGTCCCGGGCTGGCGCAGTGCAATATCCATAATTAGGTGGAAGGCCCGGGAGGGCGCGGATTCTAGTGGGCCATTATTTGGCCTGCAAGGTTTGGATCCAAAAAATGTGAAGCACGACGCGAATCGCGCACCAATAAAAAGCCCCGCCGGGCGAACCCGGCAGGGCTTTGAGTACCGCAAGCGATTACAGGCCGGCAGCGATACGCAGGTCGTCGGCGCGGTCGGTTTTTTCCCAGGTGAACGTGGTGAAGGTGTCGTCGCCGACCGTCTTCTGCGCCGGGGTACGGCCGAAGTGGCCGTAGGCCGCGGTTTCCTGGTACATCGGGTGCAGCAGGTCGAGCATGGTGGTGATTGCGTAAGGGCGCAGGTCGAAGATCTCACGCACCAGCTTGACGATCTTGTCATCGCTGATCTTGCCGGTGCCGAAGGTGTTCAGCGAGATCGACGTAGGCTGGGCCACACCGATAGCGTAGGACACCTGAATCTCGCAACGCTCGGCCAGGCCGGCGGCGACGATGTTCTTGGCCACGTAGCGACCGGCGTAGGCTGCCGAACGGTCAACCTTGGATGGATCTTTACCGGAGAACGCGCCACCGCCGTGACGGGCCATGCCGCCGTAGCTGTCGACAATGATCTTGCGCCCGGTCAGGCCGCAGTCGCCCACCGGGCCACCAATGATGAACTGGCCGGTCGGGTTGATGTGGAACTGGGTGTCCTTGCTCAGCAGTTCAGCCGGCAGTACGTGCTTGACGATCAGCTCCATCACGCCTTCGCGCAGGTCGGCGTAGGAAACGTCCGGGTTGTGCTGGGTTGACAGCACGACAGCATCGATGCCGACCACTTTGCCGCCTTCATAACGGCAGGTTACTTGGGACTTGGCGTCCGGCCGCAGCCACGGCAGCAGGCCGGATTTACGGGCTTCGGCCTGGCGCTGCACCAACTGGTGCGAGAAGGTGATCGGTGCCGGCATCAGCACGTCGGTTTCGTTGCTGGCATAGCCGAACATCAGGCCCTGGTCGCCGGCGCCCTGGTCTTCTGGCTTGGCGCGGTCGACACCTTGGTTGATGTCTGGGGACTGCTTGCCGATGATGTTCATCACGCCGCAGGTGGCGCCGTCAAAGCCGACGTTGGAGCTGTTGTAGCCGATGTTGGTGATCACCTCACGGACGATATGCTCCAGGTCGACCCAGGCCGAGGTGGTGACTTCGCCGGCGATGATCGCCACGCCCGTTTTCACCAGAGTCTCGCACGCCACACGGGCGAACTTGTCTTCAGCAATGATGGCGTCCAGCACCGCATCAGAAATCTGGTCGGCGATTTTGTCCGGATGCCCTTCAGACACGGACTCGGAGGTGAAAAGGGAGTATTCGCTCATCTCGATGTTTTCCTGATATTTACCGATGGTGAGTGTCGCCAGCCGGTCGCTGAAAATGGCGGACCTGGATCTGGAAACCATTGCGTAAACCTACATAGAGGCTTTCCCCGGGAACGAGTCCCGCAGCGGTGGCCCAACGGGCCAGATCGTCCTGTTCAAAACCCAACCAGAGATCACCGCAGGCCTCCCTGGCCCAATTCTGGTTGTGGCTGCATAAATCTGTAACCAGCAGGCTACCGCCGGGTTGCAGCAAATTCGCCATCTGCTTGAGGGCGTCGGCGGGGGCCGCGAAATGGTGCAGGACCATGTTCAGCACCACGCAATCGGCCCGCAGGCTGGTGTCATTCAGGGCGTCCGCCAACTGCAGGCTGACGTTGCCCAGGGCCTCGCGCTCGCACAACTGGCGCGCCAGTTCGAGCATCGCCGGGCTGTTGTCCAGCGCCGTGACCTGGTGAAAACGGCGCGCCAGCTCCGGCAAAAAGCCGCCATCCCCTGGCCCGACTTCCAGGGCGGTCGCTTCATGACTGAAGCTCAGCTTGTCCAGCAGCGCCAGTACACTTTCGCGATATTGGGGCAAGCCGGCGATCAGGTCCTGCTGGGCGCGAAACTTTTCGGCAACCCGTGAGAAAAAGTCCTGGCTGGCCGCTGCGCGCTGCCCATGCACTTGGCCGATGCGCGACTGCACGTCGCTGGGCAGACTTAAGTTGTCCACTTCTTCCAGCAGCGCACTGTGCAGCTTGCCGCCGAGCAGCTCGGTGTGGGGCAGGGCGCGGCGGTAAAAAATCGCATTGCCTTCGCGACGGGTGGCCACCAGGTCGGCCTGGGCCAGGACCTTCAAGTGATGGCTCATGCCCGACTGACCAATGGCGAAGATCTGCGCCAGTTCCAGCACGCCGAAGGAATCGTTGGCCAGCACCCGCAGTACGTTCAGGCGCAACGGGTCGCCAGCGGCCTTGCATAAGGCAGCCAGTTCATCGCCATCGTCGGGACGCAGGGAGGGCACGGGTAGGTTCATAAGGCCAGCAGTCTAGTGATGGGTGGAAATCATCGCAAGGTCAATATCAAAAAGTTTTGATATTGGTCGATAAGTGGCGGTTATAAGCGAGCGCTATCCCTCTTAGACGAAGGGGCGGCCGAGTTCTGCAGGCGATTGCCGCGCAAACCACAGGAAAAACACCCTCAAGTGACTATCTGTCATTGCCCGCAGGCGGTGGCTGAGGGAAAATGCCGGTCCTTTTTTCCGTTTCTTTTATTCAACCCTCAGGAGAACAGCGATGCCCAGCCGTCGTGAGCGTGCCAACGCCATTCGTGCCCTCAGCATGGATGCCGTGCAAAAAGCCAACAGCGGCCATCCCGGTGCCCCGATGGGCATGGCGGATATCGCCGAGGTCCTTTGGCGTGACTACCTGAAACACAACCCGAGCAACCCAGCGTTCGCCGACCGTGACCGCTTCGTGCTGTCCAACGGCCACGGCTCGATGCTGATCTACTCGCTGCTGCACCTGACCGGCTACGATCTCACTATCGACGATCTGAAGAGCTTCCGTCAGCTGCACAGCCGCACCCCGGGCCACCCGGAATTCGGCTACACCCCAGGCGTCGAGACCACCACCGGTCCCCTGGGCCAAGGCCTGGCCAACGCCGTCGGTTTCGCGCTGGCTGAAAAAGTCCTGGGCGCGCAGTTCAACCGCCCCGGCCACGACATCGTCGACCACCACACCTACGTATTCCTGGGTGATGGCTGCATGATGGAAGGCATTTCCCACGAAGTTTCCTCCCTGGCCGGCACCCTGGGCCTGGGCAAGCTGATTGCCTTCTACGACGACAACGGCATCTCCATCGACGGCGAAGTCGAAGGCTGGTTCACCGATGACACCCCTAAGCGTTTCGAAGCCTACAACTGGCAAGTGATCCGCAACGTCGACGGCCACGACCCGGAAGAAATCAAGACCGCCATCGACACCGCCCGCAAGAGCGAGCAGCCGACCCTGATCTGCTGCAAGACCACCATCGGTTTCGGCTCGCCGAACAAGCAAGGTAAAGAAGACTGCCACGGCGCCCCACTGGGTGACGCGGAAATCGCCCTGACCCGTGAAGCGCTGAAGTGGAACTACGGCCCGTTCGAAATCCCGGCCGACATCTACGCCGAATGGGATGCCAAGGAAAAAGGCCTGGCCGCCGAAGCCGAGTGGGACCAGCGTTTCGCCGCCTACTCCGCCGAATTCCCTGCGCTTGCCAATGAGCTGGTGCGCCGTCTCGCCGGTGACCTGCCTGCCGACTTCTCGGAGAAAGCCTCGGCCTACATCGCCGAAGTCGCGGCCAAGGGCGAGACCATCGCCAGCCGTAAAGCCAGCCAGAACACCCTGAACGCCTTTGGCCCGCTGCTGCCTGAGTTCCTCGGCGGTTCGGCCGACCTGGCCGGTTCCAACCTGACCCTGTGGAAAGGTTGCAAAGGTGTTTCGGCCGAAGACGCCAGCGGCAACTACATGTACTACGGCGTGCGCGAGTTCGGCATGAGCGCCATCATGAACGGCGTGTCCCTGCACGGCGGCCTGGTGCCTTACGGCGCGACCTTCCTGATGTTCATGGAATACGCGCGCAACGCCGTGCGCATGGCCGCGCTGATGAAGAAACGCGTGATCCACGTGTACACCCACGACTCCATCGGCCTGGGCGAAGACGGTCCGACCCACCAGCCGGTCGAGCAACTGACCAGCCTGCGCACTACGCCGAACCTCGATTGCTGGCGCCCAGCCGACGCGGTCGAATCCGCCGTGGCCTGGAAGCACGCGATCGAGCGCAAGGACGGCCCTTCGGCGCTGATCTTCTCGCGTCAGAACCTGCAACATCAGGTGCGCACCGACGCGCAGATCGCCGACATCAGCCGTGGTGGCTACGTGCTCAAGGACTGCATCGGCGAGCCGGAGCTGATCCTGATCTCCACCGGTTCCGAAGTCGGCCTGACCGTTCAGGCCTACGACAAGCTGACTGCCCAAGGCCATAACGTGCGCGTGGTGTCCATGCCATGCACCAGCGTGTTTGAAGCTCAGGACGCTGACTACAAGCAATCGGTATTGCCGTTGCAGGTCAGTGCGCGTATCGCCATCGAAGCGGCTCACGCCGACTACTGGTACAAGTACGTGGGCCTGGAAGGCCGCGTGATCGGCATGACCACCTACGGTGAGTCGGCGCCGGCGCCAGCCTTGTTCGAAGAGTTCGGTTTCACCCTGGAAAACATCCTGGGTCAGGCTGAAGAGCTGCTGGAAGACTAAGGCTGTAAATTGCGGTGGCTGTACTGACGCCTTCGCGAGCAAGCCCGCTCCCACATTTGGAATGCATTTCAAATGTGGGAGCGGGCTTGCTCGCGAAGGCGGTGGCACATTCACCCTGTTACCCAAGGTAATCGAGAACCCCATGCCCCAACCGCGTCCCTACAAAGTTGCACTCAACGGCTACGGCCGCATTGGTCGTTGCGTCTTGCGTGCTCTGTTCGAGCGAGGGCCGGCGGCCGGGTTTGAGATTGTTGCGATCAACGATTTGGCCGACATGGCCAGCATCGAATACCTGACACGCTTTGACTCCACCCACGGCCGGTTCCCCGGCGAAGTACGGGTCGACGGCGATTGTCTGCATATCAAGGGCGACTGCGTGAAAGTGTTGCGCAGTGCCACCCCCGAGGGCATCGACTGGGCGGCGCTGGGCGTCGACCTGGTATTGGAATGCTCCGGTGCCTATAACACCCGTGCCGACGGCCAGCGTTTTCTCGACGCCGGCGCACCCCGCGTGCTGTTTTCCCAGCCGATGGCCAGCGAGGCGGATGTCGACGCCACCATCGTCTACGGCATCAACCAGGATTGCCTGACCGGCGATGAGCGGCTGGTGTCCAACGCCTCCTGCACCACCAACTGCAGCGTGCCGCTGTTGCGCCTGCTGGATCAGGCGATCGGCGTGGACTACGTGTCGATTACCACCATCCACTCGGCCATGAACGACCAGCCGGTGATCGACGCTTATCACCACGAAGACCTGCGTCGCACGCGTTCGGCGTTTCAGTCGGTGATTCCGGTGTCCACTGGCCTTGCGCGTGGCATCGAACGACTGTTGCCGGAACTTGCCGGGAGAATTCAGGCCAAAGCCGTGCGGGTGCCGACGGTGAACGTGTCCTGTCTGGACATCACCATGCAAACCGTCAGCGACACCGATGCCGTGGAGGTCAACCGGATTCTGCGCGACGCCGCCGCCAGCGGCCCGCTCAAAGGCTTGTTGGCCTACACTGAATTGCCTCACGCCAGTTGTGATTTCAACCATGACCCGCATTCGGCGATTGTCGATGCCAGCCAGACCCGCGTTTCCGGCCCGAGGCTGGTGAACATCCTGGCCTGGTTCGACAACGAATGGGGGTTTGCCAACCGAATGCTGGACGTTGCAGAGCACTATCTGCAAATAGCCGCCCCAAAATCCGTTCTCTAATTCAAAGACTCTCAGGAATTGCCACCCATGACCGTGTTGAAGATGACCGACCTCGATCTGCAAGGTAAACGCGTACTGATTCGCGAAGACCTCAACGTCCCAATCAAGGACGGTGTTGTCACCAGCGATGCGCGAATCCTGGCCTCGCTGCCGACCATCAAGCTGGCCCTGGAAAAAGGCGCAGCCGTGATGGTTTGCTCCCACCTGGGTCGTCCGACCGAAGGTGAGTTCTCGGCTGAAAACAGCCTCAAGCCTGTGGCCGATTACCTGAGCAAGGCCCTGGGCCGCGACGTGCCGCTGGTAGCTGACTACCTGGGCGGCGTCGACGTGAAGGCCGGCGACATCGTGCTGTTCGAAAACGTGCGCTTCAACAAGGGCGAGAAAAAGAACAGTGACGAACTGGCCCAGCAATACGCCGCCCTGTGCGACGTGTTCGTGATGGACGCATTCGGCACCGCTCACCGTGCCGAAGGCTCGACCCACGGCGTGGCCAAGTTCGCCAAGGTCGCGGCTGCTGGCCCGTTGCTGGCTGCCGAGCTGGACGCACTGGGCAAGGCCCTGGGTGCGCCGGCCCAGCCAATGGCCGCCATCGTGGCCGGCTCCAAAGTCTCCACCAAGCTGGACGTGCTCAACAGCCTGAGCCAGATCTGCAACCAACTGATCGTCGGCGGCGGCATTGCCAACACGTTCCTGGCGGCAGCCGGCCACCCGGTGGGCAAGTCGCTGTACGAGCCGGACCTGCTGGACACCGCGCGTGCCATCGCCGCCAAGGTCAGCGTGCCGCTGCCGGTGGACGTGGTCGTGGCCAAGGAATTCGCCGAAAGCGCCGAAGCCACGGTCAAACTCATCGATGACGTGGAGGCCGATGACATGATCCTGGACATCGGCCCGCAAACTGCGGCCAACTTCGCAGAGCTGCTGAAAGCCTCCCGGACCATCCTGTGGAACGGCCCGGTCGGCGTGTTCGAGTTCGACCAGTTCGGCAACGGCACCAAAGTGCTGGCCAAAGCCATCGCCGAAAGCTCGGCATTCTCCATCGCCGGCGGCGGCGACACCCTGGCGGCCATCGATAAATATGGCGTTGCCGACCAGATCTCCTACATTTCCACCGGTGGCGGCGCGTTCCTTGAATTTGTCGAAGGCAAAGTCCTGCCTGCCGTTGAAGTCCTGGAAAGCCGAGCCAAAGGCTGAGGCAGATCAGGAAAAGGAGCATTCCCATGATCAAGTCGTTGGCACTGGTGATTGCAGCGGGCCTGTTGGCCGGCTGCGGCAGCACGCCGAGCGCGGCGCCGGCGCCTGGAAAAGCGCTGCCTGTGCAGAAAAAAAACTGCAACCAGGCCGATTGGCAAGCCGAGACCATGCCGGTGATCAACAAGCGCCTGGGCAACGAACGGCTGGAGAAATACGACTCTGCGCCCAACGGTCAGGAACAGGGTTGCCCTTGACGGGTCTGATCAACTAACCGACTGCAACGCAGCCCTTGGGCCTGCGTGCGAGGATTGGCAATGAAAGGCGTTTTCGCCCTGGCAGCACTGGCCCTACTGGCCGGTTGCAGCAGCATGAACATGTTCAACAAGGCAGAGCCTGCCGACAAATGGACGACCTGGACCTGCGACAGCAAGGCCGAGGTCAACTGGCGCTTTGCCAACCCGGCCCGCACCGAAGTGGACGTCCGTCTCGGCGGCTCGCCCCAGGTTTACCGCCTCAAGCAGGACGTGGCGGCGTCGGGCGTGTTGTACAGCAACGACCAGTTGGCGTTTCACACAAAAGGTGAGGAAGGCCTGGTTTACTGGGTTGCCACCGACGATTTGATCGGGCGCGGCTGCAAGGCCCAGTAAACAGAACACGGTCTCAACATTAATGAGACCAAAATGTGGGAGGGGCGGTGCGACGATTCGACTTGCCCCCGATAGCGTTGGGTCAGCCACCCGCGATGTCGACAGGTAAATCGCCGTCGCGGGCAAGTCGAATCGTCGCACCGCCCCTCCCACATTGATACGGTTTCAAAGTGATGTCGGCGTTGAGTCCGGCTCACAAAAAACGATTCAGCCAGCCAGGCATGCAAAGCCTGACCGGCAATAACTTGAATAGCAGCCGCCGCTACGGCAGGCTTGCACGATTAACGACCCTCGACCGGGAGAGACAACACAATGGCACTTATCAGCATGCGTCAAATGCTGGACCACGCAGCCGAGTTCGGCTATGGCGTCCCAGCTTTTAACGTCAACAACCTTGAGCAGATGCGCGCCATCATGGAAGCCGCTGACAAGACCGACTCTCCAGTGATCGTCCAGGCCTCGGCCGGTGCGCGCAAATATGCCGGCGCCCCGTTCCTGCGTCACCTGATCCTCGCTGCGATCGAAGAGTTCCCGCACATCCCGGTGTGCATGCACCAGGACCACGGCACCAGCCCAGACGTGTGCCAGCGTTCCATCCAACTGGGCTTCAGCTCGGTGATGATGGATGGCTCCCTCGGCGAAGACGGCAAGACCCCGACCGACTACGAGTACAACGTGCGCGTCACCCAACAAACCGTGGCCCTGGCTCACGCCTGCGGCGTATCGGTTGAAGGCGAGCTGGGCTGCCTGGGTTCCCTGGAAACCGGCATGGCCGGCGAAGAAGACGGCATCGGCGCCGAAGGCGTGCTGGATCACAGCCAGATGCTGACCGACCCGGAAGAAGCTGCCGACTTCGTCAAGAAGACTCAGGTCGACGCCCTGGCCATCGCCATCGGCACCAGCCACGGCGCCTACAAGTTCACCAAGCCGCCTACCGGCGACGTGCTGGCCATCGACCGCATCAAGGAAATCCACAAGCGCATCCCCAACACCCACCTGGTGATGCACGGTTCTTCCTCGGTGCCGCAAGAGTGGCTGGCGATCATCAACCAGTACGGCGGCGACATCAAAGAAACCTACGGTGTACCGGTTGAAGAAATCGTCGAAGGCATCAAGTACGGCGTGCGCAAGGTCAACATCGACACCGACCTGCGCCTGGCGTCCACCGGCGCGATGCGCCGCCTGATGGCCACCAACCCGAGCGAATTCGACCCACGTAAATTCTTCGGCGCGACCGTGACGGCGATGCGCGATGTGTGTATCGCACGTTATGAAGCGTTTGGTACTGCGGGCAATGCTTCGAAGATCAAGCCGATCTCGTTGGAAGCGATGTACCAGCGTTACCTGAAAGGTGAGTTGAACGCCAAGGTGAACTGAGCCTCAGGCGTTTAAAAAGAAGCCCGCAGCGATGCGGGCTTTTTTTTGGCCGGGATTTGATCCGCTTGCAGGTCGCGCTCGGCGAATCGTGTAGGACAGACCCTTAACCCTCAATCGACGTAGGGCACATGTGGGAGCCGGGCTTGCCCGCGATGGCGGACGGTCAAACAGCTTATCCGGTCACTGACCCACCGCCATCGCGGACAGCGCCGACTTAAAGATCAAACAAGCCATCGTTCACTCATGATCAATATCCAGCTTGGCAAACGTCACCCGTGCACCTTCCTTGCTGTCGCCACTGTTGTCCTGCACATACGTCCCCGCCTTGAAATACAGCAGCTTGCTGCCCCATGCCGCGCCAATGCGTTCGTTCCACTCATCGTCGGCGGCGTACACGCTGAGCAAGCCGGCTTTATTGAGGTTGATGGTGTACGTAAAGCTCTTCTCCAGCGGCACATTGGAGGCGACGATGATCACCCGGCTTTCGTCCTCGTCCGGGCGCATGCGGACCTTGGCGACGATGTTGCCGGTCTGGGTTTTTTCCTTGAACTGGTATTCCAGCTTGATCAGCGGTTTTTGGCTGTCGTAGGCGTGGATCTGGCCGATGACGATTTTCCCGGAGGATGGCACCTGATTGACGGTCAATGTGGCGTGTAGATAATTGTCGGCTTCGGGGTAGGTCCAGTTGCGCAGGCGACCATCGGCGTAGGTTTCGCGCAGTTCGCTGCGGGGGTAAATGGCGTTTTCGGTGCGGGTGCCGGTGACGGGTGTCCAGAATTGCACGTTGCTGCCTTCGGCCTGGAAATATTGGTCGTTGAAGCCATTCATCAGCTTTGGGGTGTCGATCGTCGTGGGGGGCGAGCCGACCGGAATGCTTAGGTTCCAGGTGGAAAGATCAATCATGGCGTAGGCCTTTTTACAGATAGGTGTAGGCTTTGGCCCTTGGGCCAGACAGCATCTTTATAGGCGGTAGCCCACCGCTTGTTAATCAATGGCTGGCAAGTTATTGGCGCCAAGGGAATGTCAAAAAGCCATGTTCCGCATGAAACGTGGGCTGTAGAGGTTGACCGTTAGTCGGCTTAGCAGTTTTTGGCGCAATGATGGCACCCTCGTCACTTCTGATTTTCGGGAACCAAGGCTAGAGTGAGACCTCAGTGCTTGCCTGGTTTTTCTGTCAGAACTGACCGGTGCGGCACCTTAAGGAAGAGACGTAGCATGGAATGCGCTCCACACCCAGGCGATGGTGGTTCGGTTCTTCTGGTGGTCGATGACTACCCGGAAAACCTGATCAGCATGCGTGCCCTTTTGCAGCGTGATGACTGGCGGGTGGTGACCGCCGGTTCCGGCCTGGAGGCTCTGGAGCTGTTGCTCCAGCACGAAGTCGACTTGGTGCTGCTCGACGTAATGATGCCCGGCATGGACGGTTTTGAAGTCGCCCGCCTGATGCGCGGCAGCCAGCGCACACGCATGACGCCGATCATCTTTCTGAGCGCCAATGCGCAATCGCCGGCCGCTGTGCTGGAGGGCTATGCCAGCGGCGCCATCGACTACATGTTCAAACCCTTCGACCCGCATATTCTCAAGCCCAAGGTTCAGGCGTTGCTGGAGCACCAGCGCAATCGCCGGGCCTTGCAGCGCCTGAGCCATGACCTGGAATCCGCCCGCGCCTTCAACGCCTCGGTGCTGGATAACGCCGCCGAAGGCATCCTGGTGGTCAGCGAGGCGGGCGTGATCGAGTACGCCAACCCGGCGATTTCGCGTCTGCTCAATGCCACGCTCCATGAACTCAACGGCCAGGATTTCCTGGGTTTCCTGCAAAAACCCCATGTGCCGGCCTGGCTTGAGTCGCAGATGTGCGCCAGTTACCGCCGGGGCGAAACCTGGCGCTTGCACGATGCGATCTTGCGCACCGGCCGTGGTCAGCAGGTGCCGGTGGCGCTGTCCTGTGCGCCATTACCTGCCGAGCGAAAGGCGATGGTGGTGACCGTGTTGGACATGTCCGAAGTTCGCCATTTGCATCAACAACTGGAATTCCAGGCGGTGACCGACCCGCTGACCGGCTTGTTGAACCGCCGTGGTTTTTACCAGGCGGTGGAAAACTCCTTGCTGCGCAGTGATCGGACCGAGCAGTCCTTGGTCTTGCTGTACCTGGACCTCGACGGCTTCAAGCGGGTCAACGACTCGCTGGGGCATGACGCCGGTGATCGGGTGCTGCGCTGGGTCTCGGAACAGTTGCAGAGTTGCCTGCGTTCCTACGACATTCTCGGACGCATGGGCGGGGATGAGTTCACGGCGTTGCTGGAGCTGGAGTTCCCCGAGCAGGCAGCGAAGATTGCCGAGAAACTGATCGAGCGCGTGTCTGTTGGCCAGCAGGTTGACGGTTTGGAGGTGATGCTCGGGGTCAGCATCGGCATCGCCACGTTCCCGGATTGCGGGTCGGACTTGAGTGGCCTGTTGCGTGCGGCTGACATCGCGATGTATGAAGCCAAGCGTGCGGGGCGTCAGCAATATCGCTATTACGATCAGGAAATGAACGGCCGTGCGCGCTCGCGGCTGATGCTCGAAGACAGCGTGCGCAGCGCCATCCAGAACAAGGATTTCACTCTGGTGTACCAGCCCCAGGTGTCCCTGGAGGATGGCCATCTGCGCGGCGTCGAGGCATTGTTGCGCTGGCAGCACCCGAGTGTCGGCGATGTACCGCCGGGGCTGTTTTTGCCGCTGCTGGAAGAGGCCCGGCTGATCAGTCAGTTGAGCGCCTGGATCTACCACCAGGTCGCGTCCCAGCGCCAAGCGTGGCAAGCCACGTTCGAGGATGCGCTGGTGTTGAGCGTGAGCTTGAGCGGCAGCCAGTTCAACATGCCCAACTTGGCGAGCCAACTGCAGCAGGTGCTCGACCGACACGGGCTGCAGGGGCGCCAGTTGGAAGTGGAGATCGGTGAGGACAGCCTGATGCATAACCTCGAAGAGTCCGCCAAGCAGCTCAAGTTGCTGCGCGCGGTCGGGGTGCGCATCGCCCTGGATGACTTCGGTTCCGGCCACTGTTCCCTGGCCCACCTGCGCGACCTGGAATTCGACACGCTCAAGCTCGACCGCCAATTGATCGCGTGCCTGCCGGGCTCGGCGCGGGATGCGGCGATGGCCCGCAGCATTATCGAGTTGTGCGGGCATTTCGGCGTGCTGGTGGTCGCCGAGGGTGTAGAGACGCAGGAGCAAGCTCATTGGCTCAAGGCCAATGGTTGCGCGTTTGTCCAGGGACCGTGGGCGGCGCAGCCGTTGATGGCCGAGGCGGTGGTCGACTGGTCGCGCGCCCGTTCCGGTTGAATTCGCTACACTGGCGCCCATTCGAACCCTGTTGCAGACCTCAATGACCGCACTGAAATACCTCCAGGCCTACCCCGCAGCCCTCCAGGAGCAAGTGCGCCAACTGATCGCCAAGGACCAGTTGGGCGCCTACCTGGAACAGCGTTACCCCGAACGTCACGCCGTGCAGAGCGACAAAGCCCTGTACGCCTACGCGCTGGCCTTGAAGCAGGAGCACCTGCGCAACGCGCCGGCCATCGACAAAGTGCTGTTCGATAACCGTCTTGATCTGACGCACCGCGCCCTCGGCCTGCACACCACGATCTCGCGGGTTCAGGGCGGCAATCTGAAGTCCAAGAAAGAAATCCGCATCGCCGCGCTGTTCAAGGAGGCTGCCCCGGAGTTTCTGCGCATGATCGTGGTACACGAGCTGGCGCACTTCAAGGAATCGGACCACAACAAAGCGTTCTACAAACTCTGTGAGTACATGATGCCGGGCTACCATCAGGTGGAATTCGACCTGCGTGTGTACCTCACGTATCGCGATCTGCAGGGCAAACCCTGACTTTCCAAGGCGGTTGACCATGGATGTGAGCAAGACCAAAAGCAGCTTCTACCGCCGCCTGTACGTGGCGTATTTGATCGACAGCCAGCAGGCCAGCAGCGTGCCGGCGCTGACCGAGGTGACGGGCATGCCCCGGCGCACCGCGCAGGACACGATTGCGGCGTTGGCGGATCTGGATATCGTCTGCGAGTTCGAGCAGGAAGACGGCGCGCGCAATCATGCGGGGCATTATCGGATTCGCGATTGGGGCGCGATTGATCGGGGGTGGATCGAGGCGAATCTTGCGTCGATCAAACAGGTATTGGGTTATCCCTGAGCCTTGGCGGTCGCTGGGCTGACGCTTTCGTGAGCAAGCCCGCTCCCACATTTAACCGCGTACACCGTTTGGAATGCGCGCGAATGTGGGAGCGGGCTTGCTCACGATGGGGCCATCAGGCGCGCCGCATGCCGATGTGGGGAATATCGTCTTCAAGGTATTGCTCGCCCGCCACCAAAAAACCATACCGCGCGTAATAACCCTGCAAATGTGCCTGGGCTGACAGAAAGATCGGCGTCTCTGGCCAGATATCGTCAATCTGCTTGAGCGCTTCTTCCATCATCAGATGCCCCAGCCCGGTGCCGCGTGTCATCGGTGCCACGATCACCCGGCCGATCACCACATCCCCGGCCTGGGTCTCCGGGTCCAGCAGGCGCAGGTAGGCCACCAGTTCATCGTCTTTCCAGGCCATCAGGTGGTGGGTATCGCCTTGCAGGTCCTGCCCGTCGATGTCCTGATAGAGGCACTTTTGCTCGACGACGAAGACCTCGCTGCGCAGGCGCAGAATGGCGTACAGCTGTTCCTTGCCCAGCTCGGTGTGATGTTTACAGACCCATTCGACTGTCATAGTGCGGTTCTCTTGGAAGTGACTGTCCCGGATAGTAAGCGCGGTAGGCACTTCTGTCTAAATCAGCTATTTTTTTCAGTGCCGTCAATCTGCCATCATTGTGTGCATTCAGCGTCGGGTTCTTTGTGTAATCTGAGCTACTGTTAGATCCTCAGGCACTGCCTGAGCCAAGGCCACCACCTGCCCGCCAAGGACTTTAAGCATGCCGCGATTCTCTCGTGCCCTTGCTTTGATTGGAATGTTGTTGATGGCCCCGCCGGCGTTCGCGCAGCGTCTGCGCCTGGTGGCGGATGCCTGGCCACCCTTTACCGATGCCAACTTGGTCAATGGCGGGCTGGCTACCGATATTGTCAGCACGGCCTTGGCCCGCGCCGGTTATGCCAGTGATTTCGAGCAGGTGCCCTGGGCCCGCGCGTTGATGGGCGTCGGCGATGGGCGCTACGACGTGTTGGTCAACGCCTGGTATGACGACGCTCGCACGCATCTGGGGCAGTTTTCCGCTGGATACCTGATCAACCGCTTGGTGTTTATCAAGCGCCGCGACGATCCCATCGAGTTTCAGAACCTTGAGCAATTGCACGACTACCCCATCGCCGTGGTGCGTGGGTATGCGTATTCAGCGGCGTTTGACCAAGACCCCCAGTTACAGAAAATCCCGGTGCATAACTTCGCCATGGCGGTGCGCATGCTCGTCGCGCGTCGGGTACGCCTGACGGTGGAGGACGAATACGTCGCCCGCTATTACCTGGCACAGGAGTCGGCGCGGGTGCGTAGCTCGGTGGAGTTTTTGCCGCAGCCGTTGAGTGAAAACAGCCTGCATATTCTGGTCAGCCTGAAGAACCCCGAGCATGAGCAGATCGTTGCCAGCTTTGACCGCGAGATTGCCAAGATGAAGACTGATGGCAGCTATGCGCGGTTGATGAAGCAGCACGGGATGTAGGGGCCTACGCCGCGCTGGTGTCTTTGATCAGGTGCGCGGCCAGGGTGCGCAATGGCCCCAACTGCCGGCAAATCAACGCCAGTTGCGTCTGCACCAAGCGCTGCCCCTCATCGATCTCATCCGGCATCTGTTCCAGCTCGGCGGCCAACGCTTCCTCGGCATCGCTCTGAATCGCGATCGGCTGTTTATTGGCCAGCCCCGTGGCGATTTCGTCGATGCTCGCCGCCAGGGTTTTCCCCGCGCCGTCGATCAAGTGCTCGCGCACGTCGGCCGGCAGTTGGGTTTCGCGGTGCGCGCCGAGCCCCGACAGGTAGCTGAGCAAGGTGTGGGACAGCACCAGGAAGCGGAAGCCCACATCGGCTTCCTTTCGGAAGTGCCCCGGCTCCATCAGCATATTCGCCAGGGTGGTGGACAGCGCCGCATCGGCGTTGTGAGCGTTGCGTCGGGCCAGGCGATAGGCGAGGTCGTCGCGTTTGCCGGCGGCGTATTGCTGCATGATCTGGCGCAGGTAGATGCTGTTGCAGGTCAGGGTGTTCGCCAGCACTTTGTTCAGGCGCCGGCCTTGCCAGTCCGGCAGGAACAGGAACACGGTCAGGCCGGCAATCACGCTGCCGATCAAGGTGTCGAACAGCCGTGGCAGGAACAGCCCGTAGCCATCGCCCACCTGGTTGAAGCAGAACAGCACCATCAAGGTGATCGCCGCCGTGGCTAGGGTGTAGCGGGTGGTGCGGTTGATAAAGAACACCAGGCCTGCAGCGATGGCGAACATCGATTGCACCAGGGCGCTGGGGAACAGGTCGAACAACGCCCAGGCCACGGTGAGGCCGATGGCCGTGCCGATGATCCGCTGGCCGAGCTTGCGCCGGGTGGCGCCGTAGTTGGGCTGGCAGACGAATAGGGTGGTGAGGATGATCCAGTAGCCCTGGGAGGCGTGGATCGCATGCAGGGTGCCATAGCCGATGGTCAACGCCAGCGCCAGACGCAAGGCGTGGCGGAACAGCAGCGAGGTCGGCGTGAGTTGGGTGCGCAGGCGCGTCCACATTTCTTTGAGGTTGCGCGGGGCGCGATCGAGCAGGTTGCTATCAGTAGCGTCGGCCAGCGCGTCAGGGTTGCTGGCGTCACCCAGCAGGCGGTCGAGGGTCGACAGGTTGGCCGCCAGCGCACGCAAGGAGCGCAGCAGGCCGCGCCAGGCCGGGTTGCTCTGGATGCGCAGGTGTTCCATGGACGCGTTCAGGTCGCCCAGGGCTTCGGCGAAGCTGGCGTCATAGATGAACGGCTGGCGCAGTTGGATCGATTCGGCCAGGGCCTGGCAGGCCTTGCCTTGCTGGCGCAGCAGGCGCTGGCAGCGGAATAGCACGTCGCTATGGAAGAAGGCCTCGGCCAGGGCGTTGTAGGGGTAGTGGGACGAACTGGCGCGTTCGTGGATGTCCTGGGCCAGGAAGTACAGCTTGAGGTAACGACTGACCTTCGAGCCCGGCCGCCCATTGCCGACGCGGTGCAGGATAATTTCCTTCGCCGCATTCAGCGCGGCCACCACGCGGCCGTTTTGCTGGGCCAGCTCCAGGCGTCGCGCCTCCACATCCAACTGGCGGATCGGTTCGAACAGCGACGATTTGAGCTTGAGGTAATGCCCCAATTCGCGAAACAACCGCGCCAGGCTCTGCTGCACCGGCTGGTTGGAAAACAGCACCTGCCACAGCACTGACAGCGCCCCGTACCAGGCGGCCCCGGCCACCAGCAGCAGCGGTTCATGCCAGAAGTCCGTGACGGCGCCGCCGCGTTGGTCCACGCCGATCATGGTGTAGACCGACAGGATCAAGGTGGCCGAAGCAATCGCGCCATACCGTTCGCCAAGGGCGCCGAGCATGGTCAGGCCAAAACTCGCCAGGGCCAGGGCGACGGCAAAGGCCCAGGGATAGGGGAACAGCAACTCCACCGACAGCGCGGCAATGCTGAAACACACCAGCGTCACCGCCAGGGCATTGAGGCGGCCTTGCCAACTGTCGTCGGTCTCGGCCAGGGCGCTGGCGATAATTCCCAGGAACAGCGGGATCAGCAGCGTCATT
The DNA here is from genome assembly GCF_049897085.1 of Pseudomonas sp. PSPC3-2. Classification (NCBI taxonomy): domain Bacteria; kingdom Pseudomonadati; phylum Pseudomonadota; class Gammaproteobacteria; order Pseudomonadales; family Pseudomonadaceae; genus Pseudomonas; species Pseudomonas sp. PSPC3-2. The sequence continues at coordinate 333,521 of NZ_JAFCVO010000003.1, forward strand.
TCATCTTGGTACCAGCACAGCGCCATGCTGCCGGTGAGGGCGATGAAGACCCGAACGCTGTAACTGAATTTATCCAGCGCCCACAGGCGCCGCATGGATTGGTTGAACGAGGTCGATGACATGAAGGCTGGAGTCTTCCGGGACGATGCCGCTAAATTGGGCCAGTAATGACGCCACGGCAAGCGTGGCGATCACATCTGACAGCAAAATTTATTCCGGCCACAGCATTCTCAATGTGCAATGCAGTCAATGTGGGAGGGGGCTTGCCCCCGATGGCGGCGTGTCAGTCACCTGATGAGTTGACTGGTCCACTGCTATCGGGGGCAAGCCCCCTCCCACATTTGTACTGCGTTGTGTCAGGCGTACTGCGCGGCGGCGTAGCCGGAAGCCCAGGCCCACTGGAAGTTGAAACCACCGAGGTGGCCGGTCACGTCCAGTACTTCACCGATAAAGTACAAGCCTGGGCTTTTCAGCGATTCCATGGTCTTGGACGACACTTCTCGCGTATCCACGCCGCCCAGCGTCACTTCGGCGGTGCGGTAGCCCTCGGTGCCTGCCGGGACCAGTTGCCAGCTCGCCAGTTTTTGCGCGATGTCGGCCAGTTCGGCGTGGGTGTACTGCTTCATCGGCTTGGACACGAACCAGGTTTCCGCCAGTAGGTTGGCCATCTTTTTGGTGAAGATCTCACCCAGCAGGGTTTTCAGCTCGCTGTTGGGGCGCTCGGCCTGTTGCTGTTGCAGCCAGGCGTGGGCGTCGTGGTCGGGTAGCAGGTTGATCTCGAGCGTGTCACCGGATTCCCAGTAGGAGGAAATCTGCAAAATCGCCGGCCCGCTCAGGCCGCGATGGGTAAACAGGAGGTTCTCGCGAAAGCTCTGGCCGTTGCAGTTGACCAGGCAGTCCACCGAGGTGCCGGACAACTCGCCGCACAAATCCTTGAGCTGGTCGGTGATGGTGAACGGCACCAGCCCGGCGCGGGTCGGCAGCAGTTCGTGGCCGAACTGCTTGGCCACCTGATAACCAAACCCGGTTGCGCCCAGCGTCGGAATCGACAAACCGCCGGTGGCGATCACCAGGGACTCGCAGCGCAGCTCGCCCAACGTGGTCTGCAACTGGTAGCCACTCTCGAGTTTGGCAATCTCTTGAATCGAAGTATCCAGGTGCAGGCTCACGCCGGTCTGGATGCACTCGTCGAGCAGCATGCCGAGGATGTCGCTGGATTTGTTATCGCAGAACAACTGGCCGAGTTTCTTCTCGTGGTACGGCACGCCGTGCTTGGCCACCAGCCCGATGAAATCCCATTGGGTGTAGCGGGCCAGGGCGGACTTGCAGAAGTGTGCGTTGTGCGAGAGGAAGTTGGCCGGCTCGGTGTACATATTGGTGAAATTGCAGCGGCCACCGCCGGACATCAGGATCTTCTTGCCGGCCTTGTTCGCGTGGTCGATCAGCATCACCTTGCGCCCACGCCCGGCGGCGGTCAGTGCGCACATCAAGCCTGCGGCGCCGGCGCCAATGATCACAACTTCGGTCGAGCGCACAGCAATGTCCTCACAAAATATTGATCTGAAATGCAATCAAAACTGTGGGAGGGGGCTTGCCCCCGATGGCGGTGGTCCAGTCAATTAATCAGGTGACTGATACACCGCCATCGGGGGCAAGCCCCCTCCCACATTAGATCTCCATGGGGTGGGAGATCGTTTACAAGATCCGCACGCGCAACGAACGGCCCTTGATCTTGCCGTCATTCAAACGCTGCAACGCCTGCTTGGCGACGCCGCGTTCCACGGCGACGAAGGCCTGGAAATCAAAGATCGCGATCTTGCCGACCTGGGCGCCGGGGATGCCGGCGTCACCGGTCAGTGCGCCGAGGATGTCGCCCGGGCGTACCTTGTCTTTACGGCCGGCGGCGATGCACAGGGTGCTCATCTGCGGCAGCAGCGGGCCACCGCTCTGCGGCTTGAGGTTGTCCAACTGGTCCCAGTTCAGCGGCGATTTCTGCAACTGCTCGATGGCTTGGGCACGGTGCGCTTCGGACGGCGCCACCAGGCTGATGGCGATCCCGGTCTCACCGGCACGGCCGGTGCGGCCGACGCGGTGGATGTGGATTTCCGAGTCGCGGGCCAGTTCGACGTTGATCACCATGTCCAGCGAGTCGATGTCCAGGCCTCGGGCGGCAACGTCGGTGGCGACGAGTACCGAGGTGCTGCGGTTGGCGAACATCGCCAGCACCTGGTCACGGTCACGCTGTTCCAGGTCGCCATGCAGGCCGACGGCGGAGATGCCCTTGGAGGTCAGGTGATCGACGGTTTCCTGCACTTGCTGCTTGGTGAAGCAGAACGCCACGCACGAGGCCGGGCGGAAGTGCGCGAGCACCTTGGTCACCGCGTCCATGCGTTCTTCCGGCGAAATCTCGTAGAAGCGCTGCTCGATCTGGTCATCGGAGTGGAAGGCTTCGGCCTTCACTTGCTGCGGCGCGCGCATGAATTTGGAGGCCAACTGCTTGATGCTCACCGGGTAGGTGGCCGAAAACAGCAGGGTCTGGCGGCGGGCCGGGGTCTTGCTGATGATGTCTTCGATGGCGTCGTAGAAGCCCATGTCGAGCATGCGGTCGGCTTCGTCGAGGATCAGCGTGTTCAAGCCGTCCAGCACCAGCGAACCCTTGCGCAGGTGTTGCTGGATGCGGCCCGGGGTGCCGACGATGACGTGGGCGCCATGCTCCAGCGAGGCGATCTGCGGGCCGAGGGACACGCCGCCACACAGGGTCAGCACCTTGATGTTGTCTTCGGCGCGGGCCAGGCGGCGGATTTCCTTAGCCACTTGGTCGGCCAGCTCGCGGGTCGGGCACATCACCAGGGCCTGGCAGCCGAAGTAGCGCGGGTTGATCGGGTTCAGCAGGCCGATGCCGAACGCAGCCGTCTTGCCGCTGCCGGTCTTGGCCTGGGCAATCAGGTCCAGCCCCTTGAGGATCACCGGCAAGCTCTGCGCCTGGATCTGCGTCATCTCGGCATAACCCAGCGAGTCGAGGTTAGCCAGCATGGCGGCGGAGAGCGGCAACGTATTAAAAGCGGTGGCGATGGTGGTCACGGGACTGGCTCTGCAAAACAAAATGTCGCGCAGTGTACCAGCCCCGTGGGATTTTCCCTGCAAGTTCTCGACGAGACGCCTGCTAGTGTTCGATGTCGTGCTCGCGGCTGACCCTACGTTTGCCGTCTTTTGGCGACAGTTGCAGGAAAATCGCCGCCGCCAGCATCGCCATGATGCCCACGGTGAGGAAGGTCAACTGGAAGGCACCGAGTACGGTGCTCACGCCGTCGTTGCCCGACTCGGCGGTAAACCCGCCGAGCAATGCACCGGCGCAGGCCACGCCAAGGCTCAGGGACAGTTGCGCTACCACCGACAGCAAGCTGTTGCCGCTGCTGGCCTGGGCGTCGTCGAGGTCGATCAGGGTGACGGTGTTCATCGCGGTGAACTGCAAGGAGTTGATCGCCCCCAGTACCGCCAGCATGCCCAGCAGCAGCGGGTAGGGGGTCTGCTCGCTGACCAGGCCCATGCTCGCCAGCATCAGGCCCAGGGCCAGGGTGTTGCCGGTCAATACCACGCGGTAGCCCAGGCGTTCGATCAGCGGCCGCGCGACAGACTTGGCCAACATCGCCGCCGCCGCCAGCGGCAGCATGCTCATCCCGGCCTGGGACGGTGAATAGCCCAAAGCCACCTGCAGCAGCAACGGCACCAGAAACGGCAAGGCGCCGCTGCCCAGGCGCGCGAACAGGTTGCCCAGGATGCCCACCGCAAAGGTGCGGGTCTTGAACAGCGCCGGCGAAAACAGCGGGTTATCGATATGCCCCGCGCGCAGCCAGTAGGCCGCCAGGCACGCCAGCCCGCCAAACAGCAGCAACATCACCCGCAGGTGCGGCAGGTGCAATTCGCCCAGACCTTCCATAGCGATGGTGATCAGCACCATCGCCGCGCCGAACAGCAGGAAGCCGCTCCCATCGAAACGCGTGCGCTCGCTGCCGCGCAGGTCGGGGATGAACTTCCACACGGCGTAGCAGCCGATCATGCCCACCGGCAGGTTGATCAGGAAAATCCAGTGCCACGTCAGGTATTGCACCATCCAGCCGCCGAGGGTCGGGCCGAGCAGCGGGCCGAGTAGGCCGGGGATGGTGATGAAACCCATGATTCGCACCAGCTCGGAGCGCGGATAAGCGCGCAGCACCACGAGCCGGCCGACCGGCAGCATCAGCGCACCGCCCAGGCCCTGGACCACCCGCGCGCCGACCAGCATGGTCAAGCTGCTGGACAGCGCGCACAGCAGCGAGCCAATGCTGAACAGCATGATCGCGCCAAAGAAGATTTTCTTGGTGCCGAAGCGGTCGGCGATCCAGCCCGACGCCGGGATCAGCAAGGCGACGGTGAGCATGTAGGCGATCACCACCCCTTGCATGCGCAGCGGGTTCTCTGCGAGGTCCCGGGCCATGGCCGGCAGTGCCGTGTTGAGAATCGTCCCATCCAGCGATTGCATGAAGAAGGCAATCGCGACCACCCAGGGTAGCCAGCGGGCGGTCTTGGCATCGAGAGGGGCGCGATTCGGCATGGGATCCCTTTTTGTTAGGAGGCTATGTGTCGGCGATTATGCGCCATTCGTCGCTCCTTTTCCCACTGGTGGTTCGTCTAAATCCGACAGCGGCGCGTGCTCGCCCACCAGGAAATCCAGCAGCGCCCGGTGGACCGCCAGCGCCGCTTCGCGGGACTCCAGGTCGAGCAAATGCCCGGTATGTTCGGCGACGGCAAAGCTGCTGCGGCCCACGTATTGCTTGAACAGTCGGGCCTCGGTGGCCGGGGTGTATTCGTCCAGCGTGCCGTTGAGGAAGTGCACCGGTGTTTCGATCCGGGTGAGCTGCGGCAGGTAGTTGCCATCGCCCATCGCCAGCACCTGGTGGATATGAAAGCGCGCCTGGCGGTATTCGGTGGTGGCCATGTTCGACAGGTGCCGATGGTTGTTGCGCTTGAGCCGCGGCGACAAGTATTTGCCCACCGTTTCGTTGAGCAAATGGCCGACGGCGGACTTGTCATCGGCCTCGATCAGCACGCGCACCCGCTCGACATAGTCGAGCATCGCCGGGTTGAGGTTGGGTGCCAGCGCCATCACTACTGAGCTTTCGATGGAGGGCGGGTTGTGCGCCAGGGTCAGCAGCGTGGAGATGCCGCCCCACGAGGCCGACACCAAGTGGTTGACCTGGAAGCGCTCCACCAGCGCGCGCAGGATTTGTACCTCGTCGTCCTTGGTCACCAGGTCCAGGTCAGTATTGTGTTCGCGCGAATAGCCGGAGAACGGCAGGTCGAACAGCAGCACATTGAAATGTTCGGCGAGGCACTTGCTGGTGCGCGCAAACGAGCGGGTGGTGGACAGCGCTCCATTGACCAACAGCACGGTTTTCCTTTGCGGATGTTTCTGTGGATCGAAACCCAACTGTTCTACGTGGACGTTGTAGTGCTTGAACAGCTTTTCTATGACAAAACTTCCATGGTTCATGTCAACGCTCCAGCTTGCCCTATCCCGGGCAAGGTCATACATCACGTGCGGGCACGTGGGTGGATGGCAGGGTGCCACCAACCGTTATAACGAGGTTTTTTGCAGGCGACAACCGGCCTTGGGCGGGCGGTGAGAGGGGTCTGATTTAGCTGTAGGACATGTCGAAACAAGACGTCTGAAATCAACACAAAACAATGTGGGAGGGGGCTTGCTCCCGATAGCGGTGTGTCAGTCAGTCCATCGAATACTGACACACCGCTATCGGGAGCAAGCCCCCTCCCACAAGGAGATTGCTGTTGGTTAGAGGGTCAGGGTCAGGCGCTTGACCAACGCCCCCGGCAACAGATTGGACGCGGTATTGCGCTGGCTGTAGGTGCTGGCTGACAGCAGCAATTCGCGCTCCGCGGTCAGCGCTTCGAGCTGTGAGCCGAGCAGGCTGTAGACGCTGTCATCGAAGCGCATGGTACTGACCGGCGCCTTGATCTCGCCGTCTTCCACCCAGAACGTGGCGAACCGGGTCATGCCGGTCAGGCGCGCCGCCGGCAGGTCGGAGTAGTTCAGGTACCACAGGTTGCTGATGTACAGCCCGGTGCCCAATTGCTTGAGGATATCGGCCTGGGCCAGGCTGCCCGCCGCCATCTGCAAGGCGCTGGGGGATTCGTCGCTGCTGGCGCCGTTGGCGCCGAGGCCGTATTCGGCGGCGCTGCGCGAATTGACCAGTTGGCCGTCGGCCTGGCCGGCGTTGATCAGCGTGACGTCACTGCGCGGGTAGCCTTCGCTGGAGAACGCCTCGCTCAGGGAGCCGCTGATGTGCTCATCCACCGTCACCAACGGGCTTAACGCCTGCTCTCCGGCATACAGGCGTTGCAGCGAGCTGCCTTTGCTGGCGATGGCCTGCGCGGAAAAACCGCCCCACGTGATGATGCTGATGATTTCTTCCAGCGCCGCCGGGGCCAGGTAGGCGCGGTATTGTCCTGGCGCCAGTGTGTGCAACGGGCGGCCGAGAAATTCCAGCTGATCGCGGGCTTGCTGGAAGCGCGCGGCGAACTCGGCGCTGTTCCAGGTGTGCCCGGCGTAACTGGCTTTCACCGCTTCGCCGTTGGCGTGGAACAGGCTGAAGTCGAAGTTGAAGCTATTGGCCTGGTGCCAGCCGAACGCCCCGTCGGAACTGGCGAAGCCACGGCTGATCGGGCCGGCGGCGTAGAAGCCGACCAGGTCGACCCCGTGTGCCGCCTGGCTGATGTCTTCGAGCACCTGGCCCAGCTCGGGCAGCGGCCGGGCCTGTTCGTTGTGGCTTTGCCAGGCGTTGTGGTTCAGCAACAGGTAAGGGTCATGCGGCAGCAACGGCAAGGTTTCGCGCAGTTGTTGCAGGCCATCGGCGAGGCGTTGGCGATCCAGCGCCGGTTCGCCGCCGAGGGTGATGCTGAGGTCGGCATGGCGACCGTCGTTGATCAGTTTGAGGTTGAGGCTGGCCTGTTGCACCTGGCCGGCCTGACGCACCTTGGCGTGGTTGAAACGCACGAATTCGGACGACTCTGCGGCATAGCCCAGGTGAAATTGTTCTTTGTCGGTGAGGGCTTGCTTGAGCCACTCCACCAATGCCTTGAAGTGGTTCATCAGGCATCTCCCCCGAATACATCAACGTTGCTGAACACACAGGCCGGCGACGCATGGCCGACGCGGATGACTTGGTTGGGTTCACCCTTGCCGCAGTTCGGCGTGCCCAGGACCTTGAAGGTGCTGGCGTCGCCCACGGCGCTGAGGTTGCGCCAGAACTGCGCGGAAATGGCGCGGTAGTTGGGGTTTTTTACCACGCCCTTGAGTTCACCGTTTTCGATCAACTGGCCCCACTCGCAGCCGAACTGGAATTTGTTGCGTGCATCGTCGATGGACCACGAACGGTTGGTCGACATCAGGATGCCGTGTTCGATGCCGCCAATCAGTTGCGCCAGGCTCTGGTCGCCGGCTTCGATATTCAGGTTGGCCATGCGGTCGATCGGCGGGCGGTTCCAACTGCTGGCACGGCTGTTGGCCACGCCGCCCATGCCGGAACGGAACTGCGACAGCGCGCCGCCCAGTGGCTTGAGCAGCAACCCTTCACGGATCAGGAATTGCTTGCTGGCGGCGGTGCCGTCGTCGTCATGGCTGTAGCTGGCCAGTTGCTCGGGAATGTCCGGGTCGAAGGTCACGTTGAGCAAGGGCGAGCCGTATTGCAGGCGGCCGAAGTCCTCGGCCTTGACGAAGCTGGTGCCGGCGTAATTGCGCTCGTCGCCCAGGATGCGGTCGAGCTCCAGCGGGTGGCCGATCGATTCGTGGATCTGCAGGATCATCTGGTCGGGCATCAGCAACAGGTCGCGCGGGCCCTGGGGCGTGTTCGGTGCCAGCAGCAACTGCAGGGCTTCGTCGGCAATGCGCGGCGCGGCGCCGACCAGGCCGAAGCGGTCGATCACATCGAAGCCACCCTGCTGGCCGAAGTTGCTGCCACCGAAGGTGCGCGACTGGCTGTCGTTGCCGTCGTAGGCGGTGACGTTGACGCCGGGGAATACAAAACGCTGGGCCTGGCGCAGCTCGGCACCGGCACTGTTGAGGTAGATCTGCTCGACGTGGGTCAAGCCGAGGCTGACTTCCCAGTTCACCAGGCGCTCGTCCTGGGGCACGGCAGCGGATTCATCGCCGAGCAACTGGTAGCAGTCGCTCAGGGACGGAAAGGCCTGGGCAAGGTTGGGTGACAGGTAGTCGGCGACGTCGCTGGACACGTGTTGATCGCGCAGGTCGAGCAGGGCATGGGGCTTGATCAGGCGTGCTTGCTGTTCGGCACGCTCAAGCGCGGCTTGCAGGCCGGGCAGGGAAATATCGTGGGTCGCGGCGTAGGCTTCGACCCCGTTGACGCGCACGGTGAGCATGGCGCCTTCGTCGTGGTTCAGGTGCGGCGGTGCGGCGACGTTCTTGCGCACCGACAGGTAGTGGCCGGATTCGCGCACGTAACGCAGGGAGAAGAAGTCGGCGGTGGTGCGCAGGGCACTGAAATGCTTTTTGAGTGTGGCGTGGTGGTCGAACATGGGGCCTTCCTTGTGGGCGGCTCAGCGCGGGCAGGCGAACAGAGTAGGCCTGGGCTGGGGAGCTATCAAGGAGAGTGTAGGTGCAAGGTTTGCGGCGTTGGGTCGGGCCTCATCGGGGGCAAGCCCCCTCCCACATTCTGACCGTGTGAACCCGATCAAGTGTGGGAGGGGGCTTGCCCCCGATGAGGGCGACACGGTCTTTCAGTTACTGCGCGGTCGGCCCCACTTCACGCATCGGCTTGCCCCGCACTGGCGCATCGCCGGCCACGTAGTAGTCGGCGGTGCTGCGCGGCAGCGGCTGGCGGCCACGGATCTTGTCGGCGATTTTCTCGGCGAGCATGATCGTCGGCGCGTTCAGGTTGCCGGTGGTGATGATCGGCATGATCGACGCATCGACCACGCGCAGGCCTTGCATGCCATGCACGCGGCCTTCGCCATCCACCACCGCCATTTCATCGGTGCCCATCTTGCACGAGCAGGACGGGTGGAACGCCGTTTCGGCGTGCTCGCGGATGAACGTGTCCAACTGCTCATCGGTTTGCACGTCGATACCCGGGCTGATTTCGCGGCCACGGAAGGCGTCGAGTGCGGGCTGCTGCATGATTTCACGGGTCAGGCGGATGCCATCGCGAAATTCCTGCCAGTCCTGCTCGGTGGCCATGTAGTTGAAGAGGATGCTCGGGTAGTCCCGTGGGTTCTTCGATTTCAACTGCACGCGGCCACGGCTCGGCGAACGCATGGAGCCCATGTGCGCCTGGAAGCCGTGTTCTTTCACGCCGTTGCTGCCGTTGTAGTTAATCGCCACCGGCAGGAAGTGGTACTGGATGTTCGGCCAATCGAAGTCTTCACGGGTACGGATAAAACCGCCCGCTTCGAACTGGTTGCTAGCGCCGATGCCGGTGCCGTTGAACAGCCACTCGGCACCGATCGCCGGTTGGTTGTACCAGAGCAGCGACGGGTACAGCGACACCGGTTGGGTGCAGGCGTATTGCAGGTACAGCTCAAGGTGGTCCTGCAGGTTTTCACCGACGCCGGGCAGGTCGTGGACCACCGGGATGTCGAGGCTTTCGAGCAGTTTGGCCGGGCCGACGCCGGAGCGTTGCAGCAGTTGCGGCGAGGCGATGGCGCCGCTGCACACCAGCACTTCTTTACGGGCGCGGGCTTCCACGCGTTCTTCGGCGGCACCGATCAGGTAACGCACGCCAACGGCACGCTTGCCGTCGAACAACACTTTGTCGGTCAGCGCGTGGGTGACGATGGTCAGGGTGGAGCGCTTTTTAGCCGTGTCCAGGTAACCGCGTGCGGTGCTGGCGCGACGGCCGTTTGGCGTGACGGTCCGGTCCATCGGGCCGAAGCCTTCCTGCTGGTAGCCGTTCAGGTCTTCGGTGCGCGGGTAACCGGCCTGCACGCCAGCTTCGACCATGGCGTGGAACAGCGGGTTGTTGCCGGCTTTGGGCGTGGTCACGCTGACCGGACCGTCGCCACCGTGGTAGTCGTTGGGGCCGATGTCGCGGGTTTCGGCCTTACGGAAATACGGCAGGCAGTCCAGGTACGCCCAGTCTTCAAGACCGGGCAGTTTCGACCAGTTGTCGTAGTCCATGGCGTTGCCACGGATGTAGCACATGCCGTTGATCAGGGAAGAGCCACCCAGGCCCTTGCCGCGCCCGCATTCCATGCGGCGGCCGTCCATGTGTGGCTCTGGATCGGTCTCGTAGGCCCAGTTGTAGCGGCGGCCTTGCAGCGGGAACGCCAGGGCGGCGGGCATCTGGGTACGGAAGTCGAGACGGTAGTCAGGACCGCCAGCTTCCAGCAGCAGGACGGTGACGCCTTCGTCTTCGGTCAGACGGGTCGCCAGGGTGTTACCGGCGGAGCCGGCACCCACAATGATGTAGTCGTATTCTTGGGACATGAATGCACCCTCTTTGAAGTGTGGTCAGGTCGGGCCTCATCGGGGGCAAGCCCCCTCCCACCTTTGACTGTGTAAACCCGATCAAATGTGGGAGGGGGCTTGCCCCCGATAGCGGCCTCAAAGGCAATACAAATCTCGGCTTTAGAACACCGAGGCGTAATCGCCCAGCTCAACCTGTACCGATTTGATGCGGGTGAAGTTGTTCAGCGAGCTGATCCCGTTTTCACGGCCCACGCCCGACTGCTTGTAGCCGCCGACCGGCATTTTTGCGTCGGACTCGCCCCAGGCGTTGATCCAGCAGATACCCGCTTCCAACTGATGAATGACGCGGTGGGCGCGGTTCAGGTCCTTGGTCACCAGGCCGGCGGCGAGGCCGAAGTCGGTGTCGTTGGCGCGGCGGATCACTTCTTCTTCCGTCTCATAAGTGAGGATGCTCATCACCGGGCCAAAGATTTCTTCACGGACGATGGTCATCTCGTCGGTGCAGTCGGTGAACACGGTCGGGGCAACAAAGGCGCCTTTGGCGAAGTCGCCCTCGGTCAGGCGGTCGCCGCCGCACAGCACGCGAGCGCCTTCTTCCTTACCTTTGGCGATGTAGCCCAGCACGCTTTCCATGTGGGCGAAACTGACCAGTGGGCCGAAGTTGGTGTTGTCATCTTGCGGGTCGCCAATGCGGATGCGCGCAACACGCTCGGCGATCTTGGCTTCGAACGCGGCTTGCAGGTGCTTGGGTACGAACACGCGCGTGCCGTTGGTGCAGACCTGGCCGGAGCTGTAGAAGTTGGCCATCATCGCGATGTCGGCGGCACGATCCAGGTCGGCGTCCTCGAACACGATCAGCGGCGATTTGCCGCCCAGTTCCATGGTCACTTCTTTGAGCGAGGAGCTGGAAGCGCTGGCCATGACTTTCTTGCCGGTGTCGGTGCCGCCGGTGAACGAGACTTTCTCGATGCGCGGGTGCTCGGTCAGCCAGGTGCCGACTTCACGGCCGCTGCCGGTCAAGACGTTGAACACACCGGCTGGAACGCCGGCTTCGGTGTAGATCTCGGCCAGTTTCAGGGTGGTCAGCGAGGTGACTTCGCTGGGCTTGAAGATCATCGCGTTACCGGCAGCCAGGGCCGGTGCGGATTTCCACAGGGCGATCTGGATCGGGTAGTTCCACGCGCCGATACCGGCGACCACGCCCAGCGGCTCGCGGCGGGTGTAGACGAAGGAAGTGTCGCGCAGCGGGATCTGCTCGCCTTCGATGGCCGGCACCAGGCCTGCGTAATATTCCAGCACGTCGGCGCCGGTGACGATGTCGACGTACTTGGTTTCGGAGAAGGATTTACCGGTGTCCAGGGTTTCCAGGGCGGCCAGTTCATCGTTGCGCTCGCGCAGGATGTCGACGGCACGACGCAGGATGCGCGAACGCTCCATGGCGGTCATGGCGGCCCAGATTTTCTGGCCTTTTTCCGCGCTGACCACGGCACGTTCAACGTCATCTTTCGTGGCGCGTTGCACGTTGGCGAGAACTTCACCGTTAGCCGGGTTGATGGCTTCGAAGGTGGCATCGCTGCCGGCATCGCTGTAGCCGCCGTCAATGTAGAGTTTTTGCAGGTCGAAACGGGCCATAAAGTCCTCGCAAGTGCATAAGTGGTTGGCGTTACCCGCCGCAAAGTGGGCCATAGGGGTGTGGCAACACTGAGCGGCAGACGTTCAGGGGTTGAGCGTTTATGTGTGCTCTAACTCACCTGCTTGGCCAATTGGAAATCCATGTATTCGTAAGCGATCCGTTGCGCTTGCGCCGTGTCGAAAGCGTCTCCCGACAGGGCGCCGCGTAGCCACAAACCGTCGATCAAAGCCGCCAGGCCCCGGGCTGCACTGCGCGCTTCAGGCAACGGCAGCTCACGGCGGAACTGGCAGCACAGGTTGGAATACAGACGTTGATCGTTGATCCGCTGCAACCTGTGCAAAGACGGGTGGTGCATGCTGGCGGCCCAGAAGGCCAGCCAGGTTTTCATTGCCGGTCCATTGACCTGGCTGGCATCGAAGTTGCCCCCGATGATTACCTGAATGTGTGCCCGCGGGCTGTCATCGTTCAGCGCCAGCCTGCGTTCATGGACGTTATCGATCAGCACATTCATCAGGTAGCGCATCGTCGCGGCGATCAGGCCGTTCTTGTCCTTGAAGTAGTGACTGATGATGCCGTTCGAAACGCCGGCCAAACGGGCGATCAGCGCAATGCTGGCATCTCCCATTCCGACTTGATCGATGGCCGTCAGCGTGGCTTCGATCAGTTGTTGGCGGCGTATGGGTTGCATACCGACCTTGGGCATGGAGTACCTCTCCTCAGGCCTGTCGGCGGGCGATAACGTCCGTCGACTTGATGGCCAGTCTATTTTGTTTTGATTGAACGTTCAATCAACAAAGAATAAGCTCTGCGACAAATTGCCGCTGCCTGCCGGTATTTCCTACGGGTAGGTGGCGACATCTGACACCTGCAAAAATCCTTGAAACAGGCCATTTCAGAGCCTGAACACCGCCTCGGCGGCCTCAAGAATTTTCGGGGTGTCTTTATAACACCCGTCCGTCGACTGCCGAAAAATCGATGAGCACGGGATCACCGTTGCCTTGTGTTTCTCTCTCGCACTGCCTGGAGCATCTGCGCCATGAGTTCTGCCTCTCTAATAAAGACCTCACCGGAAAAGGTGCGGGTCAACGGTTGGGTGTTCTACACCTCCACCGCGCTGATTCTGTTGTTGACCGCCATTTTGATCATCGCCCCGCAAGAGGCCGGCCGGGTGCTCGGCGTGGCGCAGGCATGGTTATCGAAAAGTTTCGGCTGGTACTACATGCTGGTGATCGCCGCCTACCTGGTGTTCGTGGTCGGCCTGGCGTTTTCGTCCTACGGCAAGTTGAAACTGGGCAGCAAGGACGACACCCCGGACTTCAGCTACGGCGCCTGGGCCGGCATGCTGTTCTCGTCGGGTATCGGCATTTCGCTGCTGTACTTCGGCGCCTCGGAGCCGTTGGACCATTACTTCAACCCGCCTGAAGGCGCGGCCGCCAGCAACGGTGCGGCGCGCCAGGCGCTGCAATTGACCTTCCTGCACTGGGGCCTGCACGGCTGGGCGATCTATGCCCTGGTCGGCCTGGCCGTGGCGTACTTCGCCTATCGGCACAACCAGCCGCTGGCCCTGCGTTCGGCGTTGTACCCGCTGGTGGGCGAGCGTTGGGTCAAAGGCGCGGCCGGCCACGCGGTGGACGGGTTCGGCATGTTCGTGACCCTGCTGGGCCTGGTGACCAACCTCGGTATCGGCGCGATGCAGGTATCGTCCGGCCTGGAAAACCTGTTCGGCATGCAGCACAACAACACCAACCTGCTGATCGTGATCATCGTGATGAGCACCGTGGCGACCATTGCCGCCGTGTCGGGGGTGGAAAACGGCATTCGTCGCCTGTCCAACCTCAACATCGTGTTGTTCAGCGGCTTGCTGATCTTCGTGCTGTTGTTCGGCCCGACCTTGCACCTGCTCAACGGCCTGGTGCAGAACACCGGTGACTACCTCGACGGCATCATCCTGAAAACCTTCGACCTGTACGTGTACGCCGGCGACGCCGACAAGACCGAACGCTGGATGGGCCTGTGGACTCTGTTCTATTGGGCTTGGTGGATTTCCTGGGCGCCATTCGTGGGCATGTTCATCGCGCGGATTTCCCGTGGTCGCACGGTGCGTGAACTGGTGGCCGGGGTGCTGCTGATTCCGCTGGGCTTCACCCTGGCGTGGTTGTCGATCTTCGGTAACTCGGCCCTGGACCTGGTGTTGAACCAGGGGGCGGTGGAGTTGGGCAAGACGGCGCTGGAACAACCGTCGATGGCCATCTACCAGTTGCTGGAGCATTACCCCGCGTCGAAAATCGTCATCGGTGTGTCTATTTTCGTGGGTTTTGTGCTGTTCCTGACCCCGGCGGATTCCGGCGCGGTGATGATGGCCAACCTTTCCTGCACAGGCGGCAACGTGGACGAAGATGCGCCGCACTGGCTGCGGATCTTCTGGTCGGCGGTGATCACCCTGGTGACCATCGGCCTGCTGTTTGCGGGTAACTTCGAAGCCATGCAGACCATGGTGGTGCTGGCGGGACTGCCGTTCTCGGTGGTGCTGATTGTGTTTATGTTCGGTTTGCACAAAGCGATGCGCCAGGACGTGGCGACGGAGCTGGAGCAGGCGCAATTGGCCGAGCGTGGCCGTCGTGGTTTCAGCGAGCGCTTGACCGCCCTGGACCTGCAACCGAGCCAGTCCACCGTGCAACGCTTTATGGACAAGCACGTCACGCCGGCGCTGGAACACGCGGCGACGGCGTTGCGCGACCAGGGGCTGGAGGTGCAGACGCTGTTGGGCAAATCTAAGCGTTGCATCGGCGTGCGCATCGAGATGGAAGAGGGCAACCCGTTTGTCTACGAAGTGAGCCTGGACGGCTACGCGGTGGCGTCGGACGAGCCGCCCGAGGCAGAGCGCACCCGTTACTACCGTGCCGAGGTGTACCTGCACAACGGGCCTCAGGAATACGACCTGATGGGCTTCGCCCAGGAACAGATCACCCGGGACGTGCTCGATCAGTTTGAAAGCCATCGGCAGCTCCTTGGCCGTGTCTATAGCTGATGGTTGAAGCCTGGTGGTGTCCCCACTGACACCACTGGGGCAAAAAATGTGGGAGGGGCGGTGCGACGATTCGACTTGCCCCCGATGGCGGTGTATCAGTAACAGATGAACCGACTGACACACTGCAATCGGGGGCAAGCCCCCTCCCACATTTTGACCCTGTTTCTTCAATGGCTTTTGCGGTGTCTGTTAACCGAGGTTTTTGCCTAATAACGCGTGGTACAACTCGCTGTCGCCAAGAATCCCCACCACCTTGTTGTTGTCATGCAACACCAGCTTGTTCCCCGTCTGGTAGCGAATCTGCAACGCATCGCGCATGCCGATGTTCGAATCCACCAGTGTCGGCACGCGGCCCAGGCCTTCCACGGGTTGCCCCGGTGCCCAGTTCTGCAGGTTCATCACCACGCCATTCTGGCGCGCGCCCTGGAGGGTGTTGCCTTCGGCCAGGTCCAGCCACGAGTCGCCGCTCGGATCAAGACACACCGAGCCGTTGACGCGTTTGCAGTTGTCCAGCGTGCGCATCAGGCTGCGCCCGCATAGCACGTTCAGCGGGTTGGTATGGGCGACGAAGGTGCGCACATAGTCATCCGCCGGGTTCAGCACGATCTCTTCCGGCACGCTGTACTGGATGATCTTGCCGTCTTTCATGATCGCGATGCGGCTGCCGAGCTTGAGAGCTTCGTCAAGGTCGTGGCTGACGAACACGATGGTCTTGCTCAGCTTGCGTTGCAGTTCCAGCAACTCGTCCTGCAGGCCTTGGCGGATCAGCGGGTCGAGGGCGGAGAAGGGTTCGTCCATCAGCAGGATGTCGGCGTCCATCGCCAACGCGCGGGCCAGGCCGACGCGCTGCTGCATGCCGCCGGAGAGTTCGTCGGGCTTCTTGTTGCGCCATTGGGTCAGGCCCACCAGTTCGAGCTTTTCGTCCACCAGCTTGCGCCGGTCTTTCTCTGGGAGGCCCTGCATTTCAAGGCCGAAGCTGATGTTCTCGCGCACCGTCAGCCAGGGCATCAAGGCGAACTTCTGGAACACCATGGCGATGCGTTTGGTGCGCATCATTTTCAGCTCAGCCGGGGTGCAGGAGGCGATGTCGATCTGGCGCCCTTCATGCTCGACGAACAACTGGCCACGGCTGACGGTGTTGAGGCCGTTGATGCAGCGCAGCAGGCTCGACTTGCCGGAGCCCGACAGGCCCATCAGCACACAGATCTCGCCTTTTTCTACATCCAGGCTGGCTTTTTCAACACCGACGATCTGGCCGGTCTTTTTCAGGATCTCGTTACGGCTCATGCCCTGGTCCAGCAGCTTGAGCGCTTCGCGTGGGTCTTTGGAGAAGATCACGTCGACATTGTCGAATCGGATAATGCTCATGCATCACCCCCTACTTTCTTGGCGTCGGGTTGTTTGCAGATGCGGTCGAGCATGATGGCCAGCAGCACGATCGCCAGGCCGGCTTCAAAGCCCAGGGCGATGTCGGCGGTGTTCAGTGCGTTGACCACCGGCTTGCCGAGGCCGTCGGCACCCACCAGGGCGGCGATCACCACCATCGACAGCGACAGCATGATGCATTGGGTAATGCCGGCAGCAATACTCGGCATGGCGTAGGGCAGTTCAATGCGCGAGAGCAACTGACGGCGCGAGCAGCCGAAGGCCTTGCCGGCGTCCATCAACTCTTGCGGGACATCACGGATACCCAGGTAGGTCAGACGGATCGGCGCGGCAATCGCGAACACCACCGTGGAAATCAACCCGGGCACCACACCCAGCCCGAAGAGGGTCAGGGTAGGGATGAGGTAGACGAAGGTCGGTACGGTCTGCATCAGATCGAGCACCGGCCGCATCAGGGTGTAGAACAGCGGTTTGTGCGCGGCAACAATGCCCAGCGGCACACCGATGACCACGCAGACCAGGGTGGCGAACAGCACCTGCGCCAGGGTCTCCATGGTTTCCTGCCAGTACCCCAGGTTTAGGATCAGCAGGAAGGAGGCGATGACAAACACCGTCAGGCCCCATTTACGTTGAATAAAGTGAGCGAGTAGCGCAATCAGACCGATCAATGCCAGCGGATTGAACCAGGTCAGCGCGAACGTCACGCCGTGGATCATCGTTTCCAGTGTCGATGCGATTGCGTCGAAGTAGTTGGCGCCATGTTGGGTCAACCATTCGACGAAGGCAGCGATGTACTGGCCTAGTGGGATTTTCTGTTCAGTCAGCATGGTAGTGAATGTCCACATGCGAAGGGGGAAAACATCCCGGGGCAGCGCACCGCCCCGGGGTCAGCGGTGTTACTGGGCGAGGTAGGCTTTCACGGCGTCGAGTCCAGGTTTGCCATCAACGGTGGTGACACCGGCGAGCCAGGTGTCGAGCACTTGCGGGTTCTTCTTCAGCCAGGCTTTCGCTGCGGCGTCGGGTTTCATCTTGTCGTCCAGGACGTTACCCATCAGGGTGCTTTCCATGTTCAGCGTGAACGACAGGTTTTTCAGCAACTGGCCGACGTTGCTGCATTCCTGGGTGTAGCCCTTGCGCACGTTGGTGTAGATGGTGGCCTGGCCGTAGTTGGGGCCGAACGAATCGTCACCACCGGTCAGGTACTTCATCTTGAAGCGGGTGTTCATCGGGTGTGGTTCCCAGCCGAGGAACACGATGGCCTTGCCGCGCTTGGTGGCGCGTTCGACCTGCGAGAGCATCCCGGCTTCGCTGGACTCGACCACTTTGAAACCGGCCGACTTCAAGCCAAACGCGTCTTTGTCGATCAGCGTTTGAATGGTGCGGTTGCCGTCGTTGCCGGGTTCGATGCCGTAGATTTTGCCTTCCAGCTCATCCTTGAATTTGGCGATATCGGCGAAGTCTTTCAGGCCTTTGTCATACAGCGCCTCAGGGACGGCCAGGGTGTACTTGGCGTTCTCCAGGTTGGCGCGCACGGTTTCCACGGTGCCGGCATCACGGTACTGCTTGATGTCGTTTTCCATGGTCGGCATCCAGTTGCCGAGGAAGATGTCCATGTTCTTACCGTCGGCCAGCGACTTGTAGGTCACGGGTACCGAAATCATCGTGGTGCGCGGCTTGTAGCCGAGGCCCTTGAGGATTTCGCTGGTGGTCGCGGTCGTCACGGTGATGTCGGTCCAGCCGACATCGGAGAAGTTAACGGTTTGACATTGTGCCGGTTCTGCAGCGTGCGCCAGGACTGGCAGACTCAGCATGGCGGCCAACAACAACGAGGGTGAACCTTTCATGGGGCTAGACTCCTGTGTGTTTTGTGGCGGCATTCGCCGCGCTTTATAAGTGTTGCGGTTGGAACGTGCTTTGAAGCGGCGGCACGGTGCCTTGCAAACGAGTCGAGACTGATCATGTACCAGTGAAAATCTGACGCCTACAGGGGGCGTCGTATCCAGTACAGGCAGGGTCGCATCCAGTGTCGGTGACGTCGTTTACAGGTTTTTCCCACGGCTAAACGGCTGTTTTTGCCCATCTGCACCGCTAAAAACGCCCAAAACAGGCCATTGCTCGTGAGCGACGCTGGTGAGCATGGTTGCGTCGGTGTGAGACGCCGTGATGACGGATAAAAGCCTGATGATGCCGCCATCTGGGCCGTCTGGGCGATCTGAGCGTAGCAGCTCGTTCAAGCCTGGCCTGTGCTTATCGAGGAGTTTCACGGCAATGGCTATCAGCGTTTTCGACCTGTTCAAGATCGGCATCGGGCCTTCGAGTTCTCACACCGTCGGCCCCATGCGCGCCGCAGCGTTGTTCGTTCAACGGTTGCGTGAACGTGAACTGTTGGAACAGGTGCGGCGCGTCGAAGTTCAGCTTTACGGCTCACTATCGGCCACCGGCATCGGCCACGGCAGCGATACCGCGACGATAATGGGCCTGATGGGCGAGTGGCCGGACGCAATCGATCCGGCGCAGATCGGCCTGCGTATCCAAACCCTGCGCGAGACCGACACGCTGCTGTTGGACGGGCGTTTGCCGGTGCCTTTCGTCTGGGCACGGGACATGCGCCTGCTCGACGAAAACCTGCCGTTCCATCCCAATGCCATGACCCTGGTGGTGTTCGGCGACGACGGCGAGTTGCATCGCAATACCTACTACTCGGTCGGCGGCGGTTTTGTGGTGGATGAAGCCCAGGCCCAAAGCGGCGTGGCGGATCTGGATCGCACCGAGTTGCCCTATGAGTTTTCCAGCGCGGTGGAGCTGTTGCAGTTGTGCAACAGCCACAATCTGCGCGTCTGCGAGCTGATGCTGGCCAACGAAAAAGTCTGGCGCAGCGAAGATGAAATCCGCAGCGGCCTGATGACGCTCTGGCGCGCCATGCAGGCGTGCGTGGAGCAGGGCCTCAAGCACGAAGGTATCCTGCCCGGCGGCCTGAATGTGCGCCGTCGCGCCGCCAAGTTGCACCGCAGTTTGCAGGAGCTGGGCAAGCCCAACGTGATCGGCTCGACCTTGAGCGCGATGGAGTGGGTCAACCTGTTCGCCCTGGCGGTCAACGAAGAAAACGCCGCCGGTGGGCGCATGGTCACCGCACCGACCAATGGTGCGGCGGGGATCATCCCGGCGGTGCTGCACTACTTTATGAAGTTCAGCGACGAAGTCACCGAAGCCAACGTGGTCGACTATCTGCTCAGCGCGGCGGCGGTCGGGATTCTGTGCAAGAAGAACGCGTCGATCTCCGGGGCCGAAGTCGGTTGCCAGGGCGAGGTCGGCTCAGCCTGCGCCATGGCGGCGGCGGGGTTGGCAGAGATTCTCGGCGCCACCCCGGAGCAACTGTGCAACGCCGCCGAAATCGGCCTGGAACACAACCTCGGCCTGACCTGCGACCCGGTGGGCGGGCTGGTGCAAGTGCCGTGTATCGAGCGCAACGCGATTGCCGCAGTGAAGGCGATCAACGCGGCGCAGATGGCCCTGCGCGGCGATGGCCAGCACTTCATCTCCCTGGACCGGGTGATCCGCACCATGCGCGATACCGGGGCGGACATGCATGACAAGTACAAAGAGACGTCGCGCGGTGGGTTGGCGGTCAGTGCGGTTGAGTGCTGAGACCGCGTCGCCTGCATCGGGAGCAAGCCCCCTCCCACACTCGACTGCATTCCAAAGGTGGAACTCGGTCGAGTGTGGGAGGGGGCTTGCCCCCGATAGCGCCAGTCCAAACAACCCTGCTCATAAAGTGAACACCAGAACCAAAAGCGCCACCTTTTAGCGCGTCGCAAACAGATAAGTACCCCCCACACACTTTCCCCTTCGACCAGCCGTCACCCGTGCTTGTGGTGACAGGCGCCGCCCTCACCCTCAAAGCGCCTACCCACAAGTGCTACCGATCTGCTCACGGCCCTTGAACGGAGCCGCTTCGGCGTTCGATTCGGGGCATATCCCGCACTTCGCACAGGGGCTTGTCTAGACACATCAAGAGGTCGTTTTCAGGAGTTATTGAATGGCCATTCAATTTTAGGCATGGCATTTGCTCTATCCATTCAAAGCCTCTCTCCGCGCTGGAGCAGAGCGCAATAACAAGAGCCTCGCCTGAGGCCATCACCCGCTTTGTGTGAGGAGATACCGCGATGACGTCGTTCAACTCCGGGGCCCAACCCCAGAACCGTGCGCCTCAATCCATCGGCTTTTTGCTGCTGGACAATTTCACGCTGATTTCCCTGGCTTCGGCAGTGGAACCGCTGCGCATGGCCAACCAGTTGTCCGGCCGCGAGTTGTATCGCTGGACCACCCTGAGTGTCGACGGTAACCAGGTATGGGCCAGCGACGGTCTGCAAATCACGCCCGATGCCTCCATGCACAAAGCCCCGGCCCTGGACACTGTCATCGTGTGCGGCGGCGTGGGTATCCAGCGCACCGTCACCCGTGAACATGTGTCGTGGCTGCAAAGCCAGGCGCGCCAGTCGCGTCGCCTTGGCGCGGTGTGTACCGGCAGTTGGGCCCTGGCCTGCGCCGGGTTGCTCGATGGCTTCGATTGCAGCGTTCACTGGGAATGCCTGGCGTCGATGCAGGAAGCCTTCCCGCGTGTGTCGATGAGCACGCGCCTGTTCACCCTCGACCGCAACCGCTTCACCAGCTCCGGCGGCACCGCGCCGCTGGACATGATGCTGCACCTGATCAGCCGCGACCACGGCCGTGAACTGTCGGCGGCGATCTCCGAGATGTTCGTGTACGAGCGCATCCGCAATGAACAGGATCACCAGCGTGTGCCGCTCAAGCACATGCTCGGCACCAACCAGCCGAAGTTGCAGGAAATCGTCGCGCTGATGGAAGCTAACCTCGAAGAGCCGATCGACCTGGATGAGCTGGCGGTGTACGTCGCCGTGTCGCGGCGCCAGTTGGAGCGGCTGTTCCAGAAATACCTGCACTGCTCGCCGTCGCGCTACTACCTCAAGCTGCGCCTGATTCGCGCACGGCAGTTGCTCAAGCAAACGCCGATGTCGATCATCGAAGTGGCGTCGGTATGCGGGTTCGTGTCCACGCCGCACTTCTCCAAGTGCTACCGCGAATACTTCGGTATTCCGCCACGGGATGAGCGCGTCGGCTCCAACACCACCCAGCAAGTGGCGATGATGCCGATTCCGCCAGCGCTGGTGTTGTCACCGTTGTCGGGGCCGATGTCGGCGTTGAGCCAGGCGCGGAACGAGTCGACGTTTGCCAGTGTAAGGCTCTAAACCGAGTCGCCTGCATCGGGGGCAAGCCCCCTCCCACATTTGAATTGTGAATACCTTCGAAGGTGGGAGGGGGCTTGCCCCCGATAGCGGTCTATCAGGCGCCAGATTTCTGTTTGAACTGCATCAGCGCCGGCAACAACTGCTTATCGATCGCCTGCCGCACCGCCGGCAAAATCGTCGCGCTGCCGCTGTACATCTGCTCAACCATCTTCTTGAGCGCCTTGGCCCGTGCCTCGCTCAAACCGCGTACCGCACATTCACAGGCCTGCTCGGCGCTGGCGCCGCTGGACACCTCGAAACCCAGCGAGCGCAGTTGGTTCAGCAGGTCATCCTGGTCAATCAAATCCGCGTGCATCATGACGTTTATCCTGGTGAAGGGAGCGGGGGGATTGATTTGGATTCTGGTAGCCGCCCAAGCGGTCGGCAAGGGCAGAATGCACGAATGGCTCAGATGGCTATGAACAGGTCGTTTTCGGGCTATTGGGCGCGGGCAGGCCAATGACGCGGCCGAGGAGGGCGGGCCTGGGCAGGTCGACTTGCGTGGCGCGGATGGCCGCGAGTCGTTCCAGCGTCGCCTCGGTGAACGGCGCCGAGCGCGGCCCGGCGAGGTCGACGTGCAGCAGCATCTGTTCGTTGCCCGCCAGTTCCTTGTCGTCGCTCACCCAGTGCAGGCTGTGATAAAGGTGCAGGCGCTTGGCATCGTGCGCGATCAGTTGGGTGCGCACCTCGACCTCGGCGCCGAGTTTCACTTCGTGCAGGTAGTTCAGGTGCAGCTCCAGGGTGAACAGCGAATGGCCGCTGGCGGCGCGGTTTTCGCTGTCCAGGCCCAGGGTGTCCATCAACGCGTCGGTGGCGTAGCTGAAGATCAGCAGGTAGAACGCGTCGCGCAGGTGGCCGTTGTAGTCCACCCAGTCGGGGTGGACCTGTGTGGTGTAGGTGGTCAGTGCGGGCATGCTGGGGTTTCCCTTATTCGGCGAAGGTCATGCCGTGCTTGGCTTTGGTGGTCTTCACCGCTTCCAGTACCGCCAGCAGGCAATCATCACGATAGCGCTCCAGCGCCGAAATGCTGTGTTGGCCCAACTGAGCGCGGGTGCCGTCGACCACATCGTCGATCAACTTGTCGGTCAGCTCCGGTGCCGGCAGGTAGGTCCACGGCAACTGCAACGCCGGGCCGAACTGCGCCATGAAGTGGC
Organism: Pseudomonas sp. PSPC3-2; assembly: GCF_049897085.1. NCBI lineage: Bacteria > Pseudomonadati > Pseudomonadota > Gammaproteobacteria > Pseudomonadales > Pseudomonadaceae > Pseudomonas > Pseudomonas sp. PSPC3-2. The sequence goes on from NZ_JAFCVO010000003.1 coordinate 356,508, forward strand.
GCATCCCGGCATCGCCGCCGGCCAGGGTGTAGGTCAGGAACGTGCCCATGAACGACCAGCGCAAGCCGGCGCCAAAACGGATCGCGTCATCGATCTCGCCGGTGGTGGCGACGCCATCGTTGACCAGGTGCAGCGCCTCACGCCACAAGGCTTCGAGCAGGCGGTCGGCGATAAAGCCGGGGACTTCCTTGCGCACATGCAACGGGCGCATGCCCAGGGATTGATACACCTTGATCGCCGCCTGGATTGCCTCGGGCGCGGTGTTTTTGCCGCCCACCACTTCCACCAGCGGCAGCAGGTACACCGGGTTGAACGGGTGGCCGACCACGCAGCGTTCAGGGTGGGTCGAGCCCTCGTAGAATTCGCTGGGCAACAGGCCCGAGGTGCTCGAACCGATCAGGGCATTGGGCTTGGCCGCCGCGCTGATTTTGCCGTGCAGCTCCAGTTTCAGCGCCAGGCGTTCCGGGGCGCTTTCCTGGATGAAGTCGGCGTCTTTCACGCAGGCTTCGATGGTGCTGACAAAGCGCAGGCGCTGCTGGGAGGCGCCGGGAGCCAGGCCTTGTTTCTCCAGGGCGCCCCAGGCATTGGCGACGCGTTGGCGCAGCGCGGCTTCGGCGCCGGGCGCGGGGTCCCAGGCCACCACATCGAGGCCGTGGGCGAGGGCGCGGGACACCCAGCCGCTGCCGATCACACCGCTGCCGAGGGCGGCGAAGGTTTTGATATCTGTAATAAAGCGCATGGCGACATTCCTGAATAGTGTGATGTACCCCTGTGGGAGGGGGCTTGCCCCCGATAGCGGTGGATCAGCAGCGAATGCATCGACTGGTACACCGCTATCGGGAGCAAGTCGAATCGTCGCACCGCCCCTCCCACAGGTTTTGATCCGGTTTGGGCAGGGGGGTTAACCGCGTTTTTTGAGGCCCATTTTTATGCGCCCTTCGGCCGGGGTCATGACCCGCGCGCCCAGGCGGCTGAGGATTTCACTGGCGCGTTCCACCAGTTGACCGTTGGTTGCCAGTACGCCCTTGTCCAGCCACAGGTTGTCTTCCAGGCCGACCCGCACGTTGCCGCCCAGCAGCACCGCCTGCGCCGCCATCGGCATTTGCATGCGGCCGATGCCGAAGCCGGCCCACACCGCGTCGGCGGGCAGGTTGTCGACCATGGCTTTCATGGTGGTGGTGTCGGCCGGCGCGCCCCACGGGATGCCCAGGCACAGTTGGAACAGCGGGTCGTCGAGCAGGCCTTCCTTGATCATCTGCTTGGCGAACCACAGGTGGCCGGTGTCGAAGATTTCCAGCTCGGCTTTTACGCCCAGTTCCTGGATACGTTTGGCGCCGGCCCGCAACTGGGCCGGGGTGGACACGTAAATGGTGTCGCCATCGCCGAAGTTCAGCGTGCCGCAGTCCAGCGTGCAGATTTCCGGCAGCAGCGCTTCCACATGGGCCAGGCGGGTCAGCGGGCCGACCAGGTCGGTGTTGCTGCCGAATTCCATCGGGTTTTCGCCGCCGCCGATCTCCAGGTCGCCGCCCATGCCGGCGGTGAGGTTGACGATGATGTCGACGTCGGCCTCACGGATGCGCTCCATCACTTCGCGGTACAAGGCAACGTCGCGGCTGAACTTACCGGTCTCGGGGTTGCGCACATGGCAATGCACTACGGTGGCGCCGGCCTTGGCGGCTTCCACGGCGGCGGCGGCGATTTGTTTGGGGGTGACCGGCACATGGGGGCTTCTGGCGCTCGTGTCGCCAGCACCGGTGAGTGCGCAGGTGATGATGACGTCATGGTTCATCGGGGAGGTTCCTTACAGGCGTGTGATTTCAAGGCGTAGGGCGCCGTTCGCGGTCAGGGACGACCGCGAAACGGTGAGTCAAATACAGTTATTTGCCGGTCAGTTGCAGGTTGGCGGCGGCCGGTTTGCCGTCGAAGGTGGTCACGCCTTCGAGCCAGCGCTGCTGGTCTTGCGGGTGGTCCTTGAGCCACTGCTTGGCGGACTCGAATGCGTCCTTGTGATCCAGCAACGGCTGCATCATTCGGCTCTCGTCGGCGGCGGTGAAGGTCAGGTTGGTCAGCAGCTTGTGGACGTTGGGGCACTGCTCGGCATAGGTCGGCGAGGTGACGCTCCACACGGTGGCCATGCCTTCGTTCGGGCCCAGGGCGTCTTCGCTGCCGGTGAGGTAGGTCATCGCCACATTGACGTTCATCGGGTGCGGCGCCCAGCCGAAGAACACCACGGCTTCCTTGCGGCGCACCGCGCGGTCGACGGCGGCGAGCATGCCGGCTTCGCTGGACTCCACCAGCTGGAATTTGCCCAGGCCGAACTGGTTCTTGGCGATCATCGCTTTGATCTGGGTGTTGGCGCCCGAACCCGGCTCGATACCGTAGAGCTTGCCGCCCAGTTCTTTCTCGAACTTGGCGATGTCGGCGAACGTTTTCAGGCCTTTGTCCGCCAGATACGTCGGCACCGCCAGCGTCGCGCGTGCGTCTTCCAGGCTCGGTTTGTCGAGGACCTTGACCTGCTTGGCGTCGACGAACGGGGCGATGGTCTGGGTCATCAGCGGGTTCCAGTAGCCGAGGAACAGGTCCAGGCGCTGGTCGCGGATACCGGCGAAGATGATTTGCTGGGACGCGCTGGTTTGTTTGGTCTTGTAGCCGAGGCCGTCGAGCAACACTTGGGTCATGGCGCTGGTGGCGATGACGTCGGTCCAGTTCACCACGCCCATGCGCACGTTCTGGCAGGAGGGTGCGTCGGCCGCGAGGACGCTGGTGCTCAAGATGGCGCTGGCGCTGAATGCGAGCACGCAGCGGCTGATCAGTCGGTTCATGGTGGTTCCCTCGGCAGGTCGTTATTGTGGGGGCCGGCGTCTTTATGCGCCGTGCGATCACGTTACGCAGCTTGAGGGGCGACAAAACGCACGGCGGCGACCGGCTCTTGCACTGCAGCGACCTGTGCTCTTGAATGGGCCGTTGAACTGGCGTATCACAGTGACCACGCTGGCGGTCCGACGAGAGCGCACCATGTCCCAGGATTTCTACTTTCTGCTGATGCCGGGGTTCTCGGCCATCGGCTTTATCTCTGCGCTCGAACCGCTGCGGGTGGCCAACCGCTTTCGTGGCGAGTTGTACCGCTGGCATGTATTGAGCGCCGATGGCGGCGCGGTGCTGGCGAGCAATGGCATGTCGGTCAACGCCGACGCCGCGCTGGAGCCGCTGAAAAAGGGCGCGACGCTGATGGTGGTCGCCGGTTTCGAACCGCTCAAATTCGCCACCCCGGCCCTCGAACACTGGCTGCGCCGCCTCGACTATGACGGCGTGACCCTTGGCGCCATCGACACCGGTGCCTGCATCCTGGCCGAAGCCGGGCTGCTCGACGGCCACCGTCTGACCCTGCACTGGGAAGCCATCGACGCGTTCAAGGAAGCGTATCCACAGCTGACGGTGACCCAGGAACTCTTCGAGATCGACCGCCGCCGCATCACCTGCGCCGGCGGCACCGCCTCCATCGACCTAATGCTCGACCTGATCAGCCAGGCCCATGGGCCCGAGTTGGCGATCCAGGTGTCCGAACAATTCGTGCTCGGGCGCATCCGCCCACGCAAAGACCACCAGCGCATGCAGATCGTCACGCGCTACGGCATCAACAACAAGAAGTTGGTGCAGGTGATCGGCGAGATGGAACAACACACCGAGCCGCCGCTGAGCACCCTGGCCCTGGCCGAGGCGATCAAAGTGACGCGACGCCAATTGGAGCGGCTGTTTCGCCTGCATCTGAACGACACACCGAGCAACTTCTACCTCGGCCTGCGCCTGGAAAAAGCCCGGCAACTGCTGCGCCAGAGCGACATGAGCGTGCTAGAGGTGAGCCTTGCCTGCGGGTTTGAGTCGCCGTCGTATTTCACCCGCCGTTATCGGGCGCGGTTTGCCAAGTGTCCGCGGGAGGATCGGCGACGGGAGGTGGTGTGAACGTAGTTCCTACACGCGACAACGATCAAATGTGGGAGGGGGCTTGCTCTCGATAGCGGAGTGTCAGCCACTCATGTGCTGCTGATCCACCGTCATCGGGAGCAAGCCCCCTCCCACATTGGGTTTTCGGTGTGGCTTATTTCTTTATCAGCGCCGAACACGCCGCCTTGAAGGCTTCGAGCAACTGAAACACCCCTTCTCCTGTCAGCGACAACGATCAAATGTGGGAGGGGGCTTGCTCCCGATAGCGGAGTGTCAGCCACTCATGTGCTGCTGATCCACCGTCATCGGGAGCAAGCCCCCTCCCACATTGGGTTTTCGGTGTGGCTGATTTCTTTACCAGGGCCGCACACGCCGCCTTGAAGGCTTCGAGCAACTGAAACACCCCTTCTCCTGTCAGCGACAACGATCAAATGTGGGAGGGGGCTTGCTCTCGATAGCGCAGTGTCAGCCACTCATGTGCTGCTGATCCACCGTCATCGGGAGTAAGCCCCCTCCCACATTGGGTTTTCGGTGTGGCTTATTTCTTTACCAGGGCCGCACACGCCGCCTTGAAGGCTTCGAGCAACTGAAACACCCCTTCTCCTGTCAGCGACAACGATCAAATGTGGGAGGGGGCTTGCTCCCGATGACGGTGTGTCAGCCACTCATGTGCCGCTGATCCACCGCCATCGGGAGCAAGCCCCCTCCCACAGTAAATTGTCGGTGTGGCCTATTTCTTTACCAGGGCCGAACACGCCGCCTTGAAGGCTTCATGCTGGTACTTGTTCAGCGTCGTTGGCAGCTCAAAATTGTGTTTCTTGTTCTGCGCATTGAGGGTCTGCGGCGACAGCAGCGTCACTTCAACGCCGTCGAGCAACTGAAACACCCCTTCAATCTTGAACGTGGTCGGGCCACCGGCGAACTCGCCTTTCTTGCTGCGCTTCTTGATTGCGATGCGTTCGATGGCGTTGTCCTGCACGAACGCCTTCACCTGGGCCGCGAAGGCTTTGACGTTGGCCGCTTCATCGTCGTCTTCAAGGGCGATTTTCTTGGTGGCCAGGGCGACGTGGGTCAGCGTCTGGTTATCCAGGGAGGCAACGGCGAAAATGGCTTCGCTGCCTTTGATTTCGATGCCGCAGATAGTCATGTTCAAGCCTATGGGTATGAGAGGGTGTCAGTAATGCCGATCTTCTTCTTTATGCTGGTAGATCCGGTGCACCGTCCAGAACATCAGCATCAAGCATAAAATCATCAGGCCAGCACTTGCGCTCATGATGTAGAAATTGGGCGAGCTCGATTTGAGGTTTGCCTTGATGTTATGCACTGTCGGAAACCACTTCGAATACACCACTGGCACCGGGCCGCCCACTACGTAGCCTGGGTCGTCAACGTAGCTGCTGTTGTTCACCATGCCTTCTTCGCGATGGCCGTCATGGGTGAACGTGTAATAAACGTTGGTGCTAGAGGCGCGGGGGCCAACACTTTCGAGCTGGGTGATCTGCCCCATTGTTTCTACGGGCGCCGCCTTGATCAAGGCGTAGGGTGCCCCCCGGTCCTTGGACAGAAATAGCATCAGGCAGAGTACTAGCATGAAGAAAAACAGCAGCGTGGCGCGCGTGAACAGGAAATCCCGTTGCGCTTCGCGTGGGTAGTACATGTGAAGTCCTTTTCAATGGTTTTGAACGATAAAGCCTGCTTATTCCTGCCCAATCGACTCCAAAAACTCCGACCGCTCATCACTCATCCGCGCCAGGCAATCGTTCAGCTCGATCGCATAGGGTTTGGTGCCGGTCACCGCCGGGAAGGTGTCCACTGCGCAATCGGCGTCGCGCAATTTTTCCCACTTCTGCTGGGCATCCTTCAGACGAGCGGTAATGTCCGCCAGTTGCGTCTTGTTGTTGCCATAGGTCGAACCCATGCGTTCCAGCAGCCCTTGATAGTTATCCTTGAGCAGTTGTTCGGCGGTGGTTTTGTTGTAGGTGGCGCATTCCAGGGTTTGCTTGTCGTTTTCGATGCCATCGCACGGCGTGCTGTCGGTGTCTTCGGCCGCGTGGACGCCGGTTGCGATGAGTGCCAAAGCCAGGAAAATTGATTTCATTGCGCCGTCTCATATCGGTTGATGCGCGAATTCTGGCCCAAGCGTAAGACAAAGAACAGCCGTCAGACAGACCTGTCATAGCGACCTTCGTCGCGGATTGACGCTTTCGGCAATTCCCCTGTCGTTTTTGCACCCGGTCCGGTCGGCCCCTCGGCATATGCTGACCCCAAAGCGCCGGCAGACGATTCGGCGCACGAATCGCCAATAAGGGGACGCCTGATGAGCCCAGCGCAATTACACGCCGACAGCATCGTTATCGACGGGCTGATCATTGCCAAGTGGAACCGCGAGCTGTTCGAGGACATGCGCAAGGGCGGCCTGACCGCTGCCAACTGCACCGTGTCGGTGTGGGAAGGGTTCCAGGCCACGATCAATAACATCGTCGCCAGCCAGACCCTGATCCGCGAGAACAGCGACTTGGTGATCCCGGTGAAAACCACCGCCGACATCCGCAAAGCCAAGGAACAGGGCAAGACCGGCATCATCTTCGGCTTCCAGAATGCCCATGCGTTTGAAGACCAACTCGGCTACGTCGAGATCTTCAAGCAGCTCGGCGTCGGTGTGGTGCAGATGTGCTACAACACCCAAAATCTGGTCGGCACCGGTTGCTACGAACGCGATGGCGGGTTGTCGGGCTTCGGTCGCGAGATCGTCGGCGAGATGAACCGCGTCGGCATCATGTGCGACCTGTCCCACGTCGGCTCCAAGACCAGCGAAGAGGTCATCCTCGAATCGAAAAAACCGGTGTGCTACTCCCACTGCCTGCCCTCCGGGCTCAAGGAGCACCCGCGCAACAAGTCCGATGAGGAGCTGAAGTTCATTGCCGACCACGGCGGTTTTGTCGGCGTGACCATGTTCGCGCCGTTTCTCGCCAAGGGCATCGATTCGACAATCGACGACTACGCCGAAGCCATCGAATACACCATGAACATCGTCGGCGAAGACGCCATCGGCATCGGCACTGACTTCACCCAGGGCCATGGCCAGGATTTCTTCGAGATGCTGACCCATGACAAGGGCTACGCCCGCCGCCTGACCAGCTTCGGCAAGATCATCAACCCGCTGGGCATCCGCACCGTGGGCGAGTTCCCCAACCTCACCGAGACCCTGCTCAAGCGCGGCCATAGCGAACGCGTGGTGCGCAAGATCATGGGCGAGAACTGGGTCAACGTCTTGAAGGACGTTTGGGGCGAATAAGCCAAACACCCACGGGCAACACCACTACGAATTTTCTGGAGTTAAGTTTCCATGGCCAAGATCGCCCCGCAATTGCCTATCGAAGTCGACAGCGAAACCGGTGTCTGGACCTCCGACGCCTTGCCGATGCTGTACGTACCGCGCCATTTCTTCGTCAACAACCACATGGGCATCGAAGAAGTCCTCGGTGCCGAGGCCTACGCCGCGATCCTCTACAAGGCTGGCTACAAATCCGCCTGGCACTGGTGTGAAAAAGAAGCCGAATGCCACGGCCTCGAAGGTGTGGCGGTGTTCGAGCACTACATGAAGCGCCTGTCGCAACGCGGCTGGGGCCTGTTCAAGATCCAGGACATCGACCTGGATAAAGGCACCGCCAGCGTCAAGCTCGAACACTCGGCGTTCGTCTACGTGTACGGCAAGGTCGGACGCAAGGTCGACTACATGTTCACCGGCTGGTTTGCCGGCGCCATGGACCAGATTCTGCAAGCACGCGGCAGCCAGATTCGCACCGTGGCCGAACAAGTCTACGGCGGCTCCGAAGAGGGCCACGACGACGGCCTGTTCACCGTCAAGCCGTTGTAAGTCGAGGAACCCTGCCATGGCTTTCGAAGCAATGTTCGCGCCGATCCAGATCGGCAAACTGACCATCCGCAACCGCGTGCTCAGTACCGCCCACGCCGAGGTGTATGCCACCGACGGCGGCATGACCACCGACCGCTATGTGAAGTACTACGAAGAGAAAGCCAAGGGCGGGATCGGCCTGGCCATCTGCGGCGGCTCTTCCAGCGTGGCGATCGACAGCCCGCAAGGCTGGTGGAAGTCGGTGAACCTGGCCGACGACCGGATCATCCCGCACTTCCAGAACCTGGCCGATGCCATGCACAAGCATGGCGCCAAGATCATGATCCAGATTACCCACATGGGCCGCCGCTCGCGCTGGGACGGCGAGCATTGGCCGACCCTGCTGTCGCCCTCGGGCATCCGTGAGCCGGTACACCGTGCGACCTGCAAGACCATCGAGCCGGAAGAGATCTGGCGCGTGATCGGCAACTACGCCAGCGCAGCGGCGCGGGCCAAGGCCGGTGGCCTGGACGGCGTGGAATTGTCGGCGGTGCACCAGCACATGATCGACCAGTTCTGGAGCCCGCGCGTCAACAAGCGTACCGATGAATGGGGCGGCAGCTTTGAAAACCGCATGCGTTTCGGCCTTGAAGTGCTCAAGGCGGTGCGTGCCGAGGTGGGCCCGGACTTCTGCGTCGGTATCCGCCTGTGCGGCGATGAATTCCACCCGGACGGCTTGTCCCACGAGGACATGAAGCAGATCGCCAAGTACTACGACGACACCGGCATGCTCGACTTTATCGGCGTGGTCGGCTCGGGTTGCGATACGCACAACACCCTGGCCAACGTCATCCCGAACATGAGTTATCCACCGGAGCCGTTCCTGCATTTGGCGGCCGGGATCAAGGAAGTGGTCAAGGCCCCGGTGCTGCACGCGCAGAACATCAAGGACCCGAACCAGGCCACGCGCATCCTCGAAGGCGGCTATGTGGACATGGTCGGCATGACCCGCGCCCACATCGCCGACCCGCACCTGATCGCCAAGATCAAGATGGGCCAGATCGACCAGATCAAGCAGTGCGTCGGCGCCAACTATTGCATCGACCGCCAGTACCAGGGCCTGGATGTGCTGTGCATCCAGAACGCCGCCACTTCCCGTGAATACATGGGCGTGCCGCACATTATCGAAAAATCCACCGGGCCCAAGCGCAAGGTGGTGGTGGTCGGTGCCGGTCCCGCCGGGATGGAAGCCGCGCGCGTTGCCGCTGAACGTGGCCACGACGTGACCCTGTTCGAGAAAAAAGCCTTTATCGGTGGGCAAATCACCACCGCGTCCAAAGCGCCGCAGCGCGACCAGATCGCCGGGATCACCCGCTGGTTCCAACTGGAACTGGCGCGTTTGAACGTTGACCTGCGCCTGGGCGTGGCGGCGAATGCCGAAGCGATCCTCGACCTGCGCCCGGACGTGGTGGTGCTGGCGGTGGGCGGGCATCCGTTCCTGGAACAGAACGAACACTGGGGCGCGGCCGAAGGCCTGGTGGTCAGCAGTTGGGACGTACTCGACGGCAAAGTGGCGCCGGGCAAGAACGTGCTGGTCTACGACACCATCTGTGAATTCACCGGCATGTCGGTGGCGGACTTCCTCGCGGACAAGGGCAGCCAGGTCGAGATCGTCACCGACGACATCAAGCCGGGCGTGGCCGTCGGCGGTACGTCGTTCCCGACTTACTACCGCAGCATGTACCCCAAGGAAGTGATCATGACCGGCGACATGATGCTGGAAAAGGTCTACCGCGAAGGCGACAAGCTGGTGGCGGTGCTGGAGAACGAATACACCGGCGCCAAAGAGGAGCGGGTGGTCGATCAGGTGGTCGTCGAGAACGGCGTGCGTCCGGATGAAGAGATCTACTACGCCCTCAAGCCCGGCTCGCGCAACAAGGGCCAGATGGACATCGAAGCGCTGTTCGCGATCAAGCCGCAACCGTGCCTGAGCGAAGCGGGCGAGGGCTATTTGCTGTTCCGCATCGGTGACTGTGTGGCGCAGCGCAATACCCACGCTGCGATCTATGACGCCCTGCGCTTGTGCAAGGATTTCTGACCCGACACCGAACCAATGTGGACTTGGTCTGAAAATGTGGGAGGGGGCTTGCCCCCGATAGCGGTGGGTCAGCTACAGCTGTATCAACTGACAGTCCGCCATCGGGGGCAAGCCCCCTCCCACATTTAGGGCCCGGTTTCACACTAGATCTGTGTGGTCTGTGGGAGCTTCACCATGTTGAATACTCTTCTTCCGATTCTGCTGTTTGCAGCACTGGGCCTTGCCGTCCTGGGCGCACTGCGGCGGGCCGCCATGTGGCGTCGTGGCCGTGCGTCCAAGGTCGACCTGCTGGGCGGTCTGCTGGCCATGCCCAAGCGCTACATGGTCGACTTGCACCACGTGGTCGCCCGCGACAAATACATCGCCAACACCCACGTCGCCACGGCGTTGGGTTTTGTGCTGTCGGCGCTGCTGGCGATCCTGGTGCACGGTTTCGGCCTGCATAACCGCATCCTCGGCTATGCGTTGTTGCTGGCGTCGGTGCTGATGTTTGTCGGCGCCACGTTTGTGTATCTGCGTCGGCGTAATCCTCCAGCGCGCCTGTCGAAAGGCCCGTGGATGCGCCTGCCGAAAAGCCTGATGGCGTTTTCGCTGAGCTTCTTCCTGGTGACCTTGCCGGTGGCCGGGATTCTGCCGGCGGACTTCGGTGGTTGGTTGCTGGCTGCGCTGCTGAGCGTGGGCGTGCTGTGGGGCGTGTCGGAAATGTTCTTCGGCATGACCTGGGGCGGGCCGATGAAGCACGCCTTCGCCGGTGCCTTGCACCTGGCCTGGCACCGCCGCGCCGAGCGCTTCGGTGGTGGCCGTTCCACCGGCTTGAAACCGTTGGACCTGAACGATAAAAACGCGCCCCTGGGTGTGGAAAAACCCAAGGATTTCACCTGGAACCAATTGCTCGGTTTTGACGCCTGCGTGCAGTGCGGCAAGTGCGAAGCGGCGTGCCCGGCGTTCGCCGCCGGCCAGCCGCTGAACCCGAAAAAGCTGATTCAGGACATGGTCGTCGGCCTGGCCGGCGGCACCGATGCCAAGTTCGCCGGCAGCCCGTATCCTGGAAAACCGATCGGCGAACACAGCGGCAACCCGCACCAGCCAATCGTTAACGGCCTGGTGGACGCCGACACCCTCTGGTCGTGCACCACCTGCCGCGCCTGCGTGGAAGAGTGCCCGATGATGATCGAGCACGTGGACGCCATCGTCGACATGCGCCGCCACCTCACCCTGGAAAAAGGTGCCACGCCGAACAAGGGCGCCGAAGTCCTCGAAAACCTGATCGCCACCGACAACCCCGGCGGCTTCGCACCGGGCGGCCGGCTGAACTGGGCGGCGGATTTGAACCTGCCATTGCTCAGCGAAAAGGGCAGCGCCGATGTACTGTTCTGGGTCGGCGACGGCGCCTTCGACATGCGCAACCAACGCACCCTGCGCGCCTTCGTCAAAGTGCTGAAAGCGGCCAAGGTCGACTTCGCGGTGCTCGGCCTGGAAGAGCGCGACAGCGGCGACGTGGCCCGGCGTTTGGGCGATGAAGCGACCTTCCAACTGTTGGCCACGCGCAATATCCAGACCCTGGCCAAGTACAGCTTCACGCGCATCGTGACCTGCGACCCGCACAGTTTCCATGTGCTGAAAAACGAATACGGCGCCTTCAACGGTGACTATGTCGTACAGCACCACAGCACCTTCATGGCCGAGCTGATCGGCGACGGCGCGTTGAACCTGGGCCAATACAAAGGCAACAGCGTGACCTATCACGACCCGTGCTACCTGGGCCGCTACAACGGCGAATACGAGGCGCCGCGCCAAGTGCTGCGTGCGTTGGGTATCGAGGTCAAGGAAATGCAGCGCTCGGGCTTCCGTTCGCGCTGCTGTGGCGGCGGCGGCGGCGCGCCGATCACCGACATTCCCGGCAAGCAACGTATCCCCGATATGCGCATGGACGACATCCGCGAAACCGGCGCCGAGCTGGTGGCTGTGGGCTGCCCGCAATGCACCGCGATGCTCGAAGGCGTGGTCGAACCGCGCCCACTGATCAAAGACATCGCCGAGCTGGTGGCCGATGCGTTGCTCGACGACGCCGTGCCCGCCAAATCACCGATCAAACGTGAACCCGCGGAGGTGCATTGATGAGCGACATTATCCGCCGCGATCCACGCGCGCAATGGATCGCCCGTAACCGCCTGCACCCGCTGCATGCGGCGATGCAACCGGCGCAACACAGCTGGATGGGGCCCAACGGCGTCATCCGCAAAAACGTCCACGGTGTCGGTTTTATCGGTCCCAACGGCATCAAGCGCATCGACCGCAGCGGCGCCCAACAGGGCGGCGCGGCGAAGCGCACGGCGACAGTGGACGTGCAGTTGCCGCTGCATCAGGTGGCGGCACCTGCGTTCTACATCAACGTGGTGCCGGACATGGTCGGCGGCCGCCTGAGCAGCCACGACCGTGACCTGCTCGGCCTGGCCCGGCAACTCGCTGGCAGTGACGGTGCAGTGCTGGCCGTGGTGTTTGGTGAACACAAAGAAAACGCGTTTGCCACGGCCGGTGTCGACCGCCTGCTGGTGCTGGAAGGTCACGCCTTCGACGGTTATTCACCGGAGCAACGCGTGCAGGGCCTGCGGGCTGTGGATAACCAGTTCAACCCGCGCCATTGGTTGCTGCCGGACAGCCGCAGCGGTGGCGGCGAACTGGGCCGGCGTTTTGCCGCCAGCCTCAAGGAGCGCCCGGCCACGCGGGTCTGGCAGATCAAGGGCGAGCAGTGCATCGGCCGTGCCGGTGCCGGTCAGCAAGATTTGGCGCGGCCGCTGCCGCGGCTGATCCTGGCCGCCGCTGAATGCGCCGATCCGGTCAGCGAGATCCGTCATGAAGTGCTGCCCGTGGAGTTATCCACAGCCCTGGCGCGGCGCCTGCCGCGCATCGAAGACCTCGGCGCGGTGGCGGTGGACCCGGCGGCGATTCCGATGGCCGAGGCCGAGTTCATTTTCTCTGGCGGCAACGGCGTGAAGGACTGGGCGCTGTTCCACCAGGCCGCCGCCGCCCTGGGCGCTACCGAAGGCGCCTCGCGGGTCGCGGTGGACGATGGCTTCATGGCGCGTGATCGTCAGGTCGGCGCGAGCGGCACCTGGGTCACGGCGCGGGTGTATGTGGCGGTCGGTATCTCCGGGGCGATCCAGCACCTGCAAGGCATCGGCGCCTGCGACAAGGTGGTGGCGATCAACCTCGACCCGGGCTGCGACATGATCAAGCGTGCCGACCTGTCGGTGATCGGCGACAGCGCCGCGATTCTGCAAGCCTTGATCGCTGCGGTCGAGGCCTTCCGCAACGGCGCCAAGCGCGATGCGGCTTAAGCAAAGGATAGGGCCATGAACACGTATGTAATCAGTCTGGTTTCCATCGGCGCCCACCCCACCTCCGGGCGCCCGCGCCGCGCCGAGCAGGACGCGCGCGCGGTCGAGCTGGGCCTGCAGATGGCTGGGGATAAGTTGCAGGTGCTGCATGCCGGCAACATCGCCGAGCCCACGCTGCGCAGCTACCTGGGCATGGGGCTGGCGCAATTGCATGTCCTCGAACAACCGGCCGGCGCGGATGCCTTGCCGGTGCTCAGCGAGTATCTGCGCGACGCCGGTGCCCAGGTGGTGCTCACCGGCAGCCAGGCCGAAACCGGCGAAGGTTCGGGGATGCTGCCGTTCCTGCTCGCCGAACACCTGGGCTGGCCGCTGATTGTCGGGCTGGCGCAGGTGGAGTCCATCGACAGCGGCGTGGCCCACGTGCTGCAAGCCTTGCCACGCGGGCAGCGGCGGCGCTTGAAGGTGCGCCTGCCGTTTCTGGCCACAGTGGATAACGCTGCGCCCAAGCCTCGGCAAAGCGCGTATGGCCCGGCGCAACGCGGCGAACTGGCGGCCCACGAAGTCGAGGTTGCAGAGGATGAGTTATTCACAGGTGCCGTGCTGCAACCGGCCAAGCCCCGGCCCAAGCGGCTCAAGGTGATCAAGGCCAAGAGCGGCGCGGATCGGATGAAGGCGGCCACGGCCAAGGCCAGTGGCGGCGGTGGGCAGGTGCTCAAGGGCCTCAGCCCGGAAGCGGGCGCTGAAGCCATTCTCAAACTGCTGGTTGAGGAAGGCGTGGTTCGCTGATCCTGGACGGGGAGTGTGGTTACCCACAATCCCTGTTGACCCGTCTGTGGATAACCTGTTCGCGGCTGTCCACACCCCCTGTAAATCAAGCCCTGCAGCCCTCTGTACGAAAAACAACCAGGGTAACTTGCGGTTTTTCCTTGGGTTTTTCTGTGTTCAAGGTGATTGTCCTGTGCAGACTTGCCCCCAAAGTCTGTTGGCGCTTCTGTGGATAAGATGTTCGCTTTCCTCTGTAGCCCTTATAAATAAAGGCCTGCGCTGATCTGGTTGAAATATGATCAATTGCCGCCTTTTCCGCTCTGAAACGCTTGGATAGCCCGGTTTATGAAGGTTTTAGCGGGTTTTCCACAGCCTGGTCAAAGTTGCCCCCAAAGTCTGTTGGTGCTTCTGTGGATAAGGTGTTCGCGTACCGCTGCAGGGCACGTTTTATATGGCTTGCGCGGAGTTGTTCAAAAATTGACCAGTTGCGTCTTAAAACGCCCAAGTCAAATAAGTCACGGATTTTCTTGATTTATTTTCGGGTCAAAAGCGCACTTGCCCACAATTGCTGTGGGTGGCTCTGTGGATAAGTTGTTAGGCAAAGGCTGGAGGGCAGGCGGCGAGAGGGGTTTAGCGGGCCTGATCAAGTTTTGATCAGTGCGCCACCCGATGCGGGAGCGAGCAAGCCCGCTCCCACAGGGTCGGTTACTGGGCGGCCACGCCTTTGAGGTAGGGCGCCGGCGCTGCGCCGAGGTTGCTCAGCATGCGCTCGCTGTACCAGTCCACGAAGTTCACCACGCCAAACTCGTAGGTCTTGGAGTAAGGGCCCGGCTGGTAAGCAGTGGAGTTGATCCCGCGCTGGTTCTCTTCGGCCAGGCGACGGTCCTGGTCGTTGGTGGCGTCCCATACTTGGCGCATGCGCTCCACGTCGTAGTCCACGCCTTCGACCGCGTCCTTGTGGACCAGCCACTTGGTGGTGACCAGCGTTTCCTGGGCGCTGATCGGCCACACGGTGAACACGATGACGTGGTCGCCCATGCAGTGGTTCCACGAATGCGGCAGGTGCAGGATGCGCATCGAGCCCAGGTCCGGGTTCTTGATGCGGCCCATCAACTTTTTGCAGCCCTGTTTGCCGTCCAGGGTCATCGACACGGTGCCCTTGAGCAGTGGCATGCGCACGATGCGGTTGCGCAGGCCGAAGCTGGCGTGGGCGTAAGGGATCTTCTCGGCGTCCCAGGCAGCGGCGGAAGCAGCCACGTGGTCTTTGAAGGCCTGGTCAGCACGCGGGTCGGTGACGTCGTCCCATTCGAGCAGGGTTTTCAACAGCTCCGGGTGCGAGGCGTTGCAGTGGTAGCACTCGCGGTTGTTTTCCAGCACCAGCTTCCAGTTGGCCTTTTCCATCAAGGTGGTTTGCACCGCCACCTTGGTGTTCTCCATGTCGTAGGGTTCCATGTAGTGGTTCAGGGTCGACAGGAAGTCATCGATGGCCGGCGGGTTTTGCGCCAGGCTGATGAAGATGTAGCCGCCGGCCGTCTTCACGTTGACCGGCTTGAGGCCATACTGCTTCATGTCGAAGTCGGCGCCCATCTCGGTGCCGGCGAACAGCAGGCGGCCGTCCAGTTCGTAGGTCCACTGGTGGTAATGGCAGACCAGCTTGGCGACCTTGCCTTTGTCGCTGGTACACAAGCGCGAACCGCGGTGGCGGCAGACGTTGTGGAACGCATGCACCACGCCCTCGGCGCCACGGATCACGATAATCGGGTTCTTGCCCACTTGCAGGGTCAGGTAGTTGCCCTTGGTGGGGATCTCGCAGGTCATGCCAGCGATCAACCACTCTTTCTGGAAGATCTCCTGCATGTCGATATCAAACAACCGTTCATCAGAGTAGAACGGCTGTGGCAGCGAGAATGTACGCTCGCGCTCTTGCAGCATCTGCGCGGTGGCCTTGCGTGCGGGTTCCAGCGGATCGCCCAAGCTTAAGGTTGCGGTGACGTCCATCGTATGTGTCCTCATGGCCATTCTGTGTGGCCGGCGAAAAGTGGCTACGGTTAGTGCAGTGCAAGGCGTAAAGAAAGCGTCGTTGTTGGCAGCGAGTGTGGGGCCGCTGTTGCGGTGAACCTTATCCATGGGCGACATGGCCCAATCTGTTCCCGACGCGCAACCCTATGTCGTTGGGGGCTGGTCGCGATAAGTATGTGAATGTCGCAGATAGGTAAATGGGTGGTTCTCGCGTTACGCAGAATCGCCACTATAAGGCCGAGCCTCGGCGGTGGAGAACAGCATGTCCAGCAACTTCCTGAATCCGGTAACCACCCAGACCTGGGCCAATGGTCGGCACATCGTCCGTTGCGTCAAAGTCATCCAGGAAACCTGGGACGTGCGCACCTTCTGCTTTATGGCCGACCAGCCGATCCTGTTCTTTTTCAAGCCGGGGCAGTTCGTCACCCTGGAGCTGGAAATCGACGGCCAGCCGATCATGCGTTCCTACACCATCTCCAGCTCACCGTCGGTGCCTTACAGCTTCTCGGTGACGATCAAGCGCGTACCCGGCGGCAAGGTCTCCAACTGGCTGCACGACACCCTGCACGAGGGCCAGGAGCTGGCGGTACACGGGCCGGTCGGGCTGTTCAATGCCATCGATTTCAGCAATCCCAAGGTGCTGTACCTCAGCGGCGGCGTCGGCATCACCCCGGTGATGTCCATGGCGCGCTGGTATTACGACACCAACGCCAACGTCGACATGACGTTTATCCACAGTGCGCGCTCACCCAAAGACATCATCTATCACCGCGAGCTGGAACATATGGCCTCGCGGATCGACAACTTCAGCCTGCACCTGATCTGCGAGAAACACGGCCTGGGCGAACCCTGGGCCGGGTATCGCGGCTACCTGAACCACAAGATGCTCGAATTGATGGTGCCGGACTTCCTGGAGCGCGAAGTGTTCTGCTGCGGCCCTACGCCGTACATGACGGCGGTGAAGCGCTTGCTCGAAGCCGCTGGTTTCGACATGGCGCGCTATCACGAAGAGTCGTTCGGCGCGACGCCAGCAGAAGCCCGCGCCGACGCGGTGGAACAGGCCGAACAAGCCGCCGACGCGCCGGAAGTCGACCTGGCGGATCTGCATCAGGTCGAGTTCATCGCCTCGGGCAAGAGCATTCGCGTGGCGCCGGGTGAAACCGTCCACGCCGCCGCCGCCAAGCTCGGCCTGCTGATTCCCAAGGCCTGCGGCATGGGGATTTGCGGTACGTGCAAGGTGCTCAAGCTGGGCGGGGAGGTCGAGATGGACCACAACGGCGGGATTACCGAGGAAGACGAAGCCGAAGGCTACATCCTGTCGTGCTGCAGCGTGCCGAAGGGCGACGTGCGGATCGAGTTCTAGGCGCGCTCGTGCGCCCTGCGCGGGCGCCAGGCGTTTCAGTACAGCCCTGGGCGGCGGTCCAGATGAACGTGGTTATGCTCGCTAATGTGTTTGTTCCGCGCCTGTAGCAGCGGCAGGTCGGCGACCAGGCGCTGTTCTTGTTGCTGGGAGACCCCGCCGGCCAGCGGATAGCCGTCCGCATCGACAATGACTGAGCCGCCCACCCAATTCACACCGCGCTCCTCACCGTATCGATCACACGCGGCGATAAACATCCGATTGACCGCCGCATTGGCCTGCACGCGGACGATTTCGCCTGGGCGCTCTGCGGCGGGCCGTGGGCTGTCCGGCCAATTCACTGGCGCACACAGCAGGTCGGTACCGGCCAGGGCCGCCAGGCGGACCCACTCGGGCAGCTCGAGGTCGTAGCAGATCACCACGCCAATGCGCCCGACCGCCGTTTCCACCAGTGGCGGCGGGGCAGTGCCGGCAGTGAAGATGAGTTTTTCGCGGTCCCACAGATGCGCCTTGCGGTACACCGTCAGCCTACCGTCGGGCTCAATCAGCGCGGCGCTGTTGGCCACTCGGCCGGCACTCAGGCGCTCGCAGAAGCCCGCGACGACGATCAAGCCCAATTCGATAGCCAGGGCTCTCCACAGACTCAGCGTCGGGCCATCGAGCGGCTCCGACACCGCTCTGGCTTCTGCCAGGTCATTGAACGCGTAGCCGCTTTGCATGAGTTCGGGCAGCACCACCACGTGGGCACCCAGGGTGGCCGCGCTGCGGATCGCCGTTTCGCTCAGGCGACGGTTGTCGTCGGCGTCGCCCAGGCGCGGTGCCAATTGATGGCAGACAACGCGTATCGGTGTCATGACTCATCGCCTTCAAACAGGCGTTCGCTGGCTTCAATGGCGCGTTGCTCAGCGCTCAGGTCACGCGTACACGACAGCAGGCAGTAGGCAATCGCAGAAACTGCCAGGCCTACCACGAATGCAATATCCGCCCCGTCCAAGGCCTTCGCGATGGGCCCTTGGTAAAACCCCAGCGAGATGAACGGTGTCATCGCCCCCAGGCCGAGGAAGTAGGAAACAAGCCCGGCACCCGACCAGCGGCCGTAGATCCCGCCCGGGTTGAAGATGTCGCTGATTGCGTATTGCCCCTTGCGGACAACATAGAAGTCCGCGAGGTTGACGGCGGTCCAGGGCACCAGGAAATACAGCATCAGCAAGACGAAGGTATTGAAACTCTGCAGGTAGCTCTGCGGGATACTCAAGGCGATGGCAAAAATCACCCCGCCCACCAGGCTGATCCCCACGATGCGCGCCTTGATGCCCGGTTTGATCGAGATGAAGCCGTCAATCGCGCTGATACCGGTCAGCATCGCGCCGTAGCAGTTGACCGCCATGATGCCAACCAGTGCGGGTACGGCGATCAACACGGTAAAGGTGCCAAACCCCGGAAGCAGTTGGTTGCCCACCGCCTGCACGCTGCCGATGGCGTCGGGTGAGGGCAGCGCCGAGGCGAGAAACGCCCCCAGCGACATCAGCCACAGCGCCGAACTCGCTGCCCCCAGGTACGTCCAGGTGATGACCCTGCGCGACGGCGTGTCATGGGGCAGGTAGCGCGAATAATCCGAGACGTAGACGGCGTAGCTGATCTGGTAACCCGCGGCGGCTGAAAGCTGGATCAGAAAGGCCGACCAGGAAAAATGCGCGTCGGCCACTGCCGTGTCGGCCTGCAGATTGATCACGGCCGCGACCGTGAGGACCGCGAACACACTGATCATCACGTAGGTCAGCCAGCGTTGCACGGTGTGCAGGAGGTTGTGGCCGATCACGGCAATCACCACGGCCAGGATGATCATCAAGGCGTACCACGGCGCGCGGTTGCCGGGCAGCACGGTATTGATGGCGTCGGTCGCCAGAATCACGTTGAACACGTTGAAGCCGATGTACACGAACACCACCGCGATAAAGGGCACGATTGCCCCGCGCAGGCCAAACTGTGCCCGCGACTGGATCATCTGCGGCAAACCCATGCGCGGCCCTTGGTTGGCGTGGAACGCCATGGCGAACGTGCCCAGGCACACGCCGATGACAATCGCCAGGATCGCGTACACCAGGCTCAGCCCCAACGCTGCGCCGGTAAACCCGGTGACCAGGGTGGTCAGTACGAAGTTACCGGTGAACCAGAACGGCGCCTGATGCCAGACTTTGCCGTGGCGTTCATTGCGCGGCACGTAGTCAATGGAGCGGGTTTCGATTTTCAGCGCGCTGGATGGCGCAGCCGCCGATCGGTGGGAGGGCGTGTTCATAGGCATCACGGTCTGTTTTTATTGAGTGAGGCTACGAAGAGTCTTGTAACTAAATAAATTATTGAATCGGTATTCGCAAATAGTCACTTCAGGATTTTCTGAACTGATTGCCTAAACCCCCCCTGACAAGGGGTTTGCATTACGAATCAGTTTTTTATTCCTAAGCGATATAGAGACATTTCCTACAAGTATCTACGCTGAGCAGCGCACCCGTCGTATTCGCCCTTCGCAGTTAAGCAGTAGGTGGACGTCCTCATTACATGCCAAGGATGATTGCCATGTCTGCTATTCCCTCCCGCAGTAAAGGCGCCGCGCGCTTGCTTGCCAACGATGTCACTGCACTTGTTCCAGACTTTCCTTTTCATTACGCCCGGTTTCTCGATACGGCCGCCCGTAACGGCACGCCGTTGGCGCAGGTATCCCGCCTGGCATATGGCAGCCAGGTATTGATCGTCGGCGCCGGAGTCGCTGGAATGGTGGCGGCGTATGAAGCCATGCGCATGGGGTTGCACCCGGTGGTGGTAGAGGCCAGTGACCGCATCGGTGGGCGACTGTATTCCTATGTGGTGGGTGATCCGCAAGATTCTACGAACAGTGTTATCTGCGAAATGGGTGCCATGCGCTTTCCTGTTTCAGGCAAGGCGTTGATGCACTATTTCGACAAAGTTGGCATGCGGGAAAACTCGACGGAGTTTCCCAATCCGGGGTCGCCTTCTACCCCCAGCACGGTCGTCGACTACCAGCAAAAACAGGTTTATTACGAAGGCGATAATCTGCCGGTTGATTACGCTGAGATCGAGCGCAAGCTATTCGAAGTATTTCTTGAGCAGGATCCGATCAAGTTCACCGAGATGGAAGCGGCAATGTCCGAGGGCAGCCTTGATCAGGCCAGGATCAAAGCCTTGTGGAACGCGATCCTTGATGCAGGTTGGGACAACCTCAGTTTTTTTGCCGCGATGGTCGAGCAGGCGGGTTGGAGTCGCGAAGATATCGATCTGTTTGGCCAGATCGGCTTCGGCACTGGCGGTTGGAACACCGATTACCCGAACTGCTTCCTGGAGGTGTTACGGGTGCTGTATACCGGGTTGGATACCAACCACAAGCTGATGTATGACGGTTCCAGCGAGCTGCCAAACCGGCTGTGGACGCGTGCCCCGGATATCTTCGGCGACGCGATGGTCCATTGGCCTGCGGGCACCACCGTCCAAGGTCTGACTACCCAGGTCATCGCTCAGCCTTTGAAGCAGGAAGTGCGGCAGATCCTGCGGCGGCCGGATGGCGAGTTCGACGTGTGGGTGTTTGATCACAACCTGGGAAGCGACCGCCAATACACCTTTCCTGCCGTGGTCTATACCCCGCACAAACGGGTCCTCGACAAATTCCGTTATATGGATGGCGCTGCCCGCTTCAACGCGATGAATGACCTGTTATCCGGCAAGGAATGGGAAGCGGTGATGTACACCCATTACATGCAGTCGGCAAAAATCTTCGCGCAAACCAAACGACCGTTCTGGACCGACAGGGAGGCTGATTCGCAGTACAGGATGAGTGTGACGTTGTCGGATCGAATCACCCGCGGCACCTACCTGCTGGACTATGGCGATAGCCCGGGACCTCACAACGGCAGTGGCCTGTTTTTGTCTTACACCTGGAATGATGACGCCCTCAAATTCCTGGGTGATCGCAGTGCGCCGCTGCCGTCCCACGTGCAGTTATGCACAACCCTGCTGGACAGCGTGTATGCCCCTCATCAGTTGAATCTGGCCGCTGAGTTCGGCATGACCAACCCGTTTGTTGAAATCAACTGGGAAGAGCAGCCGTTTTTCCTGTGCGCGTTCAAAATGAACCTGCCGGGACAGTACGAGTACCAGCGCTTGTTGTTTTCTCAGTTCATGAACGGTGTGTCGAGCGCGAACCCCGATGGCTTCATTCTCGCGGGTGACGACGTTTCGTGGACGGGAGGCTGGGCGGAAGGGGCGGTGACGACGGCCTTGAACGCCGTCAATAAACTGGCGGTGAAATTCAACGGCGGGACCCATCTCACCAACCGCGGCCCCATTGATGAATGGCAAGCGCTTCAGCCGAAGGCCTTGTGAACATACGTGGGTGAGCCAGATGCGCGAGCGGTAGGCGTTGGGCGTTAAATCATGCGCCAGCCAGTTGCTGCAGGCCCGCGTCGCAGGTCATGAGCCTGCGACGCGGGCCGTCGTTTCAGGCGCCCATCACTTCACGAATATCCGCCGCCAGTTCGCGCACGCGTTCTTCCTCGGTGTCCCACGCACACATGAAGCGCGCGCCGCCTTTGCCGATGAAGGTGTAGAAGCGCCAGCCCTTGGCCGTCAGCGCGGCAATGGCCGGCTCCGAGAGTTGCAGGAACACGCCGTTGGCCTGCACCGGAAACATCAACTCGACCCCTGGAATATCCGCCACCAGGCTGCTCAACAACTGCGCGCAGTGGTTGGCGTGGCGCGCGTGTTTGAGCCAGGCGTCGTTTTCCAGCAGGCCCACCCACGGGGCAGAGAGGAAGCGCATCTTCGACGCGAGCTGGCCGGCCTGTTTGCAGCGGTAGTCGAAGTCTTCGGCCAGGGCGTGGTTGAAGAACAGGATCGCTTCGCCCACGGCCATGCCGTTTTTCGTGCCGCCAAAGCACAGCACGTCCACCCCGGCTTTCCAGGTCAGGTCGGCCGGTGAACAGCCGAGGAACGCGCAGGCGTTGGCAAAGCGCGCGCCGTCCATGTGCAGGTTCAGGCCGAGCTCTTTGCAGGTGGCGCTGATGGCGCGGATTTCTTCCGGGGTGTACACGCTGCCGACTTCAGTGGCCTGGGTGAGGGTCACCACGCGGGGTTTGGGGTAGTGGATATCCTGACGCTTGAGGGCGATCTCGCGGATCGACTCCGGGGTCAGCTTGCCGTTTTCGGTGCGTGCGGTGAGCAGCTTGGAGCCGTTGGAGAAAAACTCCGGCGCGCCGCATTCGTCGGTTTCGACGTGGGCGGTTTCCGAGCAAATCACGCTATGGTAGCTCTGGCACAACGAGGACAGCGCCAGCGAGTTGGCGGCGGTGCCGTTGAAGGCGAAGAACACTTCGCAGTCGCTCTCGAACAGGTTGCGGAAACCGTCGGCGGCGCGGTGGGTCCATTCATCATCGCCATAGGCGCGTTGATGGCCGTGGTTGGCTTGTTCCATGGCGGCCCAGGCTTCCGGGCAGATGCCGGAATAGTTATCGCTGGCGAATTGTTGGCTCTTGTCGGTCATGGCCCATTCCTGTGGTCGATGTTGGTGCGCACTGTAACCAAGATTGTCGGGCGCACGCACGCACTGTAAATGCAAAGTCACTGGGGAATTATGCACGGTACTGAAACGTTTCCTGTCGGACGCGTCCGCGATGGCGCTTTGGATTTGCTTAAGTGGCTGGCGCTGCTGAGCATGGTACTGGACCACTTGCGTTATGTCGGGTTGAGCCTGGACGGCCTGTATGTGCCGGGACGCCTGGCGTTCCCGTGGTTTTGCCTGGCGATTGCGGCGAATGTGCATCGGATGCGCAACGTAGCGCTCACCGGCCAATGGCGTTACCTGGGCTGGCTGGTGCTGTTCAGCGTGATCAGCGAAGTGCCGTACCGGCTGTTTATCGACGATGCCGATACGTTGAACGTGTTGCCCACATTGGCGCTGGGCCTGCTGGTTGCACGAGGATGGCAGCAGAAGGCGCTTGTTGATCGAGGATTGGCACTGATTGCCCTGGCGATAGGCGCTGTATTTTCCACGCAGCTGATGTTCGGTTTCTTTGGTGTGTTGCTGCCGTTGGCGATGCTGGTGGTGTTTCGTCGGCCATGGTATTTCAGCGTGTTGCCGGGGCTGCTGTGTGTGGCTGCCAATCAATGGCAAATCCTGCTCGATAGCGGCACGCCGGTGGCGCTGATGGGATTGAGCGCCTGCCTGCTCGCGCCGCTGCTCGGCCTGGTCCTGTTGCGACACTCCCAAAACACCTCGCCACCGGCCATGCGCCGCTGGGCGTATGCCTTGTATCCCGCACATTTCCTGCTGTTGCTACTGGTCCGCGAAGCCATAGCCAACCCCTTTTAGGGATCAACCCAATGCTCTATGAGCATCAAAAATCTCATGGGGCATCTGATTTCTGTCCTCGACTGGAAACGTGTTCATTTTCTTTTATGGCTATCTGCATTGGGAAAGTTCTTACGAGAATCTCGGAAAGTCTCACCTGAGCAATACCGTCACTGCGTGATTTGATCCGAGTCTTTTTCAGACACGGATCGTTACGCATGACTGACACGCCTTGGGCTGCCCGCGAGGGCGATGCGCTTCTGCACAGTTCCATGCTGGCCGACGTTTTAGGTGGAGTCCTGGAGATTGCCGCCAACGTGGCCGTGACGGCCTTGGCGACAGCGGCGGTGGTTGCGGCGGCGGGTGTCACCGTGGCGACTGGCGGTCTCGGCTGCGTGGTACTCGGCGCTGTGGTGGGTGCGGTGGTCGGCGTCGGCATGAGCAAAACCGG